>CAZIFL010000004.1:0-177123 GCA_964539095.1 uncultured Synergistaceae bacterium
GAGAGCCAGTACGACATGCTCCGCCGGCTGGAGTTGCCCTATGAGGCACAAAAAACCCTTCTGGAATACTGTGGGGAACGCAAGATCGACTTTCTCTCCACCCCCTTCGATGAAGAGAGCCTGGACTTTCTGACGGATGAGCTGGGGTTGCAAACCATCAAGCTCGCTTCCGGAGAGGTTACCAACGCCCCGCTCCTGCTCCGCACCGCGCAAAAAGGGGTTTCTCTTATTCTCTCCACCGGCATGAGCACTCTCGGGGAGGTGGAAACCGCCCTCTCCTGTCTTGCCTTCGGATATCTGAAAAAAGAAGGAACTCCTTCCCGTGAAGCCTTTTTGAAAGCCTATGCTTCCCCCGAAGGAAGAGAGATCCTGGAAAATCAGGTTACCCTGTTGCACTGCACCTCGGAATATCCCGCTCCCCTGGAGGATGTGCATCTTCGCTCCATGCTCACCATGAGGGAGGCCTTCGGTCTTCGGGTGGGATACTCCGATCATACCGAGGGGATAGCGGTCTCTATAGCGGCGGCAGCTCTGGGAGCTTCGGTGCTGGAAAAACACTTCACCTTGGATCGCGCCCTTCCCGGACCAGATCACAAAGCCTCTCTGGAGCCCGGAGAACTCG
The DNA here is from genome assembly GCA_964539095.1 of uncultured Synergistaceae bacterium. Lineage (GTDB taxonomy): Bacteria > Synergistota > Synergistia > Synergistales > Aminiphilaceae > DAIPKP01. Next base: position 623 of record CAZIFL010000004.1, read on the forward strand.
CAGAACTCGTGCGCTCGGTTCGCCAGGTGGAAAAAGCTCTCGGGGAAAGCCGCAAGGTTCCCTCCCCTTCGGAGTGGGAGAACCGAAGTGTGGTCCGCAAAAGCCTGGTGGCAAAGTGCTCCATATCCAAGGGAGAGCCCTTTACATCCGAAAATCTAACCTGCAAACGTCCGGGAAAAGGAATTTCTCCCTTCGATCTGTGGCGCTTTATCGGTAAAGTGGCCCTGAGAGAGTATCAAGAGGATGAACCTCTTGGTGAGTAAAAAACCTTTGGAACACCCTCGGCTTGGCCCTACCCTTGAGCTTGAAGATGTGCAGACTCTTCTTCTTGGCGCAGGAGGGCACGCCTCGGTGCTGCATGATATGCTCCTTACCCTCGGGGATCCTCCGAAAGGGGTTATTGATGCAACTCTGGAGCCCGGAACAACCTGGGAGGGGCTTCCTGTTTTGGGGGATGATGATCTGCTTGCCACCTTTTCGCCGGAGGAATTTGCTCTCGTAAACGGCCTCGGAGCCAGCCCGAACTGTATTCCTCGAAACAGGCTCTATGAGCGTTTTCGGAAACAAGGATTTTCCTTTCCTCCTCTGGTACATCCCTCGGCGGTGCTTGCCCATAGCGTGGTGCTCCATCCGGGATGCCAGATCATGGCGGGAGCTATCCTCCAAAGCGGCGTTACAGTGGGAGAAAACAGCGTGATCAACACAAGGGCCAGTGTTGATCATCACTGTCATATAGCTTCGGGAGCCTTCATAAGCCCCGGAGCGGTGCTCTGCGGCAACGTCTCCATAGGAGAGGGGGCCTTCATCGGAGCCGGAGCGGTGCTGCTTCCGGACATTTCCGTAGGAGCCGGAGCCGTGGTAGGGGCGGGATCGGTGGTTCTGAAAGATGTGGGGGAAAACTCAACAGTTGTGGGAAATCCAGCAAAAATCTTAGGTTCTTCTGTTTTTTGAGATGAGGAGCAAAAGGCTAAAAAATGCGGTAAAACACCGGCGAAGAGAACCTTTTCCCAAGCCGAAGTTATTACTGAAAGGATTAAAGGTACTGCCATGATCGAAGGAAAAAAGGTACTTGCTCTTGTCCCAGCTAGAGCGGGGAGCAGGGGGTTGCCCGGAAAGAACATAAGACCTTTTTGTGGAAAACCCTTGCTCTTGTGGAGCGTGGAGCATGGGCTCGCCTCCTCCTATGTTGATAACGTAGTGGTCTCTACAGATTCCCGGGAGTTCGCAGAAATTGCCAAAAAGGGGGGTGCTGAGGTGCCCTTTTTCCGTCCCGAGTACCTTGCTTCGGATACCGCTGCAAGCATTGATGTTATGCTTCATGCGGTGGATTTTTTAGAAGCCCGGGGAGATCTGTACGATATTCTCGTGCTTCTAGAACCCACATCGCCCCTTCGTAAACCCGAAGATATAGATAAAGCTCTGGAAGCCTTATGCAGTCATCCCCATGCGGAAAGCATAGTGGCAATCTCTTTAACTGAAGGGCAGCACCCTGTATTTCTTATGCACAAAATGCAAAATGACTTTCTGCAGTCCTACAAAGCTGATTTTCGTGCTCTGCGAAGGCAGGAGATACCGCCTCTCTATTTTCTTACAGGAACTGTATATGCAAGCTTTATAGATTCTCTGAGGAGAAACCGGGGTTTTTGCCATGATAAAACCCTGGGCTATGAAGTTCCTAAAAATCAATCTTTTGAGATTGATGATGCGGATGACTTCATTATCTGTGAAGCTCTTCTTAAAGCTCGACAGAGAGAAGATCATGCATAGATGCTTTCGTGCCGATAAAGGAGGGTGAGAGGGTGCTACTTAACGAGAAACAACAGAAGGATCTTTCTCTTTACGTGGCTTCACAACTTAACATGTTTTTCCCTGATGGAAATGTTGTCAGCCCCGATCTCTTTATGGCTGTTTTCTCCCAAACTCTCGAACGTGTGGAATACTGCTTTTCTCATATAGCGGATCGGTATTTCTTTGACGGCGAGAGGGTTCTTTTCAGCCACCTTCATGGGGATCAGTATGGCATGTTTCTTTACTTCCTTTCGAATACCCTTTATCGGGAGGGGGAAGACCCCGCTGTCTGTTCCAAGCTCTTTGCTTTAAACAAGGCTCTTCACGGCGTGGATGCCTTTTATGAGGTGGCTCTGCCGGATATTTTCCGGTGGGTTCATCCCCTGGGAACGGTTCTCGGCAGAGGGGAGTACAGCGACTTTTTTCTTGTCTACCAGCGGTGCGGTATCGGAGCCAATCATGGGGTATATCCCAAACTGGGAGCGTTCTGTTCCATGCATCCCGGAAGCAGCGTTTTGGGAAACTGCTCCATGGGGGATCATTGCGAACTTGGGGCGGAATCTTTGGTGCTGGACATGTCCCTTCCCGAAGGAACCCTCTACGTAGGGACTCCGGGAAACTATAGAACATTTCCTCGAAAGGGAAATACTTCCCCCTGGAGGATATCTGAGGGCAAATGATTATGTTGCCTTTTCTATGGAGAGGAGAACGATAAGAGTGGAAGAGTACACTCGTCGGCTGCAGCGTGTTATTCCTGGAGGTGCCCATACCTATTCACGAGGGGCGGATCAGTACCCTTCGAATGCTCCTGCAATTCTTGAGCGGGGGAAGGGAGCCTATGTTTTCGATCCTGAAGGAAACCGATACCTTGATTATGGCATGGCCCTGCGGGCGGTCAATGTGGGGTATGCAGAAGATGAAATTGATGAGGCTGCCTTGCGGCAGATGCGGAAGGGAAACAATCTGACCCGCCCTTCCCTCATCGAGTTAGAGGCGGCGGAGCTTCTGGTGGATCTCATTGATTCTGTTGACATGGTGAAGTTTACAAAAAATGGCTCCACCTCGGTTACTGCAGCGGTAAAGCTCGCCCGGGCTTACACGGGAAGGGATATCATCGTTCGCTGTGCGGAACACCCCTTTTTTTCCTACGATGATTGGTTTATCGGTTCAACCGCCATACCAAAAGGGATCCCCGAGTCCACCATGGAGTTTACCAAACTCTTTCATTATAACGATATACGTTCCCTGGAATCTCTGATTGCTCAGTATCCCCAGCAAATTGCCTGTGTGGTGCTGGAGCCTGCCACCACAGAGGAGCCGAAGGATAACTTTCTGCAGAAGGTGAAGACCCTCTGCGAAAAACATGGTATCGTTTTTATCCTTGATGAGATGATCACGGGCTTCCGTTGGCATCTTAAAGGGGCTCAGCACTACTACGGCGTAACTCCTGATCTCTGTGCCTTCGGTAAGGCCATGGCCAACGGATATTCCGTGTCGTGTATTGCGGGACGTAGGGAGATTATGGAACTTGGCAGTATTGAGAAGGAGGGGCAGGAGCGCCTTTTTCTTCTCTCCACAACCCATGGGGGCGAAATGGCGGGGTTGGGTGCCTTCGTGGAGACCATCCCCTTTATTCAGAAAAACAAGGTTATTGAGCACCTTTGGGACTATGGAAAAAAGCTTATGACCATGATAGAACGCCTTGCGGTTTCTCATGGTGTGGCGGAGAGTTTTACCGTGTGCGGGGTGCCCTGCTCTCCCAATTATCTTACCCTTGATCTTGAGGGTAACTCCTCCTTGCCTTTGCGTACGCTTTTTTCTCAGGAGATGCTGCGAAACGGGGTTCTCATGCCTTGGATTGCCCTCTCCTGGCGACATGGGGAGAGAGAGCTGGAGATCACCGAGGAGGCCCTGAATCAGACTTTTTCGGTGTACAAAAAGGCTTTGGAAGATGGGGTGGAGAAGCACCTCAAAGGCCCCGTTATCAAGCCGGTTTTCCGGAAGTACAACTGACGAGGGGGGCAGGATGTTAGAAAAACAGACCGACTCTCCTGAACACCTGCTCAAGGGGAAACATATTGTCGTCACCGGCGGTGCGGGACTTTTAGGAAAAACTTTTTGCCGGACCATTACGGAGCATGGAGGCACCGTAATCGTGGCAGATGTGCATCACGAAGCGGCGGCCTCTGTGGCAGCGGAGTTGAATGCCTCCCGCGGGGGATGCGCTACACCATTTCTTCTGGATATCACAAGCGAGGAGTCTGTACAGAAACTCCTGATCTTCCTGGGGGAACGCTTTGATCATCTGGATGCGCTGGTGAACAATGCGTACCCCCGCAATGCACACTACGGAAGAGCCCTTGAAGATGTTGCCTACAAAGACTTTTGTGAAAACCTCTCCCTGCACCTTGGGGGGTACTTTTTGACGGCCCAGCAGTTTGCTCTTTTTTTCAAAGCCCAGGGATATGGAAATATTGTAAACATGGGTTCCATCTACGGAGTAATGGCTCCTCGCTTCTCCGTATATTACGATACACCTATGACCATGCCTCCAGAATATGCGGCCATCAAGGCGGGGATTCTGCATCTGACACGGTACTTTGCCCAGTATTTCAAAAAAGATAACATCCGGGTAAATGCCCTGAGCCCCGGAGGTATCGAAGATAACCAGCCCGAGAGCTTCCTTGAGGCGTATGGTTCTTTTTGCGGCACCAGAGGGATGTTAGCTCCCCAGGACATTACGGGAGCGCTGATCTTTCTCCTCTCCGACGCTTCCTGCTTTATGACGGGGCAGAATGTTATTGTGGATGATGGGTTTTCGCTCTGAAATCAGTATGCAGGTGTGCAAGAGTATCATGCCAGCCAGTAGAGAGAGATGAGGTGACATCAATGAAACACTTTGCAAAGCGAAGAAATGTAAAGGATATTCTTATTTCTCAGGCCCATACTATCATGGAGGCCGTGCAAATACTTAATCAGACATCCTCTCAAATCCTTTTTGTAATAGATGAGGGTGGTGTCTTGCACGGAGCCCTTGCAGACGGCGATGTCCGGCGGGCAATTCTGGAGGGAAAGGATCTTTCCTCTTCCATTCAGGGGGTCTATAACTCCCAGCCTAAGAGTATTTCCTCGCACTCTCTGGAAGCTGCCAGAGAGATCATGGAAACCTATGGCATAAGTCGAGTGCCCGTGGTAAACAGAAAAAATCAACCCGTCTCGGTAGTCTATCTGGAAGATGTGCTCTCTGCGGAAGATAAAGCCGAAAGCAGAAGCAACAAAGTTGTCATTATGGCCGGAGGAAAAGGTACAAGGTTGGATCCTATTACGAGGATCGTCCCCAAGCCCCTTTTGCCGATTGGTGATAAGCCCATGCTGGAACTGATTATGGAATCCTTCGCAGAGCGGGGATTTTCTGATTTCTTGCTCTCCATAAATTACAGGAAAGATTTTATTAAAACATATCTGGCAGAACGGAGTGATCTCCCCTTCTCCATCTCCTGCATTGAAGAAGAGTCTTTTCTCGGAACTGCAGGAAGCCTTGCACTGATGCGAGAGTATTTGAAAGAGACCTTCTTCGTAAGCAACTGCGATATCCTGGTGGATGTAAATTACGCTTCGGCTTTGGAATTTCATCTTGAGAATGAGTGTCTGTTTACCATTGTAGGGGCCTTGAAAAAAATTAACGTCCCTTATGGGGTGATCCACCTCAAGGATGGTGACTTCGACAGGGTGGAAGAAAAGCCCGACGTTCCTCTGATCGTTAATACCGGGGTCTACCTCTTGGAGCCGGAATGTATTGATATGATCCAAGAGGGAGAAAAGATTGATATGACCGATCTCATCGAAAGAATACGGAACCGGGGTGGGAAGGTCGGAGTTTTTCCTGTGCACCGCAAATGGATTGATATCGGCCAGTGGGGAGAGTATAAGCGAGTTTTGGAGTGACGATTTTTCGGGACTTTTAGAGCTTGCCGGTAAGGACGCTCCCTCTTCAGCATTTTTGTAGAGGGGTGTGGGCATGTGGGGAATATCAAAATAGGGGAGAATTTCCAGGTGGCCCCCTCCTTTCAGAGAGAATGGAATATGTAAAATGTGATCTGATGAGGTGATACCATCATGGAGCAAACGCTTCGATGTCTTTGTGAACAAATAGAGGATCTCTATAAAAATGTGGAGAAGTGGCTGGAAACCACGTCTCTGCAAACCACTCGTGAAGAGATTGAAATACATGAGGAGGCTTTTGGAGCGTATGGCGTCCCGGTGCTGATTATGCGAAACGGAGCGGATCGACTGGTGGCAAAAATGGTTCTCGTAGGAGCCCACGTCATCGGAGCCCAGGGAAGAGTCAATCTCAAGGGGAGGCACGATGACGAAATACTTCTTTTTCTTAACGATGGAGGCCCCACCATCGAAAGCGTGCTTGAAGACGGAGGTTCTGGTAAAGCCATAAAAACCCAGCTTTACAAGGGTGTAGAAGAGTCTGGATGGTACTGGATTGAGGATAAGCGGCGTGGAAAAGCCCATAAAGTGAGTAGGGAGCTTTTTTTTGAACTCTTAGGGAGCGTATCGGATTATGTCCTCCAGTGAGGTTCTTGACGATATCTGGCATGTCTATCAAACTACCTTAAAGGGCAATTCCGACACTATAACCCCCCGGCATTCGGGATATGATAAGGATCTGCATACCCTTATTGAGGAGATCGAAACCCCCCGGGAGTGGCTTCCGGAACTTGCCTCGTACTGTGAACAGAAGGGTATTCTCTTTTTCGCCACCCCCTTCGATGTTCAGGCGGTGGATGAACTGGATGAAGTAAGCTCCTTTTTTAAAGATCGCCTCCTTCGAACTGGTGGATCTTGAACTTCTGCGCTACTGCGCCCGTAAGGGAAAGCCTCTCATCGTCTCCACGGGATTAGCGAACACGGAGGAGATCGAACAGGCCTATCTCTGCTGCCGGAATGCGGGGAACGAGCAGGTGATTTTTCTGCAGTGTGCCTCCATGTATCCCTCCCCTCCTCATATTATGAACTTGCGCTCCATGGAGACGCTTCGAAAAGCCTTCGGTACCCCCGTGGGGCTTTCGGATCACACCCTGGGCATTCATATCAGCGTGGCGGCGGCGGCCATGGGAGCCTCGGTAATCGAAAAGCACGTTACCCTGGATCGCACTCTTCCCGGGCCGGATCATCCCTTTGCCATAGAGCCCGGAGAACTCAAGGAGATGGTGCGCCAGATCCGGGAGGTGGAGGCCGCTCTGGGGGATGGGCGTAAGCTCGGCCCCGCTCCGGAGGAAATGGAATTTTACACCAAGGCCCGCCGAAGCATCCACGCCGCTCAGGATATTCCCAAAGGAACGGTGCTCACCCGGGATATGCTCTGTATCAAGCGCCCGGGATACGGTATCTCCCCCCGGCATGTGGATATTTTGCCGGGACGTTCTGCCCTGCGGGATATCGAAGCGGACGAGTGGATTACCTGGGATATGGTTTGACATGAGTATTTTGAGAGAAGAACTTTTTTATCGGGACATTCTGGATGTTCCTCCAGATATTCAGGAATTGGTGCTTTTGTGGCGGAATAGTGATCACGTGCGAAAAAACATGCTTTCCTCAGAACTTATACCGAAACAGCGGCATGCTGATTGGCTGAAATTCCTGAAGAGCCATCCGGAGCGTCAGATCCTTCGGGTGGCTTTTTATCAAGAAACCCCCTTTGGCCTGCTTGCCTGGGCCTTCGAAGAGAAGGGTTTTCGGCGACTCTTTACTTCGGTGCTTGGGGACAACGCAAAGGCGATTGCTCTTTACCTGGATTTTGGCTTTCACCTGGAAGGCCGTTTTGAAAAACATATCCGCCGGGAGTCCGGAGATTTGGTAGATTTGTATTGGTTAGCCTGTTTTAGAGATAACTGGAGCCTTGTTCAAGGGCAAGCATCGATGACACGTGGAATTATGAAGGAGTAAAACTCTCACCGCTGGTGAGAGTTTTCCATGTGGAGGCGCAGGGGTACGGAAGCGAGGCCGGGGATGTTCGGGAGTTTGAGGAGCGTATGTTCCGCTACTACTGCAAAACGCGGCAAAACTGAGCCACCCGCGCGGAGGTGGCTCTCATATCGGCGAGCAAGTGGCTCTATAAAAACGCTGTTCGCAACGCTGTTCGCAAATAGATTTTCCCTTCTCCTTCATGACGAAAAGAGGAAGCTCCAGGGCTTCCGTGGCACGCCAAATTCCCTGGGCATCGTGTTCTCCCCCTAGCTGACACAACCGGGGAGATCCGGGAAATATATGCCCATACGCCAAACGGTGTGCCCTTGCATCAAGCATCAATCGTTCTGCCGTGATCGTATCAGTTCCTGGAGCTTCTTTTTGGATATTTTGGTGTAGCGGAGGATTTTCTCCGTGGGTTCCCCTGCATTAAGCATTTCCATTGCAAATGAAATTGTTTTCTCTTCCCTTCCCAGTTTTTTCCCTCGTTTCTCTGCACCTTCTTCAAAGAGACTCAGCATGGTTTTCTCCTCCTTTGCTGCTTTCTGTCTGAGATGTTCTTCGTACTCTTGCCGCAGGGCCAGGCTTTTAGGGCGTAGGAGCACGTCGGTGAACCGGTGGAGGGCAAGTTTTTTGTCGTGATGCCATCCTTTGGAGTCGAGTTTGTCGTTAAGGATTTTGAGGTAATATACCCTCTCCCGGTCTTTGCGGCCGCTCTGGAGGGCGCAGACTCCTGCGTAGAGAACCCAGTCGAAGGGGTTGTCGCTGGCTTCAAGCTCCTGGGGATCCAGCTCCCAGAGGCGGAGTGCCGGGTATTCGTACCGGAGATGGTTGCGGTAGCTTTTGCGTTCGTACTGCTCCGGCTCACTCTTGGGGCGTTTGGCGGTGAGGATGGCGAAGGAGACTACGTCGGTGATATGGCCCTTTTTCTTCAAGTACCCCAGGCGGAGCGAGGCGTTGTAGAAGAACATCCTCTCCGGAAGATTGCCTCCCTTGGCTCCCTGAACTTCCACGTGAAAGACCAGCCAGAGATCCTTTCCCCGCTTCATGGGCACCTGAGCAAGAACGTCTACGTGCTGTTTGGGGCCGTCTATGGAAACGGTGATCTGGGCGAGTTCCTTATCGAGAAAGACAACTTCTCTCGTGGGATCCACCCTTTGGGCCAGTTCCGGAAGAAGCCGTTCCAGAGCAGGAAAGAAGAAGATCTTGATGATCTCCTTCCAGTGAGAGTCGTAGCTGGCGTTTTTCTTCTTGTCTTCTACACTCCCATCATCCCTGTTATCACCACTATGGCCTTCAAAGTCACTTTCTTGCTGTTCCTCGGAAGGCATATCAATGGTTTCCGGGGCGTGGTCTTCGGTTTTTTGGGATTCCAGTTCTTCGGTGATGGTGTTCCCCTCCCTTTTTTCCGTTGCAGCAAGTATAGGATTTTTAGAAAAATCCTTCAAGAGGCATCTCTGAGGGTTTCTGGAAAGTGTGATGGTGAGGGAGAAGTTGAGCCCCCTCTCTCCTCGGGGTATAATCCACCTTGAAGATACCTCAAAGCTCCTCCTTAAAATTCTGTTTGTGGCCGGGGGAGTTGACTGAGGAGATCAATCTTGTTTTTTCGTGTAAAAGTGTTTCAACTCCTTTCCCTTTTTAGTGAGTCGATACCGTTGCAAGGGGCTTTTAGGTTTGTGGGGCAGAGTCTGCTCTATAAGTTCCTTGTGAAGGGCTGGAAGGAGATATTTTTTTCGAAAGTGCTCATCGTTCTTGAGCCCCATGGCCTCTTGCAGCTCCCGGCGACTCATCTCTCCCCGAAGGACAAAGACAAGTTCAGCTTCCGTGGTAGCTTCCGTGGTGGTTGGTAGATAAACAAGGGTCGTAAAAACGTCGCCCTCCGTGAGTTCCGGATCCTTTCCCCCGAAGATCTTTCCGTATTTCATCAGGTTGCGTACCCCGGAACCCAGCTCATCCACCCGGCCAAGCTCCTTGAAAAAACGTGCGATTACAGGGTTTTTCGGGAAGGGTGAGAATGTTTGCGGATCAATCAAGCCAAAGCCGTGAGGTTTGTTGCTGTTCTCCACAAACACCCGATCTGCCTCAATAATGAGCTTGGCGGGGAAGGGGTTGCGGTATTCTCGATGTATCAAAACGTTTGAGGCAATTTCACGAAAAATAACGTCCCGCAGGCTGATTCGCTGGTCTCCTTCCAGATAGAAGGGATCGGAAAGATGCTTTGCTCCAAAAGTCATAATTCTTTCATAGCTTTCTATGAGATTTGTGCGAACATCATCCCGGTCGTCGTAACGATCTAGATTATTTTTGCGTACAATCAAGTCTGTTCGATGATGGGGAACGGCGCTGAGAATGGTGCTATCTTTACCTAGAAGAAGAATGCCCGCAAGGGTGATTCCGCTTTTTCCCGTTTCAAGATCTTTTTGGTAGAGCTGAGCACTCTGTAAAAGCTCGAAGGGTTCCATGTCGACCCGAGGATGATTTTTTCGTTGAATTGAAACAATCTTTTGTGCCTTTGCTATAAGATCCCCTCGCAAATCTTGGAAGGTTGCATGGGGATAGATTTTGTTTTCTGAATATGCCGTTTGTTTGCAGCGGTGCACCTGAGAGCTTTCGGGAACATAAATTCGGAGAACTATCTTTTCCTCTAACGCTATTTCTTCTCATGAAAAGGATGGGGGCGAAAGAACCTCTTTTAATGGAGCAGGGGGAGGAGTTCGTGCTGGTGCTTTATAAGGCACAAAAAAGAGGGTGAAGCATGCATGCTCCACCCTCCGTAATTTTCGTGATTGTCAGAAAATTTGAGCTGTCCTGCCCTACGCCTCCAGAACCTCCGTAAGTTCCACCGTAAAGTGCAGTTCCTCTCCTGCCAGCCGATGGTTGCCATCCAGCAGAATATGTTCTTCAGCAATCTCCGCCACGGTAACCCGCATGGGAAAGCCCTTGTCGGTGGTTATCTGAAGCATGTCTCCCAGCTCGGGGGTATAGTCCTCCGGCATCGCCTCCGGGGGAACCCGGAAGAAAAGATTTTCGTTCCGCTCTCCGTAGGCATCCTGGGGGGCAATCTGAAGGTTTTTCTGCTCTCCCACCTTCATGCCTTCCACTCCCTTGTCGAATCCCGGAATCATCTGACCCGCTCCCAGAACAAATTCCAGGGGCTCCCGTTCCAGGGAAGAATCGAAGACCGTTCCGTCCGTAAGTTTTCCTGTGTAGTGTACCTTTACGCGTTTTCCTTTTTCCGCCAGCATGAAAAAGCTCCTTTCGGCGTTTTTGATATGCCTTGAGGCCTCTTTATGGTGGCTCAAAGAGGAAGAAGGGCATGTAGCAGACATATCTTGTAATAAGAGAGGGGCGCAGAGGAGTATTCTACGGAAGAGATGCCTTTTTTGCAACCCCGAACGCATCCGGTGTCAAGAGACAGGGGAAATCCTCGATCCGTAGGTTGAGCTTCCAGGGTACTTCCAAAAAACAAAAAACTCATTTTTTAGCCTTAAAGTGGCAAGAAATCCTCCACCTCTAAGGTGGCGGGATGAATTGCCACGGTTTTGCCCCTTCGCCTTGCGGTGGTATAATTGAGTGTAGATGTCCTGTAAAGGTGTGATGGCAATGATTTTCGACACAAATGCGCATTCGGTCTTCTTACTGCACTATCATCTGATACTGGTGGTCAAATACCGAAGAGAGGTCTTCGATGATGCGCTTTCCCACAGGGCAAAGGAGATCTTTTGCTCTATAGCGCCCACATATAAGATCACCCTGGAGGAATGGAACCACCATGGTGATCACGTCCACATCCTCTTCAAGGCGCATCCGAAAACAGAGATTAGCAAGTTCATCAACGCCTACAAATCTGCCAGCAGCCGGCTCCTCAAAAAGGAGTTTCCCCAGATACGGGAAAAGCTCTGGAAAGAGATGTTCTGGAGCAGGAGCTTCTGTCTGCTCACCACGGGAGGTGCTCCCATGGAGATTATCCAGGAATACATCCGTTCCCAGGGAGGGGAGCGAAAATGAAGCAGGTGCGAGCCTACCGTTACCGGATTCGCCCCAGTGGGGAGCAACAAAAGATACTGGAGCAAACCTTTGGATGCGTACGCTTCGTGTACAACAAGCTCCTTGAAGAAAAGCTGGAGCACCACAAACTCACAGGCAACATGCTTCGAAACACCCCGGAACACCTGAAACATGCCTTTGTCTGGCTCAAGGAGGTGGACTCTCTGGCCCTCTGCAACGCACAACTTCACCTCGAAACAGCTTTCAAAAACTTTTTCCGGGATCCCCAAAAAAGAGGATTCCCCCGGTTCAAATCCAGGAAGCAAAACAGGCAAACCCACACCACAAACTGCGTCAATGGAAACATCCGGCTTGAGGGCAATATGCTGCGTCTTCCCAAGGCAGGATGGGTACGGCTGGTCTTGCATAGACAGATCCCCGCAAAGCACACCATCAAATCCGTAACCATCAGCAAGAGCCCCTCCGGGAAATACCACGTCTCCATCCTCTGTGAATACGAGCACTGCGTAGCTCCTTTGGAACCAAACCCCGAGAAGGTTCTCGGATTGGACTTCTCCATGAAAAGCCTGGGGGTATCCTCGGAAGGAGAACGGGCAGACTATCCCCGGTTCTACCGGCAAAGTCTGGAAAAACTTGCCAGGGAAATGCGAAAACTCTCCAAATGCCAGAAGGGAAGCCAAAACAGGGAAAAGCAGAGGAAACGGGTAGCCATCCTCCACGAACACATAGCCAACCAGCGAAAGGACTTCCTCCACAAACTGAGTGCGCAGATAGCCAATGCGCAGGATGCAGTCTGTGTGGAAGACCTGGACATGAAGGCCATGAGTTCCGCTCTCCACTTCGGCAAATCTGTACATGACAACGGATGGGGATCCTTTCTCCGCATGCTGGAATACAAACTCGCAGACCGGGGGAAATCCCTTGTCCGGGTAGATCGAATGTTTCCAAGCTCCAAAAAATGCTCCTCCTGCGGGCACGTTCGGCAAAAACTCACCCTTTCCGAACGAACCTACATCTGCCCCGAATGCGGTCATGTTATGGATCGGGATATAAACGCCGCACGAAACATACGAACCGAAGGCTTGCGAATCATCTCTCGCAAGCTAGCATCATAAGAACCGGGGGACACCCGGGGATAGCCCGTTGATACTGTGCCTGAATCAGGGGCACTTGAGCGGGAAGCCCCACCTCAAAAGCTATGCTTTAGGTGGTGGGAGTATGTCACGAGCCTTGCCTCGGAAATCATTACCTTACAGTTTCCGGCATGAAATTTCTGCTTCCTCCTCCCCGAAGCTCATCGAGGACATTGAGTGGGGCTACAACCGAGATGGAGAACAGCTGCCTCAAGTCAATCTCTGCATGCTCATGGAAGAGGCCTCAAGGTTGCCAATTTGCCAGGTTCCCTACAGCGGAAGTCTGAAGGACGTAAGCACATTTCAGACAACCCTGGCGGCAGTAGATGCCGTGCGAGGGAACAAGCCCCTTCTTCTGGTTATGGACAAGGGATTCTACAGCGCCCGGAACATAGACTCTCTCCTTGAGGATGATAACAAACGCTTCATCATCGTCGTCCCCTTTACCGTAGCCTTTGCCAAAAAAGGGGTTAGCGAAGAGCGAGATGCCATTGACACGCTGGAGAACAGGTTATAATGGATACCGCAAAACTCAAGAAATTGGGGCAGTACGCCCGCAGGATGCAGTGTCTGTGGTATATGGCTCCATGAATAGCGAAGAAAGTGAGGGATCTGTATGTCTGGAACAGAACGATCCCATATAAAGGTTGGAATGAATGTTCGGGTGGTGCAGAAGCAGGATCAGCGTTCGGGAAGGCTTACCGAAGGTGTGGTGCAGAGCCTGCTGACCAAGAGCTTGCATCACCCCCACGGTATTAAGGTACGTCTTGAGAGCGGCATGGTGGGTAGGGTAAAAGAGATTGTGGCGGAATAAGGTTCATAATTTTGACTAGCATGATTCGCTCGAGGATATGGCCATACCATGAAAAACATACGTAGCATACGTGGCATAACCATCGTAACCACCGTAAGCACCGTAACCGCCATAAAGAGCATACACCTCCCAACCCTCTCCGGTGGTTCTCCGTGACCTCCCTCCGGTTGGTGTTGGATCACATGTGTCGTGTGGAGGATGCTCCTCGGGAGCTTCTGGAAAGGGCGAAAAAAGAGCTTTCTCTCCCCAATCCGGAATATCTTCGCAGAAGGAGGATGGGCCGATGGACGGGGAATCTTCGAAGCTCCCTTACCCTCTACCGTAAAAAGGGAGAATGCGGAGCGGTGCTTCCCCGGGGATATGCGGGACCATTGCTCATGGGGGCCCGGGAGATGGGGCTTACCTGGAATCTTGAGGATCGCCGTATTGCCTGGGGGAAAAAGCTTCTCTCCTTTCAAGGGGAGCTTCGCCCCTACCAGGAGCAGGCTCTGGCGGAGATGATCCGCAAACAGTCCGGGGTTCTTGCGGCTCCCTGTGGATCCGGCAAGACCTGTATGGGGCTGGCTCTGGCGGCGCACTGGGGGGAGCCTGCCCTTGTGCTGGTGCATACTCTGGATCTGCTGGAGCAGATGGAGGAGAATATTCGGCATTGGTTGGGAATCTCCCCGGGAGTTATAGGGGGAGGGCGGTGGGACCCAAGCGAGACGATCACGGTGGCCACCGTGCAGACCCTGATTCGCAGAAAAAAGGAGCTGCCTGCATTGGCGAAACAGTTCGGTACCCTTCTTCTGGATGAGGCGCATCACGTTCCTGCGGCTACCTTCACGGGCATTATTCAGAAGTTTCCCGCTAAATACCGCTACGGCCTCAGCGCAACTCCCGAGAGGGAGGATGGGCTGCATCCCTTTCTCTATGCGGTGATGGGGCCTCTCCGTGCCCAGGTGACCCCCGAGGATCTGGAGCGGGAGGGACGGTTGTTGCGACCGCATCTTTCCTGGATTCTCACTGATTTTCGATCTTCCCTTCCTCTTCAAGGACGGGAGGATTCCTATACGGATCTTATGGGGGAACTTGTGGCCTCCTCCGAAAGAAATCGTCTCATCGTACAGACCGCCGCCACCTGCCTCTCGCAGGGGAGCTGTCTTTTGCTGCTCTCCGAGCGTGTGGAGCACTGTGCCTTTCTGGCAGCGGCTTTGGAAGAGCACTTTCCCGGAAAGGTGGCATGCCTTACCGGGGAGACCCCCCGAAAAGATCGCGGAGGGATTCTTGAGGGAGTTCGCCGGGGGGAGTACTCCTGCCTCGTGGCATCCCGTATCGCCGATGAAGGGCTGGATATACCCCGGCTTGATACGATTCTCTTTGCTACCCCCTTTCGGGGAAAGGCCAAGGGGTGGCAGCGTATCGGAAGGATCATGCGTGCCTTTCAGGGAAAGGAGCGGCCGCAGATTTACGATCTTCTGGATCGGCAGGTACCTCTTCTCAAGGCTCAGGGTAGGCAGCGTTTTCATCACATATACCGGGATCTTGTCGAAAATGCTGCTTTTCCCGAGGAATAATGAGGCTCCAGCTGCCTGAAACTGTGGTATCCTACCCTCGGTTTTTCTTTTTTCGGAAAGGGAGTAGGTTCCTGTGCATGTATTTCAAGTGTTTCTTTTCAATGTTTTTCCTGTATTCGCCATTGTGGGGGCTGGGATTCTCTTTGCTCGTCTCTACGATCCGGATCTCCGCAGCTTAAGCAAGCTTGTCTTTTTCTTCCTCCTTCCACCCTTTGTCTTCGTCCTCCTCTACGAACGATCTGTCTCCATGGAGTCGGGGAAAGCCTTTCTCTTCGGCCTTCTCCTGACGCTGCTTTTGTGGGGCGGGGGGGTGCTCTTCTCAAGGTGGCGAGGATATCCGCGAGAGCTTGAGGCAAGCTTTGCCAGTACGGTTATGTTCTCTAATGCGGGGAATGTGGGGATCCCTCTGGCGATCCTCGTCTTTTCGAGCCCCCCCTTTCTTGTAGGAGAGAGTACCCCATGGTTGGATCAGGCGCTGACGGTGCACATGATGGTATGGCTTGTGCAGAACCTCGGCCTCAACACCTTGGGATTTGCTATTGCCGGAAGCGCCCGCTCCTCCTGGAAGAGCGGCCTGCTCCGGGTCTTTCAGATGCCTGTGGTCTATGCGGTGCTTTTGGCTTTTTGCGCAAAAGCTCTTCCTTTTCATCTCCAATCCTTTCCTCTCTGGTCTTCCCTTCTCTCTCTCCGGGATGCCTACGTGGGGATTACCCTCCTTACCCTGGGGGTGCAGCTCTACCGAACGCAGTGGTCTTTCCGGAACCGTCCCATGTACTACGCCACTTTTTTCCGGCTTCTCCTCTCTCCTGCTCTGGGATTTGCGCTCATTCTCCTCATGGGGTTTTCCGGCATTGCCGCGCAGGTTCTCTTTATCTCCTCCGCTCTTCCCACGGCGGTGGTTACCGCTCTTATCGCAGTGGAATACGACCTGCATCCCGACTTTGCCGCAAGCACCGTCATGTGTTCCACCATCTTCAGCGCCGTAACCCTTCCTCTTACGGTAGTGCTGGGACAATTTTTCTTTCCTTTCACGCACTGATGAAGGTATAATCAATGGTATGATGGAGCTTCTAGAAAACGGAGGGAGGTGACAAGCCCCATGAATGATCTGGAGAATGCGGCCTTTCTACGGGCCAGGGTGGAGGCCCTCACCGAGGAGAGGCAGGCTGCCTTGAGCGTGCTCGAAGCGGCGGTAAACGTGGGAAACTACGCGGTGAATATGGAGCGAAACGACCCTAGGGAGATTCTTGCGACCTGTGCGGAGCGTATTGAATCCTTTCTCCGCTTTATCGTTATGGGGTTTTATCTCTTCGATGATGCAGGGCTTGAGTTTGAAAATGTTATCTGCCTTCCTGAGAAAAAACATGCGTTTCTGGAGACTGAACTTAATCTTGTTATCGACGATGGCACCGTCTCCTGGGCTCTGGGGAGAAACAAGCCCGTTATTGTTACCGGGGCCTCCAGTCACTCGGTGCTTCTGCATTCTCTCTCTGCAGAGGGACGTCCTTTGGGTTTTTTCATGGGAGTTTTGTGGGACGACCCTGAGAACATCCTGGAGCTTTCTTTGGCTTTTCTCACGGTTATCCTTAACTCCACAGGCAGCGTCTTGCAGAACGCAGATCTCTATAAAACGATCAACAAACTTAATCAAGATCTCAGCAATAAGGTGAAGATCCTTGAGCAGTCTGAAAAGGAACTCTACGCATACCGGCACCAGCTGGAAAAGATGGTGGAGGAGCGTACCCGTGAGCTTGCCCAGGCCAACAAAGAGCTGGAGGCTTCCATTCAAAGGGCAAACATTCTTGCGGCGGAAGCGGAGAGTGCCAACCGGGCAAAGAGCGAGTTCCTCGCCAACATGAGCCATGAAATCCGAACCCCTCTTAACGGTATTATCGGCATGGGCGAATTTCTCCAGGACAGCCGCCTAGAGCCGAGGGACATGGAGCGGGTTAAAATTATACTCAGCTCTGCCACGGCTCTTCTGGATCTGCTCAACGATATCCTTGATTTCTCTAAGATTGAAGCGAAGCGGCTTGATATCCGCAAGGAACCCTTCAATCTCGCAGATCTTGTGAATGGGGTTGTGCAGCTTTTCGCCCCCCGGGCCTTTTCGAAGGGGCTTATGTTCTACTCCCGACTGGATCCCTCTCTCCCCTCCTACTATGTGGGAGATGCGGGGAGAATTCGCCAAATCCTTGCAAACCTTGTGGGGAATGCGGTGAAGTTTACGGATGAAGGCCATGTTTTTGTGGAAGTTACGCAAAAAGAGGATCTTCTCTCCTTTCAGATTCGGGATACGGGTATCGGTATTGCCGAGGAAGATATCCCCAAGATTTTTGAAAAGTTTGGCCAGGCAAATATCCCCGCCTCTGCCAGTAAGGGAGGCACTGGTCTGGGGCTTACCATAACACGCATGCTTGCGGAGCTTATGGGGGGGGATGTTCTTGTCGAGAGTGAAGTTGATCGGGGGAGTTCTTTCACGGTGCTGCTGAAGCTTTTTCCCGATGAAAACGCTCTCTCTCGGGTTACGTCGGTTCTCGAAAATCGAAAAATTCTTTTTGTCTGCTCTGATACAGTGCTGGCTCCTCTCTTCTGCGAACATCTCCGAGCCCTTGGAGCGGAAGTTTGCTGGTACACATCGACCACGGAGACTCTCATGAAAGCACCTTTTGAAGATCCGTTTCACGGGGTTGTTCTCGGTGAATCTGTCGAGGAACACCCCCTTGATCTTTCGGAGGATTTTAGAGATTTTCTCTCTTCTCTCGGGGGCATTCCCCGGATACTCCTGCTCCCCATGTATATAAAAACCCGACTTCCAGGAGAGATCCGTAGCGCTTCAGAGATTTATTTCCCCTTTACGCTTCCCACGTTGCATACAAAAATGGAGGAAATTTTCGGCACCTTTTCCTCCAAGAAAAGCCGCTTTTCCGAAGGTGAAAGAGCGGATAGCTCCTGGGGCTTCCATGAAAAATCTTGCAGGTTTCTTTTGGTTGAAGACAACAAGGTGAACCAGGTGGTTGCCAAGGGGATGCTGCGTAAAATTCTCCCTTCTGCAGAGGTTGTGATAACTGAAAACGGCAGGGAGGCTATCCTGCTGCTTGAAACGGATCGGGATTTCGATCTTATCTTTATGGATTGCTCTATGCCGATTATGGACGGTTTTGAGACCTCTCGGGTTTTTCGAGAGATGGAGTCCTCCTCGAAGGAGAAAAAGCATATCCCCATTATTGCTATGACAGCCTATGCCTTTGCGGAGGATGTGCAAAAATGCCTTGATGCGGGAATGGATGCCCATATTGCCAAGCCCTTGCGTAGAGAGGCGGTGGCAAAGACTCTCAGGGTTTTCCTGGGTGAAGAGTTCTGTCTGCGGGAGAGTGTGCTGGAGGTGGCGGAGTGAAGTATGTGCATGTAGATGATCTTGAAGAGGGGATGGTGCTCTCTTCCGATCTTGCTGGCCCCGGGGGGCGGGTGATGCTCCAGAAGGGGGCGGTCATAAAGGAGAAGTATCTTCGTAGCCTCAAGGTCTGGGGGATCTCGGGAGTCTATGTGGAATCCGACGAAGAGGAAGAGGAGAATACTACGTCCTCCTTCTCTGGCCTCCCTGATGATCAGGTGGAGGCCATCTACGCCTTTCTCTCTCTTCGGGGAGAGAAAAACGTTCCTCAGGGGTGCCCCCTGGTGAAAGAACTCTTTCGGATCGTGGCGGAGCGCATGGCTCAGGAGGCAGTGTCTTCCGGTGGGATCTTCTGTGAAGAGCTGCCTCTCCCGGAACGCCCCCCCGTGTATCTCCCCAGGAAGGAGAATCTTACTGTAGAAGGGCTTTTACGAAACCCTCAAAAACTCTTCTCCCTTCCGGATATTTATTTTAAGATCAAACAGGTTCTCGAATCTCCCAAATCTTCAGCTGCTCATATTGCGGAAGTGGTGGAGAAGGATACAAGTCTCTCTGCCAAGCTTCTCCAAATTGTTAACAGCGCTCTCTACGGATTCCCCTCAAGGATCGACACCATTGCAAGAGCGGTTACCATCATCGGATCCCGGGAGCTTGCGTCGCTCTCTCTGGCTGTTTCGGTGACGGATCTTTTCAAGGGAATTCCCAAGGCCTTTGTGGATATGCGCTCCTTTTGGGAGCACTCTGTGGCTACCGGAGTCTTTGCTCGGGTTCTTGCAGATAAAATAGGGGCTAAAAAAGACGAAGACCGCCTCTTTGTGGGGGGGGTTCTGCACGATATCGGAAGAATTTTTCTTTTTCGTCACGCTCCGGCGGAGATGGCGGATGCCATGGTTCTGGCACTCCAGAAGAAGATCCCCCTTCTTGAAGCGGAGCATGAGGAGATGGGTTTTTCTCATGCTCTTGTAGGGGGCAAGCTCCTTGAACAGTGGAAAATTCCCAAGGCTCTCTGGGATCCTGTGCGCTACCATCACCTTCCGGATAAGGCGGAGGACGAGATTATGGCTTCGGTGCTCCATGTGGCGGATTTTATGGCCAATACCCTCTCTCTCGGTTCTGGGGGGTCCTGGTTCCTCCCCCCACTTTCGGAAAAGGCTTGGAATATCCTGAAACTGGAGGCTTCAGAGGTAGAGCATATCGTACTGCAGGGAGAGCGACAACTGAAGGAAGTTATCCAGGTCTTTCTCAAAGTCCCCGAGGCCTGACGAGGTGTTTCCTCTCGTTGACCTGCGAACAAAGAGAGTGTTATAGTGATTTCCATGTTTTTTGTGTCGGCAACGTTTGGGTAGAAGAGCCTTGTATTTCGGAAAGGCAAAGAAGGAGGGGCCACGTGAAGAATATGCTGGTTTTGTTAAACCTCTGTAAGGCTCTCCCTGCCCTATGGCGTGGGGGGATAGTCTTTTTTGCGGCGATGTTTTTTCTGGTGGGAGGCATTTCTCTTTCCGCAACTGCGTCGGAGCTGACTCTGGATATCGCTCTGGATCTTGCCATGAAAGAGAATCCTATCATCCTGGGGGCTCGGGAGCAGGTTGTTCAAGCGGAAGAACAGGTTCGGGCCGCCAAAGCGGGGTTGGGCCCCGATCTTGGGATTCTTCTTTCGTATACCAAAGAAAAAGAGGCGAAAAATCTCCCGGTTTACGGCAGAGGCTCCGGGGAGATCATCGGTTTTGCCCCTGCGGGGTACGAGGATACCTGGTACACCGCTCTCCAGTTTACCCAGGTGCTCTATGCCGGGGGGAGTATTCGGGCAGGGGTTAAGTCTGCGGAGTTTCAAAAGAATGCCGCAGAGTCCCTCTACGTACGATCTCTGCAATCCCTCACGAACGGCGTTCGTAAGGCCTATTACGATGTGCAGCGCTACCGGGCCCAGCTCACGGTGGCGGAAGAGTCTGTAGAGCTTGCGAAGGAGCATCTTCGTCAGGTGGAAGCTTTTTACCGCAACGGCGTGGTGGCGAAAAACGAAGTTCTCCGAGTGCAGGTGGATGTCTCCAGTGCAGAGCTGAACCGTATTCGCATGGATAACGCTGTCAAGGTGGCATGGAAAGCTTTAGAGCGCGCGGTGGGAGCCTCTCTGCAAGAGGTCTACACGCTAGGCGATCCTGAGACCTCCCTTCCCGTATTCGCCATACCTTCGGACCCGATCCCCCTAGCCCTCTCTCTTCGGCCGGAACTTACCGCCTTCCAGGATCAGAGCGATGCGGCTTTGCAGATGGCGGCGGTTGCAAAGGGTAAGCTCCTCCCCCAGGTGCTCTTTCAGGGGGAGGTTAATGCGGCGGATGAATCCTTTTTTCCCGAGCACGACGATTGGAAGCTCGGCATCTCTGTCCAGTGGGTTCTCTTCGATTCGGGAGAGCAGAATGCCAAGGCTGCCCAGGCCAGAAGCCTTGCCAGGCAGCTTCTGCACGAGATGGAAGATCTGCGACGTCAGATAGGGCTTGAGGTCTCTACCGCTACCCTGGATCTTGAATCCGCCAAACAGCGGGTGGAGGTAGCCCAGGCTCAGGTGGAGAGCGCCGAGGAAGACTACCGCATGGCCCTGCGCCGTTACTCCGCCCAGGTGGGGACCAACATTGATGTCCTCGATGCCCGGGTTGCTCTGAGCGAGGCGAGAACCGCCCTGGTGAATGCGGTGTACGATGGGCGCACCGCCTATTCCAATCTGCTCTATGCGGTGGGGGATGATCCTTTCCTTCATCGCGGCGAGGGGACGTTGCAGACACCCCCTCAGGATTCGCTGTAGAGAGGTTCTTGTAAAATTTGTGTGCATAAAAAAGGGGGATTCCCTCGAAGTAGCGGAGGGGGATCTCCCTTTTTTGCGAGTCCTTAAAAAACTGGCATCCGGGCCTTTATCGGGTCGAGATAGTACAATAGCACAATTGAAGGGGCGATTTTCTATGGGCGTAAGCAAAAAAGCGGTACAGAATTTTCCCGAGGCGGTTCTCTCTCCGGAGGTTTTAGAAGAGCTTTCCACCATGTGTCGGAAGGGGCGGGGGGATGCCCTCACCATGACAACCCTTGCGAAGAGTGGGCATCCCGGAGGCTCTCTTTCGAGCATGGAGATGTACATGCTCACCTACGGCGTGGCGGAGATCACCCCGGAAAACTGCGGGGGGCTGGAGAGAGATTTTGTGGTTATCGATCATGGTCACACCTCCCCCGGAGCCTATGCGACTTTGGGAGCCTGGGGTTTTGTGGACCCCGCGGAGGCTGCGGCCCATTTCCGGCAGTGCGGCAGCTGCTTTTCCGGGCATGTGGAGCGCTCCATTCCCGGCATCGACTGGGGGACGGGGAATCTCGGTCAGGGGCTCTCTGCAGCGGTAGGCTACGCTCTGGCCCTTCGTGCCCGGGGGGTGGCAAAACGAGTCTATGCCCTTATGGGGGATGGAGGACAGGTAAAGGGGCAGATAGCCGAGGCCCGTCGTATCGCCGCCAAGGAGAAGCTCTCCAATATCACCGTGCTGGTGGACTACAACAACATCCAGATCTCCGGAACCCTGGATCAGATCATGCCCTTCGATATCCGCAAGCTCTGGGAGGCGGACGGATGGGAGGTAGCGGAGTGCGACGGCCACGATCTTGGGGCTCTCTACGCTGCTCTTCGGGAGGCCGCTTCTTCTCCGGAACCTCGGGTGATTCTCTGCCATACCGTTATGGGGAAGGGGGTCTCTTTCATGGAGGGGACGCCGGAGTACCACGGCAAGACCCTCTCGAAAGATCAGTATCTGGAAGCCATGAAGGAACTCGGGCTGGCTCCTGGCCTCGAAGAGGCTGCTCTCCGGCGCTCAGAGAACTCTCCTCCCAAGGGACGGGAGATTCCCCGGTACGACCTGCGCGTTGATCCCGGTACTCCGCGGGTATACGAAGCCTCGGAGAAGACTGATAACCGTTCCGCCTTCGGCCATGCCCTGGCAGATCTCGGAAAAAAGAACCCCTTCGGAGGAGAGGGCACGCCTCTTCTCGTTTTTGATTGCGATCTTGCGGGTTCCGTGAAGACCTCGGACTTTGCCAAGGCTCTTCCGGAAGGTTTCATCCAGACGGGGATTCAGGAACACGCCACCGCCACCGTGGCGGGGGCCGCCTCCGCTGGAGGAGCGGTCTCCCTCTGGGCAGATTTCGGGGTCTTCGGCATTGCGGAGACCTACAATCAGCAGCGCCTGAACGACTGCAACGAGGCAAATCTTAAGCTGGGGCTCACCCATGTGGGGCTCGACGTGGGGGAGGATGGTATGACCCATCAGTCCATCGACTACGTGGGGCTCTTCCGGAATTTTTTCGGGTGGAAGCTCATCGTGCCTGCGGATCCGAACCAGACGGATCGGGCCACCCGCTATGCCTTTTCCACCTGGGGGAATATCTGTCTCGCCATGGGAAGAAGCAAGCTCCCCGTTATAACCAGGGAGGACGGCACCCCCTTCTACGATGCCTCCTATACCTTCGAATACGGTGCAGCGGATCTCCTCCGAGACGGAAAAGACGGCACCATCTTCTGCATGGGGCATATGGCCTGGAGGGCCTTGAAGGCCCGGGATATCCTTCTCGAAAAAGGGATTTTCCCTCGGGTGGTGCATATCTCTTGCCCCCTGGCTTTCTCGGATGAAGACGTGAAGCGTTACGCCTCCTCCGGAGTGGTGCTCACCTATGAGGATCACTCTCTGCATACCGGCATGGGCTCCATCCTCGCCTCTCGAATCCTCTCCCTGGGATACGCCCCCGCCTTTGCAGCCCTTGGAACTTCCCGGCTCGGAGAGTCCGGCACCGCCGAAGAGGTTATGGCAGAGATGGGTCTTGCTCCTGAGGATGTGGCGGAGCGGTTTGCGGCGCTTTTGAAGGCCAAGACTGCATGATATCCTACGGGGAGCTTGTCTTTATCTGGTCCCCTCACAAGGGGGACAGCTACATCATTACCCTCCGGGAGGGGGGGAAGCAGGGGACGCATCTTGGGGAGGTGCGTCACAGTGAGATTGCGGAAAAGTCCTTCGGAGATGCGGTCTATACCCATCTCGGCAAGCCCTTCTTTCTCTTCCGTCCCACCCTGGGGGAGTACGTCCGGAGGATCAAGCGGAAGACCCAGATCATCTACCCCAAGGATGGAGCCTATATCCTTCTGAACTTGAACATCTTCCCCGGAGCCAAGGTGCTGGAGTGCGGCACCGGCTCCGGGGGGCTGACCACCATTTTGGCTCAGTTTGTGGGCCCTGAAGGGCGGGTCTTCACCTACGACAAACGGGAGGATTTTGCGGAGCAGGCCCGGCAAAACGTGCTTCGCTGGGGGGTGGGGGATCGGGTGGAGTTTGCCACCCTGGATCTGGATGAAGGAGGCTTCTCTCAGGAGGGGATGGATGCGGTTTTTCTGGATCTTCCCAACCCCTGGGATTATCTGGACCACGCTAAAAAGGCCCTCGCTCCCGGTGGGCGTTTGGGAATTCTCGTCCCCACCTTCAACCAGATTGAAGCGGTGCTCCGGGGATTGCGGGAGAAGAAATTTCTGGATGTTCAGGTGGAGGAGCTTTTTCTGCGCGCTATGAAGACCAATCCCAGCCGGATTCGTCCGGAGGATCAGATGATAGGGCATACGGGGTACCTCATCTTCTCCTCTTCGGTCTCCGATGAGGCTTACGATCGGATTCCCGTGGAGGAGGACCCCCGGAAGGCTCCCTTTGAAAAGAACGGGGAGGAAGAGGATTCTCCTCCCCGAGAGGAGTGACCTTTATGCCCCGGAGCCGGTGTTTGCTCCATATCTGCTGTGCCCCGGACGCCACGATCCCCTGGGAGGAGCTTTCCCGGGAGTATGAGGTGCGGGGCTACTTCTACGGAAGTAATATCTATCCGTATGAGGAGTATCGGCGACGGCGGGAGGCGGTGGCGACTCTGGCAGAGCATCGGGAGGGGGGGGCGCTCTTCCCGGAATGGGCCCCCCAGGAGTGGCTTGAAAAAACCCGGACTTATGCGAGGGAGCCCGAAAAGGGAAAGCGCTGTTCCCTCTGCTTTTATCTTCAACTTTCCCATGCGGCGGCGGCGGCTCGGCGGGAGGGGTGCTCTCTTCTTTGTACCACCCTTACCATAAGTCCTCATAAGAATGTTGAGCGTATTCGGGCTATCGGAGAGGCTGTAGCATGTCGCTACGGCCTTGAATGGCTACACAGGGTCTGGCGTAAAGGGGGAGGCTTTCAGCGCTCCCTAGCGCAGAGCCGGGAGCTGGGGCTCTACCGTCAGAACTACTGCGGCTGCCTCTACAGTATCCATGGGGCAAGCCATATCCAACCCGAAGAGCAGGGACATAGATAACAGGGAGTGAAAAAGGGGTATGCAGAAAAAATCGACCATTCCCGAGACGGGAAAACTTTCGCCGGAACGGCTTGCCATGCGGATTCTTCGTCATTGCGGCACCTCCCGTAAGGAGGTTCTGGTGGGTCCGCTGGTGGGGGAGGATGCGGCGGTAATCCAATTTCCTCAGGGAAAGCTCCTGGTGGCCTCTTCGGATCCCGTGGTAGGAGCCCAGGAGGGGGCGGGGGCCCTGCTTGTGCACATTAATGTCAACGATATCGCCTCCAAGGGGGCGGATCCCGCCTACATGCTGGTGACCATGATCTTCCCCCGAAATACCCCGGAAGAGCGTGTGGAAGAGCTGATGGGAGAGATCGGCAGAACATGTGCTTCCATGGATATTGCGGTGGTGGGAGGGCATACGGAGTTTTCTGATCGTTACGATACCCCGGTGCTGAGCGCCACCCTTCTGGGAATTGCAGACTCCTGTCTTTCTATGAAAAACGTATGTCCCGGTGACAGGATTCTCATGACCAAACATGCGGGGCTGGAAGGGATGAGTATCCTCGCCAAGGATCGTCCCGATCTGCTGCATTTTTTTGATGCATCGGAGATTCAGCAGATTTCCCGGTGGAGCGGCGATCTTTCGGTGCTCCCCGAGTCGCGGGTGCTTCGCTCCTGGGCACGTTTTATGCATGACCCCACCGAGGGTGGCGTTTTGGGAGGTCTCGGAGAGATGGCTCTTCTCTCCCCCTTTGCCCTGGCTGTAGATCCCGAGGCCATTCCCTGTCATCCCCTCACCAGAAGAGCTGCGGAAGCGCTCGGCTTCGACCCCCTGCATCTTATCTCCTCCGGGGCTCTTCTGGGGATTCTCCCAGAAGAAAACTGTAAAGAAGCAATTAGAATTCTCAAGGCCCAGGGCATTGATGCCGCTATCATAGGCCATGTGAAAGAGGAGCCCCGGGGAGAGGAGATCCCCTTCTCCTCCAGGGAGGAGCTGTGGGGGCTTCTTGCCCGTTCCTGATGCTCCCCCGTCGTGGAGGAGTTCACCAAGAGAGTTTCGCGGTGTGCACTGTCTCGTTTCTGCCTGTGCGTTTTTTGGTTTTTTGTCCACTTTTGCCCATCTACGGAGAGATCGGATAGAGAGGAGGGGGGTTTTTGTGGAACGCGCCCTTTTTGAGGAACGTCTTTCCCGGCTTCGTAACCATTTAAGCTCTCAGGGGCTGGATGCCTTTATTACCTACGTAGTGGAGGGGTACAATTGGGAGGGGCTCTACTACCTGTCGAATTTTCGAGGTACTGCCGGAGCGCTTGTGGTTACTCTGGAGGAGGCCCTTCTCGTACTGGATGGCCGGTATGTCGGTCAGGGGAGGCAGCAATCTCCTTGGCCGGTGCATCTTCAGGATTCGGGGAACCTCTTCCAAACCCTTCAGGAGGTGCTGGAGAATTTCGGAGTCAGCCGGGTGGGGTTCGAGGGAAACCGGATCTCCTACGGAGAGTACCGGAAGCTGAGCGACATGCCCTTCTGGTGGGAGGATTTGGGGGATATCCTGCTCTCTCTCCAAAGAGCCAAGCATCCCGTGGAAGTTGCATGCGTTTGTAAAGCTGCAGAGATTGCGCAACGGGGGTTTCTACGCTCTCTGGAGAAGGTCTCCCCGGGGATGACGGAGCGTCAGTATGCGGCCTTTCTGGAGTTTTTTCTCCGCATGGAAGGGGGAGAGGGCTTTGCCTTCGATCCTGTAGTGGCCTCGGGGCCTCGAAGTGCCCTTCCTCACGGCAGGCCTACGGATAGAGCCTTTGGTGCCGGCGAATGGGTGGTGGTAGATTTCGGCGTCCGCTTTAAGGGATACCTCTGTGACATCACCCGGGTCTTCTCTCTCGGCAAGCCCGATCCCTGGGTTCGGGATATGTATGAACTGCTCTGCAAAGCCCAGAAGGCTGCCCTTGCATCGGTGGAGCCGGGGGTGCAGGCACTCTCGGTGGATGCGGCGGCACGCGAGGTTATCGAATTCTACGGATACGGCAAGGCCTTTTCTCACGGCCTGGGGCACGGCATAGGTCTCCATGTGCATGAAAATCCGCGGATCTCCTTTCGCTCCACGGAGATCCTTGCCCCTGGGGATCTCTTTACTCTGGAGCCGGGAGTTTATATTGAGGGACGTGGTGGTATCCGGATAGAGGACGACATCTTTCTGGGAGAATCCGGAGCGGAAAATCTTACAGAAGCCTTCCAAAAAGATATTTTTGTTCTTTAGACCCTTCTAAAGAGGGGGATGTTCCCGGTTTTTTCAAAAAAACCCGAAAATCCCCAAAAAAAGCTTTTTTCTGCGGGTTTCCTATTGTCAGAAGGTGGGAAAAACTCGTATAATGGGGCCGTAAGGTTTTAGAGTCCTTCGATCTTAAATTGTACAGGGAGGTAGCGAGTGATGAAAAAGTACGTATGTACCGTCTGTGGTTATGTCTACGATCCTGAAACAGGAGACCCCGATTCTGGCATAGCCCCGGGGACCGCCTTCGACGATATCCCTGACGAGTGGGTATGTCCCGTCTGTGGTGTGGGGAAAGATATGTTCGAGGTGTCCGAGTAGAATCGTTATCTGAGGTCTGTCTCTTCGAGGGCTTTTTTCAGCCCTATTCGGTAGTCTGTATCCACAGGAAGCGGAGGGGAACCCCTCCGCTTCCTGTAGTATGTGCTTCTGATACCTGAAAATTTTTTTCGAGGACTTTTTTCCCGGACTTTCGGAAAAACCCGTGGTATCATTTCCCTCCGGGGGTGTTTGTTGATGAAAACCTTTGCTCTGGTGGTCTTCGGATGCCAGATGAACGTGTACGATGCGGACCGTCTGCGGACGGAGCTTGTGGCCCGGGGATGGCGGGAGGCGTCTCCGGAGGAGGCGGACCTCCTTCTCTTCGTGACCTGCAGCATTCGGGATAAGGCGGAACAGAAGGTCTTGAGCATGCTCGGGCGGTTTCAGAAAGACCGGGGTTGCGAAAAAGGCCCCTTCATGGCTGTCATAGGATGCATGGCCCAACGGCTGGGAGAGGAACTTCTCCGCCGCTTTCCCGGGGTTTGCCTCGTGGCTGGGCCGCGGCATCTTGGGGGCGTTGCCTCGGGGGTGGAGCAGGCTCTTGCCTCGGGAGAGAAGATCCTCCTTCTCGATGACGATCCCCGGGGGCTGGAGGATCTGCACCGTCCCCCTCTTTGCCGCCCCAATCCCTGGAAGGCCTTTATCACCATAGCTCATGGATGCGATAACTTCTGCACCTACTGCATCGTTCCCCATGTGCGGGGGCGTTTTCAGTCCCGGGAGCCGGGGGAGATTCTGGGGGAGGCCCAAATTCTTATTGATCAGGGGGTGCGGGAGATCACCCTTCTGGGGCAGAACGTGAATAGCTACGGCACCGACAGAGACGATGGGTGGTCCTTTGCTCGGCTTCTTCGGGAGTGCGCCGCCCTTCCCGGTCTGGGGAGGCTTCGTTTTGCCACGAACCACCCCAAGGATCTCTCCTCCGATGTGGTAACCGCCATGGTGGAGGGGGCTCCGGTGATCTGCCCCTCCCTGAACCTCCCCATCCAGTCCGGGAGCGATGCGGTGCTCCGGAGGATGAACCGGGGGTACTCGGTGGAGAGCTACGCCGCCATTGTCTCCCTGCTTCGCCAGGCTATCCCCCATGTGGGGATTACCAGCGACATTATCGTGGGCTTCCCCGGAGAGAGGGAGGAGGATTTTCAGGCTTCTCTCCAGGCTCTGGAGCGGTTCCGTTTCGATCTTGTGCACTCCGCAGCCTACTCTCCCCGCCCCGGTACCGGGGCAGCCTTGATGAAGGAGCAGCTCCCCAGGGAGGAGATCTTCCGTCGGCTTCACGAACTTAACGAGCTGCAGCGGCAGATCTCCCTGGAGATATCCCGTACGTATGTCGGCACCGTACAGGAGATACTCCTCGATGGGGCGGCGCCGCGGGGGGAGGGGCTTTTCCAGGGGAGAACCCCCACCGATAAGGTGGTGCTTGTGCAGGCCTCCGAAGATCTTCTCGGGGAGTTTGTGCAGGCTCGAATCCTTGCGGCAGAGCACTGGTGCCTTAGGGGAGAGATTCTCTAAAAAGAAGATAAGGGGGTTTTCCAGATGAATCCTCAGAAAAAACAAGGGATTCTCTACTATTTTCTCGGGGTTCTGCTCCTTCTTGCGGCCTTTGGCCTTATTGCCCTCTTTAAGGGACGCTGGAAGGATACGAACCCCACCTCCGTGGCTGGGCCTGCCCTGAGCTGGCGTCAGGAGCAGCGTTCTGCCGATGCCGGAGGGGGGAAGGTCTCTTCGGAGTCCGAGATCTGGTATGTCTACATCACAGGCGAGGTAGTGCGTCCCGGGGTTTACGAAGTCTCTCCGGGGGATCGGATGTATCTCGCAGTGGAGAAGGCGGGGGGTTTTACCCTTCAGGCGGATACCCAGGGGGTTAACCTTGCCTCGCCTCTGCAGGATGCCATGCATATCAAAATTCCCGCCCGATTTTCCCCCGGGGAGAACCCTTCGGATACGCTTGAGCTGAAGAGGGCTCCAGGGGAACGGAGCCCCTCTCCGGGCACCTCGGCGCTACCCTCTCTTCTGGATATCAATAGCGCAGGGGTTGAGGATCTGGAAAGGCTCCCTGGCATAGGTCCTGTGTTGGCCAGAAGAATTTTGGAGACCCGAAAAGAGCTTGGGGGGTTCAAAAACCCCGGAGAGATTCTCAAGGTTCCCGGTATAGGATCTAAGCGTCTGGAGACCATAACCCCCCTTATAACCGTTGGGGCGGGCCGGTGATCTCCAGATATCCCGCTCTGCTCCTTCTGCTCCTTCTCATGGGGGGGCTTGAGATCCGGGAGAAGGGAGCCCCTCTTGTGGTGGCTTTGGCAGGAGGAAGCCTGCTTTTCTGGGGAGCTGCCCTGCTGTACTCTTTTCCGGAGGAGCCCACCCTCTCGCTGCGAAGCTTGGGGCTCTTCTGCCTTCTTTTTCTCGGCTTGGGTGTTCTGCTCTTCCGCTTCGAGAGCCTCCCTCGGGAGGGGGATCTCCCCGATTTTGCCGGAAGGGGGAGGGTGGTGCTGGAACGCCCCTGGGGGGGACGATGGATGCACGTTATCGCTACCTCTCGGGGGAAGTTTCTCTACCGAACCTTTCCCCGAGAGGCCTTACGGGAGGGGGAAGAACTCTTTCTTTCGGGCTCCCTCGTCCCTCTGAGGGAGAGAGATCCCTCCCGAAAAAAGAACACCTCCTCCTTCGACGAAGAAAAATACTGGGGGGCCCGGGGCGTTTTTCAGGAGATCCGAGAGGCGGAACGAAAGCTCCTCTCTAAAAATTCCTGGAGCCTCGCCGCCTGGAGAAGCCGCCTTCGGGAGCAACTGCTGCTGAACTTCCCCCCCTCGCTGCGGGGGTATCTTCTGGCCATCTGGCTGGGAGACCGGGATTCCGAGCTTGGGGGGATGCACCAGCGATGGGGAACCGCCCATCTTCTGGCGGTTTCAGGATTTCACGTGGGACTGGTGGCGCTGCTCCTCTGGTGGATCTTCCCCCCCTTCTTCGGCAGGGTGCGGCTTCCTATGATCTCTGGGGGCATGTGGCTTTACGTTCTTCTGGCGGGGGGCTCTCCCAGCGCTCTCCGGGCGGGATTGATGGCCCAGATTCTTCTTCTTGGGCGTTTTCTCGGGTATCGAGGGAGCGTTACGAATGCGGTGGCTCTGGGAGCGTCTCTTCTTCTGCTCTGGCGTCCCTGGTGGTTCTGGGATCTGGGATGGCGTCTTTCGGTGCTCGCCTCTCTGGGGATTACCCTTCTCGGGAGTCTCTCCTGGAGAGCCGCCTTTTTCGGAGCCAGTCCCGTGGCGTGGAGCGTTACGGGGGCTCCTCTCATTGAGGCTTTCGGGTCTGTTCCTCTGGGGGGGCTGCTGCTCAACTTTTTTGTTCTTCCCGTCTATGCTTTTCTGCTTCCCCTGATCTCCCTTTTGGGGCTCTCCTTTTTTCTCCCCATCCCCGGTGGGGAGGCCTTGCTCTGGTGGGGAGAGGGGGCTTTGTCCTTCTGGCATGGTGTGATGGAGCAGATTGCGTGGATGGTCCCCTTTTTTTTCGGGGATCTAACGGTGGCGTCGGCTCTGGGAGCTTTTCTTCTGGCCACCCTTGTGAGCATGAATATACCGCTTTCCTTCTCCCGGAGGGTTTTTTCTCTCTGCCTCTCCGGGGGAGGTCTGTTTTTCTTATATATGGGGTGATATAACGTATGCTACTGGTACTTGACGTGGGAAATACCAATACTGTGGTGGGAATATATCGCGAAGAAGAGCTTCTCTGTCACTGGCGGCTCACCTCGGACAGGCGAACCGGGGATGAGCTGGCGGTCTATCTTCTTAATCTCATGTCCCTTGCGAAGATCCCCCGAGAAGCTTTGAAGGGAGCCATCATCTCCAGCGTGGTTCCCTCTCTTGAAGCGGCATGGGTGCAGGGGATAGAAAGCTCCCTCGGCCTCGAAGCGTTGAAGGTGGCGCTCTCCATGGATCTTGGGCTTTCCGTAGAAGTCCGGGAACCCCGGAACGTGGGGGCGGATCGTCTGGTAAATGCCGTGGCGGGAGTTCAACGTTACGGTACACCCCTGCTTCTGGTCGATTTTGGCACCGCAGTAACGTGGGATGCAGTAGACTGTCGGGGGGCTTACATCGGCGGAGCCATCGCTCCGGGGTTGAATGTGAGTGTGGAGGCTCTCTTCGGAAAGACCGCCAAGCTCCCCCGGGTGCCTCTGGAGGTGCCTCCCCAGGCCATCGGCAAGGATACTGTGGAGGCGATCCAGTCGGGGATTCTCTACGGCTATGCGGGGATGGTGGATGGTCTTGTGCGGCGCATGTGGAAAGAGCTTGGAAAGGAGACTCCCGTGGTGGCCACGGGAGGACAGGCGGCGATCCTCAAGGATCACTCGGAGACCATTACCCATGTGGACCCCTGGCTGACCTTGGAGGGGCTTCGTATCCTCTACTGCCGGAATCTTCCGCCCGGGAGCGATGCTCTCCATGCCAGCAAGAACGGTCATGGATAATCAGAAGGTTATAGGCGGGGTGAGGGTGGCAAACCCTCTCTGGTTTGCCCCCCTTGCGGCGATCAGCATGGCCCCGGTGCGGCGTTTCTACCGAGAACTCGGGGCGGGACTCACCCATACCGAAATGGTAAGCTGTGCGGGGTTGCTTCACGGAAATCGAGTAACCCGGAAGATGCTTCCCCGAGAGGGGGAATCCCCGCTGGTGCTGCAGATCTTCGGAGATTCCCCCGAGGAGATCGCCCGGGGGACCGAGGAGGCCCTCCGGCACGGAGCCCCTCCGGAGGCTATCGAGATCAATATGGCCTGTCCCGTGCGGAAGGTGATGCGCCGCAATGAAGGGGCGGCGCTTCTCAAATATCCGAAAATTGCCGCGGCCATGATGAACTCTCTCCGCCCCCTGGGGATACCTCTGTGGGGAAAGATCCGCCTCTGCGGCCCCGGAGAGCCCCTGGAGACCGGGGATTTCTGTGAGATCCTTCTGGAGGCGGGGGCGGTTCACATCTCCCTCCATGGGAGAACCCCCATTCAAAAATATGCGGGTTCCTCGGATCGGGGTGCGGTGGAGGCGGTGGCAAAGCGTTTCCCCGGCATCATCAGCGGCAGCGGGGATATCTATACTCCGGAAGATGCGCAGGACTATCTCCGTCGAGGGTGCGTGGGGGTGCTCCTTGCCCGGGGGGCTATACGGAACCCCTTTCTCTTTCCTCAAACCCTCAAGCTGCTCGGATATCCCGTGGAGGAGAGGCTGGAAAATCCCTCTCTCCGTTCCCGGGTTCAGGCCCTTCTTCACCTGGCGGAACAGATGGTGACGGAGGAGGGGGAGAAGGCGGCGGTGGTGCTTTTAAAGCGTTTTCTCGGGGGTATTTTCAGAGGTTTATCCGGTGCGGTAGAATTGCGTCGTACCATCGGAAGTATAACGGATTGGCCCTCCCTTGAAAGGGTGGTCCGGGAGTGGGAGCTTTTCATATCCGAAAGGGGAGAACATTATGGTGGAACAGCAGGAGAGCATGGAACAGACCCAAGCGCCGGAGGAGGAGATTCTTCAGGCGAGGAAGGATAAACTGGAACGTCTGCGAAGTGAGGAGGGGTACGACCCCTTTCAGCAGGAGCGATGGGATCGGAAACATACCCTGGAGTACGTGCACCAGAACTATCATCATCTCGAGGTGGATGCCCAGGGGGAGGAAGAGATTGTCACCGCCGGCCGGGTGATGACCCTGCGAAAGCACGGCAAGGCATCCTTCGTTACCTTAGAGGATGAAACCCATCGGCTCCAGCTCTACTTCCAGGTGGATGTGCTGGGGGAGGATCTCTACGGCTTTTTCAAGAAGTGGGTGGATGTGGGGGATTTTCTCGGCATTAAGGGGATTCCCTTCCGAACCCGTCGGGGGGAGCTTTCCATTCTTGTGCAGAGCTTTACCCTTCTCTCCAAGGCTCTCCGCCCGCTGCCGGAGAAGTGGCATGGCCTGAAGGATCAGGAGATCCGCTACCGTCAGCGGTACGTAGATCTTATTGCTAACCCCGAAGTGCGGGATACTTTCCGGAAAAGGGCCGAAATTATCCGGGCCATCCGGGATGTTATGGATCGCACGGGCACCCTGGAGGTAGACACCCCCATCCTCTCCTCCCTCGCGGGGGGGGCCAACGCCCGCCCCTTTAGCACCTTTCACAATGCTCTGGGGATTCCCATGTACATGCGTATCGCCACGGAGCTGTATCTCAAGCGGCTCATCGTGGGGATGATGGGGCGGGTCTACGAGATGGGAAAAAACTTCCGGAACGAGGGGATCAGCCCCCGCCATAATCCTGAATTTACCGCCATGGAGGTCTACTGGGCCTACGCCAACTACGAGGATATGATGGATCTCACCGAAGAGATCATCGTGACTGCGGCGGATGCGGTGGGATCGAGAAAGAAAACCTGGTACGGCAAGGAGATCTCCCTGGAGCCCCCCTTCCGGCGGGTCACCATGGCGGAGCTTGTGAAGGAGCATGCCGGTGTGGATATCCACGCTATTACCTCGGATGAAGAGGCCCGGCAGATCGCCCGGAAGAAGGGGCTGGAGATCGAGGGACACGAGAGTCGTTTTCTCATCCTCTCCATGCTCTTCGAGGCCTTTGGGGAGGAGAAGCTTCTGCAGCCCACCTTTGTGCTCAAGCACCCCGTGGAGATCTCGCCTCTCTCCAAGAGAGACCCCGAGAACCCGGACTACACCAACCGCTTCGAACTTTTCATCAACGGCATGGAGTTTGCCAACGCCTTCAGCGAGTTGAACGATCCCATGGATCAGAAGGAGCGCTTCCTGGATCAGCAGAACAAGAAGGAGGCGGGGGATGAGGAGACCCACCCTTACGATGAAGATTACATCACCGCCCTGGAGTATGGGCTGCCTCCCACCGGGGGGCTTGGAGTTGGGGTGGATCGCCTGGTGATGCTTCTCACGGAGTCCGAGACCATCCGGGACGTGATCCTCTTTCCTACCATGCGTCCCCGGGAGTAGACGGTGGCGCCGTACGTCCCGCTTTCCGAAGCGGAGGAGCTTCGGGAGGCCCTGCGGAAACATGAATATCTCTACTACGTCCTGGATGCTCCGGAGATCTCCGACGAGGAGTATGACGCCCTCTTTCGAAAGCTTCAGGAGCTGGAAAAAAAGTTTCCCGAGCTTTGTGCTGAGGATTCTCCCACCCAGAGGGTAGGAGGAGCGGTGCGAGAGGGCTTTTCCCGGGTAAAGCACGACTTTCCCATGATGAGCCTGGATAACGTCTTCAACCCCGGAGAGCTTGCGGCCTATCTCGGGCGCCTCGAACGGGAGGGGGTCACCCCCTCCCGGGGGATCTCCTGCGAACTCAAGATTGATGGCGTGGCAGTGGCCCTTATCTACGAAGAGGGGGTACTGGTGCGTGGGGTTACCCGTGGAGATGGCCTGATGGGGGAGGATGTCACTCCCAATATCCGCACCCTCTCCTCGGTCCCCTTGAGGCTTCGGATTCTGCAGAAGGGGCGGGTGGAGGTCCGGGGGGAGGTCTATTTCCCCCGGAAAGAGTTCGAGGCCCTCAACGCCGAAAGAGACGAAGAGGGGCTTCCTCCCTTTGCAAATCCCCGGAATGCCGGGGCGGGCTCCTTGCGGCAGCTTGATCCCAAAGTCACCGCCTCCCGAAAGCTTCGATTTTTTGCCTACCATGTTTTTTTTTCGGAGAACCCCCCTGCGGCATCCCAGCAGGAGATTTTTCATTGGCTTCGTTCTGCGGGATTTCCCGTGGAACCTCACGGAAAATCCGTAACCACCCAGGAGGGAATGCTCGAATACACCGCCCTCTGGGAGAAGGAGCGTTTTTCCCTCCCCTACGATACGGATGGCATTGTCTTCAAGGTGGAGAGCTTTGCTCTGCGCGAAGAGCTTGGAAGTACCGCCCGGGCACCCCGCTGGGCGGTGGCCTATAAATTTCCTCCTGAAGAGAAACTCACCCTTCTTCGAGAGATCCGCGTCTCTGTGGGGAGAACCGGCACCCTCACTCCGGTGGCCTATCTCGATCCGGTGACCCTCTCGGGCTCCGTGGTGCAGCGGGCGACTCTGCATAATCAGGAGGAGATCGAGCGCAAGGATATCCGCCCCGGTGACCGGGTATGGGTGCGCAAGGCGGGGGAGATCATTCCGGAAATTCTTCGGGCGGATCCTGAAAAACGTTCCCCCTCCAGCGTTCCCTATGAAATGCCCCTTACCTGTCCCGAATGCGGCAGCAAGGCGGTACGCCTCCCTGATGAGGTGGCATGGCGATGTCCTAACCGCTCCTGTCCGGCGGTGCTCCGGGAGGGAGTGCTGCATTTCACCTCCCGTAAAGGGATGGATATCCGCGGGCTTGGGGAGAAGCTGGTGGATCAGCTCCTTAGGGTGAATCTGGTGCACGCCCTCGGAGATATCTACAGGCTCTCTCTGAAGGATCTTGCGGGGCTTGAGCGCATGGGAGAGAAATCCGCAGAAAACCTTCTTCAAGCGTTGGAGACATCGAAGAAACGTCCTCTGGACCGCTTCCTCTATGCCCTGGGCATCCGGTACGTGGGGGATCAGGTTGCCCGGATTCTGGCGGAGGAGTTCCGCAGCATTCCCCGGCTTCAGGAGGCCTCCGAGGAAGTTCTCGCCTCTCTGGATGGAGTGGGGCCCCGGATCGCCGCCTCGGTGCGCGCTTTCTTCGAGGATCCCCAGAATCGAAAGACCCTGGAGAGCCTTAGAGACATGGGGGTAGGGGGGCAGCCGGAGGAAGAGATGCCGGAGCTTCCCAAAGAATTGCCCTGGAAGGGGCGGCGCATGGTTTTTACGGGGGAACTCACCGCCATGCCCCGTGCGGAGGCAGAGGAAAAGGCCCGGAGCCTGGGAGCTTCCCCCACCTCCTCGGTGAGTAAAAAGACCTGGCTTGTGGTGGCGGGGGAGAATGCGGGAAGCAAGCTTGAAAAGGCCCAAAAGCTGGAAATTCCGGTAATCTCCGAAGAGGCCTTTCTCGCTCTCTTGGAAAATCCTCATGGAGAGGATTAGAAAGCATCTTTCTGCAAGAGAGATTTTCAAAGGATGACATGTGACAGCATTGGCGAAGGAGGCCTGAAGATGGCGGAAATTACCCAGAAGGACGTGGAACATATGGCCCGGCTGGCGAGGCTTGAAGTCTCTCCTGAGGAGACGGAGGATCTCGTGCAATACTTTGGAGACATTCTCTCTTCCTTTCACAAACTTGGGGAGGTCGATTTGAGTGATGTGGACCCCTTTGGCATGGAAAACGCCGAGGCTCGGCCCCTGCGGGAAGACATCCTCTCCCGAGATGACCGGAGAGAGGCTATCCTTGAGCAGGTCCCCCTGAGAGAGGGAGATTATATTCGGGTTCCCCGGATCATGGAGGAGGCGTAACGACGATGGAACTATGGGAATATCCCGGGTGGCGTATCGCCCAATTTGTCTCCCGAAGAGAGCTTTCCGTGGAGGATGTGGTGCGCTCGCATCTCGGGCGCATATCCTGCTGCGAACCGCAGCTGCGAGCGCTTATTACCCCGATGGAAGATGCCGCCCTTGAAAGGGCCCAGAGGCTGGATGCTGACATACAGGCGGGAAAAGAGCTTCCCTCACCTCTTTGCGGGGTTCCGGTAATCCTCAAGGATAATATGTGTTTTCAAGGGGCTCCTACCACGTGCGGAAGTAACATGCTGCGAGAGTGGCACCCTCCTTACAACGCTTCGGTGGTGGAATATCTGGAAGAGGCGGGGGCGGTTATTCTCGGAAAGGCGAACATGGATGAGTTCGCCATGGGAAGCTCCACGGAAAACTCCGCCTTTGGCCCCACCTCGAATCCCCGAAACCTCGCCCTTGTTCCGGGGGGAAGCTCCGGGGGGAGTGCCGCCTCTGTTGCGGCGGGATACTGCCCCATAGCTCTGGGGAGCGACACCGGAGGGTCCATCCGACAGCCCGCCGCCTTTTGCGGAGTCCACGGCATGAAACCCACCTACGGCCTTATCAGCCGCTACGGCCTGGTAGCCTTTGCATCCTCCCTTGATCAGATCGGCCCCTTTGCCCGGGATCTGGGAGATATTGCCCTCACTCTAGATGTGCTTTCCTTCAAGGATCCCCGGGATGCCACATCTTCCCCTCGCAAGAACGGGCGCTACCTCGATGCCCTCGAAAGAAGTTCTCTCAAGGGACTCCGGATCGGCCTC
Organism: uncultured Synergistaceae bacterium; assembly: GCA_964539095.1. Taxonomy (GTDB): domain Bacteria; phylum Synergistota; class Synergistia; order Synergistales; family Aminiphilaceae; genus DAIPKP01. Next base: position 38,361 of record CAZIFL010000004.1, read on the forward strand.
GTAAAGGAATACGAGGGAGAGAAGATTGATCCCCGGCTGGAGGCATCCGTAGTGCACGCTGCGCGAGTCTGCCAGGATGCGGGGGCTGAAATCGTTCATGTATCCCTGAAAAACGCCATATCCTACGGTCTTGCATGCTACTACATCATTGCTCCCGCAGAGGCAAGCTCAAACCTTGCCCGATACGACGGTGTTCGCTACGGATTCCGGGCTCCCGCAGAGACGCTTATCGAACAGTATTGCGCCACCAGGCGAGAGTTCGGATCCGAGGTGCAGCGCCGAATCCTTGCGGGAACCTACGTGCTTAGCTCGGGGTACTACGATGCGTACTATCTCACGGCTCAGAAGATGCGGCAACGAATCTGCTACGAGTTTGATCAGGCCTTTCATGACGTTGACGCCCTTCTTATGCCCACCACCCCCACCCTCCCCTTTGCCAAAGGAGCTGTAACCTCCCCCATGGAGATGTATCTTCAGGATGTCTTTACCCTCCCAGTCAATCTTGCAGGGCTCCCCGCCATCTCTCTCTATGCGGGGATGACCGAAGAAGAGCTTCCTCTGAACGTTCAGGTGGTGGGGCCCCGGTGGAGTGAAACTACCCTTCTTGGAGTGGCCTCCATGCTGGAGATTGCCTTTGGAACTCCCCCCATTGCGAAGGGATGTGATAACGCATGAGCCTTACCTACACTCCTGTTATCGGATTGGAGATTCACGTGCAGCTTCTTACGAACACCAAGCTTTTCTGCAGCTGTTCCACGGATTATATCGGAGCGGTGCCCAACAGTAACATCTGCCCCGTCTGCACCGGGCAGCCCGGAACCTTGCCGGTGCTGAATGCTGCTGCGGTGCGTCTTGGCGTTCGTGGTGCTCTCGCACTCCACTGCACTATCCGCGAAGCCACCCGCTTTCACCGAAAAAACTATTTCTACCCTGATCTCCCCAAGGCCTACCAGATCAGCCAGTATGACCTCCCTCTCGGAGAGAAGGGCTTTCTCGACATCTCTGTGGAAGGTGCCATGAAACGCATTGGCATTACCCGACTACATCTTGAAGAAGATGCGGGAAAGCTCGTACACGCAGCTTCGGACGGACGTCTCTCGGGGGCCGGTGAGTCTTTGGTGGACTACAACCGGGGTGGGGTACCTCTGGCGGAGATCGTCTCAGACCCCGATCTTGGCTCTCCCGAAGAGGCTCGGGAGTACGTCTCTGCGGTTCGTCGGTTGGTGCGTTATCTGGAGGTTTCCAACGGAGATATGGAGGCGGGATCCCTACGGGTGGATGCCAACATCTCCCTCAAGGTCTCTGATGGCCGCTGGGGAAACCGTACCGAGGTAAAAAATGTCAACTCTCTCCGATCCCTGGAACGGGCTATCTCTTACGAAATCGGCCGTCAGAAGGAGCTACTCGAAAAGGGGAAGGAGATCGTCCAGGAGACGCGCCACTGGGACGATGCCCGGGGTGTGACCCACTCCTCCCGAAGCAAGGAAGATGCCCATGACTATCGCTACTTCCCGGAGCCTGACATCCCGCCTCTGGTTCTCTCCCGGGAAGAGATCGAAAAGATTCGGGGAAATCTGCCGGAGCTTCCCTGGGAGAGGGCCAAGCGTTTCCGGGAAGCCTACGGTCTGGGGGGAGAGGATATAAGCAATCTTGTGGAAGATCGGCAGGTAGCGGCCTATTTCGAAGGGCTTCTCTCCTCCGGGGCCTCCCCCGAACGGGCTGCCAAATGGGTGCAGACAGAAGTATTCCGGGTCTGTAACGACCGGAAAATTTCTGTGGAAAATTTCCCTGTGCCTTCGAAGCTTCTCGGGGAGCTGCTTCACAAGATTGATGCGGAGGGGCTCTCTACCACCGGAGCAAGGGATGTTTTTGAATGCCTTCTCGAAAAGAGATGCTCCCTTCAGGAGGCCTTTGAAAAGACCGGTGTCGCCTCTTCTGCTCTCGAAGGGGATGCCCTGAGAAATCTTGTGCAGACTCTCTTTCAGGAACAGGCAGAGGTTGTCTCCATTATCCGGGAGGGAAAGGACCCCAAGGGAAAGAAACGCACATTTCTTCAGGGGCTGGTTATGCGCGCCTCTCGGGGGCAGGCGAAGGTTGAGGACGTGGAGCGTCTTCTTGAGGAATTTCTCTACAAGTAGGCAAGGTGAAAAACTCCTGTTACAATAGGAAGCCGTGATACCTTCCTTCCGGCTTGTAGAAATTTCGGAGCACTTTGTGCCGGAACGATACGAAAGCGTGTTATGCAGTTCAATGTCATAGAGGAGGTAGAGTTCGGATGGGGATACGCAAACCTGAGGATATCAGAAACGTGGCCATTGTAGGGCATGGAGGAGCGGGTAAAACTGCTCTGACAGAGGCGCTTCTTTTCAATGCGGGGGTCACTACCCGTATGGGAAAGGTGGAGGATGGAAATACCGTAACGGATTTCGGCTCCGAAGAACAAAAGCGGCAGATCTCCATCAACGCCGCTCTGGCGACCATTCCGTACAAGGATAAAACCATCTATGTTCTTGACACGCCGGGATATGCAGACTTTATCGGAGATATGCGCTCTTCCATGCGGGTAGTCGATTCCGCCATCGTGGTGCTTAGCGGTGTGCACGGTGTAGAAGTGCAGACTGAAAAAGCTTGGGAGTTTGGCGAGGACTTCAACATTCCCATGGTCTTTTATCTGAGCAAAATGGGGAGAGAGAACGCAGATTTCGACAAAGTGGTGGGGGAAATCCAGGAGTATCTTTCCGATAAGGCTATGCCCTTCTATCTTCCCATGGGCAAAGAATCAAGCTTCAAGGGCGTTATCGATATCCTGGGAGGAAAGGCGTACTCGTATCCGGGAGATGGCAGTAAGGAGATGACCGAGGGAGAGATTCCCGCCGAATATGCCGAAGCTGTTCAGGCAGCTCGGGAGGCGCTTGTGGAGCGCATTGTAGAGGCGGATGACGAGCTGATGATGCGCTATCTCGACGGAGATGTCATCAGCATGGAGGAACTTGTACCGGCCCTTCGGAATGCGGTACGTACACGGAGCCTCTTTCCGATCCTCCCCGGAGACAGCGCCCATAACGTGGGTGTCTTCCAGGTTCTTGAACTTCTCGTGAATGCTATCCCCGCTTCTTGCGAGATGCCCCCCCGAATAGTCTTGAGCGGCGATGAAGAAGTTCCTCTTCCTCCCGATCCCGCAGGCCCCTTTGTGGCGTTCTGTTTTAAGATCATGGTGGATCCCTACGTGGGGAAACTCTCTTTCCTCCGCGTTCTTTCGGGTTCGCTCTCCAGCGACAGCCCTATTTACAACGTGAATAAGGACGAAGAAGAGCGGATCAGCGCCTTCAAGGTTATGACAGGGAAAGAGGGAAAGGATGTTAAAGAGGTGGTGGTGGGGGATATCATCGCTATCCCCAAGCTCCATAGCACCGCTGTGGCGGATACCCTCGGCGTGAAGGGGTGTAAATTTACTGCTAAGCCCATCCAGTTCCCCAAGCCCGTATACAGTCTTGCGGTGATTCCCCAGAGCCGGGGAGATGAAGACAAACTCTCTTCGTCCCTTCACAAACTCCTCGAAGAAGATCCCACCCTGGCCTTTGAAAAGAACGTGGAGACCGGGGATAACGTGCTCTCCGGCATGGGAGATGTGCACCTTGGGATCGTGCTTTCCCGTATCAAGGAGCGTTACGGGGTGGATCTTGAGACCAAGACTCCCAAGGTTCCCTATCGGGAGACCATCCGGAAGCCTTCGAAGGCCCAGGGCAAGTATAAGAAGCAGACCGGAGGCCGTGGGCAGTACGGGGATGTGCATATCGAGTTCGCTCCGAAGGAGCGGGGAGAGGGCTTTGAATTTGTCGACAAAGTTGTCGGCGGGGTGGTTCCTAAATCCTACATTCCTGCGGTGGAAAAGGGGCTTAAAGAGGCTCTCCCCAAGGGGTATATTGCAGGATTTCCCATGGTGGATGTTCAGGCGAGCCTCGTCTTTGGAAGCTACCATGACGTGGACTCCTCCGAAATGGCCTTTAAGATTGCCGCATCCATGGCCTTCAAGGAAGCCATGAAAAACGCATCGCCCATCCTTCTGGAGCCGATCATGAACGTCGAAGTCGTTGTTCCTGATGATCACCTTGGGGATGTTATGGGAGATTTCAACAGTCGCCGGGGGCGCATCATGGGTATTGATGCCCGGGGACGGCTCCAGGTTGTGAAGGCCCAGGCTCCGCTGGCAGAGATGTTCCGCTATGCCATCATTCTGCGCTCCATGACCTCCGGACGGGGGAACTTTACCATGAGTTACGATCACTACGAAGAAGTCCCTGCGGAAATCTCCAAGAAAATCATCGACCAAAGAAAGACGGAGCTTGAGGAAGAGTAAGGAGTTTTTCTTTCATCAAATATAATATGTAGGTACAGAAAAAGGCGATGGGATACCCCACCGCCTTTTTCTGTACCTCGAAATCCTGTGTTATACTTGCAAAAAGCTGATGGTGGCCTTGAAAAAATTTATGGAGTAAGGAGAGATGTCTTATGAGCGTAACCGTATATTCCACAAAAACGTGCCCGTGGTGCATTAAAGTAAAAGAGTATCTCGACTCTCTCAATGTGGCGTACGAATCGATCGATGTCGGAGCGGATCGGGAGGCTGCCAAAGAGATGGTACAGAAAACAGGGCAGCGGGGTGTTCCGGTGATCCTTGTGGAGGAGACTATCATCGTGGGGTTTGATAAGCACGCCCTTGATACGGCTCTCAAGGAGCAGGGGCTCATCTCAACGACATAGGAACGATCTCCAGAAAAGCCCCTTTCGCCGTTCCTGCGGCATATCCACTGGCTTGGGCAGTTTTTCGCGTGGCGTATTTTTCTGAAAAAGAGGCAGTCATTGCCATAATGTGCATAAAGGAGGGAGTGCGGTGCTTTTTACCTTGACTTTGGAAGGGATGCGTTTCCACGCTTTTCATGGGAGCATGGAGGTGGAGCGGGAGCTTGGGCAGATTCTCGAAATTTCCCTGAGTTTTACCTATGAGCTGGGGACAGGAGAGTTGGAGGATAACCGAAAGGTTGTCTCCTACGCTCAGGTTTTTTCCTTTGTAGAAAATGTAGTGATGCGCAACAAGTTTGAGGCCATGGAACTCCTGGCTTTTGAGATTGCCAAAAAATTGCTTTGTACCATTACCTCGGGGCAGGTGGCAGAGGTGGCGATCTCCCGGGGGCAGCTCTATGTTCCGGGAGTTCTGGGCTCTTCAGAGGTGAGCGTTCTTCTCACCAGAGACGATCTCCTTGAGGAGTGCGGAGAATAGTTCCATGAGGGAAGAACTCTTCTCTCTTGCTGCAGGGGGGGCCCTCCTGAACGAGGAGACGTTGCTTCAAAGCTTTGCCGCCCCATGCAGGGATGCGCACCGGCAGATTCTGGAAGGCTCCCGGGCGAATACCACCGGTTTCGGATGGTATGGGCTTCCTGATATGGATCTTAAAGAGCTACGTCACTGTGCAGAGAGATTTGCTTCGGTTTCTACGGTAGTACAGATCGGCATCGGAGGGTCTGCTTTGGGGAGTCTCATGCTGGAGAAGGCTCTGGCCTTCGCCCCTTCCTCCTCAAGGCCAGCGTTTTTAGTGATCGACAACGTGGATCCCCGGGATCTCTTTCAGCTGGAAGAGACCCTTGACCCTGCCTCGTCCCTTCTTGTGGTGATCAGCAAGTCCGGAGGGACTGCGGAGACCATGGCGAATTTTCTCTGGATCTTCTCCCTTTTCGAGAAAAAACTCGGCAGGGAGGAAGCGCTTCGAAGAACCGTGGTGCTTACGGATCCCTCCTCGGGAATTCTTCGAAATTTTGTAAGTGAGACCGGATGTGCCAGTCTCCCCATCCCCTCTCTCGTGGGAGGCCGCTTCTCCGTGCTCTCTCCGGTGGGGCTTTTTGGAGCCGCTCTTCTGGGGATCTCCGTCGAAGAGCTTCTGGAGGGAGCAGGGGCCATGCGCTCCCGTATAGAAGAATCCTCTTGCGTGGAGGAAAACCCCGCTTGGCTCTGGGGGGTGCTTTCGCATTGCCATGAAAAAGAGGGCCGGAACATCTCGGTCCTCATGCCCTATGCGGATGGGCTTGAGGATTTCGCCGAGTGGTTTGCCCAGCTCTGGGGGGAGAGTCTTGGTAAGGGAGGGCTGGGGACAACTCCTGTCCGTGCTCTCGGTGCCATCGACCAGCATTCCCAGGTGCAGCTCTACGCAGAAGGTCCGGACGACAAGCTCTACACCTTCGTAGCAGTGAAGGAGCATGGCCGCGATTACGCCATCCCCGCCCCTCCCGGGACATCTCTCGAAGCCCTCGGATATCTTGAAGGGCACTCCTTCGGAGAGATGCTCTATGCGGAGGCCCAGGCCACCGCATCCGCTCTGGTGCAGAAGGGAAGACCGCTCTTCTGGCTCGAACTCCCTAAGCTGGATGCCTATCGCCTGGGGGGATTGATCTTCTTCTTCGAGTACGTTACGGCCCTCACGGGACTTCTCATGGGGATCAATCCCTTCGATCAGCCCGGAGTGGAGCAGGGGAAGATTCTTACCTACAGCCTCATGGGGCGCAAGGGGTATGAAGAGCATGCTCAGGCTGTGGAAGAGCAGCGGAAGATCATGCATAAGCTTGCTTTGAAAGCCTGATACGTTTTTTCTCGAAGAAAATGCTTTGAACAGGGGGCCTGCCTTTGGTCCCCTTTGAGTGTCGAAAGGTGGTACGCAGGGGTAAATGAAGGAATCCACGCTTTTTGTCGATGATATAAGCGTTGTCAAAGAGGGAGTTCCCATCCTTCAGGAAGTCACTATTAAGGTTGCCCCCGGAGAAATTGCGGGGGTGCTGGGGCGGAACGGGGCGGGAAAATCCAGCCTTGCCTATGCTCTTATGGGGGTAGAGCGCTATGCTCCTCTTCAGGGGCGCATCTGGATGAGGGGAGAGGACATCACAGATCTCTCCATAACAGAACGAGCGCAGCGAGGGCTAACCCTCGCATGGCAGCACCCCGCCCGGTATGAGGGAATATCCATTCGAGATTATCTGCGGATCTCCTCGAAAAGTGTCACCGAAGCCTCCATGGAAGATGCTCTTGGAAGAGTGCAGCTTGAGCCTCGGTACCTTGAGAGGATGCTCGATAAAAACCTCTCCGGAGGAGAGCGGAAACGTATCGAACTCGCCTCTATTTTTCTCATGCAGCCCAGGCTTGCCATACTGGATGAGCCTGATTCGGGGGTCGATCTCATCGCTCTCGTAGAGATCATGAATCTCTTTCGGGATCTGGCGGAAAACGGCAACTCCGTGCTTATCATCACGCATCGCGAGGATGTGGCGGCTGCCTGCGACCGCTCCTACCTTATGTGCGGAGGGCGGGTAGTTCTTGAGGGGAGCGCCGAAGCTGTAAAGCGCTATTTCATGAGCCAGTGCTCTCCCTGCATGGATATCGATCTTGAAAATAGCCAAGCGGAGGTGCGCTAGTCATGCCGTCTGGAGCGAAAGAATATCATGAGCTTGTCGGTATCGCCCGGAAAAGCGGCGATTTTTCTGGGGGATTCGAAGAGGAGCAGGGGGCGTATGTGGTGCTCCATGCTAACGCCGTCCTCGCCTCGCATACTATTCCCGGCATAGAGATCACCTCTTCGGAGACAGCGGAAGGGCTTGATGCCACCATCACGGTTCTGGAAAACTGCCATCTGGAAAAGCCCGTACGTCTCTGCTTCGGCCATCTCGGTACCGAGGGGGTGCAGCGCATCAACAGCACCATCCATATCGAAAAGGGGGCTCGGGCCACCTTTCTCTCCTACTGCATCTTTCCCAACGCTGTGGAATTTCTCCACGCCATGGAGGGGAACATCACCGTGGAGGAGGGGGGGGAGTTCACCTATAACGAGATTCATGTCCACGGCCAGGAGGGCAGAATTGACGTCCGCCCCAAGACGAAGGTGCTCTTAAAGGATCGTGCCCTCTACCGGGGAGATTTTACCCTCGTGGAAGGGCGGGTGGGGAACCTGGATATTCATATGGAAGTGGTCGCTCAGGGCGAGAAGAGCCGGGTGGAGCTTACTTCGAAGGTATACGGAAAATACAACGACTCCTGTAAGGTTCGGGATATCATCCTTCTCTCGGGGAAGGATAGTTCCGCCCTCATCAAGGCTCGGGTAGTGCTGAAGGATCAAAGCTCCGGAAGCTTCGTGGGGCTCATCGACGGAGCCGCTCCGGGGGCCCGGGGGCATGTGGACTGCGCCGAGGTGGTGCAGGGAGAAGCCCGGGCGGAGGCCTCTCCGGTGGTACGGGCATCCCACCCTGAAGCGGAGGTTACCCACGAGGCCGCCATCGGTCGCATCGCTAACGACAAAATCGAAGGTCTCATGGCCAAAGGGCTTGATGAGGACGAGGCTGTGGATATTATCGTTTCGGGGCTTCTCCGGTAACGTCGTTTCTTCGGGAGAGGCGCTTTGCCACCTTTTTTTCCAGGAAGGGGCTCCAGATATCCTGTGGCTCTCCGTGCAGGAGGGCATGGATGATGTTTGTCCTCAGGGAAGGGATCTCTTGTTCCAGCCGTTTTACGAGCGTTCTCGCTCTCTCCCTGTGGCTTGTCTCGGCGTGAGGACATTCAAAAGGCACCGGAAGGAGTCCCAGACGCTGGGTCTCCTGAAGAATTCGCTCCTCCCTGATGTAGACCAGGGGGCGGATAAGGGTGATCTTTGAATTGCTCTGGTAGAGCTTGGGGGAGAAGCAGCGAAAGCGCCCTCCTGAGAAGAGATTGAGAAAGACCGTCTCTATGGCGTCATCCTGGTGATGCCCCAGGGCGAGGATGTTGCACCCTTTCTTTTGGGCTATGGAGTTCAGAATCCCCCGGCGCATGTTGGCGCAGAAGCTGCAGGGGCTTCTCTCCTCCCTGTTCTGTATGATTGCGAAGATATCATGCCGCTCGTGATGCCACGGAATTCCAAGAGATGTACAGAGATCCTCCAGATAGGAGGTCTCCCACCTCTTTTCCAGGGGGTCTACGGTACACGCCTCAAGGCTGAAAGGCACCGGGCTTCGCCGTTGCAGCTCCACGAGGGCAACCAAAAGCAAGAGGCTGTCCTTGCCTCCGGAAAGACCGACAAGAATACGATCCCCCGGGGCGATCATCGAAAAATCTCCCAGGACCTTTCCCATATCGCGGCGGAGCTTTTTCCCCAGCTCCTGAAAGGGAAAGGGCGTGTCGAAACGCTGTCGTGGGGTCATCCACACCACTCCTCTTCAGCTCATACATTTGAATAGAATGAAATGATAAAAAGAATTATGAGTCTCCAGACTCATGCGGTATAATTCATCCGTAAAAAGGAGCTGTGAGGGGGGATCTGTTGTGGACAAGGCGGGGCTGGAACAGTGTCTTCAAGAAGTTCTTGTCCATGTGGATGAATCACTGCAATATAGCATAGAAAAGGTCTCCTGGGTACAGGAGGAGTCCTTTTCCCGCTACCAGGCAATTCTCAAGACCTTAGACGCTCTCAAGCACGAGATCGAAGATGTCATCCAGTCCCATTCCCGAATTGATAGACTGTGGCGACAATCCCGGCAGCGTCTTCTCCGAGAGTCCCGGGAGGGATCCCAGGATAGCCAGCGAGATGCCTACGATGAGGCGGAACAGCTTATGTTCCAAAAGGGCAGGGTTGAAGAACGAGAGAAGATGCTCTCTCAAAGACGGAACGATTTGCAGCGAGAGCAGCGTCATCTCGAAAAGATCATGCAAACCAGCAAGGAAATGGTAGAAAAAATGCAGGTGGCTCTCGAACTCATTCACGCGGAGAAGGAGCGGAGCGCCGCTCACTCCTCCCGGGATGCCGAAGTCATCCACTCTGCTCTTCGCCTCTTTGAACGGGAACAAGCCTGGCTTTGCCGGGAGCTTCACGACGGCCCCATCCAGGAGATGGTTGCCACCATGCTCATGACGGAGCTGGCGGAAAAGCTCTTTGAAAAGGATAATCCCCGGGGAGCGCTGAAGGAAGTACAGGGGATTCGGGGAGCTTTGGAGGGTTGCCTTGGAGGGCTCCGCTCTCTTCTGTGGCGGTTCCGCCCGGGAGGTGTTGGCGAAAGCCTCCGGGAGGGGCTTTCTCTCATAATGCGGCAGGCAGAAAAGCGGTACGGTGCTCTCTGCAGCCTTCACTGGGAGGGGCCTTCCCCGAGCTTTTCTGCAGAACGCACGGCCAACCTTTTCCGAGTTGTTCAGGAGGCCATGCTCAACGCCGTCATAAAGGGGAAAGCCCGAAACTTCTCTCTAAAGGGAAGCGTCTGCGAAAAGGATAACCGCCTGAATCTCACACTGGAAGATGATGGTACGGGATTTGATGTCTCCCTGGCAAAACAGAAGGCGCGGGATCGGGGCTCCTATGGGCTCATAAATATGGAAGAGCGGGTTCGCATTGATGGGGGTTCCTTTTTTGTAGAGAGTGTTCCGGGGAAGGGAACCCGAATAGAGATCATGCTGCCCCTTCAGGAGGGATAAGATCGCATGCAGACAATTCGTATCGTCGTTGCGGATGATCACCGTCTTTTCCGGGATGGCCTCTGTCGGCTCGTGGAGATGGAACCGGATATTCTTGTGGTGGCCGAGGCCAGAGATGGTATTGAAGCCATTGAAAAGGTCAAGGAGCATGCTCCGGATATCCTTCTTGTGGATGTCAACATGCCTCGCATGGACGGTATCCAGGCCATCCAATCCCTGCGAAGAACCCAGGATATACGGATCATCGCCCTCACCGCCTTCGATGACGAAGAGCACGTTCGGGCTCTCGCAAGCGCGGGTATTCACGGATATGTCCTGAAATCCTCGGGGATTATGGAGCTTCTTACGGCGATACGTATGGTGGCTCGGGGGGAGACCTACGTTGATCAAAGAATTGCCGGCCGCATGCTGGGCCCCATCGTTTCGAACGATGAGTACCAGTTTGACATGATTGCAGATCTTACCCCTAAGGAGACCGAAGTGCTCTATTGGCTCTCTCAGGGGATGAAAAATAATGAAATTGCCACAAAGATGGTTCTTTCCGAAAAAACGGTGAAGAACCACGTAAGCCATATACTCAAAAAGCTCGATCTTCAGGATAGAACCCAGGCGGCGGTTATGGCATGGCGTATAGGGCTTGTGCATGAATACTCCTATTTTTCTCGGGGCATGGATGCCCCTTCCTGTTAGCGTGCCCTCTAACATTCCCTCGTTTTCTTGCTAGAAGTTTGTGTCAATTGATATATTACCTGGATCCTTCTCTAGTTTGCAGAAAAGGACTCAGGACTACGGAGGTGTTACTATGAAAATTATGCTCAATAACGAGGAGTGGATTCCTTCGGACTCTTCCCAAAACAGCCGAGAGTTAATTTGGAAAGATCTGCAAGCACACCTCTCTTCTCAGGGTGAGGTTCTTCACTCCCTTGAGGTGGATGGCGAAGAGATGCTTCCCGAAAACTTTCTTCAGATTTCCGGAGATCACGAATTTGTTCTGAAGACCAAGCCGATACGTCTCCTGGTTCGTGAATCCCTGGAGGAAAGCCACCGCTACCTCCCCGCCCTTCTCAAGGGATACGAGAGTATCGCGAATAAGCTTGAGGAAGAGAAAACTAAGGAAGCTCTAGAACTTATGCAGCAGGCTTTTGAGGGGACCCAGTGGATTCTGGGTGTTACCCAGAATTGTCAGGTGCTTCTCGGAGAATCCTCCTTTTCGGATACCGAGGAGGGGAAACGTATTCAAGACGGCGTCTCTCAGGCTCTTGAGAAGATGGAAAAAGCCTTGGAAGAACAGCGTTTCTTTGAAATGGCCTTTCTTCTCAGAGAAGAACTGATCCCCCGGCTAAGCGCCTTCGAAGAATATACCCAGAAACTGTATCTTCTTGCCATGTCGGAAGTTCAATAAGTTGAGATCATGAGGGGAAAACTCCTGAAAATGAAAAGCACCGTTTTAATGCGGTCTCTCCGTCCTTATGAAAAAGGATTGTATGTATGTCGGTCCGAAAAGGATTAGCCTTTTTTCTGGGTCTTTCTCTTGCGGTAAGCATTCTGGTGCTTGCATTTACCGTAGATGCCTCTACAATCTCCATGATCCTGGGGGCAAAGAAGAGTGCTCTTTTTCTGGCTCTGGGGATTATGCTCTGCGCATGGAGCTGTGATGCCTGGCGCTTTATTCTCATCGCCCGGGCAGCTGGAGAGAAGGTCTCCTTTCGTTTAGGCATTCTTCTGACGTGGCTGCACTACTTCGGATGTGCCATCACTCCCATGCAGGGAGGGGGGGGGCCCTTCCAGGTCTTCATCCTCTATAAAAACGGCATATCCATCGGCAAGGGTGTGGCCATCACCCTTACCCGAACTCTCCTCACCCTCTTTCTGCTCGGGTTCGTGGTACCCATAAGCGTCTTTTCCTACCCGGAACTTTTTCAGGGAAGGATGCTGCTTAAGGGGATCTTTTTCTGGGTAGCCTTCTTCGTCTCCGCCTCCTGGATCCTTATAAGCCTGAGCATCTTCCGTCCCCGGTTAATCAAGCGTTTCGCCGGGGCACTTGTCTTCGTGCTGAACCGGTTTGGGCTGCTCAAACGCCGCTACATCCTCCGGGCGGTTCGTAGAATTTATGGAGAGATTGATGAGTATAATAAGATATTCCGCCTCTTCTTCTCTACCGGAAGGGCCTCCTTTCTCTGGGCCATTGTCTTCTCCTGTCTTCACCTGCTCTGTTTTTTCTCAGTGCTCCCCTGTCTCATCTGGGGGGTAGGGCTTCCTGTGCACTTCGGGGAGGCCGTGGTGGTTCAAGGCATGTTCATGTTTCTTCTCTACTTCGTCCCCACTCCGGGAGCGAGCGGCGTGGCAGAAGGAGGAGGAGCGGCGATCTTCAAACTCTTGGTTCCCTGGAATCTTGCGGGAGTCATGGCCATCGCCTGGCGTTTCTTTACGGAGTACCTCGCCATATTCATGGGTGCCATTGTGGCGGTGAAGCTCCTCGGATGGGGAGAGGCGGAGAAGCTGCTCCAGGGAGAAGAAAAGGAGATAGAGGGTGGCACCTCTGAAAAACCTTAGTGCCGCACTGGGAGCCTGGGCCTTTCGATTTCGCGGAGGTCTCTGGACCCTCTTTTTTCTCGGGGTCTTTTTTGTCGCGCAACCGAATGTTCTAACCTTTCTCTGCGGGCTTCCCTTTGTTCTGCTCGGGCAGGGCATTCGCTTCTGGGGGGCGGGATCTATCTGCCGCTATCGGGGAGAGGTGGTGCAGGCGGAGCAGCTTGTCACCTGGGGCCCCTTTGCCTGGCTGCGTAATCCTCTCTATCTTGGGAACGGCCTTATTGGGTTGGGATGGAGCCTCATGGCGGGAATGCCTCTGATCCTTGTGCTTTACGCACTTTTCTTTGTTCTTCTCTATCCGGGGATCATCATCCCCCACGAGGAGAATTTCCTGCAGCGTACCTTTGGAGATGCCTATTCTCGTTATCGGGAGAGAACCCCCATGCTCTTCCCCCGCAGCCTGAGGCCTCCAAATTCCTGGCGGGGCCCCTTCAACGGGGAGATCCTCTGGAAGAGTGAGCGGCACTCCCTCTACGTCACTCTCGGGGGAACGGCGCTTTTCCTCTTAAAAATCTTTCTGGCATAAAAAGTGGAGAAGGGCGTTCTTTAGTTTCGAAACATCTTGAAGGCTTCCCCCGGGGAGGGCACATTGCGAACATCTTTTGTAATGACCATATCCTCTTGCACTCTAAGGCTCCTGCAGGTGCTGGGGTGCTTTTGCCGCATAAGCGACAGATACATCCGAAGAGGAGGAGTTCCATGAAGTACATTTCTGCCAGCGAAGCCGCCCGCCGGTGGGGAGTCGCCCCTCGTGCGGTGCAGCGGTATTGCGCGTCGGGGAAAATAGAGGGGGCGAAAAAATACGGGCGTGCATGGATGCTTCCCGAGGATGCCGAAAGGCCCCCGGACAACCGGAAAAAAGCGGAAGAACCCCCTCCCCAGCCCTACCCCGGCCTCTTTCTCATGGAAAACCTCTGTCTGGACGGACGAAGCCCGGAGGAGATCGCCGCTGAGCTTCCCGACGACGAATCCCGGCGCGAATTTTTCTGGGAATTCGCATTGATTCAGGGAAAAACAAAGGCAAGCATGGATATCTGTGGCCAGATGCCCCGAAACACTCGGTTCCGCATCACCGTGCTGCACGGAAGAAACATCGCCGCCATCCGCGGAGGACGCTACCACGCTCTGTGCCGCAGCATGCACGCACTGAACAGCCTGCGGAAAGAGCAGTGCGCATCCCCCCTAGCCCTCTCCTGTATCGACCTTGCGGAGGCGGTGGTGTACGCCAGTGTCTACGCCCCCGACCACTGCCCCCGGTGGCTGCAGGAAGGCGACTTTTCCCACCTCCCCGAAGACGCCAAGCCCTTCGCCCTCTACCTTTACACGCTCTATTTGAACGGCACCGAGCAGCTTCAGCGAATGCTCGGGGTCACCGAGGCTGCGCTGGCGCATCCATCCAGGCGCGGCTTTACCGTCTCGGAACTCTATCTTCGGATAATGCGCGTCAACGCCCTTGTGGCGCTCGACAGAAGGGAGCAGGCCCGCGAGCTGCTTGCGCACGCCCTGGAAACCGCCATTCCCTACGGGCTCTTATCTCCCTTCTCCGAGCAGCTCGCCACCATGCGGGGGCTGCTGGAGGAGGTAGCCCGCAGGCGCTTTCCGGAAGCGTACAAGCAAATTCGGAAAGGATGGAAAGAGGTCTTCACCGGATGGACCGAGATACGTAACCGCATCCTCGATACCGAAAACACCAAGCTGCTGACCGCGAGGGAGTATCAGATAGCCCTCTTGCTCGTGGACGGAAAAAGCTGCAAGGAGATCGCCCAAAGCATGAATACCACGCCTGCTGGGATCAACTACTCCCTGCAGATCATGCGGGAGAAGCTTGGCGTCAAAAAGAGCCGGGATATTGTCCCCTTCGTCACCTGGTCGAAAGAACAGCCGCACAACCTGAGAAAATAGCCCTCGATTCTCCAGTTTTTTCTTTCAAATTTTCGATTATAATCAAATCTCCACAGTTAGCATGGAAAGGTGTACGCGCTCTTCCATGCCGCAGGTATTCGAAGAAGACCACTAGTGGGTTGTTCCACATTATATTGTGCCTTGAAATGGGAGCCTCCGCTTGTGTGTCCCCTCGGCTCCGAAAGTGCCGAACCGCTCCCTTGCTTTGCTGCTCCGAACCGTCGCCGCAGACTTCCGCCGACCAGCTGCGCGACTGCGACTTGCTGGCACGTCCGCCTGCCACCAGGAGGTTCTCCGCGACGCAAAGGGAGCACTCGCCAACCACTATGGTCGCTGCCGGGAACACACAAGCTCCGGCTCCTGGAGTTCACCCAAAGCCACAATGTAAGCAGGAATGACGCACTAGGACGGGAGCGAACCGCGGCTCCGCGCCGCCTGGGGCTTCCATCCGCCGAAAGGAGAGAGTGCCATGAACGAAAGGAGATTTGGCGCCATACAGTTCGTACCCCTGCTATTCCTGCTTCTGTTCGCCGCAGTTCTGCCGGCCCCCCCGTTGGCGGAGGGGGCGACGATTTATGTGAATACGGAGGCTACGGGGAGCAATGACGGCACTTCCTGGGACGATGCTTACACGGATCTTCAGGGTGCCCTGGCTGCTGCGACAAACGGTGATGAGATCTGGGTGGCGAAGGGGACGTACAAGCCCACCAGCGTGACTGATCGAAATGTTTCTTTTGCCCTGACAAGCGGTGTGGCCCTCTACGGCGGTTTTGCGGGAGGGGAGACGGCACGGGATCAGCGGAATATCGCCGCGAACGAAACGATCCTTTCGGGAAACATCGGCAACCCGGATACGACGGACGACAACAGCTACCACGTAGTGACCGCGACTAACGTAGACGACACCGCCGCCCTCGACGGCTTCACCATCACCGGAGGGAATGCGAATAACGTAAATAATCCCTGGGGATGGGGCGGCGGTATGTGCAATCGCAACGCCAGCCCGACGGTGACGAACTGTACCTTCTCGGACAACAACGCATTTTTAGGTGGTGGGATGTACAACAGCGGAAAGTACAACGGCAACTTCAGCCCGACGGTGACGAACTGCACCTTCTTGGGCAACAGTGCGATGTACAGTGGCGGCGGAATGTACAATGCGGATAGCAATACGACGGTGACGAACTGCACCTTCTCAGATAATAAAGCAGAAAAAAATAATCCGCAGGATACCAGCTGCGGCGGCGGGATGTACAACAGCTTTCAGGGGAATCCGACGGTGACGAACTGCACCTTCTCGGGAAACAGCGCAGACGACCACGGCGGCGGAATGTACAACGTGGATAGCAATCCGACGGTGACGAACTGCACCTTCTCGAACAACAGCGCAAGCGGCGATGGGGGCGGAATGTACAACTTGGGTGTCGATCCGACGGTGACGACGAACTGCATATTCTGGGGACCTGCTGGTACCGGCGGGCAGATATTTGGAGGTGGGATATTCACCTACTCCGTCACCGATCAAGGCGGTACCGGCAACACCACCGCCGACCCCAAGCTCGACCCTGCTCTCGCCGACAACGGAGGCCCCACGAAAACCCACGCTCTGCTGGCGGACAGCTCCGCCCTGGGGGCGGGAACTGCCACGGGCGCCCCTGATAAAGACCAGCGCGGTGTCAACCGCCCTCAAGGAACAGGAGTCGACATCGGTGCCTTCGAAGCGGAACTCGGAAGTCTGAAAACAACCATAGAGCCCGAGGAAGCCCATACCGCGGGAGCGAAATGGAGCATCGACGACGGAACCACATGGAGAGATTCCGGCGACGAGGTGTCCGATCTTCCCACCGGTGACTACGCCGTTACCTTCAAGGCAGTCTCCGGCTGGACGAAACCCGCAAATACAACCGTGACGGTGATAAAAGACGAGCTGTCCGCAAAGACCGGCACATACGTCCGAACCCCGACACCGACACCGACCCCGGTACCCACACCGACACTGGCACCCACGCCGACACTGGCACCGGATCAGCCGGATCCGATAGACCCGCCCTTCGTGCCTCCGGGAACGTCGCTCCCCGACGGCTCGCTTCCCATTACGGCCACACCCCTCACGGTGACGCTACCCCCGAATCCCACCCCCGAGCAGAAGCGCCAAGCGGTGCAGAACCTTCTGCTTGAGGCGGGAGTCCCCGCGGACCGGATAGAAGAAATTCTCGAACTGCTCGATGTCGACGACACGGGGCGGGTGTACATCTCCGACGAAGGGATGGAACGCCTTCAAGAGCTGCTCGACGACCTCGACATCCCCGAGGGCGCCGAAAGCTCCACCCTTGCCCTCTTCCGGGCAGTTCTGGAGGAGCAGGGCGGGAGGATGATCGCCTCCGCTCCCAGAACGGCCATCGTCTTCTTTCGGATACCGGAGAGCTTCACCGGCAAAAGCTCCGATCGGCTTCAGGTGGTGAAGCTACTCTCCTCGGAAAGTGTGGAGGTTTTCAGGCGCATCTACACCCTGGAAGAGCTTTTCGACGGCTGCGCCGCGGTGGTGCAGGTGCAAAGCCTTCCGGGCGGCGAAGAGCTGACCGGCATACTCGCCCCGCACGAAGTCATTAACGCGAACAGCCGCCTGGCTCTTGCCATAGCGGACGGAGGAAGATTCGACTTCGACGGCGCAGTAAACGGCATAGTGGTGGATCCTGCCTTCATCATTGAGGCTGAAAGAAAGAGCACCCCCGACCCCGACCCTGACCCCGACGACCCGCAGAATCTGCACGGAGGAGGCGGTTGCACAGTGAGAGGCCTTTTCTCTCCGTCGTTGCTACTGCTTCTGGCCCCCCTGACACTGCTGGTCATCGGCCGGAAGAGATAGCCGCAAACCGATCGGCGGAAATTCCCGTTCCTTCTACTCAATCAAGAGCGCGCTCCTTCATGCCCTGCCGGGGCGAGGGAGCGCGCTCGTCATTTCCACACCGGTGTTTATGAGACCACTCTATGTCGCTTTCAGATAAAGAGGGAACCATGCGTGCCTGATGCAGGAAAGAATGCCTGCTGTACAATGCCGTACAAAAAGAGGGAGAGGGGAAGATCATGCTCTCCCCCTCTCCGAAGCGATTTGCGGCTTTTGTCTAAAGCATTCTCATGGTGTTTCCGAAAAGTCGTTGCCAGGTGATATTGTAGATGTCCCCAGGGGGTAAGGTTTTTCCCGCTATGCCAAGATTCATAGCCTTCTGCCCGACAGCCTCGGCAATACGGGGGGCTGCTTCATCGCAGAATACTTCCGGCATGATGTGGTGGGGTGAGAGTCTTCGAGGATCGACAGCATCTGCGAGAGCCTCTGCAGCGGCCTGCAGGATATCGAGATTTACCGTTCGCGCCTGGGCCAGAAGAAGCCCCTTGAGAATTCCGGGAAAGGCGAGAAGACTTGTCATGGGGTTCCAGGTGTTTTTTGCAAGAAGACTCATCCCCATTACCGAGGCCCCTCCCGCAAAAGCCTCTTCGTAGGTGATCTCCGGTTCCGGAAGAGCCAGGGCGAAGATAACCGGATCCTTTCCCATCCGCGAAACCATCTCCTTTTTCAGAATCCCCCCAGAAGAGAGCCCCACAAAAATATCCGCCCCCTCAAGACTTTTTTCAAGAGATAGCGAAGGACCCCGGAGGTTCAGCTTTTCTGCAATCTCGCGCTCTATCCAGTTGAGATTTTCCTTTTCTGCACTCAAGGTTCCCTCTTTGTTTAAAAGAACAATCTCTCCCGCCTTCACATGGTGTAGCAGTTGGGCTGTGGCGATTCCTCCATTTCCGGAACCGGCGATGACGATTTTTACCTCCCCAAGTTTCTTCCCCACGATCTTAAGAGCATTCAAGATTCCTGCGAGCACCACCACAGAGGTACCGTCCTGGTTATCGCAATAGACGGGAATCTCCAGCTCTTTCTGAAGCGTGCGGAGAATGGTAAAGGAATCTGGAGAAGCGATATTTTCAAGATCTATCGCCCCAAAGTTATCAGCCATCAGCTTAACGGATCGCACAAATTCTTCGGGATCCCGAGTGTCCAGGCAGAGGGGGATGCCGCTGATATCACCAAAAATTCGGAAAAGAAGGCTTTTGCCCTCCAGAACAGGCATATTGGCACTCCCTCGAAGGTTGGAAAAGCCAAAGACCTTGGTGCCGTTGGTGATAATGGCGATGCGGTTCCATATGCCGGTATATTCGTATTTATCTTCCGGGTTTTCCTGAATTGCCATGGCGGGGGCAAGGCTCCCTGGAATATATGCAAGAGAGAGATCTTCAAAATTGTTGATGTTCATGGAGGGGAATATTTTTATCTTTCCCCTGGTTCTCCGATGCATCTCCAGGGATCGCAGGGTATCCAACATGGTTATGTCTCCTTTCATTTTTTAGAAAATGTACGAAAGTCTCTTCTTCGACAATTTTTGTAATCTCTCCAATCCTCCTGATCTCTGTAATCTCAAGCAGAACAGAAGGGCAGAGGAATCAAAAATGTGCGCGTTGCACGATGCGCTGTTCCCGAAGGTCCACTATCATACCATCTTGAGCCGGAACGGTGAGGACCGATGAGAAAGTCTCTTCGCATATGAGATTGGAAGGGCCTTTTTCCAGAATATGCGTCCCCATGTGGGTGATAAAAGCCAGTTCGGGACGGGCTTGTGCGATAATGTGATGCGCCTCCTCAAGGGAGAGGTGATCAAGGTAGTTCCGGCTCTCTTGAAGGGTGACGTTAATGATCAGTATCCGGCACCCGGTAAAGAAAGAGGGGAGTTCCGGGAAAAGAGCGGTGTCGCTGATGAGCCCCCAGGAGCCGGTGGCGGGATGATATGCCCGAAATCCGAAACAATCCACGCCGTGATGTATAAGCCGGATGCCTTCAATCCGGCCTTCTCTTCCTAAAGAAAAGGAGGTTCCTTCTCTCCAGAAGTGAACCTGTGCCACCCGTTCCCGAAGATAGCCGAAGAGAACCGGTTCAGGGTTGAACACAGCATCTTCCGGAAGAAAGAGATCTCCCCTGGCTGTACGCCCTCCCTCTGTGATCGCTTCGGTGAGGACGTTCAGGTCGCTGCTGTGATCCATATGACGGTGGGTCAGAAGAACCCCCTGCAGATCTTCAGCTTTCGCATGGTGAACTCGCTGATGAATCTGCACAAGAGATCCCGGGCCGGGATCAATCATCCAGTGCTCTTCCCCAAGAGATATCCATATACCCCCGGAGGCCCGAAGCTGGCGAAACACCGAAAAGCGAGATCCCGCAGTGCCCAGAAAATGAATATGGTATGGAGGCGGGGTATTCAGGGTCATTAGGGTTTCGAGGAAGCGTAGAGAGGGAGAAGCTTCTTAAACTCTCCGGTGCCGGCCTTTTGAAGCCATTGGTAGACGATGCTCTCTTCGGGGAGCACCAGTGCCCCTGCTTGAGAGGCCGTATGCAGAGCTTGCTCCCGATGCCGGGGATCTCTGCTGGAAACGCCATCTGCCGCTATTGCCACCTCAAACCCTTTTTCCAGAAGATCCAGGGTGGTGGCAAGAACGCAGATATGAGCCTCGATACCGCTTAAAACGATCTGTTTTCTCTCAAGATCGCGTATATGCTCCATGCAGGAATGTTCATGGGTACAGCAGAAGTGGGTTTTTTCCAGAAGGCATACCTCCGGAAATGTTGCAAGTTCCATGGAGGGGGCAGTAGAACCGAGTCCCTTGGGGTATTGCTCCGTTACAATTGTCGGAATCCCAAGCTCCTGAGCCGCTTTCAGGAGGCGTCGGTTGATGAAGAGAACTCTCTCGGGGGTCTCCACAGCAGGAAGAAGGCGTTCCTGAATGTCAATAATCATAAGTATGCTCGAAGAGGGGTGGAGAAGAAAGGGTTTCAATATAAAAACCTCCCTAACAGAGATAGCATCTTTTCGGATAATGCGGCCATATTATACGTCAGGTGAAGGCCTTTTGGACCTTTTTTGACAAGAGATAGAGAAACTTCTCTATTATCCTCTTTCCGGTAGAGTTGCTGGTAGCGCTTATGCCTCCCCTGTGTTATCCTCTCCCGGAGGGCAGATGCATACGAAGGCATCTCGCAGGAGGTGAAAATAATGGAAAAAAAACGGGAATCCCGCGAAGAGGTTCGTATCAGTGAGATTTTACGGGCCATGGAAAAACCGCCGTATCCTGAATATATCCAGAAGGCAGTAGAGCAGATTCAGGGGTGGATGGCCACTGCCCTTGAGGGTGAGGAGCTTCCGGGGGAGGAAGATTTTTTTTCCTCCATGGAGCGTCGTTTCGGAATGGAGCCAGAGTATTTCTTTGCCCAGATGGAGTGGCTTCAGGCTCATGCGGAGGTTATTCCCTCCATGCAGCCTCCGGGAGAGCGTGAAGATGCTGTGGTGGTGGCGATTGCTCCCATGGATATTGAGGAGGGGCTCCGCATCGCCATTGACCATGCGGCGGTTTTCTCTGCCGGGTCGTGTAAGCGGGTGTGGATTCTCAGCGACAACTGGGTTTTGGGAGAATCCTTCCGGTATCAGCCTCATGTCCAAACCCTTAAAAAACGAGGCGTGGAGTTTCACTACATCCTGGTGACTCCTTGGGGGTGGACGGAAATCCCCTTTACAAACAATCTGGGGAATCGTAATCTCTCCTGGCTGAATAACGAGGAGGGTGACAGCTCCGGATACCCCTCGGGTCCCCACTCGGGAAGACGGGGGAGAGAGGACAAGAAAAACTAACCGTTTCCTCTCCGGTAGCGCGAATACGCTTTTTAAAGAGCCTTGAGGTCTGAACCTCAAGGCTCTTTTTGTATCGTGAGCGTTGGTGTTTTTCGGAGAACCTCGGGAATCTTCCGTGGCCGCTTCCTTTCTTGACCTATGGAAAAAGAGCTGGTATGCTATTGTCATGTGGTATATACCACATGACAATAGCATACCAAGAAAGGATGCCTCCATGAAGCAGCTCCAGCGTAAGAGCCCCTTGCCACTCTACTACCAGCTCAAGGAAAAACTCCTTGCTCTGGTGGATGATGGAATTTATAAGGCTGGTGAAATGATCCCTTCGGAGCGGGAACTCTGTGAAAAGCTCCGCATCAGCCGTATGACTGCCCGGAAAGCGATCAGCACCCTCGTAAATGAGGGGGTCCTCTACCGTGAGCAGGGGAAAGGTACCTTTGTGGCCCCCTCCAAGCCTCCCTGTACCTTTTCTAAGATCACCGGTTTTTCTGAGAACCTCCGGGATATGGGGCTTGCCTTTCGGACAGAGATTATTGATTTCCGTAGCGAAGAGGCTACCCGCGGTATTCGGGAACGTCTTGATCTTCCTTCAGAGGATTCCGGGGTTTTCTACTTTCTGCGGCGCCGTTTTGTGGGGGAGGAGCCCTTTTCTCTGGAACATGCGTGGATACCCGCTCATCTCTTTCCCGGTTTCTGCCGGGAGCGTCTTGATGGAGATTCGTTCTACCGGATTCTGGAAAAAGAGTACGGCTATCGACTCACCCGGGCAAAACAGACGATAGAGCCTGTGTTAGCTTCAGAATTCGAAGCTTCCGTCCTCTTCCTGGAGCCTAACACTCCCATCTTGCTCTTTCAGCGTCAGACCTGGGGAGAGGAGGAGGTGATTCTGGAATATACCAAGTGCCTCTATCAGGGGAAGCGGTTTAAGTACGAAATGTCTCTTGAAGTGTAGCTGTATATCCAGCGTTTGCATATGACAGAGGAGGAAAAAATATGAAGTTTTTTGCAAAAGTTCAGAAGCTCGGCAAAGCCCTTATGCTTCCCGTGGCGGTGCTCCCTGCAGCGGCCCTTCTGCTTCGCCTGGGAGCCCCGGATGTCTTCGATATCCCCTTTATCATGAAGGCTGGGGGGGCTATCTTTGATAATCTTGCCCTTATCTTCGCCATCGGTGTGGCCATCGGCATGGCCTTCGATAACGGTGGTGCCGCCGGTCTTGCGGGTGCTGTAGGGTACCTTACCCTTACAAGTGCCGTGGTAACCATCAACGACAGCATCAACATGGGAGTTCTGGCGGGTATCATTTCGGGGCTTCTCGGAGGGGCCATGTATAACCGGTTCCATAACGTAAAGCTCCCCGATTTTCTCGGCTTTTTTGGAGGGAAGCGCTTTGTCCCCATTGCGACTGCAGGGGCAAGTATCCTTCTGGCTCTTCTCTTTGGGTATGCCTGGCCCCCCATTCAGAACGCAATCCACGCAGCAGGTGAGTGGATTATTCAGGCTGGCACCGCAGGAGCCTTCACCTTTGGCTTCCTGAACCGTCTTCTCATTCCGGTGGGGCTCCACCACGTGCTGAACAGCATGGTCTGGTTTGTCTTCGGCACCTTTACGGATCCCGCTACGGGACAGATGGTCACGGGAGATCTCAGCCGCTTCTTTGCGGGGGATCCCAGCGCAGGAATTTTTATGACCGGATTCTATCCCATCATGATGTTTGCTCTCCCCGCAGCGGCTCTCGCCATGTATACCACTGCCCGGCAGGAGAACAAAAAGGCCATTGCAGGGGTTCTTTTCAGCGTGGCCTTTACCTCTTTCCTTACGGGAATCACAGAGCCCATCGAATTTGCCTTCATGTTCCTCGCTCCGCTACTCTACGTATTCCATTCCCTTATGACGGGGGTGGCTTTGGCGGTCTGTAACATTATGGGGATCCACCACGGTTTCGGTTTTTCTGCAGGCGCTATCGACTACTTCCTCAACATGGGTCTGGCTACCAAGGGGTGGCTGCTTATCCCTCTCGGCCTTCTCTTTGCAGCGGTCTACTACTTCCTCTTTGTCTGGATTATTCGAGCCTTTAACCTGCCCACTCCCGGGCGGGTAGAGCTTGAGACGGCGGAAGTGTCTTCCTCCGTGGGGGAGCTTCCCATAGAGAGCCTTGCGGTGGCCTATCTTGAGGCGTTGGGGGGCAAAGGAAACGTTGAAAGCCTTGATGCCTGCATTACCAGGCTCAGGCTGGTTCTGAAAGATGCCTCAGTGATAACCGACGAGCATCTCAAGATTTTGGGATGCACAGGGGTGCTCCGCTCCAAGGGAAATATTATGCAGGTTGTGGTGGGAACTAAGGCGGAGATCCTGGCGGATGCCATAAAGGTACTCATGAAGTAATCCGCACCTTCTGCAGATCCTGCATAAAGTGCACAAAGATCGAGGGGAGAATGCCATGCTTCAGGCTATCATACACGGGCGTATCGTACTGGAAGATCGCATTCTGGAAGATGGAACCCTTCTTTACGATACACGGATTCAAGAGATCTTTCAGGGTGGTGTGGAGGCACTTCCTGTGGGAATTCCTCTACACGACGCCCAGGGGGCCTACGTTCTCCCCGGCATGATTGATATTCACACCCATGGTGCTCTGGGGTGGGATGTTATGGATGGAGATCCCCGGGGAATTCGGGAAATGTCTTCCTTTCTCGCTTCCCGGGGGGTAACCTCCTTCTGCCCCACCACCATGACCATGCCTCTTGAAACTATACACAAGGCCATAGAGGCGGTTCGGCAGTGCCGTGGGGAGGGAGTTCCCGGAGCTTCCATTCTTGGTATCCATCTGGAGGGTCCCTTCATCTCTTCCCGATACAAAGGGGCCCAGAATGCCGAGGATATTTTAGAACCCTCTGCGGCGTGGGTGCTCGAAAGAAAAGAAGATATCCGCATTGTTACCTACGCTCCCGAAAAGGATCCACGGGGGGCGTTCTGCTCCTCCCTCGCGAAGGAAGGAATCCGGCTCTCCCTCGGCCATACGGGGGCTTCTTACGAAGATGTCTTTCGGGCTCAGGAGTACGGTGCATCTTCAGCTTCGCATCTCTTCAACGGTATGCCCCCCATACACCATCGGGATCCCGGTGTGGTGGGGGGGGTGCTCAAAAGTTCTCTCTATGCGGAACTTATCGCAGACGGTGTGCATGTACACCCCGGCTTTTTCGATCTGGTGGTACGCATGAAGTCCCCGGAAAAGGTGATTCTTATCTCCGACTCCATGCGAGCCGCAGGATTCGGCGAGGGGGAGTATGATTTCGGAGGTCAGAGGGTGCGGGTCTCCCGGGGGGAGGCCCGCCTCGCAGATGGAACCCTTGCGGGGAGTGTTCTTACCCTGGATCAGGCTTTTCGAAACGTTTTCTATGCCGCAGGCCTCTCCCTTCCTCAGATGGCCCGGCTTACTGCGACGAATGCGGCGAAGATGCTTGGGCTTCCGGATAAGGGGCGTATTGTCCGGGGGGCCTCTGCGGATCTCGTCTTCCTGGATGCCTCGCTTGAGGTAGAGAGAACCCTGGTGGAGGGGCATGACGTTTTTTCGAGAAAAAGTGGGGAGAGTTCATCATGAGAATCGTTCTTTCGGATACCTATAGGGATATGAGCCGCAAGGCCGCCTATATCGTAGCAAGCCAGATCATCCTGAATCCCCGGAGTGTGCTGGGGCTCGCCACGGGAGATACGCCTCTGGGGCTCTATCGTATGCTTATCAGCATGTATTGGGCGGGAGATCTCGACTTTTCTCGCATCACTACCTTCAACCTTGACGAGTATTACGAGCTTTCCGAAGAGAGTCCCTACAGCTACCACTACTACATGAAGCAGAATCTCTTTCAGCATATTAACATTAGAAAGGAACAGTGCCACATCCCCCGGGGGACTGCAGAAAATGTGGAGCAGGAGTGCCGCCTTTACGACAGAGCTATCGAGGATGCAGGAGGCATTGATCTCCAGATTTTAGGGCTTGGGGTTGATGGACATATCGGCTTTAACGAGCCCGATGAAAAGTTTGAAGGGGGAACTCATCTCGTGGAGCTTCAGGAGAGCACCCTTCAGGCAAATGCCCGATTTTTCCCCTCCTCCGAGGAGGTTCCCCGGTTTGCTCTCAGCATGGGAATAAAAACCATCATGAAAGCGAGGAAAATTCTTCTTCTCGCGAGCGGGGCTTCCAAAGCGGATGCCATCTATGAGGCTCTTCGGGGAGAGGTGAATCCCGAAATTCCCGCATCCATCCTGCAACTGCATCCAGATGTTACCTGCATTCTCGACAAAAACGCTGCATCTCGGCTGGAGGCGGAAGGGGAGGAGCTTCCACTCCAAAAAAGAAGTTTCTAAAAGACCGAAAGGCCGATCTTTTTTTTATGAAGGAGATGATTCTGTGGGGCATCCAGAGCACTCAGAAAACACCGTGCATCTTTTGGCTCCCATGAAGGGGAAGGTGATTCCTCTCGAAGAGGTACCAGATCAGGTTTTTTCCCAGAAGATGGTGGGGGATGGCATAGCCCTTTTCCCCGAAGATGGGGAGGTTCTGGCACCTCTCGGGGGAGAGGTGGTGGCACTCTTTCCCACGGGACACGCCTTAGGAATACGTTCCCCCCAGGGGCTTGAGGTGCTTATTCATATAGGTATCGAAACCGTGGGCCTTCAGGGGAAAGGCTTTATCCTTCATGTGGGGAAGGGGGATAGCGTAGAGCCTGGAGAGAAGCTTATCACGGCGGATCTCACGTATATTCAGGCTCATGCCCCCTCGCTTCTCACCCCGGTTATTATGACTAACATGGAAAAAGTGCAGCATTGGGAGATTGTAAGAAAGGGAAGGGTAGATGCGGGGGATCCCCTCCTTGCGGTAACGCTGAAAATGTGATCTTTTCGCAAAAGACACTTTCGGGGGGGGCTTGGCAAAACTTCCTCCCGAAAGTGTTTCGTTTCTCTTGGCTGCCGTGAATGTCTCCTGTTTATTCCTTCGGGTAGAGGAAACAGGTTCCCAGAAGATGATCCGGAAGGTAGGATTCTTTGGCGTGACGCAACCCAGGAATGCCGAGATCCTGCTCCCGATTGATATAGGGGCACTGCTGTTCCAGAATCTTGGCTGTCTCCTTGTTAATCACCTGATAGGCCCCGGTGTAGCGGATATCTGCCTTTTCAAAATGAACCAGCCCGAAATCCTCGTTGCACCTACTGAAAAGAGAGATCCCCACCACATAATTATCCGCATAGAGCACCAACCCCTGAAGCTCCAGCTCCTTATAATACCGAAAGGCTCTGCAGATAGCCTTCTTCTCCTGCTCAATCTGAGCGGCCTCGTAGGTCTTCTTCCCCCGGCTCCACCGCTCCAGAAGGGGGGTATATTCGCTGTAGAGTTCGGGATGAAGGGGGATACAGCGTACGTGCCGATTCTTTTTGTAGAACTGATTGATCTGGTTCCGCCGCTTAGCAAGCCCGGCCCCCTTGAGATGGGCAAGATGTTCGGCCCTGTAGATATAATCGGCGTACTCTCTGCTGTATTCCAGCGTAAAGTGTTTTTCGAGAGCAGGCTGCTGGAGCTTCGCATACGTCTCGTCCAGAAAAAAGATAGCTCCGCTCCAACCCTCTGATCGCGCAGTTTGGGAAAGCTCTTTCAGCTCTTCAACGGAGCAGTTGCGGTGTTCTGGCAGAAAGAGGTAGTCCTGAGGAAGAGAGCGTAGCAGAAGCTTGCCCTGCCACAATCCCCATTCCACGGGGTAGGAATCACCCCATAAGAAAAGATTGACAAAGCTGTATTCGCAGCTCAGTAATCCCCGGGAGGGAAAATGTTCCAGAAAGGTCTTTCTATCTTCTATTTCGAGGGGTTTCAGAGAGAGGGGAGAAGTCATGATAACCTCATAGGAAGAAAGCCTTCCATTTCCTGAAAACCGAGACGCCGGTAAAATGCCTTGGTTCCGGGTTCTCCGATAAGGCCGATCCAGTCTATGCCGCGTCTTTGCAGCTCCTCTATGAGAAAGGAGATGATCCGGGAACCGACCCCCTGCCCCCGAAACTCCTTTAATACCGCCACATCCTGAATATAGGCATCACTCACCCCGTCGGAGAGAACCCGCCCCATGCCGATCTGGCGTTTGTCGAAAAAGGCTCCTGCGAAGAGAAAGCTCCCGCGGACCATGGGAGCGATGAAAGAGGTATCCCAGTCGTGATCCCACCACCCTGCATGGCGGTAGAGATTTTCGATCTCTTCTTCTGACGCTGCGGTAAGTATTTTCAAAGAGAGAGCATCTGGTGGTATCATAATCGTGTGCATGGAAACAACGTCCCTTCGGGAATTTTCACCGTACAGATTGTACGGATGCGGAGATTGTACAAGAGAGAGCGGCTGTGGTTGCAGCGTTTTGTACGCCGTCCAATTATATCATCGCAGGGTATAACGCAGGAAAGAGATTTTGCAGAAAGCCGTTTTTCAGCATTCGCCAGGATGTATTTTTTGTGGAAAGTTTTTCGTTTCGAAGAAAGGCTGGTTTTTGAGAGGAAAAATGAGTATTATAGGAGGAGATACGGTGAGAAAGGGTGTTGCACCTCCTTCTCCTTTGCGCAGAAGGAGGTTCTAACAGCTTCGGGCCAGCTTTTGTTCCAGAACCTTTGGAGGGGAGGGTGATGCTGTTTGTACATGCGGCGCAAAGATTAATTCTGCATGCAGTAAGGCGCTAAACTTTACGTAAGGGGGAATTATCGTTGCAGGAGAAAAAAGGAATTCCACTGATTTGGAAAATAGCCATTGGTTTTGTTCTCGGTGTAGCGGCGGGGCTTTTTTTTGGAGATAAAGTAGAGATAATAAAGCCTCTGGGAACTATCTTTGTGAATCTCCTTAAGATGCTTATCGTTCCTCTTGTCTTTACCAGCCTTGTGGTGGGAACTGCCTCCATCGGAGATCCTCTCTCTCTCGGAAGAATCGGCTTAAAAACCGTGGTGCTCTATCTTCTTACCACCGCAGTGGCCATCACTATCGGCCTTGGCGTGGGGAGCTTTACCAAGCCCGGAGACGGCATGAATCTCCAGAGGGATGTATCGGGGCACGTTATCTCTGCCGAGGTGCGGGGATACCAGATTGAGGAAGGAACCATCAAATCTCAGGTAGCCAGCATGGAGTCCCGGGCTCAGTCGGCTCCCAAGGGGCTCGTGGATGTCATCGTCAGCGTTTTCCCCACGAATCCCATTCAGGCCCTTGCAGATGGGAACATGCTTCAGATCATCGTCTTTGCCATATTCTTCGGTATCGCTGCGGTGCTGGCGGGGGAGAAGGGCAAGTTTATCGTGGATGTTATGGGGTCTGCCGCAGAGGTGATGTACAAGGTTACCCACATGGTGATGCACTTCGCACCTTTTGGTGTCTTTGCCCTTATCGCGGTAACCGTATCTCAGTACGGCCCCAGTGTGCTCCTTCCCTTTGGCAAGGTCATTCTTGCGGTAGCTGCGGGATGTGTTATCCATGCGGTGGTGGTCTACTCCGGATTGGTGACTATCTTTACCCGCAAATCTCCCTTCTGGTTCTTCGGAGGGGTTAAAGAGGCCATGCTCACCGCCTTTGTCACCCGCTCCAGTGCAGCCACCCTGCCGGTGACCATGGAGTGTACCCAGAACATGGGGGTCTCGGAGAAGATCTCTTCCTTCGTGCTTCCTCTGGGAGCCACCATCAACATGGACGGTACCGCTCTCTATCAGGGTGTCTGTGCTCTCTTTGTGGCCCAGGCCTTTGGCATTGAACTTACCTCCAGTATGCAGATCAGCATCATCCTCACCGCCACCCTCGCCTCTATCGGAACCGCAGGTGTTCCCGGAGCGGGGCTTATCATGCTTACCCTGGTGCTTACTCAGGCGGGGCTTCCCCTTGAGGGAGTAGCGCTCATCGCAGGGATTGATGCAGTGCTCGATATGTTCCGTACCGCTCTCAATATCACAGGAGATGCCTGTGTCGCCACGGTGATCGCGAAAACAGAGAACGAACTCGATATCCCCAAAGCGGCCTGAGCGTAGCTGTGAAGTTGTAGGTTAAAGTTTTTGTAAAAGAAAAGGAGCCCTCTTCTCTGCAGAAAGGGGCTCCTTTTTCGTGTGGTATCTGTATCTCCGAGGTATTCAGAGCGTACGAGCTGTTTGGAGATTGTGAAGGCTCTCTTCGATCTTCCGCACCACCCTGGATTTATCTTCCATCCAGAGAGGAGCCACAAGAAAGGGGGGGTGTGCATCCGCGGTGAGACGCTGTACCACCATTTCTGGATGTGCACGAAGACTCTCCGCTACCCTTAGGGCATACTCCTCCAGAGAGAGGGGGTGGAACTTGCCTCTTTCGTACAGCTCTTCTAGAGGAGTATCGCCCAAGACATGAAGAGGGTGAAACTTTACCGAGGTTACCCCCCGGGGAGCAAGCCAGGAGAGGGAGCGGATAAGCTGATCCTCGGGCTCTCCGGGAATTCCCGCTATCAAATGAGCGCAAAGGCGCAGATCGGGCCATTTCGAGGCCCTTTCCAGAGCATCTTCCACATCCTTCAGGGAATGTCCCCGCCGCAGAAAGAGAAGCCCCTCCTCCTGAGTGGTCTGGATACCCAGCTCAAGCCACACCGCAAGCCCCCGTTTTACAAAATCGTGAAGAAGAGCGAAAAAATCGTCTTCCACCAAGTCTGGGCGGGTCCCCAGAGCAAGCCCCACCACGGGAAGATGTCCAGAGGCTTCTTTCAGGGCGGTTTCGATATGCTGCCTCAGCGTAGCAAGAGGGAGATTCGAAGCGGAGTAGCTCTGAAAGTAGAGAATAGCCTTCTTTGCCTTGAAACGGTTTTGAGCTACCGCCGCCCCCTGCCGAACCTGCTCCTGCAGCGAGATACCCCGGAGGAGTGCCCCGGTACCGCCCCCTCGGAAATCGCAGAAAATACATCCTCCCTGGCGGAGATTTTCCCGATGAGGACACCCCGCACCCAGATCCAGGGATATCTTGTGAACCCGGCTACCGAACTCCTCTCGAAGAAGGGTGGACCACTTTCGATAGAGTACCGGATCAGTCAAGAAAGGCCTCTCGAGGGGGCTGCGGATAGGTGCCCAGCTTTTCCCTGGAGGCAAAGACCTTCTCCGCCGCGTCCTTGGCATACGCTAGGAGCTGCTCTCGAAGCTCTTCGTCCTTCTGGGCCAGCACCCGGCAGGCGAGAAGGGCGGCGTTTCTCCCTCCGTCGATCCCCAGAGAGCCCACGGGGACCCCCGGAGGCATCTGGGCCACCGCTAAAAGGGCATCCATCCCCCCCAG
This sequence comes from uncultured Synergistaceae bacterium, assembly GCA_964539095.1. GTDB lineage: Bacteria > Synergistota > Synergistia > Synergistales > Aminiphilaceae > DAIPKP01. Next base: position 69,328 of record CAZIFL010000004.1, read on the forward strand.
AGTACCCGCATCCACGGGAACCCCAAAGACCGGCAGCAGCGTATGGGCCGCCAATACCCCCGGCAGGGCCGCCGAAAGCCCTGCGAAGGCGAGAATAACCTGAACTCCCCGGCTCTCGGCCTTTGCGGCATACCGGGCCGCCTCCTGGGGGGTACGATGGGCAGAGGCCACGGTAATTTCATAGGGAACCCGGAACTGCTCAAAAATTTTCAGAGCCTCCTCCGCCTTGGGAAGATCCGAAGCGGACCCCAGCACCACCCCTACCTGTGGGCGATGTTTCAACCCCCGATGCCCGATATCCTTACGGTACTGTTTCTTGTCGAAATCAATCATTTTTACCCCTGTATAGGCTCGATGAACCGCTTCAGGGAGATCTTCTCCCTGGCCAACCACGGTACAGACCCGGCCGCCGTCGGTAATCACATGCCCCTCGTTATCCAGGGTAGTGCCGGCGTGAAAGAGCAAAACCCCCTCAGAGGCTTCCGCTTCCTCCAGCCCCTTCATGATTTTCCCCTTCTCGTAGGCGCCGGGGTAACCCCCGGAGGCGAGGACAACCCCTGCCACAGCACTGCTTCGGGAGGGCCAGGAAATTTCCTCCAGAGTTCCCGTGGCACAGGCGTAAAGCAGATGCCCCCAATCCACATCCAGAGCGGGAATCACCACCTGCGTTTCGGGATCTCCAAAGCGAACGTTAAACTCCAGCACATAGGGTTTTCCCCGTGATATCATGATTCCCGCATAGAGAACCCCGCAGAAGGGGATGCCATCTTTGCGTAGCCCCTCCACAGAGGGGAGAATGATTTTTTCGCGAATGTGTTCCAGCATACCTTCCGAGAGCTGAGGCACCGGCGTGTAGGCTCCCATCCCCCCCGTATTAGGTCCCTTATCACCGTCGAAGGCCCGCTTATGATCCTGGGAGGGGGGGAGAAGATGCACCGTCTTGCCGTCTGTGATGGCGAGAATGCTTACCTCCCATCCCGGCAGGAAGTCCTCGACGACAAGCGTTGTCCCCGCCTCTCCGAGCCCTTGCAGCACAAGGAGATACTCGCAGGTCTTCTTCGCCTCCTCCAGAGAATCTAGAAGAAAGGCCCCCTTTCCCGCCGCCAGCCCGTCCGCCTTGACCACGTAGGGCGGAGTCCGTTTTTCCAGCGCTTTGAGTGCCTCCTCCATGGTGGTGCAGATGTCGAAAGGTGCGGTGGGGATGCCGTGACGAGCCATAAAGCTCTTGGAAAAGGCCTTGCTCCCCTCCATGCGGGCTCCCTCCCGGCCGGGGCCGAAGACGGGAAACCCCGAAGAGCGGAGAAGATCCGATACCCCCGACACCAGGGGGCCTTCGGGGCCGATCACCACAAAATCCGGGTCAATCTCCTTCGCCAGAGAAAGAACTTCCTCTCCCTGGGTGGGGTCGATGTCGTACAGGGTGGCGATCTCTCCTATCCCCGCATTCCCAGGAGCGCAGTAGATGGAGCTTATGCGAGGAGATTTATGAAGGGCCCATGCCAGAGTATGCTCCCTGCCTCCTCCTCCGAGAAGAAGAACTTTCATGCCGGTGGCCTCCTTTAATGAATTTGAGTAATTAATGCCGGAAAGTGCGCCCTCCGCTAAGAAACATGGTTATGCCGAGACGCTCCGCCGCCTGCATAACCTCGGGATCCTTTTTGGAGCCTCCGGGTTGGATGATTCCCGTAATTCCGGCTTCGCCCGCCTTTTCGATGCTGTCTGGAAAGGGGAAAAAGGCGTCCGATGCGAGAACCGCCCCCTTGGCCCGTTCTCCCGCCTGCTGCAACGCCCAGGTTACTGCATCCACCCGGCTGGTAAAGCCCCGGCCCATTCCCAGGGTCTCCCCATTTTTTACCACCGCAATGGCGTTGCTCTTACAGAGAGCCACCGCTTTCCATCCGAAGAGAAGATCCTCCCAGAGATCTCGCCGTTCTCCCCCCACCCAGGTGCCCTTGTCGGGGGAGGGGAGTTCCGGCAGGCTGTCCTGCTGCACCAGATAGCCGCTCCAGGTGCTGCGGATCTCCTGGGAACTCAGGCGCCCCCCCTGCCACCGGATGATGCGGAGGTTGGGGCGGCGTTCTTGAAGATGAGCCAGTCCTTCCGGGGCGAAATCCGGAGCCACCAAAATTTCGAGGAAATGCTCTCCCAAAATCTCGCAGGCAGCGTTATCCAAAGGACGGGTAAAGCTTACCACACCTCCGAAGGCGGAGACAGGGTCGCAGGCATAGGCCCGTTCAAAGGCCTCTTGAGGGTCTTTTCCCAGAGCGATACCGCAGGGGGTGGTGTGCTTTACGATGGTACAGGCGCACTCGCCGGAAAAGAGGCTTGCCCCCCGAAGTACCGCATCAAGATCAATGATATTGTTGTAGGAGAGGGGTTTACCCCCCAGAAGGGTCCAGGGAAGCTCCTGCAGGGGGGGGAGGTAGAGTCCCGCCTCCTGATGGGGGTTCTCCCCATACCGAAGGGTCTCCGCCTTCCGGAGCCCCAGAGAGAGTTCCTCCTGAAAAGATTCTTCCGAGGATCCCATGCTCTCCTCCAGTCCTGCCAGAATGGTGCTGTCGTAGAGAGAGGTGGTGCGGAAGGCCTTAAGCGCCAGCTTCTGCCTCGTGGGAAGCGACACATCTCCGTAGGCCTTCAGTTCTTCGAGCACCACGGGACAGTCTCGAAGATCCGTAAGGACGATCACCTGGGTATAGTTCTTGGCGGCCCCTCGGATAAGGGTAACCCCCCCGATGTCGATATGCTCAAGAAGTACCGGAAGCTCATGCCCCTCCCGGGCCTTTTCCTCGAAGGGGTAGAGGGTGCAGAGCACCAGATCGAAGAGGGGAATGGAAAATTTTTCCACATCCCGCATGTCCTGGGGGAGGTTCCGCCGGGCGAGGATGCCTCCGAAGATGGTGGGGTGCAGGGTCTTTACCCTGCCGCCCAGCATGGGGGGGTATCCCGTAAGCTCTTCTACTTCGGTAACCGGGAGGTTTGCCTCCCCCAGGGCTTTCGCAGTGCCCGAACTGGAGACAAGTTCCCATCCCGCTTCCACCAGGGAGGCGCAGAATTCGGGAACCCCTTCTTTATTCCAGACTGAGATAAGGGCGCGGGGCTTACTCATGGAGCTGTCGTCTCCTTCCATGTTCTACGTATCGACCCTCAAAGAGATCTTTGAGGGTTCGCCAGTACAGGTCATGCTCCGCTGCGTGCATGCTCTTTTCCAAAGATTCCCGGTCTGTTCCATCGGGAACCGGTACCGCCTGCTGGGCGAGAATGGGGCCGTGATCCACCTTGCGATCCACAAGATGCACCGTCACCCCGGTGACCTTCACGCCGTATTTCAGAGCCTGACCGATGGCATCCACTCCGGGAAAGGCGGGGAGCAGGGAGGGGTGGATGTTCACAATCCTTCCGTCGAACTCCGACACAAACCGGGCGGAGAGGATCTTCATGAATCCTGCCAGAACGATCCAGGTGGAGCCGCTCTCCAGAAGAGCCTGGATAAGCTGATTTTCCGCCCGCTCTCTTCCGAGTTCGTCGTAAGGAAAGACCTTGGTGGTAAGCCCCCGGATGCGGGCCGCCTCAAGACCTGCGGCCTTCTCCCGATCCGCCCCCACGAAGGAGATGCTCCCGGGCAGATCCCCCGAGGTGATGCGATCTGCCAGAACGGACATGTTGGATCCTCTGCCGGAGATGAGAATGGCCATGGAGGAGAGATGCGAAGAACTCTGGTTCATTACGAGACTTCTCCCTTCTTGGAGCTTCTGAACGTGTTCGTTTTTCGTGTGTTATACATTCTCGCTCTACAATTTAGCCGCTCGTAGCTTCCAGCACCGTGCCGATAATCCGGGGTTTCTCCCCAAGCTCTTGGAGAACCTTCAGAAGCTTTTCCCCCTCCTCGGGAGAGCATACGAAGACAAAGCCCATGCCGAGGTTGAACACCGAGCGCATCTCCTTCTCCGGGATTCCTCGGGAGGCAAGCCATCGGAAGAGGGGAGGGCATTCCCAGGCATCATAGTCTATCTGGGGGACGTTTCCATGGCATATCCGGGCGATGTTCTCTTCGAGTCCCCCCCCGGTAATATGGGCCATCCCCTTCAGGGAGACGCGCTTTTGCACCTCCAGGGAGGAACGCACATAGAGCAGGGTGGGGCGGAGGAGCAGATCCTTCAGAGGCGCCTCCTCTCCGGGAATAATCAGATCTTCGCCATTTTCCACACCTTCAAGGGCTTTCCGCACCAGGCTGAAACCGTTGCTGTGCACTCCCGAGCTGGGCAATCCCACCAGAAGATCCCCGGGAACCACGCTCTCTCCGGTGATGAGCTTCTCCCGAGAGACCACCCCCACGGAAAAGCCTGCCAGATCAAACCCTTCGGGGGAGTATACTCCGGGCATCTCTGCGGTCTCTCCGCCCAAAAGAGCACAATCGCAGGCTTCACAGGCCTCGATGATGCTCTTCATAACCGGGCGGTACCGCTCCGTATCCAGAGCCCCGCAGGCAAGATAGTCCAGAAAGAAAAGGGGTTTGGCGCCGCAGGTCACCAGATCGTTCACGTTCATGGCCACCAGATCCTGCCCCAGTCCTTCCATGCGATTCCATGCCTTGGCAAGCTCCATCTTGGTGCCAACACCGTCGCAGCAGGCAGCGAGATAGAGGTCCTCCGTAAGGCTGTAGAGCCCCGAAAAGCCTCCAATTCCCCCGATAACCCGAGGCGAGACCGGGCGCTCCCGAAGAAGAGCCTTAATCATCTCTACCCAGGCATTCCCCTTGGAGATGCTTACCCCCGCACTCTCATAGCTCAGGCTCATGATCCTTCTCCTCCATATATTCTCCGGTAAAACAGGCGGTGCACATCCGACAGGGATCAATGCCGATGGAGGCGAGAAGATCCTCCTTGGAAATGTACGAGAGAGAATCCGCCTCCACAAGTTTTTTCAGGGCGGGGAGATCCATCCGGGCCGCCGCCAGCTCTTCGCTGGTAGGGGTGTCGATACCGTAGTAGCAGGGGAAGCGCACCGGGGGGGAGGCGATGCGAAGGTGCACCTTGGTGGCTCCCGCCTCTCGGATCATCCGGACCATTCGTTTCGAGGTGGTCCCCCGGACGAGGGAATCATCCACGATGACCACCTCTTTATCCCGCATGAGTTCTCCTATGGGGTTCAGCTTGATACGCACCCCGATCTCCCGCACTCGCTGGGTGGGCTGAATAAAGGTTCTTCCCACGTAGCGGTTTCGCACCACCGCCTTTTCGTAAGGAATTCCCGCTCCTTCGGCGTATCCTATGGCGGCGATGGTGCCGCTGTCGGGCATCCCCGTCACGAGATCCGCCGGCACGGGGTTCTCCTTAGCCAGGCGACGCCCCATCTCTTTTCGGGCGCGGTAGACCGAAATACCGTCCATCACGCTGTCCGGACGGGCGAAGTAGACGTATTCAAAAGCACAGATATGCTGCCGGGATGCCGTATAGGGTATGGTGAGGGAGCGCATTTCACCCCCATCAATGATAAGAACCTCTCCGGGGTTGATATCCCGCACCAGCTCTGCTCCGATAATATCGAGGGCGCAGCTCTCGGAGGCCACGTACCAGGAATCTTCCCGTTTTCCCAGCACCAGAGGGCGGAACCCCCAGGGGTCTCGGGCCGCCACCAGCCGATCTCCTAGAAGCACCGCCAGACTGAAGGCCCCTCGAAGGCGCCGGAGGGAGGAGAGAAGCGCATCCAGAGGTGGTTTATGCGACTGATGGGCCATGAGATGGAGAATAACCTCGGTATCCCCGGTGGATTGGAAGATGGCCCCCCGGCTCTGAAGAAGCTGCCGGGTGCCGTCGGCATTGGTGAGGTTCCCGTTATGGGCGATGGCCACATCCCCCCGGGCGTAGGTGGCCGTAAGGGGCTGGGCGTTGGCGGAGAAGGAGCCCCCTGCGGTGGAGTAGCGCACATGCCCGATGGCGGCGGGGGAGGACATGGTGGCCAGGGTGCTCTGATCCAGAGCTTTATGTACCAGCCCCATCCCCTTCATGGCCCCCAGGGTGCCTCCGCCGTTGCTCCAGGCGATTCCTGCAGATTCCTGTCCCCGATGCTGGAGGGCGTAGAGTCCCAGATAGACCTCCTCAAGCACAGAAGACCCTTTTGGTGAATAGGCTCCGAAGATACCGCACATGGAGGCTACTCCTCCCAGACTTTCTGTAGCGTTGCCACGGGGAGATTAAAGGCTCCCATGCCGTGGAGGTGGGTTCCCCGGACCGTGCCGAGTTCCATGAGGGGGAATTTCTTCCAGATCTCCAGAAAATCCTGCACCCTCTCCGGAGGAACCGCATAGATCGCCCGGGGCCCCCCCTCGCTGAAGTAGAAAGCATCCAGATGTACCGGAGCGGTGACCGCCACGTGCAGCCCCAGGCCGCAGGCGATGACTTCCCTGGCCAGGGCTACCCCCAGCCCCCCCCCGGCGAGAGCCCTTCCGCTGGTAGCGGTCCCCTGAGCGGCGGTTTTCAAAGCTCGGGTGCAGAAATCCTTTTCCTTTTCGGGGTCGAAGGGGAGAAGGGGACCATAGAAAGAGCCCGTCCTCGCATAGGCGTAATGGGTACCTCCGAAGGCGGCCTCAAGCTCTCCCACCAGGAAGATCCGATCCCCTTCGCTCCATTTGCCTGCAGGAACATAGGAGTCGAGAGATTCAATCAGCCCTGCAGCTACCACCAGAGGAGTGGGGAGAATCCGCCCTCCGGGATACTCATTGTAGAGGCTCACGTTCCCCGACACCACGGGGCATTCCAGAACACGACTGCACTCCGCCATCCCCGCCACGCACTGCTCCAGCTCCCAGAACTGAGGGGATTTTTCCGGAGAGGGAAAGTTCAGGCAGTCCGTGAGCCCCAGAGGAGAAGCCCCCGCCACAGCGAGGGATCGGAGAGCCTTCGCCACCGTCTCGGCCCCCCCCGTATAGGGAGAGATAAAGCATTTCCAGGGATCCGCCTCCATGGAAAAGGCCACGAAGTTCTCCGAAGGAAGCACCCGGATCACGCTCACGGGTTTCCCCGGCCCTTCCACCGTATTGGTCTGTACCATAGAATCGTACTGCTCCCAGATCCAGTTCTTTTTACCCAGAGAGGGGCTCGTGAGAAGCGAGAGAAGCAGCTCGTTCCAGTTCTCCGGAGGTGTCAGAGGGGGCATGACGCTGCGCATCTTCAGATCTTCCGGCTCCCGAGAGGCCCAGGCAATCACCGGGGCATTGCCTCCGATAAGATCCGGGGGGAGAGATGCCACCACAGCTCCTCTCTCCCGGAGAACGTACTCTTCCTCCTCGGTGACTACCCCGAACTCCGTGCAGTCCAGATCCCACTTTTCCGCAATCTTTATCACCGCAGCGATCTTGGAGGGCTCTACAATCAAGAGCATCCGCTCCTGGGATTCCGAAAGGGCGATCTCCCACCCCTGCATATCTGCCTCACGCTGAGGAACCTTATCAAGGTCGAGAATCATCCCCACCCCGCTCTTGGAGGCCACCTCGCTCGAAGAGGAGAGCACCCCTGCGGCTCCCATATCCTGCATGCTGGCGATGAGTTTCTGCTCCAGAAGCTCCAGGCAGCACTCAATGAGGCGCTTCTCTGTAAAAGGATCCCCGATCTGCACCTGAGGGCGGCTCTGCTGGGTATCTTCGCTGAGTTCCACCGAGGCGAAGGCTGCCCCGGCTATCCCGTCCCGTCCGGTTTTGGCTCCCAGAAGGAGAACCTTCTGCCCCGGTTTGGCGGTCTGGGAACTTACCAGGGTGTCCAGCTTCACGATCCCCGCACAGAAGGCGTTTACCAGAGGGTTTTTGTTGTATCCCTCGTGGTAGAAGGTCTTTCCTCCCACCGTGGGAACCCCCACGGAGTTGCCGTATCCCCCCACACCCTTTACGATCCCCTGGGCCAGGGCATGGCTGTGACCATCCTCGGGAGAGCCGAAAAAGAGGCCGTCCAGAGATGCCACCGGTCGGGCTCCCATGGCGAGGATGTCTCGGATAATGCCCCCCACCCCCGTGGCGGCTCCCTGATAAGGCTCCACCGCCGAGGGGTGGTTATGGCTCTCTACCTTGAAGGCCAACCCCCACCCCTTGCCGAGATCCACCACCCCGGCGTTCTCTCCGGGCCCCTGAAGCACCGTGGGGCCTGAGGTGAGGAACTGCTTCAAAAGGGGGCGGGTAGATTTATAGCTGCAATGCTCAGACCACATCACCCCGAAGAGGCGCAGCTCCGTTTCGTTGGGCTCACGCCGAAGAAATTCCACCAGGGCATCATACTCTTCGCGGCTCAGGCCGACATCGGAATAACCCAATTTACTTCCCCTCCCTTTCTTCAATCCAGGACTGTATGGAGTGCCACATGCCGATACCGTCCGTTCCTCCTAAAAGGGGATCGCTTGCCCGCTCCGGATGGGGCATAAGGCCGAGCACGTTTCTTTTGGCATTGGCGATGCCCGCGATATTGTTTTTAGAGCCGTTGGGATTGCTTGCTTCTGAGAGGTTTCCCTTGGTGTCCGCATAACGAAAAATGATCTGTCCGTTTTTCTCCAGATTCTCGATCTCCTTATCCGGCAAAAAGTAAAGCCCCTCGTGGTGAGCGATGGGAAACTGGAGCACCCGATGCATGGAGTAGCGGCATGTAAAGGGGGATCCTGTGGTTTCCACCCTCACGTGGCAGGGGCGGCAGATAAAGGAGAGACTTTTATTGGGGAGCAGCGCTCCCGGAAGAAGACGGGCTTCCGTAAGTACCTGAAAGCCGTTGCATATACCCAGCACGAACTTTCCTCGTGCTACATGATCTTTTACAGCCTCCATGATGGGGGCTCGGGCTGCCATGGCCCCGGGGCGCAGATAATCCCCGTAGGAAAACCCCCCGGGAAGCACCACAAGATCGGTCTCTTCCGGAAGATTGCTCTCGGCGTGCCACACGGGCGTTACGCTCCCATTGGTATGTTCCTCCAGAGCCCGAAGGACATCCCGATCGCAGTTGCTTCCGGGGAAGATAATTACTGTGGAACGCATGTCAGATCTTCTCCAGAGAGTACCGGTGTTCTTCGATAAGATCGTTCACCAGAAGATCCGAACACATGGTCTCCACCATGGTTCTTGCAGACGCTTCGTCTGGAGTATCCAGCGTAACCGCCACTACCCGGCCCATGCGAAGCTCCCGTATCCCCTGATGCCCAAGATGTCGCAGGGAGAGAGAGACCGCCTTCCCCGCCGTGTCGAGAACCCCCTCCTTGAGAGTGATGATAATCTCTGCTCGAAACGTCATAGCTACAGCTCCTCTCCGGTAAGTCGGTGCAAAATTTCGCGATAGCCTCCTAGAACATCCCCGAGATCCTTCCGGAAACGGTCCTTATCCAGCTTTTTCATGGTTTTTTCGTCCCAGAAGCGGCAGGTATCCGGCGAAATTTCATCCGCCAGCAGAAGCTCCCCTGAGGAGGTCTTGCCGAACTCAATCTTGAAATCCACCAGAATAATCCCCTTCTCCCGAAAAAGCTCCTGCAGAAGAGTGTTGACCTTGAGAGCGATCTCTTTCATCCTCTTAAGATCCTCCTCGGAGGCCCAGCCGAAGAGTACCGCATGATCTTCCGTCACGATGGGATCCCCTAGAGCGTCGTTCTTCAGGTAGAACTCCACCAGAGGGCGGGGGAGAGAGAGATTTTCCTCCACTCCCAGACGCTTGCAGAGCGACCCCGTGGTGATATTCCGCACCACCACCTCAAGAGGAAGAATCGTCACCTTTTTGGCGGTATGCCGCAACTCATCTATTTGAGCGATGAAATGGCTGGAAATCCCTTTTTCCTTAAGGTACGTAAAAAGGTAGGCGTTTATCCGATTGTTCAGCCGTCCCTTTCCTGCGAGGGTACTCTTTTTTTCTGCATTAAAGGCTGTGAGATCGTCCTTATACTCAACGAGATAGACCTCGGGTTCCCGAGTTTCGTAAATGCGCTTTGCCTTGCCTTCATAAAGAAACGTCGACTTCTCCACGAAAAGGCCCCCTTTGATAGGATATGTTGACATTATTTACGTAATAACTGAAATTGTCAATAATGAAGCGGGAAAGTCGTCGTATTCAGAAAAGCATGCAATTTTTAGATCAAGTATTGCTCTTCCTCAAATACACGAAAAAAAGAGAGCCTGAAGAGAACCACGAAGAAGAACGCAAAGAGGATAACAAAAAAAAGGAAAATTGGGAAATGTAAGGGGAAATTTCCCGAAAAAGCATTATCGCCTAAGGGGTAACCCTGCAGGGAGGTTCCCTTCCCTCAAGCACCGCAAGAAGATTTTCCGCTGCCAGCACCGCCATCCCCTCCCGGGCGGCCACGCTGGCGCTGCCGATATGGGGGAGGGCCAGCACATTTTCCAGAGAGAGAAGAGGATGATCCGCCGGAAAGGGTTCGGGATCAAAGACATCCAGCCCCGCCGCAGTGATAACGCCTCTTGCGAGAGCCTCGTAGAGATCTTCCTGATGCACTAGTCCCCCACGGCCGGTATTCACCAGCACCGCCGAAGGCTTCATCAGCTTTAGGGTATTCCGGTTGATCAGATGCCGGGTATCCTCGTTGAGGGGGCAGTGAAGGCTCAGGATATCCGAAGAGGCGAGAAGCTCCTCCAGAGGAACCCAGCGGGAACCCGTCTCGGGGTCATCTTCCTGGGTGTGTCCCGTATGCAGGATCTTCATGGAAAACCCTCGGGCTCTCCGGGCCACCGCCCTGCCGATCCGTCCGAGCCCTACAATTCCCAGGGTGGCCCCGTAGACATCTTGCCCCAGCAGAAGCGTAGGCCCCCAGCTCTTCCATGCTCCTTTGCGGACAAGCCGCTCCGCCTCCCCCATGCGCCTGGAGGCTCCTAGAATTAGCCCAAAGGCGATATCCGCGGTGGCTTCGGTGAGCACATCCGGTGTGTTGGTCACCACGATATGGCGCTTCGCCGCCTCCGCCACCTGGATGTTGTCGTACCCCACAGCGTAGTTGCTCACCACCTTCAGCTTCGGAGCCCGGAAGAAGAAGTCCTTATCCATGGAGTCACTCAGAAGAGCGATAATCCCATCCAGGTGGGGAGCCCGAGCGTAGAGTTCTTCTTGAGGAATGGGAACTTCGTCATAATCCCAGATATCCAGCTCCACCCGATCCCGAAGGAGGGCCAGCCCCTTTTCGGGAATTCTCCGGGTCACCAGAACCTTCGGTTTAGCGCTTTTTTGGGTCATCACACAAAACCTCCTTGGAAGTATCGTTTTTACAGTAATGTATCATCACTCCCGTAAGAGCCATCAATCCCGAGAGAGCGAACCCTCCCATAAGGGCGGTCTCCCCCTGCCGGATATAACTCCCCAGAAGAAGGGTTCCCCCCATGCCTCCCAGCGAGGAAGCTAGAGCCCAGGAGGGGGGGAGAAGCCGGGGAAAGAGCACCCCGAAAAAGAGGGGAAAAAAGGATCCCGCCCCTCGAAGCCCCATGCTGAGGTAGCTCCACTGCAGAATAAAGGCATTGCCCGAGGTGAGGGCCACTCCGGTGCTGCAGAGCACCATAAAGAGCACCCCCAATCGGTCGAGAGAGAGGAGTGACACCCTTTCGGTTATTCTCCGGGGGAGCCGGGGGAGAAGCAGATCGTGAATCACATTAGTAGCCATCCCCAGGGAAAGCCCCGCCGCACAGCCGATGATGGTAATAAGAATACCTCCCCAGAGCAGCCCCGAGACGAAGGGGGGAAAGAAGGTGGTCAGAAAGTAGGGGAGCACCTGGGATGGGGGAAGCACCACCCCCAGAGAGCGCACCGAAAGGCCGATAAAGATGCCGAGAATGCCCAAAGGAGGCATAAGCAGGGCCCCAAGAAAGGCCCCCCGCCGGGCGGTTTTCTCGTCTCTGGCGCCGTAGAGCGCCTGAATGTAGATCTGGGTGCTCAGCACCCCTATGATCAGAGAGAACCCCGAAGCAAGATCCCTTCCCACGCCTCGGGAAAAAAGTCCGTAGGAGGCTTCACAACTCACTATGCGGGTTACGCTCATCTCCGGCACCCCCTTGCTGTACGCCACCAGGGCGCATACCCCCAGAACGCCGTAAAGAAAAAGAATCTTCGCCTCCCCCAAGGCGCTGTAGCTTTTCAGCCCCCCGAAGAAGATAAATCCCAGCACCAGCAGAGCCACCAGCAAGGTTCCCTGAAGCTCCGAAAGGGGGAGGAGATTCCGCAGAAGAGCCTTCCCCGCAAAAAACTGGGCCACCACGGAGAGAAAGGTTCCCATCACCATGGCGAGAAGCACCGCATGGGCCACCTTTTTGCCGAATCGGGCTTCAAGAAACTGGGGGATGGTGGTAAGTTGGGTTCGCCGTAGAGGAGAGGCAAAAAGAAACCCCAGGAGAAGGCATCCCAGACCTCCCCCCAGAGTAAACCACCAGGCGGAGAAGCCGTGTACATAGGCCATCTCCGCAGTTCCCACCGTGGAGGCTCCCCCCACCAGAGCCCCAAGAATAATCCCCCCCACACCCCGGGAAGAGAGCTGCCTCCCCCCAAGAGAAAACTTTTCCCCGCTCGACCCCTTGCCGGAAAGAATGCCGATACCCAGAAAAACAGCCAGCACCAGAAGAACCGCCGCCCCGAAGGAAATCATAGAATACGCCTCATTTCAGGTGGTTTGAAAATCTCTCTTTTCAGAAGAAAACCGAAAAACAGGAGAATACCGAAAAGTACCGAAGAGTACCGGGGATATGATACAGGATATGGAACATTCATAACAGAGGGAGATGTCATGTAGGGTCTCTCAAAATCTACAAAACCGAGCCCGAAGCCTCCCTTTTCAGAGGCTTCGGGCTCGGTTTGTATCTTCTGCAAAAGATGCAGAAAGGCGGAATCAGAGGTACGGCAGTTTGTTTCCCTTTTCCGAAAAGCTTATTTCTTCAAAAGCAGCAACGGCAGCGCCAGAAGGAGCATCCCCAGGGGCATGGCTCCCATGCTGCAACCGCCCCCGCCGCCGCTGGCTCCCTGGGAGGGTTCCGGATCAGGTTCGGGGCTCTCCTTTGCCTCCGCCTCAATGACAAAGGCGGGATCCGTTATGCTGTCATTCACCATGCCGTCGAGATCGAAGGATCCCCCATCCATAATGGCGAGAGCCACCAGGCAATCCGCGGTAACAAGATCCTTGGAGGCGAGAAGCCGCTTCAGCACACTCCCGTCGGCAACCTGTTCCACCTCTGCTACGGCAGAGCAGCCATCCTTAAGATCTTCCATGGCGAAGATCTGGGTGAAGGGCACCGCCTCATCCGAAGCGAGCATCTTCACCACATGTACCCGGTCGGCGGTCTTGCCGATAAAGCCCTCGGGAAGAGAGAAGAACAGCGCCGCCTTCCTCTCACTCCCCGCGAGCCTCATGCCGGAGAACTCTTCCCCGAGAGAGGCCTTGAAGACTGCCAGAGGGCCATTTTCCGCCCCCTCGGGAATCTCCAGATCCTCCAGCAGGCTTCGCAGCTGATCCATCCCATCCTGCGTGATATACACCTGCCCGTTGCTGTCGATATCGAGAAGCTCAAGAATGGACTCAATGCGATCCTCCGGTATCAGGGCCTCTCGAAGAGTTTCCCGAAGAGCGTCTTTTCTCTCCTCCGGGGTAGCCTCCGGGGGAAGCGTCACCACCAGGGGCACTGCAATCTTGGGCTCCGTATTCTCCGGCAGGGGGGTCTCCGTGGGGATTACCGGAGGATCTGCGGGCTGCACCGGTACCGGGGTGGGAGCCGCAGTGGGTGCTACCGTGGGGGCCACGGTCGGTACCGCCGTCGGTTCCGGGTCCGGTCCGGGGGGCACGGAGGTGGGTGCCACTGTAGGAGTTGCCGTGGTATAGGTGCCGGTTTTTGCTGTGTCGCTGTTTGCGGTGACCTCGGCCTCTTCATCCGCTGGTTTGGTATAGTTTGCCACATCTTTGTAGGTGATGGTGTAGGTTCCGGTAACAAGATTGGGAGATGTGCCGGAATCTCTCCAGGTGGTGCCGCCGTCCACGCTCCACTGTGCCCCGGCGGTGACCGCTCCGGTGGGGGCGAGGGTTACCGTGAGGGTTCCCTGCTTTTGCATCTCCACAGCCCCCATGTCTACGGTCCCCCCTGTGGGTTGGGGACGGGTTACTCCCCGCTGATCCTTACTCAAAGGGCCTGTAAGATCCGTGGCGGGATCTCCCGTATCCAGGGCGGAACTTTCCTCGCCAAGAAGACAGGTCCAGGTGGGGCCCCCGTTATCTGCCAGGGCTCCTAGTTTGGGATCTTGGGGGGTGTTGCCCGTGCCGCTTTGATCCGTGACGGAGTAGCTGAAGGTGGAGGTGGAGGGGGCGTTTTGGGCAGAGATCTGCCCCACCGTGGTGCCGGGATCTCCACTCCAGAAGATGGAGTTTTTTACCGTGGAATTGGAGGTGCCAAAATTATACATTCCTCTGCCGTCTGCAGCGTTGTTGCCCGAGAAAGTGCAGTTGGTTACGATAGGGTGGGCGTCATCGAGGTTGCAGATCCCCCCACCGTAACTGGCCGTATTGTTCGAGAAGGTGCAGTTGGTTATGGTGGGGTTGGATTTCTCGTTGTGCATCCCCCCGCCGTAACTGGCCGTGTTGTTCGAGAAGGTGCAGTTGGTTATGGCGGTGTTGGGAGAACAGTAGTAGTTGAACATTCCCCCGCCTTTATTTGTGATGGTATTGTTCGAGAAGGTGCAGCTGGTGATGGTGGGGCTGGAGCTGCCGTTGTACATCCCCCCGCCGCTGTTGCCCGAGAAAGTGCAGCCCATTAGCGTGGGACTGGAGTTGGTGTCGTTGAACATCCCCCCGCCGTAACCATTGGTAGCTGTATTGCCGGAGAAGATGCAGTTGGTGATGGTGGGGCTGGAATTTGAGTTATACATCCCCCCAGCGTTAGTGAGGGCTGTATTGTCCGAGAAGGTGCAGTCGGTTATCTTGGGGCTGGAAGCGTTGTTACGCATCCCGCCGCCGTTGGAAGCTCTATTCAGGAAGAAGATGCAGTTTGTTATAGTAGGGTTAGAGTTGTCCGAGTTGTGCATCCCCCCTCCCGTGTTCCCGCCGCTTCCGCTCGCATTTCCCTCGGTGATGGTAAAGCCGTCAAGCACCGCCGTGTCGCTCACGCCGTTTGCGGTGACAACGTTGTAGCTGTTGTCTGCGGTACTGCCGGCATCCCCTATATTACCCGAAAGGATGGTCTCATTGTTCCCCGGGCCCGGATTGCGCTCTTCCCGGTTCTCCTCACCTCCTGAGAACCCCCCATAGAGGGCCACGCCGCTCTTCATCTGGAAAGATGTACTGCGATCCGAGTCATGGGGCGTGTAGGTCCCCGCGGCCACCCAAAACTCATCGCCTCCAGCTACGTTTCCGTCTACGATCTTGTCGCGGAATTCTGTCAGTCCCATGGCATTTACCCAGGAGCTGCCATCGCGAGTTTCCGCTCCCCCCGTTACAGTAACCCGATAGATTTCAGTCACCGCCGCCGCAGGAGGCGGGAGAAGAAGAAAGGTTGTCAAAAGAAAAACCACAATCCCCCAGAATTCGAAACGCCTGAATAAAGTCCTTTCTCCGCGTAACATGATATCATCCCCTTTGCTCTCTCTTTTTCCTGAGAACTTTTCATTCTATACTCACCCCGAAGATCTGCGCCACTTCAAAAAACTTAGGCTACGCTGATAATAGAATATTGGAGCAAATTCTTATCAGAATTGTACAGCGGGTTTTCTCGGCATGGAAGGGCTTTTAAGATGAAGGATAATATTCGATAGTAGAAATTTCACTTCGTCACTTTTCACGTTCTTTCAGGATATGGCGGCGCTTTATTTTCGTTCTCCTTTCTTTAGGGTATGATATGGGAGATCGAAAATCCACGACAGGGGGAACTCGAATGTTGCGAACCTTTCGAAAGATACTGTGGAGCATGTTGCTCTGCACCGCCTTTATATGGCTTCTTCCTGGAGCAATTTACGCAAAGGATCGGAGCCTTGAAGAGGGGTGGCTCTGGCAGATTTTTGTCTATCCCCCCTCGGAGGGATGGGAGAGTGACGAGGGGGATTCCATCCGGGCCGCCCTCGAAATGGTGGCTCAGGAGGTAAACGAGCGGCACTACGGAACCCAAAATCATGACATCCGCTTCGTCTACCAGGCCCCCATGCTACGGGAGGATCTCTATCCTTTGCGGAAGCCCCTGGTGGAGGAGTGGAAGCGAGATAAGGCTCTTGTGGGGGCCTTGAGCTTTGCTCCAGACAGCCATAACCTGGAGCTTCTGCGGATCTATCAGGAAGCGCAGCTTCCCCTTATCCTTGCTTATGGCGAAGAGATTTCCTTGCGTCAGGAGTACGGTCCTCCGCTGGAGTATATCTTTGCTCTGGATCTCTACTCCCGTTTTCGACCAGCCTCCTTTGCCCATGTGGCCCCTCTTCTTACTCCTCTCGGTACGGGGATAGCCCTCTATTCGGATCGTCTTGATCCGGTGCTGCGGCGAAGCTCTACCTATCTCGGGGAGGTGCTTGCTCAAGAGGATATGATCCCCATGCCACTCTGGAGCGCCGGAGCCATGGATCGGGATATGCGCCCCGCCCTGCTGGAGGTACAGCGCGCCGGGGCTTCGGTGCTGGTAAATCTTATGGGGCTTATGGAGGCTTTGGATCTCTGGCGAACTCTCCGGGCTATGGGGAACCCCTTTGTATTCTGGCACGCCGGAGCCCTGGATCCCATGCTGGAGATGCGGCAGAACATCTATGCGGTCTCTCAGCAGTGGCGGATCGACCGGGATCCCACCCTGCGGGAGCTTCGGAGTCAGATCTGGTTTGCCCTGCATCAGCGCCCCCGCCATATGCCTCTCATGGCCCGGGCCTATGCGCTGGGAACCTGGTTTGTCCGTGGGCTGGACAATGCGGAGAAGGTGCCGGGGCCTCTCTTTGCCAAGGCTCTGAGAGAGGCGGAGAACATCCCCTTCGGGGAGGAGAATCTCTCCATCAATCCTCTTACCCATCGCCCCTTTGGGCGAGTGGTAACTCTGTTGCGTTCCACCGGCTCCGGATGGCATCCTATAAAAGAATTCAGGATTCGCTCGGCAGCATTTCCTGAGTAATTGTGATATCTTTAACATGCTGCGGTTTGGGTACTGTGGCGAAGAGGAAAATAGTGTGTAGCGGCACAGAAGAGGGCTCACTTTTTTGAAAGAGCCCCTGGAAGATGCTTGGAAAATACCTGGGAAACGCCAAGAGGAGGCGGAAGTGATGAATATAGCAGACGTGGTAAAGCTTCTGGATGGAGTCATCTTGTGTGGGGAAGATCTGGCAGAATCTATTGAGGTAAAAAATGCCTACGGAGCGGATCTTATGAGCGATGTGCTCGCCTTTGCCAAGCCCGGATCTCTTCTGCTCACGGGGCTTACCAACGTGCAGATTGTCCGTACCGCCCAGATGATGGATCTTCCCGCCATTATCTTTGTTCGGGGGAAGCGTCCCCAGGAGACCACTCTGGAGCTTGCAAAAAAAGTCGGGGTTCCCATCATTCTTGTGCGAAAAAGCATGTACGAGGCCTGCGGTATTCTCTTCGGTGTGGGGATTAAACCTTGCGAAATCCCCGATCGGGAGGCTTGATCCCGTGCCTTCCTCTCCCTATGTTGTTACCTTTTCCGTGGAGGCGGACGACTTTCTCGCAGCGGGGGAGGCCTCCATGCAGATCAAGGACACTCTTAAAATGCTGGGGGCCTCTTCGAGGATCTGTCAGCGTGCGGCGGTGATCACCTACGAGGCGGAGATGAATCTTGTCATTCATGGCGGGGGTGGGGTGCTTCAGGCCTCCATTGATCAGGATAAAATCCAGCTTATCGCCCGGGATGAGGGGCCAGGAATTCCCGATGTGGATCTTGCCATGCAGGAAGGGTACTCCACAGCTCCGGATCATATCCGTGAAATGGGGTTTGGGGCGGGGATGGGGCTTCCCAACATCAAGCGTAATGCGGATGATCTTCAGATAGAGTCTGTTCCGGGAAAGGGGACCACCCTCAAAGCCATCGTCTTTCTTGCCCCTTTTGCCGAAGGGAAGGATTAGATTGCTTGTCCCCGAGATGTCGACAAAGAGAGGAGTTTGTTATGGATGAGAAAAGTTCCTTTTTCAAGGGAATTCGAACCCACGATAATCTCTGTGAGGCCTGTGTAAACTGTATCAAGTCTTGTCCTACCGAGGCGATCCGGGTTATTCACGGTGTCGTAAACGTGATCCCCGAGCTTTGTATCGACTGCGGGGAGTGCCTTCGGACCTGCAAAAAGAAGGCCCTCAGCATGAATGAAGACGATTGGGGGCTTCTCCGCTCTCATGATTCTGTAACCTTTATTGCAGACCCCGTGCTGCACCTGCAATTTGCCCACTACTGGAAGCCCTCTCTTGTCTACCATGCCTTGGAAAATCTCGGTATTTCCATGGCTGTGGAGGAGGTTCCCCTGGCCTTCGATCTGGTAGCCTATGCCATTGCTCAGAATCTTCAAGAGCCATCCACAGAGCAGCTTCCGATGATTTCCATCTACTGTCCCGCGGTGATCCGGCTGGTGCAGGTTCGCTTTCCCGAGCTTATCGGCAGGCTGGTGCCTGTAGAAAATACCCTTGAAGTGGCGGCTCAGCTCTGGAAAGCCAAGCATCCCCATGCCAGACTCGCTCTCATGGTCCCCTGTCCGGCAAAAATTACCATGATTCATGCTCCTCTTGGAAGGGAGACGAGCGCTTTTTCGCATGCGGTATCCATTAAAAAAGTTGCTCGGGATCTTCTTGCGGCGGGAGCCAAAATTGAAAAGGAGCTTCCCCGGGGAACGAACATGCGCTGGCTCTCCTGGGCCATGCGCGGAGGGGAGGCCCGGCATGTGGAGGCCTTTTCCGAAAGACCTCTCCGTACCCTGGCGGTTTCGGGGCTCCGAAACACCCTTGATCTGCTGCAGGATCTGGAGCTGGGAAGGCTTCGGGGGCTGGATTACGTGGAGTGCCGCATCTGCTCCCAGGGATGTATCGGCGGAGTGGGGAATGCAGAATCCCGCTTTCTCTCGGAACTCAGGCTTCGGAACGTGGAGGTGGACTATGCCATCTCTGATGAGTACCGCCAGATGCTCCATGAATCCTACAAAAAAGGTACATGGCGTTTGGAGGGGGAGATAAAACCTCATTCCCGCCTCCCCCTGGGAGAAGACCTTGCCCAGGCCATGGCGCGGCTTAAAAAACTTAACGCAATCCACGACAAACTTCCCCATATCGACTGCGGTGCCTGCGGAAGACCTACCTGTTTCGCCCTGGCGGAGGATATCGTTCGGGGGAAGGCCGAAGTTACCGACTGCATCTTCAAGCTCCGGGAGAAAATCTCTTCTCTTGCCTCGGAGATCGGTACCCTCTCCCGTAATTTGCCTCACACCTTGCAAACCCGAGAAGGAGAGAGAGAGTCATGACCATTCAGGAACTTTTTGCGCACCTTTCCGTAAAGGTGCTCTGCGAAGGAGAACCCGAGAGAGAGATCTCCCGGGGCGTTACTGGGGATCTCTTGAGCTTCATCATGGGGAACGCCCCGGAAGCTGCCGCCTGGGTTACCATCTTGGGGCATCTCAACGTAGTAGCGGTAGCGGTGCTTCGGGGAATCCCCTGCATCATTGTGGCGGCGGGAAAGACTCCGGACCCCCAGATGGTCTCCCGCTGCACCCAGGAGGGAATTGCCCTCGGGGTATCCGAAGAATCCGCCTTCTCCCTCTCTGCCCGTATGGGAGCCCTGGGGCTGAAGGGATAGGGGAGGAGCGGGGTGTCTGAGAGCCTGCAGGAATACGTGGTGGATCTTCACGTTCACACGGTGCTCTCCCCCTGCGGGGGGCTGGATATGGGGGTTCCGGATATCGTGGAGCAGGCGGTAGCCTCTGGGATAGAGTGCCTGGCCATCACGGATCATAACAGCTGCGGCAACGCCGGGGCGGTTATGCGCGCCGCTGCGGGAACCCCTCTTCGGGTGCTTCCGGGGTTGGAGGTGCAGACCGAAGAGGACATCCATGTGGTAACCTTCTTCCCGGATCTTGAGCATGCCGAAGCCTTTCAAGAGTGGCTTCGGGAGGGCTTTCTCCCCATCACCAACGATCCCGCATCCTTCGGAGAGCAGCTTTACGTGGATGAGGAAAACAACATTCTCGGGGAGGAGCCCATCTTGCTGGTGCACGGAGTGCAGTATCCGGTAGATTCCATCATCGATGCAACCCATCGCTTCGGGGGGTGCGCCATTCTCGCCCATGTGGATCGGGCTTCCTTCTCCTACGTATCGGTTCTTGGGGAGGTTCCTGAGGATCTTCCCGTGGATGCCATTGAGCTTTCCCGAAGGCTTACCCCCCGGGAGGCCCGGGGGTGGCTCCCTCGTCTTCCCCGGCGCACCATCGTGCGTTCTTCCGATTCCCACTCACTGGACTGCATCAAAAAAGAAAATTGCTCCCGCATGCTCCTGAAAGAGCCCACCTTTGAAGAGATTGCTCTTGCCCTGAGAGAAGAGGGAGGACGCAAGGTGCTCTGGCCCTGGAAAGAGTAGAGGCGGCCCTCTCAGAGGCCGCCTCTGCAGGAATCCCGTGAAGCCTATGAAGGGGTATGTCGGGATTCCAGCTCCTCAAGAACCTCATCGAGGGAAACTTCCGAAGCCATAAGCCCCACCAGAAGGTGATAGAGCAGATCCGCCGCCTCGTACCGAAGGGCTTCCTTATCCTGAAGGGCCACCGCAAGAGCGGTCTCCACCCCCTCTTCGCCGATCTTCTGCCCCACCCGGGAGGGGCCTCGGGCGAGAAGTTTTGCGGTGTAGCTCTCCTCGGGGGGAGCGTTGCGGCGTTTCTGCAGAGCCCGCCAGAGGGTTCCCAGAAACCAGCTTTTTCCCCGGGCCTTTCCCCAGAAATTGCGGTAGAAACAGGAGACCGCCCCGGTATGGCATGCGGGTCCCAGGGGCTCCACCAGAGCCAGCAAGGTGTCCCCGTCGCAATCCACCCGGATCTCCTTTACCAGAAGCCGGTTCCCGCTGGTGGCTCCCTTGTGCCAGATCTCCTGACGGGAGCGGCTGAAAAAGACCATCTCCCCGGTCTCCAGAGTCTGCTCCAGAGATTCCCGGTTGCTCCAGGCCATCATGAGGATCTCCCCGGAGAGAACATCCTGCACGATCACGGGGATCAACCCCTGATCATTATAGCGAAGTGTATCCCAGTTCATGAAATTCTTTCCACCCTTTCCCTTTGCCGCACAGAAACCCCATGCTCCCGAAGATATTCCTTTACTTCGCCTATCCGCAGAAGGCCGAAATGGAAGAGGGATGCCGCCAGAGCCGCTTCGGCTCCCGCCTCAAAGGCCTCCAGGAAATGGGCCTTCTCTCCCGCCCCTCCCGAGGCGATCACCGGAAGACGGGTGCGGGAGCAGATCCTCTCCAGAAGCTCCGTATCGTATCCCTCTTTGGTGCCGTCCCGATCCATGGAGGTGAGAAGAATCTCCCCGGCCCCCCGACGTGCGGCCTCTTCGATCCAGTCGAAAACGTCTTTTCCCGTGGGGGTGCGCCCCCCTTCGATAACCACTTCCCAGGAGCTTTTCTCTCGGCTTTCTCGGCGTACATCCACCGCACAGACCACCGCCTGATCTCCCAGAAGTCTGGCGCACTCGGTAATAAGCTCCGGACGTCGCACCGCTGCGGTGTTGAGAGAGATCTTATCCGCCCCGAGACGCACGAGCCCCACCGCCTGATCCGCCGAGGAGATTCCTCCCCCCACGGTGAAGGGTATGCAGAGCCGTTCCGCCACCGCCTCCACCCATTGGGCCATGGTGCGCCGTCTCTCGGTGGAGGCGGAGATATCCAGAAAGACCAGCTCATCCGCCCCCTCCTTCTGGTACAGCTCCCCCAGAAGGGCGGGGTCTCCCGCATCCCGGAGATTCACGAAGTTGATCCCCTTTACCACCCGCCCCGCATGAACATCCAGGCAGGGGATAATTCTCTTTCTAAGCATGGGGCCACCTCCCGAGAGCCTTTCCGAAATCCAGCCCTCCCTCGTAGAGAGCCTTTCCGATCACCGCCCCGGGAACCTTGGCCTCGTCCAGCTTTTCCAGATCCTCCATGCTCCAGATCCCTCCGGCAGCGAGAATCTCCGCGTCCCCCCGAAGGGCGAGAAGCTCCTTGTACAGCTCCAGATCCGGTCCGTAGCCTGTGCCGTCCCGCTCTACAGAAGTGACGAGAAAGGTGCGGAACCCCTGATCCATGAGGCGTTCCAGAAAGTATCCCGCGGTATGCTCCGTGCTCTTCTCCCATCCTCCGTAGGCCACCCGCCCCTCTTTCACGTCGAGAGAGGGGGCCAGGGCGTTTCCGAAGGTCTGGAAGAGCGATTTGCCTCCGTCCGGAGCCTTGAGGATCATGCTTCCTGTCATCACCCGGGCTGCTCCCGCCGCCAGGGCGCGCTCCACATCCTTTTCGGTGCGAACCCCTCCGCCGTACTGAATGGAGAGGCCCGTTTCCGCAAGTTTTGCAAGAAGCTCCAGATGGCAGGGAGATCCTTTTTTTGCCCCTTCAAGATCCACCACGTGAAGCCAGGAAGAGCCCGCCTCTTGGAAGATCCGGGCCTGTTCCTCCGGATCCGTGCCGTATCTGGTCTGTTCTGTAAAGCGCCCCTGCCGGAGCCGTACCACCTGCTGTTCGTAAAGATCGATGGCGGGGTAGAGGATCATACTATTCCCTCCCATGATGTGTTCGTATATTGGCGTAGCACCCGTGCAAGAAAGGCGACTCCCCGGGGGCCGCTCCGCTCGGGGTGAAACTGCATCCCCAGCACCTTTCCCCGGCCGAGCACCGAGGCGAAGGTTACCTCTCCCGTGGTGGTGGTGGCAAGGGTGTGGGGGCTTTCAAGCACCCCGTAGCTATGCACAAAGTAAAAGGTCTCATCAGAAAGATTTGTAGCGGGAGAAGCATCTCCCGAAGAGGCCAAAGAAGTCGAGCAGGTTGAAGGGTTCGAAGAAGGCAAAAGAGCCGGGGAGAAAGGACGCTGCCACTCCAAAGAGTTCCACCCCATATGGGGGAGCTTGGGAGCCCCGGAGAGAAGCTCCACCGAAGCATCCAGAAAGCCCAGCCCCGGAGTGTGCTCCTTTTCGAAACTCTCTCGGCAGAGAAGCTGCATCCCCAGGCATATTCCCAGAAGAGGACGTTCTGCCTGGTGCCAATGCCGGAGCTGATCCCCCCATCCTGAACGGTTCAGGGCCTCCATGGCGGGAGCAAAGGCCCCCACTCCGGGAAGAAGAAGAAGCTCCGCTTGTTCAGCCTTTCCGGGATTTTCCAGAATAACCGCCTCAAAGCCTCCGAACCGCAGCCCCCGCTGAAGGTTATGCAGATTTCCCGCTCCGTAGGCGATAATGCCGATCATAGAAGAGCCCCCTTGGTACTGACTTCGATGGGGGAGGGGGAGAGGGCTTCTTCCAGCGCCCGACCCACACCCTTGAAAACAGCCTCCGCCCCGTGATGGCTATTATCCGCCTCCAGAAGCCGGATATGCAGGGTAATCCGGGCTTCCCGGGCGAAGGACTTCCAGAACTCTTCCACAAGCTCCATATTGAAACTGCCGCAGGATGGGGTGGGAAAGCTCCCCTTCCAGAAAAGCCCCCCCCGGCCGCTGATATCCAGGGCCACCATGGCCAGAGAGCCATCCATGGGAAGAAGCCTCTGGCCGTAACGCCGAAAGCCCGAACGCTCCTTCATCCGATCCAGCAACGCCGACCCCAGCAGAATCCCCACATCCTCCGTAAGATGATGGGCATCCACATGCAAATCTCCCTGACCCTTCACAAGAAGAGTCCACCCCGCATGATGCCCCAGAAGATGGAGCATATGATCCAGAAAACCGCACCCCGTGGATACCGAGACTTCTCCGGGCTCCAGGGCAAGCTGCAAAGAGAGAGAGGTCTCCTTCGTCTCCCGTTCATAGCATTGTATGGTCATCAAATATCCTGTGTCCTTTCTTTAAAAAATTAAACACAAAATGTAGTTAGCTTTTCCGTCGGAAGGCCTCAAGAAAGGGGGCGAAGCGTTCCCATCGGAGGTGTACGCTCTTCTTGCTTGCCACCAGGCGCAGGGAGACCGGGCAGATCTCTTCAATCACCACCAGGCCGTTGGCTTTGAGAGTGCTTCCGGTCTGTACGATGTCCACGATACAGTCCGCCATCCCCAGCCGGGGCGCCAGCTCGATGGATCCCGAAAGATGCAGCAGATCCACCTGAATCCCCCTAGTTTGAAAATACTCCTCCGCCACCCGGGGGTACTTGGTGGCGATCCGCAAACCCGCCCGGGAACTCTCGTGGCTTTCGAAGCGTTTCGCCACCTCCCGGGGGCCTGCCACGGCCATGCGGCACCGCCCCTTGCGGGTATCCCCGAGTTCCACCACGGAGCTTTTCCGTTCCGCCAGCACATCGCTCCCCGCAAGAGCCAGATCTGCTATTCCCCGGCTCACGTAGAGGGGAACATCCATGGGTTTGGCGAGGATGAACCTCCAGGAGGAGTCTTCGAGAATCAGCTTTCGCCCCCGGTTTTCCAGAAGCTCCGTGGGAATGCCGAGAAACTGCAGCACCTCTACCGCATCCTCCAGTACCCGTCCTGTGGGAAGTGCTACGGTCAGCATGAACATTCCTCCTTGCTCCATATATCCTGGGCCTGGGGATTTTCTCCGGGGTGTTTCAGATCGTGAAGCTGCCCCGTCTTGCCGTCCAGCCACCAGCCGTACCCCCGTATCCGGGCAAGCTCCCGGGAGGCTTCGGGGCTCTCGTGCCAGCTCATCTCCGCCTTTCTTCCCAGGGATGCCATCTTGCGGGCATATTCCAGAGCCTTGGGGGGACTCATTTGCCCTCCCCAGACCATAACGGTCTTGCCATGGGCAGAGGGGGGGATGTTCCGGGCCATGCGCTCCAGATCAAGATTGAACCCGAGAGCCTGCCCCAGAATACCGTACTGGGAGAGCAGCCCATCATAACGTCCTCCTCCCCCCAGAGAACGCCCCTCTTGAGGAAGATAAAAATCGAAGACCGGGCCGCTGTAGTAGCCGATCTCTCGAAAGAGAGCGAGATCCAGCCGGAGCTGTTTACGGTATCCCATCTCCTTCAGGGATGTGGTGATCTCTTGAAGATCCTCCAGAGGAAGGTTGCCGCAGAGTTCCCGGGCCTTGGTGAGCACCTCTTCACCCCCCTTGAGATGGGGGAGAACCTGCAAGAAAGCGGCGGTGCCGTTTTTTGAAGAAATCTGTGCCACCACGCTGTAATAGTCGCTGTAGGAGCCGGAACTCAGGGCGGCGAGAAGACGGGCCTCTTCCTCCCGAGAGAGGGCGGAACAGAGATGTTTAAGAATCCGCACATCCCCAAGCACCACCGTAGGAAGGGGTATGGAAAGCTTCTCGAAACTCTCCATAATAAGAGAGAGCATCTCCACCTCCGCCCCGTGGCCGTTCCATCCGAGAAGCTCTGCCCCCACCTGGTACGACTCGAAGGGATCCTCCGGAGCATCTCCCCGGCGGTAGACCTTCTGGGCGTAGCAGAGCCGCAGGGGCCGTTCGTGAGGAGCGTGATGGGCGCTCATATAGGCCAGCGCCGCCAGGGTAGGATCCCCCATGAGAACCGAAGGTTCCGCATAGGGGGAGTTCAACGGCACCAGACGGTTCCGGAAGGCGGGGGGGTATTTCTCCCACACCGATTCCAGAAGCTGGAGCCCCGAAGGAAGAAAGGACATATACCCCCGGGAGGAGAAGGTGCTGAAAAAACTCTCCCGACAGCGATTTACCCCCTCTGCCCGAAGGCCCCCGAGGGTCTGGCATCCCTGGGGAATTCTGCTCATAGAAATCGTCTCCTTCTCTTCATAGCTTCTCCATGGGCCTTCAGCCCCTCCGCCTCCGCCATGGTTTCCCCCGCATCGCAAAGCTTTTGGAGGGAGGCTTTTTCAATCTGTAGGGATGTGAGGGAGCGCAGAAAAGTTCCCGTCCAGAGCCCTCCGGAGAAGCGGGCGGCCCCGCTGGTGGGAAGAATGTGATTTGTCCCCGCCACGTAATCCCCGAAGGCCTCTCCGCTCCGGTGCCCCAGAAAGGCGGCTCCGTAGGCCCGAAAGCGCTGCAGCATCTCCGGGGCATTTTCCAGAGCAAGCTCCAGGTGCTCCGGGGCGGTGCGGTTGGCGAAATCCACCGCCTCCTCCAGAGTGCATAAGGCCACGCTGCCGTAATCCTTCCAGGAGGCCCGGGCAATTTCCCGGGTGGGAAGCTGCTCCAGAAGCAGCTCTACCTCCCGAAGCACCGACTCTCCAAGAGCACGATCCAGGCAGAGGAGCGTTCCCTTTGCCAGAGGATCGTGTTCGCTCTGGGCCAGAAGATCCGCGGCGATAATCTCGGGATCCCCGGATCCATCCGCCACCACCAGCACCTCGCTCGGCCCCGCCAGGCCGTCGATGCCCATCTCTCCGAAGAGAAGCCGCTTCGCCTCGGTAACGTAGGCGTTTCCGGGCCCCACCATCATATCCACCTTCGCCACCGGAGCAACCCCCAAAGCCCCCGCAGCGATGGCCTGCACCCCCCCGAGGCACCATACCTCTTCCACCCCCAGCAGCCCCAGGGTCCCCAGAGTTACCGGGTGAATCCCCGAAGGCCCCGAGGGGGGAGAGAAGGCGGCGATCCGGGCAACCCCCGCCTCCTGGGCGGGAATCACCCCCATAATGGCGGTGCTCGGCAGAGGGTAACGTCCTCCCGGAACGTAGACCCCTGCAGACTCCACCGGAACAAAGCGAAGGCCGCAGAATACCCCCGGAGCGGTCTCCCACACGTGATCTTTACAGATCTCCCGCTGATGCCGGTGGAAGATTTGCACGTTCTCCATGGCGGTCTCCAAAGATCTGCGAAGCTCCGGAGGAAGCGCCGAAGCGGCCCGGGCTATCTCCTCCGGAGGCACCCGAAAGGTTCCTTCGTACCCATCAAAACGTTTGGCACAGGCCTCCACCTCGGGCCATCCCTTTTCCCGGATATCCCGGATAAGAGCCTCCACCCTTCGGGAGAGGCTCTGCTTGTCTTCGGAGCGATACTCTTTCTCCTGTTTTTTAAGAAATTCCATGAGTTCACCTTCTTGTGATAGTATGCTAAAGTGATAGGTTGATGCAACGAGGGGATGATATCATGGGTTTGAAACAATGTAAAGACTTTCTCGACGTACCTTCCTCATACATGTATAATTTGAAAAGGCTTTTCGAAATATGCATCACCGAGCATGGAGAAGCTCTTTTGAGAGAAGAGAGAGGGAGGACACCCGGATTGAGTAAAAAAAAGAGCCATTCCAGGTACGTATGTTCCGCCTGCGGGGGGGTCTTCTCCTCCTGGACGGGGAAATGCTCCCACTGTGGCAAGTGGGGTACCCTTGAAGAAGAGGTTCTGCAGGTCTCCGAAAAGGGATTTGCTGCAGCTCCTCGGGAGGTTCGTTCCTTTGCCCCCGTGCAGGTGGGGGAGATCCCTGAAGTGCCCCGGCTCTCTTCCGAAATGGGGGAACTTGATCGGGTTCTCGGAGGCGGGTGGGTTCCCGGAGGGGCCGCTCTTCTGGCGGGGGATCCGGGGATAGGCAAATCCACCCTGCTTTTGCAGGTATGCGGTGCCATGGCCCGCAGGGGCAAGCGCATTCTCTACGTTTCGGGAGAGGAGTCTCTCTCTCAGGTGGCCTCCCGGGCGAAACGCATCGGAGCCCTCTCGCCCACCCTGGATCTCTGTGCAGAGGAGAACCCGGAACTCTTTCTCCCTTCTCTCGAAGCCTACGACTTTCTCGTGGTGGACAGCGTACAGGCCATGAGGCTGGGGGAGGTGGACTCTTGGCCCGGCACCCCCACCCAGGTGCGGGAGAGTGCCCGGGTCTGCATCGCCGCCGCCAAGGCCCAGGGGGTTCCTCTGGTGCTCATCGGGCACGTTACCAAGGGGGGAGCCATTGCGGGGCCCAAGCTCCTGGAGCACATGGTGGATACGGTGCTCACCTTTGGGGGGGACGAGCATCAAGGCTTGCGGATGCTTCGGGCCTCCAAAAACCGCTTTGGCTCCACCCAGGAGATGGGGCTCTTCGAAATGCGGCAGGAGGGGCTCTTTCCCGTGGATGATCCGGGGCTTCTCTTCTGGAATCGTGAAGAAGAAGGCATTCCCGGAGTGGCTTTTGGTGTGGTGCTGGAGGGGAGCCGCTCCTTTGTGGTAGAGATTCAGGCTCTGGCCTGCGAAACCCCCTTTCCCTACCCCAAACGGGCCTCCCGGGGGATGGACAACAGCCGGGTGCAGCTTCTGCTGGCGGTGCTGGAAAAGCGGTGCGGCTACGTCTCTCAGAAGGCGGACATGTACGTGAACGTTACGGGGGGGCTCAACATTAAAGACCCCGCAGGGGATCTTCCTTTGGCCCTCGCCATGGCCTCCTCCCTGGCGGAGCGTCCTCTTCCGGAGAAAAGCTGCTTTGTGGGGGAGGTAGGGCTGGCGGGGGAGATCCGCCCGGTTCCCCAGGGAGAACAGCGCTTGAAAGAGGCTTTCCGGCTCGGATTTTCCAGGGCTTACGTAAGCAAACGAGCCTCCATTCCTCCGGAGATGGAGCACAAGGTAACCCGGATTTCTCATCTAGCCCAGGCTTTGGAGGTGATTCGATGATGTTTCGAGGATCTGCTTTTTTATGTTTGTTCCATCTATATAGACGTTTCCGTAAAACCATGCTCTGCCTGGCCTTCTCTGGGGCCCTTTTCGGCATCTTTCTGGGGGCCTTTCCCGGAGAAGCGCTTACCAGGGTGGTGGTAACCCCTCTGCGGGGTTCCGTGGGAGTTCCCATGGAGCGGCATCTTCAGGAGGTTCTAGAGGAGGTCTCTTCCTACAAAGAAGATGTCCTTCTGGTGCTGGAACTCGACACCCCGGGAGGGCTGGTATCCTCCATGCGGGGGATCACCAAAACTCTGCTGGCGGCTCCCGTTCCTGTGGTGGTATGGGTCTCTCCTCAGGGGGCTCAGGCAGCTTCCGCAGGGGCCTTTATCCTGCAAGCCGCTGCGGTGGCTGCCATGGCTCCGGGAACCAACGTGGGAGCGGCGCACCCCGTCACCGCGGGAGGGCAGGACGTTCCCACGGACACCATGAACGAAAAAATTACCAACGATCTTGCGGCTCACATCCGTAGCCTCGCCCAGGAGCGGGGGCGCAACGCCGTGGCGGCGGAGCGCATGGTGCGCTACAGCCTCTCCCTCAGCGCCCCCGAGGCCCTGGAGGAGGGGGTGGCGGATATTCTGGCGGAAAATCTGGAATCTCTTCTGGCAGCCCTTCAGGGGCGGGAGATCTCTCTGGAAGGCAACAAAGTGGTGCTGGATCTTCAGGAGCATCGGGTGGAACGGCGCCTCATGTCCCTCCGGCTACAGCTTCTGGAGATTGTTACCCGGCCGGATGTGGCCTATCTGCTCCTCATTGCGGGGCTCTATGCGGTGGTCTTCGAAATTCTTTCTCCCGGAGGGTTCGTGCTGGGAACCTCCGGGGCGGTGCTTCTTCTGCTCGGGGCCTTGGGGCTTCGGATGCTCCCCTTCAACTGGGGAGGCATCGTGCTTCTTGTGGCGGGAGTAG
Organism: uncultured Synergistaceae bacterium; assembly: GCA_964539095.1. GTDB lineage: Bacteria > Synergistota > Synergistia > Synergistales > Aminiphilaceae > DAIPKP01. Next base: position 98,889 of record CAZIFL010000004.1, read on the forward strand.
GGGTCATGATTCTGGATCTGCTTGTGGGAGGGGTGGGAATATTGAGCCTTATGGGAAGTGTGGCCCTGGTGGTGGGAGGTCTTATCCTCTTTCGAGCCCCCGGAGGGGAACTTCTGGACTTTTCCCTCTCCTTTATGATCGGGGGAGCGGCGGTACTCACGGGCTTTTTCCTTCTTGCCGCCTGGGGAATTTGGCGATCCCTCAAAAAGCCTGTAACGTCGGGTTACGAAGGCCTTCAGGGGGAAAAAGGAAAAGTAATCAAACCCCTAGACCCCGAAGGCATGGTGCTCTATCATGGAGAGTACTGGAAGGCTGTCTCAAGCTCGGGAGAGACCATCCCGAAGGATGCTGTGGTGCGCCTGGTGCGTAGCGAAGGGCTTCTTCTGGTGGTAACCCCGGAGGAGAAGACCCCCTCCGAGGAGAAGGCGGATTCCTGATAGTCTTTTGTGATAGTATTCTGATAGTAGAAACGTGTACTGGTAGTGGTGGGCAGGTAAAAACCTGCCAGGGTGTTAGGTGGCAATTTCATCATAAAAAGATTGGGAGGGATTAGCATGTACTATATTCAGCAAATTTTATGGACCATCGGTAGCAGTCTCGGAGGGATTCTTCTTCTCTTCGTTCTTATCTTCTCTGCCATTCGTATCGTGCCGGAGTATCAGCGGGCGGTGGTCTTCCGTCTCGGCCGTCTCGTGGGTACCAAGGGTCCCGGCCTTGTCTTTGTGATCCCCTTCATCGACAAGGTGCTCAAGGTAGATCTTCGGGTGGTTACTCTCGATGTGCCGGTGCAGGAGGTTATCACCAAGGATAACGTCCCCGTAAAGGTGAATGCGGTGCTCTACTTCCGGGTCATGGACTCTGCCAAATCCGTGGTGGAGGTAGAAAACTACATGCTCGCCACCAGCCAGCTCTCCCAGACCACCCTTCGGGCGGTCATCGGCCGGGCGGAGCTGGATGAAGTGCTCTCGGATAGAGAGAAGATCAACGAAGAGCTGCAGCAGATTATCGACGAACGAACCGATCCCTGGGGGATCAAGGTGAGCGCTGTAGAAGTGAAGGAGCTGGAACTCCCCGAGGGGATGAAGCGCGCCATGGCGAGCCAGGCCGAGGCGGAGCGCGATCGCCGGGCGAAGATCATCAACGCCGAAGGAGAGCTTCAGGCCTCCCGCAAGCTTCTGGATGCTGCCCAGATTATGGAGCAGAGCCCCATCACCATCCAGCTGCGTTATCTCCAGACCCTTCGGGAAGTAGCGGCGGAGAACAATTCCACCACCCTCTTCCCCATCCCTCTGGACATGATGAAGCCCTTTCTCGAAAAACAGCTCTCTCCCAAATCGTAGAGGCGGTAGAAGGCCATGAAGACTTGCAAGGGCAGAAGAGGCTTTTCTCTCATAGAGACCCTGATATCCCTGGTCATTCTGGCCATTGCTCTTCTTTCTCTGGCGGCGGTGCCCGTGGTGACCACCCGGGCACTGCTGCTTTCGGATCAGCGGGCCAAGGCGGCCTTCTTCGCCGCCTCCGCCCTGGATCTCGGGGAATCGGCGAACTATCAAGATCCCAAGAATTCGGATTTTGGGGCTTATGGGGTTTCTAATGATGCCACTGCACCGAATGTTTTTCTTCTTACAGAGCTTGATCCTGCGGATGTCTACAGGGTTACCCTTGGGTTTTATTCCAGAACCACGGGAGGTCCTTCTTGGGACCCTTCGCCGGATTACGTACAGGTGAATGTTGATTGGAATGATCAGCTTGGGTATGCCGGAGGTCTTGAAATTACCAGGGATCTCGGCCCCAGTAGCCATCTTGTGGTGAGCCGTGATAGTTGAGAACCAGGAGAGCCGTGTACAAGCCTTCCCCATCTTCCATGGGAAACGAGGGGGTGTGTCATGAGAAAAAAAAGAGCAGAGCATTTTACGTTCAAAAGACGGGGCATGACCCTGGTAGAGCTTCTCATAACCCTCATCATTGGGGGAATCATCATGGGATCGGTCTCCCTTCTCTTTGTGGCCTTTTTCCGGAACTTCAATATGCACGATGACCTTACGGCGGCCCAGCAGAACGCCGAGATGGGGCTTGCCCTTATTGAGACTTACGTCCTTCAAGCAGGGATGGGTATGCCGAGTGACCCCCCTTCAGATTTTCAGGCTGCTTTTAATTTGGTTCCCACTCCGGCTTGGGGGGGGTGGAGTGGTTCTATAGAACCGTACTCCAAGGATGTTTTTTCTCGAGATACAGCTCTGCGGATTCTCGGAGCCCGTGCCACTCCCGTTGCGGTGGGGGCCATGGAGGAGAAGGAGATAGGCACCTCTGCCACATCTCTTACGGTAAAGGCAGATCCACCCTTTACCGGAGGCTCCTCGCTTGGCGGTTTGATATCCCAAAACGACTGGGTGGTCTTTCCCGCCTCCCGACTTCCTTTCAGGGTAACCGGCAATCCCTCCACAAACACAGAAATTCAGCTTCAATCTTCTTCCCTAAATACGGTGCAACTTTTTGATACTCTTTACGTGCTGGAGAGTGTACGTTTCTACCTTGGAACAGATAGGCTTTTCATGAATGACAAAGATACGGAGATTCCCATCGCTAAGATGGATGTCTTGTGGAATCCGAATACCCGGCTTCTTCAGGTGGTGCTTCTGGGGAGGGGAAAGGAAAGGTTGAGCCATGAAGTCAGTCCGCCTCCGGGGTGGCCCGGCACATCTCTTACTTCGGAGGAACGGCACTTCCGCCACGTGGCGGTGGGGCGCATATGGAGGATACGCAATTGAGATATTACGTAAAGGTGTCAAAAATGTCCAAAAAACTGGAAAAGCCTGTCCGTCGGGAAGAGGGCCTTCAGGGAAAAAGCCCCGGCATGAGCCTTGCCTTTGTCCTCATAGTCATGCTCATCGGCGGCGCTCTTACAGCAGCAGCTCTCTGGATTGTGGAAAATGCCACCCGTACCACCCGGATGGCCAAGGAAAAGTCCGTTCTCTATGCGATTAGCCAGGAAGGGCTTCAACGGGGGCTCAAGGCTCTTGACCAGACCATAGGAGGGCTGGGAATTTCCGAGGATATGCTAGGAAGGGGAGTAATCCTTCTTGAAAAACCTTCCGGGAAAGGTGATGATTGGTGGCAGGAGGGCCTTGAGGTTCTTGCAGAGAATTTCATCCCTTCCGGAGCAAGAGAGATTGTCATGGATATAAGTAAAGCAAAGGGCCGTTGGCAGGTCTTCGCCCTGGGATACGAAGTAGATCCTGGGGTAGCTTATGTTTCTGGGCTGCCTCCGAAGATAGAGGCGAATTTGTTTAAGAAAAAAGAAGAAATCCTTAAAAACGTTACGGCTGGCTCCTCCTATGCTGCGGGTTCTCCACTGGATCCGGACATCACCGAAACGAGTACAGGGGTCTATATGATACTCAGTACGGTAGAGATAGAAACCCTGAAAGGGCCTGTGCGTGGTACTGCCTTTGGGCTTATCCGCACTCGTCCGTGGAAGAGCGAATAGGTAGCAGGTTCAGAAATTAGAAAATGGAAGTGTTCTGAAAAAACCAGCCATATGCTTCCAAAGAGCAGCGAAAGGATTGGTGATGTTCATGCGGCGCCCTTCACGAAAAGGCCCTGAGGGCATGTGTGCGAAATGGATGATCCTGACCATGGTGGTGGCCCTCCTCCTTCTGGAAGGGAGTGCCTTTGCCGCTTCGGATCCTGCCTTTGATGCTTCGGTTCCGAGCTTCTCCTGGCCGAAAAGCTCCTTTGGAACCATCCGATACGCCGAGGAGATTGACCCTCCGAATATCTTGTTCCTCATTGATACCAGCGGATCCATGACCCTCGATCCCAAGGACAGAGATACCTGGGGCGATGGCAGTCATTCCTGGTATGTAAATCGCACCTACGGTTATCAGAATTATGCCGGGAGAGATACGGATCCGAGTAATAATGACCCGAATGATCCCGCCAACTACCATCCCCTCCTCCCGAATATGCCCAACGACAGTCGCCTTTACATTCTTCGAAACGTCATGTACCGGCTTCTCACGGAAAAATCCGATATTCTGGAGGGTATGAACATCGCCCTGGGGACCTACAATCAAAACTTTGCAGCAGAAAATGGCACGGCAGGATACTATCAGTACTACTACAGAGTTTCCCCCTGGAGATATAACTACACAGATATGCAGATAACCAGTTGGAACGGTTCTGCCCCAAAGGGGATGCGGCTTCGGCTCGGTCTTGCTCCTGCGGTGGATTCTGAGACGAAGCTGGTGCGTCAGGATTTTCTTCAAATCTTTGATGGAAGCGAATCCAATGGCATGCCCTCCTCCTACCAGCAGTACATCACGGATCCAAGCTGGAACCAGGAGCTTCGAGCCAGCGGCAACACCCCTTTGGCGGCATCCATCTATCCTGATGGCGGACAGCCCGTAACCTCAGCGTACAATTTCTTTGCCAGTCGAAGCGGTACCTACGACGGCGTCTGTCAGGCCAACTGGCTGATCGTCATGACCGATGGTGAGGACACTGCGTCAAATCGTACTCCTCGTGAAGCTGTGCGACTGCTCTATCAGCAGACTGGGGGGGCACCGGGGCGTAGTCTTAAGGACAAGGAGAACAAGAACCTCTTCTATCCTGTGCGTACCATGGTGATTGGATTTATCAACTCTGCAGACATGCCCACCCTTGCGACAGAGCTGGATCTTTGTGCAGATGTGGGCTTTGATGGGGTATTTGACGGAGAACCTGCCCATGCCTACTATGCGGATAACTTCGAGGGGCTCTTCAGTGCCTTTGAAGATATTCTTGTTACCATCAAGGAGATGAGTGGTAGGAAAAGCCCTCCGAGAGTCCGGGCGGGGCTCCCAGGAGTGGAAGGGGCCTCCTATATCCCTCAGATGGTCTACTTCGAAAGAAAACTTTGGCACGGGAAGCTCGAAAAGTATCGTATAGGTTACGATGGAACCTTCGGCGCCAAGCTTTGGGAATCCTCTTTTCCTCCTGAGGGGAGTCGGAAAGTCTATACTGCAAACTGGCATTCCTCTCGGGGTTTCCCCGTGGCAGGAACCAATCTCATCGAATTTAAGGATGTAGCGGGAAACGATTCCGGTTGGCAGTCCGTGGTGGAAGAGCTGGGGATTCGTTATGCCCTTTCTGGAAACTCTCTGCTTCCTGCAGACGATCCACGCATAGAACCTCAAACTCGATGCTTTATCCGCTGGTATCGAGGAGAGATCCCTGATGCTACCTTGTGTCCCCACTGGAGGAAGCGGGAAAGCCCCATGGCAGATATGGATCGTTCTGGCATTTCCATCGTGGGTGCTCCCCGGGGACCTTGGCTGGATTCCAAATATCTTGCCTTCAAGAAAGATCATAAGGATCGAGTGGAGCGTCTCTACATTCAGTCCAGCGAAGGGATGCTCCACTCCTTTAACACGGAATCAGGGTTTGAGGAGTGGGCCTTCATCCCCCCGCTGGCTCTTCGGTGGTCTCGCCTAGCGGGGCTTCGGGCGGAGCGGAACGTGGTCTTTGAGTTTGGTGCTAATAAATCCTTCTGGGATTGGGACTGGTATGGCATAGATGCAGATAAGAAAGGAGAAGATCTCCCCCGGGAAATTTTGGGAGGCTCCCTGGTGGCAGAGGATGTTCTTCTTGGTTCTGGTTCCAGTGCTAAGTATGCTACGGTGCTTCTGGGAACCATGGGGTACGGAGGGTACGGCATCTATGCTATGGATGTGACGAATCCTCAAACCCCGAAATTCCTCTGGGCTGTTGAAAATGCGGCGGTGGGGTTTGGAGATGCGCACCCCAACCATTTTCTCCCCTATACGGTGGAGCCGGGGACCAAATACTACCCTGTCCGGAGTGTCCTCCACTGGGAGGGGAAAGCTACCTCCTCTCCCTCCGCAACCTTCCGGGTCTGCACATACCGGGAGGGCTCTTTCAGGACCGACAACAAAAAATACCGCGGCATTGAGCAAGATCGTCTTGTCGCATGCACCGATTCCTTTCTCACCTCCCGACATATGCAAGACTACCAGTACATGGGGTTTCTCCTGGGGGAGCCTTTTGTCGGCAGAGTACATTTTAGGGCAGAGAACAGTACTGAAGATCTTCTCCCTCTGGGGTTCATGGGAGGAGGGCTTCGAAACCACTCCACGGATCCTCTCTCGGATGCTCTGGGATGCGTAATATACGCCTTTGGCCTTGAGGATGGGCGTCTTCACGCAGTATGGGGGAAGGGTGTGACCGATGCCTATAGCCCCACTGATCTGTTCTACAGCAAAGAGGTGCCGGAGATGGGGATGATCTACGCTCCCATCAGTGTACTTTTCTCCCCCTTGAGAACGGTGGAGCGGTTTTTTGCCCCCGACAGCGAAGGGTACATCCACCATATCATCCTTGAGGAGGAGAAGTCCCTGGGGCAGGGAGACTGGAAACACCAGATTTCTGCCCGTCTCCTTCTGGGAACCTCCCCGCTTATCATCCCCTATCAGATGCCCGTAGGAAAGATCGGGGGAGCCCTCTGGCTTTTCGCAGGAACCAAGGATGTCCCCACCCCCCTTGGAGAGCTTAAAAATGATCGAAATTTCATTGTAGGGATAAAGATAAGTGCCTACTGCGAAGATCTCCCCTGCGATCTCGATTGCTCCCGAGATCCCCTTCTTATGGAGGACCTCATGGAGCTGGATGCCGCCGTCAGCGCCGATAGAATTTATATCGACAATACCCCCTGCGGTTATGAAAAGGACGGAAGTGACACATTCTGGGGGTGGCAGATTCCTCTACGTCTTCCCGGAACACTCTACAACGGTAAGGATACTCGGGGCGAGTATGTTTCGGCGGCCCCTGCCCTCTCTAATCTCTTTGAGCGCCTTATCGTGGGGACCTTTGAACCCTATATGGAAGAACTTGGGGGGGAGAATGTAGATAACCCCTGTTCCGATCCCATTGAAAATGGCATGGGACGTCTCTACCTGCTTCACGGGGTGAGTGGCCTCTCGGACTGGCCCGAGGATGTTCCCGCAAAATATGTGGAGCTTGAAGGGGTTATGCCTACGGGAATTGCAGCGTACGATACCTTTTACGAGGATGAGGACGGTAATGTGATACCGGGAACCCGAATCGTTATTACCTTCCTCGCCACGGACGAGGCCAGGAAGGATCTTAGTCCGGATGGGGCAAATGAGCTACAGAAAATATTGGCTGATGCAGGAGTTGTGGATATATCTACCGATGGAGAGGGCGTGATGTCCGGGTTTATTCCTCTCCCGGAAGGGGATCCCCGGAGCAGTAATCTTCGCAAATTCGACAGCACCGAGATTATTTTCTGGAAGCAACCCTTTGCACAGCCCACGGTACAGCCCTAGAAAGGATGGATACCTATGAGAAAGAATGCAAGTATTCCTCTTGCCAGAAAGGTTCGTTTTTTTGCGGTTCTCTTTTCCGCAATTCTTTTTGTTTCCCTCTTCTCCCTGCCGGGGATGGCTGAGGAAGTCGAAGCTGATGTGGGGATTGCCCCCTTCTCTCAGGTAATAGAGGAGTCTCGTGCGGAGCGTTTTTTTGAAGGAGCCTTTCAGGATCTTTCCTTCGAGATGCCCTACATCTGGATTGAGGAGAAAGAGAAGGGGATGCAAAAGATCTCCTGGCTTTACGGTAGCACCGTTTTTGTGAGCTTTCTCGGAGAAGAAGTTACGCCGAGAGTTTTTCTAGAGACCTATAAGGGAGAACGCATTCTGGTAGGGGTGCGATCCGGCGAGGAGTCTGCCGCCTTCGTAATGCAGATAGACAGATAGACCAGTAGTTTTTCTGCCGGAAGTCAGCAAGGGAGATGCAAAACCCCTTTTGCATCTCCCTCTTTTCATGGCTATAATGAGGGGCACTTTGGATCGTTTTGGATCACCCTTGATTATGTGGCAACACCATGTATCTGTACGTCTTTGTGTTTTATACGTTTCTATGTTCCTGTATTTCTATTTTTTTATGTTTTACTGTACTTTCGAAAGAGAATCGCCCGATAAGGAGGAATTCGGCGTGGGGTATGCTTTTAACGACATCGAAAAGAAATGGCAGCGTTACTGGGAAGAGGAAGGGGTCTTCCAGGTGGAGTCCCATGAGGATAAGGAAAAGTTCTACTGTCTCGAAATGTTTCCCTATCCCAGTGGGGCGCTTCACATGGGGCATCTGCGGAACTATTCCATAGGGGATGTGCTCTCCCGGTATCTCTGGATGAAGGGGTACAACGTGCTGCATCCCATGGGGTTTGATGCCTTCGGCCTTCCTGCGGAGAATGCCGCCATCAAGTACGGCGTGCATCCCCACAAGTGGACCTGGGATAACATCGAGCATATGACAAGCCAGCTCAAGAGCATGGGGTGCAGCTACGACTGGCGCCGCCGGGTGGAGACCTGCAACCCTAACTACTACCGCTGGACCCAGTGGATCTTTCTGCAGCTCTTCAAGGAGGGGCTGGCCTATCGTAAGCACGCCCCGGTGAACTGGTGTTCCGACTGTGCCACGGTGCTGGCGAACGAGCAGGTCATCGACGGGGGGCACTGCTGGCGCTGCGGCACTGCGGTGAAGAAAAAGGCTCTGGAACAGTGGTTCTTCAAGACCACCCACTATGCCCAGGAGCTTCTGGATGATCTGAAAAACCTCCCCGGCTGGCCCGAGCGGGTACGGATCATGCAGGAGAACTGGATCGGCCGCTCCGAAGGGGTGCGCCTCTCCTTCGACCTAAAGGGGCATGACCCCATAGAGACCTTCACCACCCGGTTCGACACCATCTTCGGCGTTACCTTCCTGGCCCTCTCCCCGGAGCATCCTCTGGTGGAGCTGCTGGCGGCACAGTCCGAATCCGGAGATGCCCTCCGGGCCTTCGTGCAGGAAGTGGGACAGGAGAGCGAGATTGAGCGTACCGCCGTGGGGGGAGAGAAGAAGGGCATCTTCACCGGAGCCTACGCCACGAACCCCGTGAATGGCGAGCAGGTGCCCATCTGGATTGCCAACTACATTCTCATGGATTACGGCACCGGGGCCATCATGGGGGTGCCCGCCCACGATCAGCGGGACTTCGAGTTTGCCCGGAAGTATGACATCCCCGTTCGGGTGGTTATCGCTCCCGCGGACGGCTCCCCTCTGGATGGGGAGACCATGGAAAAGGCCTACGACGAAGACGGCATCCAGACCAACTCCCGGGAGTTCGACGGGCTTCCCACTAAAGAGGCTATTCCCCGGATGGCTGCCTGGGCGGAGGAGAAGGGCTTCGGCAAGCTGGAGGTGAACTACCGCCTTCGGGATTGGCTCGTCTCCCGGCAGCGCTTCTGGGGGGCCCCCATTCCGGTGGTCTACTGCGAAAAGTGCGGCATGGTCCCCGTGCCGGAGGAGAAGCTCCCGGTGCTGCTCCCCCAGGATGTGGAGCTTCTTGAGGGGGGGAAGAGTCCTCTGCCGCAGCTTGAGAGCTGGGTAGAGACCAAGTGCCCCGTATGCAAGGGGAAGGCCCGGCGGGAGACGGACACCATGGATACCTTCATGTGCTCTTCCTGGTACTTCCTGCGCTACGCCTCTCCCTGGACGGAGCAGGCCCCCTTCCTCAAGGAGGATACGGATTACTGGATGAACGTGGATCAGTATATCGGAGGGATCGAGCACGCCTGTCTGCATCTGATCTACGCCCGATTCTTCACCAAGGTGCTGGCGGATATGGGGTATCTTTCGGTGCGGGAGCCCTTTCAAAATCTTCTTACCCAGGGGATGGTGATCAAGGATGGCCGCAAGATGTCCAAATCCCTAGGGAACGTAGTGGATCCCGACGAGATCATCAAGCACTACGGGGCGGATACCGCCCGGCTCTTTATCCTCTTTGCCTCCCCACCGGAGAAGGATCTCGACTGGTCCGAGCAGGGGGTAGAGGGGGCGCATCGCTTCCTCAAGCGGGTTTGGCGGCTGGTGGAGGATAATCTCGAAAATCTTTCGAAAACTCCCCGAGGCGCTCTCCCTCTTGAGAAGATCACCTCCCGGGAGTCTCGGGATGTGAAGCGCACCATCCACTACACCATCAAGCAGGTAGGGCACGATATCGAAGAGGAGCGGCAGTTCAATACCGCGGTGGCCCGGCTTATGGAGCTGAGCAACGCTCTCGGGGCCTATACACCGGAATCTTCCGAGGAGTGGCAGCTCATGCGGGAGGGTGTAGAGGCGTTGCTTCTCTGCCTCTCTCCCTTCTCTCCCCATATGTGTGAGGAGCTGTGGGAAATGCTGGGGAATACCCCCTGCCTCGCCCTCTCTGAGTGGCCCTCCTACGACGAAGAGGCCCTGGTGCAGGATGTGATCACCGTGGTTTATCAGGAGAATGGCAAGGTGCGGGAGCGGCTGGAGCTTGCGGCGGGGCTCTCCAAAGAGGATCTCGAAAAGGCGGTGCTCTCCTCTGAGGCCGTAGCAAAGAGGCTGGAGGGAAAGGAGATCCGCAAGATCATAGTAGTGCCCGATAAACTCGTTAACGTGGTGGTGAAGTAGCACGTGCCCCATCTGGTGATCCTCGACGCCGCTGGAACCTCCCAGCGGCGTCTTCTTCAAGAAGAGCGTAGAGGGTTGGAAAAGCTGGGGTATGAGCCCGGAGGGACGGTACGGGAGGGAACTTCCTGGAGCGATCTTCTCGCATCGGGTTCTACCCGGGGGCTTTTCTGCTCCAAGACGTATCTTTTGGTGGAGGGGGCGGAGAAGCTGGGGAAATTCCCCGAAAATCTTCTCTCGGAGCTTGACCCCTCCCCGGGAGATGCGGTCTTTCTGTTGCTCTATACCAAAAGCTGGGGGACCTTTTTTCCCGCTTCCGCCAAGGAGCTTTGTGCGGTTCGCAAGGGGGAGGAGATGCCTCGATGGGGGAGGGAGCGGATGGAGTGGCTCCGTAAGAATGCCTCTTCTGCGGGGGTAGAGCTTTCTCCCGAGGCCCTTTCGTTTATCAGCGAGCGTTTTGAAGATCCTGAAGAGATCCGGGGAGAGTTGCGAAAACTCGCCCTGGCCTACTACGATAGACCTCTTTCAGGGGTTGAGGTGGCGGCCCTTTCTGTTGATGAGGGGGATAAAGATCTGCTGCGCTTCCTTGATGGTCTCTGTTACTGCAGGCTTTCAGAGACTCTGGAGGGATTCCGGAGTCTGGCGAGGCGGCAGCCCTTTCTTTTTGTGCTTACTTCCCTCTACAACCGGATTCGGGTGGGGATGTACATGGCCCTCTATCCCTCCCGGCAGGATCAGGAAGAGGCGCTGAAGTCCATCGGAGCCCGAAGCTACCAGAAGCGCATGGGGCAGGAGTTACTGCGCCGGTACCCCAAGAGGGCTCTCTATGATTTTGCCGCAAGGCTTGCCTTTTTGAGCGCCGCCGAAAAAGCCGGGGTGGGGCCGGGGTGGCGAGGGCTTGAGATGGGGTTGCTGCAGTTTCTTGGAACTTCCGGCGGAGAAAAAGCGCACAGATAGGGAGAGGCAGGGGTGAGAAGACGAGAAAGGGATCCCGGCACTTGCAAGCAGGAATCCCTCTTTTCGTATTCTGTGTTGTTGTGCGGCTTACGCCTCTTAATGCTGTCAGAAGGCTGCAGCAGCTCTGACAGCGAGGGAGGCGGAGGAGAGAGGTTTTTGGGCTATGCCTGAGGGCTCAGGCTTTTGACGAGCTTTGCAAAACCGGCCTTGCGGCGAGCGGCAGTGTTCTTGTGAATCACGCCCTTCACCACTGCCTTATCTACCACGGCCTGGGCCTGATTGAGCCGGCTCTGGGCAAGGGCCGCATCTCCCTGGTCAACAGCTTCCTTCAGCCGTTTGGCAACGGTTTTGGTTCTGCTGGTCCAGTATTTGTTGTAAAGCCGGTTCTTTTCGGCCTGACGTACACGCTTTGCTGCGGACTTTTTATTAGGCACCCCTTTTCACCTCCTTTTTTCTTATAGCAACGGTCATTCTAGCATGCTTGTTTTTCTTAAGCAACCTCCCGATTCTACCATAAAAGGGGGAGATTGCATCCGAAGGAGAAGAAAGAACGCATTTTTTCAGGAAATTTTCTGGGAGTTTGCGGGGATCCCCACCCCAGAAAGGAGTTCTCATGTCCTTACGATCCGAATACGGTCCCAAGGTGCAGGTTTTTCTGGATGCCTCGGCAACCCAGGTGGCCCTCGCCTTTTTGATCGTTCTGAGTATTTCTCTTGTTTTTATCGATACCCTGGTGCTTTCTCCCCGTTGGCATTCCTTTTTTGTCTCCCTCTCGTTCGGGGTGGATCTTCTCTTTTGCGGCGAGATGATTCTACGCTGGAGCTTCGAGAAGAAGGAAAACCGCGATTGGCGCCTTGTTCTTGATACACTGGCAGTTTTTCCCTCCATCTTGGGAGTTCTCGGAGGACTTGGCTTTTTGGGAACGCTTCGTCCTCAGGCATTGCAGCGTCTTCGTTTTATCCGGCTTATCCGGCTTCTTCGGCTGGTGCGCCTGGGAAATGTTATGGCCCGGCAGTGCGATTCCATGGCCCACTATATCGGGGAGGGGCTTCGGGAGAATCTTATCATTGTGATCTCCCTGGTGATGATTTTTTTCTTCGGCGCTCTGGGAATCCGGCTTGTGGAGCCCCAGGTGGAGAGTTTTGCAGACGCCCTTTGGTACAGTCTCTTTACCCTCATGGCGGGGGAGCCCATTTCGCTTGATCCTGTTACCCCCGAGGGGCGTTTTGTCACCATCCTGGTGATGCTTGGAGGATTCACCCTCTTTGCACTTTTTACGGGGGTTGTTTCTGCCCTGGTGATCCAGAGGCTGCGCACGGGGTTTCATGTGGGAAGCCTTGAGCGGCACCGTATTCAGGGGCATATTATCCTTTGCGGCTGGAATTCTTTGGGAAAGACGCTGGTCCGGGAGCTTCTGACAAAGGCTCAGGATGTGGCGGTGGTGCTTGTGGCTAAGCGTGAGGAGCCCGATCTGGGGGAGGCCCTGCCGGACCGGAAGCGTTTCTTTTTCTACCCCGAGGATTACTCCGTCTCGGACACACTGGAAAAGGTACGCCTTCTTCATGCTCGGGGGGCGGTGGTGCTGGCGGATGATGCGGAGGAGCGCTCCGATCAGGATAGGGATGTGAGAAGCATCCTTACCGCCCTTACTCTGGAAAAGGCCTCGGGGGAGGGGAATATCCAAACCTGTGTGGAGCTTCTGGAGAAAACCCCCGAAAAGGTGGAGGTTCTGAAGATGGCGGGGGTGGAGGATATTTTTGAAGGACGATCCTATACCGCACGCCTCCTCGCTCACGGAGCCCACGCTTCGGGGCTGATCTCCTTTTTCGACGAACTCTTTACATCGCATCGGGGGTGTGAGTTCTCCCGCCTTTCCTCCGCAGGGTACGAAGGACGGAGCTATCTGGAGGTTCTGAAGGAGCTGAAAGCATCGGAAGATATGCTGCTGCTCGCTCTGGTCTCTCGAAAGGATCCCAATGCGGTTTTAGTGAACCCCTCTCCGGATTACAGGATTGCAGGGGAAGAGGATTTTGTGGTTATCGAGAGACGTAACGCCGATGTAGAGGAGTTCTCTCGCCCCTTTGAAAGAAAGGAGATGGTGCCTGGGGAGGGGCACGTGGTCCTCTGCGGATGGAATCGGGGGGTGCCTCTTCTGTTACACGAACTTCACTGTAATCGCCATACCCGAAGGGGTACCCTTACTCTTGTGGCGGAGATTGATCCCCGGGAGCACCTTAAGGAGTGCACCAATCTCGTCTTTCTTCAGGGAGATTGGACTCTTCCGGGGGTTCTGAAAAAGGCGGGGGCGCTAGAGGCTTCTACAGTAGTCTTTCTTGCGGATGAATCGCTCCCCCGGAATGCTCAGGACCGCGATGCTCGAAGTATTCTCGGAGCGCTCACCCTGCGCAGGATGGCCGGTAAGAAAAGGCCCACCTTTATTGTAGAGCTGATTCGGGAGGATGCCCGGCGGGAGCAGCTTCTTCGGGATGAGGGGATCTCCGAGGTGGTGGTGAGAGAGAAGTACGTAGGGCATCTGGCAGCCCATTTTATCCTTACCCCCGGGCTTGCCCAGCTGATTAACGAGCTGCTCACGTCGAACGTTCGTAACGAGTTCCGCAAGGTTCCTGTACCTCAGGCATTCTGGAATCTTCCGTATGGATCGCTTCTTCTGGAGCGCAAGAAGAGTGTGGGGGATCTTGTCTTGGCGGTGGAGAGACGGGAGGGAGAGAAGGGGAAAATTGTCGTCAACCCTTCGGAGGATTTTGTTCTTCTCCCCTCGGACTGGCTGTTCGTCATCGCCCCTGCAGAAGAGGAAGATTCGGATCTGTTGCGGCAGGAATTCTCTGGGGTATAATGGCGAGGTTTGAAAATTTCAGGAGCAAGATCCGTATCCCCCAACAAAAAGGCCAGAACCTCTCTTTATCGTGCCTTTGCCCTACCCATATTTGTAGCTAAGAACCAATAACTAGCCACTAGATTTTTAAGAGGGTGTTTTCCATCGAATCTTCCAGAGTGTGTGAAAAAACGTTTGAAAAAGAGATGTTTGCCCTTTTCGGTTCCTCCGGGGCCTTTGCAAAGAAATTTGAGGGGTATCGTCCTCGGCTTCCCCAACAGCAGCTTGCACAGGCGGTGTGGGATATCTGTGATGCTGAGGAGGGGCTTCTTGCGGCAGAGGCTCCTACGGGGGTGGGAAAGAGCTTTGCTCTTCTTGCGCCGGCACTGCTTCAAGCGGAGGCCCAGGATAAAAGGGTGCTTGTGCTCACAGGAAGCATCCCGCTTCAGGAGCAGCTTCTCAAGAAGGATCTTCCCCAGCTTATGAATATTCTCAATATCTATCTCCCCTATGCACTTATCAAGGGGCGATCTCGTTATGCCTGCCGGGCTCGCATTCGGGAGCTTGGATCGGAAGGGCTTCTCTCCTTTTCCGGAGATCAGGGGAGCGCTTCGTCTCTCATTCTCGATTGGGCAAAACGGAGCGTTCTGGGAGATCTCGAAGAGCTTTCCCTCCCCCCTTCACATCCGGGGGTGCTGAAAATAGCCGCCAAGAGCCGGGGATGTCTGGGGAGAGCCTGCGAAGAGTGGGAGAACTGCTTTGTGCAGCGGGCCCTTCGGCAAGCTCTGGATAGTTCGGTGGTGGTAGCAAACTACCATCTTTTCTTTGCGTATACCCTTGGGGCGGGGATGCCCTTTCCTATCCCCTTTGATATCCTCCTCTGCGATGAAGCGCATCATCTTATGGAGGCTGCGAGAAGCTCCGTTGCTAAGGTCTTTTCTCTGGACGAGATGAATCGGCTTCTTGCTCCTGGTACGGTAACTCAGCTCGTGCGCTATGCGGAGCAGGAGCATCTTCCCTCGGAAGATTTTCATGAAGAACTCAAGCTTCTTCGCAGGGATTGTGAAGGGCTTTTCGAGATGATTCTCTGGAAGTGCGGTAAGGGACGTACCTTCAAAAAGCCTCTGGAGGAGCTGCAGAACAGGAGCAGCCATATTCTCGAGCGATTGGGGCGGGTGGCCCATACTCTGGCTTCCCTGAGGGAGGGCCCCTCGGGAGAAGAGCCCAGCGAGGAGGCGAGTGCCTTGCTTCTCTGGTATGAGGATCTCTCCCTTCTTGCCCGGCATGGGGATTGGTGCTGCAGCGTGGCTCACTACCCCGAATGGGCCTACTGGTGGGATGGCCGGAATTTGCAGAGCGTTCCCACGGACTGTTCTCCCTGGATACGCCAGGTTCTCGACTATTCCAAGGGGGGGTGCATGGTGGCCACCTCCGCCACTCTGGCGCTGGAGGGACGTTTTGACTACTGGCAGAGACAGACCGGGCTTGTCCCCCATCGTGCTCTGGTGGTGGATACTCCCTTCAATCTCAAGGAGCAGATGGAGATCTGGGTGGTGGATATGGGGCTCCGGGTGGTGGATCCCTCTTACGATGATACTCTTGCCCGCACCGCCGAGCGTCTTATAGAGGATAATCAGGGGCGTACCCTGCTTCTGGTAAGCTCCCGAAGACTTCTGGGGATCGTGAAGGAGCGCCTCCTTCGAAAGCCCCGATCGTATCGGGTGCTGGTGCAGGACGATCTCCCCCGATCAGAGCTTCTCCGGATCTTTCGGGAGGATACTACCTCGGTGCTGGTGGGTACCGTCTCCTTTCGAGAGGGGGTGGATATTCCCGGCGATGGGCTTACCCAGGTGATTGTGGATCGCATCCCCTTTCCCCATCCCAGGGATCCTCTTGTAGAGGCCCAGAACGATGCGCTGGGGAAAAAGGCCTTTTCCGAAGAGACTCTCCCCTGGGCGATCATGCTGTTGAAGCAGGCTGTGGGAAGGCTTATCCGTTCAGATGCCGACCGGGGGAGAGTCGTTATTCTGGATGGTAGGGTGGTGCAACGGCGGGAGTGGCATATTCTCGAAGCTCTTCCCCGGGTCCGGGTGCGGCATCTTCGGCTCTCTTCGGAGATGCGAAGCGGGAAAAAATAATCGTTTTTTCTTGAAAAGTCGTCTTCAAAAAGTTTGCTCCAAATCGGGGGCTGTGTTATATTATCTCGGTTGATCTTCCCGAGAGAAATTCGGAAGTGCTTTCCATACTACTTGAAGTTGAGGAGGTGTTCTTAATGAAGCGTACATATCAGCCGCATAACACGCGTCGGAAGCGGGCCATGGGTTTCCTTGAGCGTTCCCGTTCTGCCAGCGGAAGGCGCATCCTGAAGAACAGAAGACGTAGGGGCCGGGCGCGTTTGGCCGTGTAAACGCGTGAAACGTTATTCTTTTTCTTCGGATTGTCGTGTTCGTTCTCGTTGGGAGTTTGATCTCGTGTTCCGCACTGGCCAGCGCATTCAAGGGCGGCTGGTGCGGTTCATTTATGTGTCTTCCCCCGACGGAACCTCTCGGTACGGCGTTGCGGCGGGGAAGCGTCTAGGCAGTGCTCCCTATCGGAACCGGGGAAAGAGGCTCTGCCGGGAGGCTTTGCGTCGCCTTATCCCCTGGATACGAGAGGGATACTGGATGGTCGTGATGATTCGAAAGCACGGCTTAGAAGGAAAGGCCTGGAATGTGTATCATGAAATGGGAACTCTTCTCGCCTCTCAAGGATTTCTAAAGGAGGATTGGCCGAATCATGCCTGGAATCAGGTGGATCGTCCGGATTCCTCAAAAGACTGTCCTTATCCTCATCAAAATTTATAAGAGATGTATCTCTCCCTATCTTGGAACAAACTGCCGTTTTGTCCCCACCTGCTCGGAGTATGCCTATACGGCTATCGAACGTTTTGGTCTTTTTCGAGGGATTCTTCTGGCACTGCGGAGAATATGCTGTTGTGCTCCGTGGCACCCCGGGGGGTATGATCCTGTGCCCCCTAAAGAAAAGGCACAAGAGGAACAGCCTCGGAATATTCTTGAACAGTAAGGGGATTTCTCTCTATAGTGAATCATAATTCAGCCAAGGGATGGTGACCCCCAGTGAGTGCAATGTGGAATGCGGGAACAGATTTGCTGCTGTATATTTTGAATTTCTTTTACGGAATTAGCCACTCTTACGGACTCTCTATTATTCTGCTTACGGTACTCGTACGGATTCTGCTGCATCCTCTGAACCACAAGCAGCTTGTCAGTATGCAGAAAATGCAGAAGCTCCAGCCTCGTCTCAAGGTTCTGCAGGAGAAGTACGCCGGCGACAAGGAGCAGCTTAACAAAGAAACCATGCAGCTCTATAAAGAGAACAAAGTGAATCCTGCGGCGGGCTGTCTCCCCCTGCTGGTGCAGCTTCCTATTCTGATCCTCCTTTTCCGTGTTTTGAACAACCAGGAACTGCTTAATCAGACTCTCAAACTGACCCAGGAATCTCTTTCTTTCTTTACCATTCACCTGGACCAGTCGCTCTACGGTGCTATGGGAGCCGCTTTCGGCCTGGGAGGAGACACCACTACCATCGGGCTTGCTCAGATTGCTCAGGCTGTAATGGCCAATCCGGGGGGGCTTATCAACGTGGGAGCCTATCTGGGGAATCTTCTCCTTGTGGGGGTCATCGGTTTTCTTACCTGGTTCCAGCAGCAGATGACCGCTGTCAGCAATCCTTCTATGCAGTTTATGAACTGGTTTATGCCTCTCTTCCTAGTCTTTATCTGCCTCAGCCTTCCTGGAGGGGTGCTTCTTTACTGGGGAGCCTCCTCGCTTATGGGAGTGGTTCAGCAGTGGCGTATCAAAATGAAAACTACGGTGGAGATGCAGGAGAAGCCCGCACTGCACCGGGAGCGGCCCAAAAGATCCTGAGACACACGTTAGAGGGCCCTATATTGCTGCGCTGACAGCATCGCATCTATGGGTGCATTCGGCGGTATATGCAAAGAGGAGGTATGGTCTTTATGTCTGAACACGATGTGCTTGTTTTGGAAAGCGCCACATCCGAGGAAGCGCTTCAGGAAGCTTCTGTTCGCTTATCTCTTCCTCCGGAGAACCTCGTAGTGGAACTTGTGGACGAGGGAAGGAAGCTTTTTGGCCTCTTCGGGAAAAAGAATACGTACCATATTCGTCCCGTAGCATCCCGAGAGATGCTTCAGGCCTGGTCCTTACTGCAAACCCTGGCAGAGTATATGGGTGCTTCCGTAGAGCCTGGATACGGAGAGGATAACGTTCTTGAGATCTGCGGCAGGGATAAGGATGTCTTCCTGGGAGATCACGGCTCCTCTCTCCGTTCTCTGGAGTATCTTCTTAACCTCATGCTTCGGGATGCTGTAGAGGGATGGGTCCGCCTGGATAGCGACGGCTATCGGGAAATTCGTCAGAAGGGGCTCGAAGAGTCCGCACACAGTGCGGCGGAAGAGGCCTGTCGAAGGCGTCGACCCGTCTCTCTGGATCCTATGACGAGCTGGGAACGCAGGATTGTGCATCTTGCCCTGAAGGAGCGTGATGAGGTGGAGACCCGTTCGGTGGGGGATGATCCCTCTCGACGGGTGGTGATCTGGCCCAAGAGATCCTCCGAACGAGCCGCTTCTTCTTCGTCCTCTTCTCGAAGCAGGGATAGCTTTCGCCCTCGAAGAATACGGTAGAGATAAGGGATAATGCATAGAATTCTCTTTACCGTAGGATCAATGCCGGTCCACAGCTATTATGTGCTGTGGACCGCAGCTTTGATGGTGGGGGTGTGGTGGACCCGAAGACGTATGTCGGAAGTGTACGGCTGTTCCGACGAACTTGCGGGAGCCATCGTTTTCTGGGCCCTTATCGGCGTGTATGTCGGTGCCCGTGTAGGAAGCGTTTTCGATAACTGGAGCTACTTTTCTCAGCATCCCTTGAAAATAATTTCTCCCTTCGAGGGGGGGCTTTCGGCGATTCCCGCCTTTTTTGGGGCCGGGCTTTTCGGAATTCTTCGCTCCTGGAAGGGAAAGACTCCCTGGTGGATCTGTGCGGAGGCCGCAAGCATTCCCGCCATAACGGTGGTGATGATCGGCCGCGTGGGATGTTTCCTTAATGGCTGCTGTTACGGCATTGAAGCCGCTCCTCCCTGGGGGATGCATTTTCCCTTTGATCCCCCGTTACTGCTTCGCTATCCCACGCAGATCTACTATTCTGTTGCAGCCCTGGGGATTTTAGGGGTTCTTTTCGGGGCGGAAAAATATTTTCTTCGGCGGTTCCCCCGTGAAATTCGCAAGGGAGCGCTACTGTGGCCTCTTTTCATGATCTGTTACGGAGGCATGCGCTTTTTTGTAGATCATCTTCGACAGGATTTTTATGTGGACAAGCCCTTTAACTCCATGCTTCTTTCGGGGGGGGTAGCCCTCTGGGGAGTAGGTTGGCTTCTTTTCTCCCTTTACAGAAATCGGCGGCGTTCCTAAAAAAGGAATACCGCCGTTTTTTGTAGCCCCTTTTCCGTAATTTTTCCTATCCCTTTTTGAAGGGACTGTATAGAATGGAAATGCACAAAAGACAAAACTTTACCAGGAGGTGCTTTGCCATGCGGCGATACGGTATGCAGATATGGCTCAAAACGTTTCTTTTCGGGGTGTTTGGAACGGTTCTTTTTCTCCTCCTCGGCTTTACGGGAACCCCCCGCCTCGAAGCTGCTCCCCCCATGCCGAATCCCTTTGTGGATATTATCAAAAAGGCTTCTCCGGGGGTGGTGAATATCGATACGGAGACCTTGGTAACGCAGAACATTTCCCCACTCTTTCGGGATCCTCTTTTTAGGGAATTTTTCGGCAAGCAGTTCGAAGAATACTCCCGCAGAGTGCCCATGAGGGGGCGGGGATCTGGGTTTATTGTCAATAAAGAGGGGTATATCCTTACCAACGCTCATGTTATTGCGGATGCGGATTCCATTACGGTGACTCTTTCGGATGGCCGGGAGTTCGAGGCGAAGCTGGTGGGGACGGATCCCACCTTCGACCTGGGTGTTTTGAAGATTGAAGCCTCCAATTTGCCAACCCTCGACCTTGGAGACTCCGAGGCCCTAGATGTGGGGGAGTATGTGCTTGCCATAGGGAACCCCTACGGCTTGGAACATTCGGTGACCATGGGGGTGATCTCCGCAAAAAACCGCAGTATTCATGCGGGGGAGGTGCACTTTCAGGGCTTTTTGCAGACCGATGCGGCCATCAACCCCGGTAACAGCGGGGGGCCTCTTCTTGATGTCCGGGGAAAGGTGGTGGGGATCAATACCGCCATTATCCCCTTTGCCCAGGGGATCGGTTTTGCCATCCCCTCGAATATGGCTCGCCAGGTGCTGCAGGATCTCATGATGTACGGCAGAGTGAACCGGGGGTGGCTGGGAGCCTCTATTCAGCCCGTGACGAAGGAGGTGGCAGAGGCCTACGGACTCGATTCCCCCAGGGGTGCTCTGGTAAGTGATATCATGCCCAATTCTCCTGCCGAGAAGGCGGGGCTCCGTCGGGGAGATATCATTACCAAGGTAGGGAAAAAGCGTGTTGAAAGCTCCCAGGATCTCGTCTTTCTGATACGGAGTCATCTTGCGGGGGATAGGGTGGATATGGAGATCTTTCGGGATGGAAAGAGTGAGATCCTACCAGTGCGCCTTGATCCTCTTCCGGGAGAAGAAAAACCCTCCTCCAAGCCCTTGGAGTCTCTGGAGAAGACCCTTGGCATTACCGTCGAGCCTATGGGGCTTGAAGATGCTCGTAAGAGAGGCGTTCCTGGGGGGATGATTATCCGTAAGGTAGCTCCCAACTCCAGGGCGGGTAGAGTGGGGTTGCGGGAGGGAGATGTTATTCTCGAAGTAAATGGCCGAACCATCACCGATACCATATCCTGGCAGAGAGCCATGGAACAGGTAAACAAGGCTCTGGTGTTCCTTATCTCCCGGGAGGGAAGAACCTTTTTCGTCTCCCTGCGTATTGAGTAGAGCTTCAAAGAGTATTTCAGGGGTTGACAGATACGGGATTTTTGCGTATATTTCCCGCTAATGATGTTTGAGAGGGTCGTTGTAGAGCACTTTTCAGGAGGGTTCCCTATGAGATCTTTCGTTTCTGTTTTCTTCGTCTGTTGTTGTTGCGGGTGGAAAAGCTCCTAGTTTCCACTGCGGCATTCTTGCTGCGGCGGGCTTCATACAGAGGCTGCAGCAGAAGAGATGCAAAGGCGTAGGGTAAACCTCGTTTTTCATGGTATCCATCGGGAGAGTCTGCTGTGGCAGGTTCTCCCGATTTTTTTGTTTTTAAGGAGGGTATCTACCATGACCATGAGAGACGTACTGCATACGCTCGGAGAAGATTTTAGAGCTGTTCGGAGAAATGATCCCGCCATTCCCCGAGGATTTCGGGGGCTTCTGGAGATCCTTTTGTGCACCCCCGGATACTGGGCGGTGACCATGCACAGACTCTTTCACGTTCTTTACACCTTAAAGATTCCAGTTCTTCCCCGACTTCTCTCCCTGGTGATGCGCTGGCTTACGGGGATAGAGATTCATCCCGGTGCCCGTCTTGGGGCAGGAGTGTTTATTGATCACGGCATGGGCGTGGTGATCGGGCAAACCGCCCGGGTGGGCTCCCGGGTGCTCATCTATCAGGGGGTAACCCTGGGAGCTACGGGTAACGAGAAGGACTTTATCCGGCATCCTCTTGTGGAGGATGATGTGATCCTCGGTTCGGGGGCTCGGGTTTTGGGCAATCTTGTTATCGGAAAAGGTTCCCGCATCGGTGCGGGGGCGGTGGTTCTGGAGTCGGTGCCCCCCGAAAGCACGGTGGTGGGGATTCCCGCATCGGTGGTGAAGATCGGTTCTGAGAAGCTCCACAGCCCCGGCCATCTTCTTGACCGGTTGGAGACGCTGGAAAGAGAGTATGCTGCCCTTCGAGCCCTTCTTCTGGAGCAGGAGCCTCGGGTCTCCTGGGAGAGCAAAGCCTCATGAGGAGCCCTCAGAAAGAGCTTCGAGTGGACTCTCTTCATATCCTGAAAGCCCTGGGAAACACCCCTTTCTACTCTTTCCCTCATGGAGGAGGGGAGATCGTTATCAAGGTTGAAAAGGGGAATCCAGGGGGCTCCATCAAGGACCGCGCCGCCTGGGGGATGCTTCGATATCTGGAACTTTCCGGAAAGCTTCAGAAGGATACGGTTATTGCCGAGCCCACATCGGGAAATACGGGAATCGCCCTGGCCCTTTACGGAAGGGCTCTGGGGCTTGCGGTGCGTCTTACCATGCCGGAGAATATGTCTCAGGAGCGTCGGAAGCTTCTTCGCTGTTACGGGGCGGATCTTGTGCTTACCCCGGAGCGTCTTGGCATGAAGGGGGCCATAGAAGAGGCCCGGAATATGGCCGCGGAAGATCCTCGGGTGGTGATGCCGGATCAGTTTTCCAATCCCGGTAACCCTTGGGCTCATGAGGTGACTACGGCCCGTGAGTTTCTGCAATTTCTCGAAAAAAAGAAAGCCTCTCCCTCGGCGTTTCTCGCAGGGGTCGGTACCGGAGGAACGCTTATGGGTAGCGTGAGAGGGCTGCGGCAACGATACCCAAGTCTTCAATCCATAGCCTTGGAGCCTCAGGAGAGCCCGGTTCTTTCGGGAGGGGCTTCGGGATCCCACGGTATTCAGGGTATCGGCGGAGGCTTTGTGCCGGAGAATTGTGATCTCTCCGAAATTAACGCTACTATTACGGTCTCCACCGAAGAAGCCCTTGAAAAGAGCCTCTGGTTTACCCGGCAACACGGCTTTTTCTGCGGCTTCAGCACCGGGGCGAATATCGCGGGAGCGATGAAACTTCTTAATGAGAGGTGGGTTCAGGGTACGATTCTTACGGTGGCTCCTGATGGAGGGGAGCGGTACCTTAGCGTCTATCCCGAGAAATAATCGCTCCGAAAAAAGAGTTTTCAAAAAACTTTTCCCTCTTGCCTTTAGAAAGAGAGGGTGGTACTATGAGCTTACCCTTTTCTAGGTTTCGTGGGGAAATCCCGAGACGTGGAAGAGGGATATATTTTCAAGGAGTGTTGGATATGATTACCAAAGAAAAAAAACAGGAGATTATTGAGGCGTATCGGGTTCATGGAGCCGATACAGGGTCTGCAGAGGTTCAGGTGGCGGTGCTCACTCATCGTATTCGAGAGCTTACAGAGCATATGAAGATCCATAAAAAGGATTTTCACTCCCGTCGTGGGCTTCTCAAGCTTGTCGGAAAGCGGAGAAAGCTTCTTGCCTACCTTAAAGACAGAGAATTTGCCCGGTACAAGAGCCTTATCACCAGCCTTGGGCTTCGCCATTAGGCTTTTTTCTCTTTTGGCAACCAGATTTTTTCAAGAAACGCTTTAAAACGATTTTTTGCGGGGAGAGAGCGCATAAAATGCTCTCTTCCCGTTTTATTTGTGGTATGCTTCTGAGGTGCCCAAAGAAGGAAAGAATATATATCAGGAGGAATAGTTTATGGTACAAACCTATACGATTCAGGTGGGAAACAGCCAGCTCTCGTTCGAAACGGGAAAAATGGCAAAGCAGGCTTCTGCGGCAGTTCACGCTCGTCATGGAGAGACTGTGGTGCTTGTCACCGCATGTGTATCTCCCAAACCCAAGGAAGGGTTGGATTTTTTCCCCCTCCTTGTGGATTATGAAGAGCGCTTTTACTCTGCAGGGAAGATTCCCGGAGGATTTATCAAGCGGGAGGGGCGTCCTTCCGAGACCGCTACCCTCAGCGCCCGGATTACCGATCGATCCATTCGCTCCCTCTTCCCCCAGCATATGAGAAACGACGTGCACGTGGTTTGCACGGTGCACTCGGTGGATCAGGAAAATACCCCCCAGGTACTGGCTATCAATGCGGCTTCTGTGGCGCTCACTCTCTCTGAGATCCCCTGGGCTGGCCCCGTGGGTGCTGTGCGGGTGGGGCTTATCGAAGGCAATCTCGTGGTGAACCCCACGGAGAGCCAGATGCTCGAAAGCTCTCTTGATCTCGTGGTGGCGGGGCATATGGACGGCATTACCATGGTGGAGGCAGGAGCCAAGGAGGTAAGCGAAGAGATCCTTGTGGATGCTTTGGAGCTTGCTCATGGAGCCATCAAGGAGATCGTGACCTTCCAGCAGAAGATCCGTCAGGAGGCCGGCAAGGAGAAGCTTCAGGTCCCCGAACTCCCCGTCATTGAAGAGATTGATGCCTATCTCGCAGGGGAACTCTACGGAGAGATCGAGGGTGCTGTGCGGATTCGGGAGAAGCAGCCCCAGGAAGAGGCAGTCTCTCTGATTCAGCAGAAGGCCATAGAGCATTTTCAGGAGAGCTATCCTGAAAGCAAAGGATATATCTCCAGCGGCGTGGAGAAGCTTGTTAAGAAGGCCATGCGTACGTTGGTGATCGAGGAACATTTTCGTTCCGACGGGCGGAGGCTCGACGAAGTTCGCCCCGTGGCGTGTGAGGTGGGGGTACTCCCCCGCACGCATGGTTCCGCCCTCTTCACCCGGGGAGAGACCCAGTCCCTTGGGGTGGCAACCCTGGGGATGCTCGGAGCGGATGATCAGATTCTCGACGGGCTCAAGCATGATGAGCCTGCAAAGCGTTTTATGCTGCACTACAACTTCCCCCCCTTCTGCGTGGGAGAAGCTCGCCCCATGCGGGGACCGGGACGCCGGGAGATCGGACACGGTGCCTTGGCGGAGCGTGCCATAAAGCCCCTTATCCCCGAGGAAAATAACTTCCCCTACGCCATGCGGGTGGTTTCCGACATTCTCGAATCTAACGGATCCAGCTCCATGGCTTCGGTCTGTTCCGCCAGCCTCTCCCTCATGGATGCAGGGGTTCCCATCGCTAAGGCGTGTGCGGGAACTGCCATGGGGCTTATTAAAGAGGGAGATAAGGTGGCGGTGCTCACGGATATTCAGGGGCTTGAGGATCACTACGGCGATATGGATTTCAAAGTAGCGGGGACCGCCGACGGTGTTACCGCCCTTCAGATGGATAACAAGGCCGGGGGGATAACCCGCCAGATTCTGCAGCAGGCCCTCGGACAGGCCAAAGATGCCCGACTCCACATTCTGGGGATTATGAACCAGACCATTGATACTCCCCGGGAAAACCTTTCGAACTACGCTCCCCGGATTACCACGCTCATGATCGATCCCGAAAAGATTCGGGAGGTTATCGGCCCCGGAGGAAAGACGGTTCGTAACATCGTGAGCGTAAGCGGTGCCAAGATCGACATCGAAGACGACGGAAGAATCCTCGTGGCTGCGGTGGACGAAAAAGTGGCTGCCAAGGCCATCGCCATGATCAACGAGATCATCCGGGATGTACAGGAGGGTGAGATCTTTATCGGCAAAGTGGTACGGATGATGAGCTTCGGCGCCTTTGTGGAGCTTCTCCCCGGCAAAGACGGGCTACTCCACGTGAGCGAAGTGAGCACCCATCATATT
Organism: uncultured Synergistaceae bacterium; assembly: GCA_964539095.1. Classification (GTDB taxonomy): domain Bacteria; phylum Synergistota; class Synergistia; order Synergistales; family Aminiphilaceae; genus DAIPKP01. The sequence goes on from CAZIFL010000004.1 coordinate 124,653, forward strand.
CCGAGCATCGAAGAAGTTGTCTCCATCGGAGACCCTGTTCTCGTGGTGGTCAAGGAGATAGACGATCTCGGACGGGTTAACCTGAGCCGTCGTCGTATTCTTGCAGACACATCAGCCCTGGATGCAGAGGAGTATGCGGATATCCTGAAGCTCGAAGAGGACCGGGATAAAAAGATTGAAGAGCTGGTAAGTAAAGGGGGAGACGCCCCCAGAAGAGAGAGCCGTCCTCCTTCCTCCGGAGCCGGGGGGAGAGGTGGTTCCGGTGGACGGGGAGGAGACCGCCGAGGCAGTAGCAGCGGCCCTCGCCGTAGCAGTGGAGACCGGGATCGACGGTAGCTCTAATCTAATCTGATGTAGTTTCTGCGTTCCTGAAGAGAACTTCTTCGGGAACGTTTTTTTGTTCACGAAGAAGGAGAAGTATACGAAAAATCGGGAGAGCAGCAAATGCGCCGCCCTCCCGATTTTTTCTTGCCTTTTTACAGAAGAAAAAGAAGTGACTCTAGTTCTTCTTGCTTTCGGCTTTCATGGTCTCTTTGACACAGAGAGCAAAGCCTCCCCAGACAACCAACAGCACGATAACCATATTCATTTGCCAGGACATATGTATAACCTCCTTGGATCTCTCTAGCCCCAAGCCCTAAAAGGCCTTCTTGGGGATTTCGGGGTTCTGAGGATCGAACTGATACATAAACTTTTTGTTCAGCCATCCCCGAAGGGCATAGACCACCACAAAGAGAATTGCCCACTGGAAGAAGATGGTCATGGGGCTAAAGTTGTAGGAGAAGCCCGCAAAGTCGTGCACGGGCCAGAACTTCCACCACTCGCCGGGGTACCAGCTTGCAGCCTGGTAGATCCACCATCCGAAGATCAGCACGAACCACACCGGGAAGAGGTAGATGAGCTTAAAGAGCCAGGGCCACTTGAGGTCTGCATTGGGCTCGATATCCTCTTTCCAGATCTTGTCCACTCCCATTTTGATAGCCGCCAGGGAGAAGAAGAGTCCTGAGGCGAGAAGTCCCACGCCCCAGACCCAGTCCTGGTTGTCCAGGAAGTTCATGTTCATGGCAGAGGGAACTCCGAGGGCGTACATGATGACACCCCCCACAAGAAGAGCCTTCTTCCGGGGGAATCCCGCATCCATGAAGAACCGGGCCACCAGCTCAAGCATGGGGAAGGTGGAGCTGAGGGCTGCCACCGTGAGGGCCAGGAAGAAGAGAATCCCGATGATCTGCCCTGCGGGCATCTGCTGGAAGAGGGTAACAAGGTGCACGAAGACGAGACCGTTATTGCCGGTTCCGGTGAGGAACTCCGCCGCGTTGGGATCCAGAGCGAAGACAGTGGGAACCACGCAGAGCACCGCCAGAAGTCCCGCGCTGGTGTCGCCGAGACAGACTGTGGTGGCGTTCAGCACCGTATCTTCATTGCTCTTGGTATAGATGAAGTACGTGAGCATGAGGCCCCAGCCTGCTCCGGTGGACCACGCCGCCTGAGTGAAGGCCTCTATCCAGAGGCGTCCGGTGAGCATGGAATCCCAGTCGGGCTGGAAGAGAAACTGAAGACCTACCACGGCTCCAGGAAGGGTGACCGCACGAACCATGATGATAGCGAGAAGCACGAAGAGGGTGGGGATAAGGACTTTACAGACCTTTTCGATCCCCGCCTCGATCCCCCGAAGGGTGACCACCAGAACGACAAGCATGGAGATAAGATGCCAGGGAGCTGCTCCGTTGAGAGTCCAGGAGGCTGCCCCGGTGGCGCTGGAGAAGGTCTCCCAAAGCTGCGCGGAGTCTCCGGAATTGAGAATTCCCTGAATGCCGTAGACAAGATAGCGCACACACCAGCCGAGAACCACCGCATAGTAAAAAGCGATTCCTGCGCAGATAAGCCCTACTGCGGTACCCGCCCAGGTCCATCCTTCGCCGACATATTTCTTAAAGGAACCGCCGCACCCCATACGGGTCTTGTTGCCCCAGACGGATTCTGCGATAAGCAGCGGAACCGCCCAGAGGATCATGGCGATAACCACGCCGATGATAAAGGAGCCACCACCCATTTTGGCAGCCATACGAGGAAAGCGCCAGATATTGCCCGTTCCCACCGCCATGCCGATGGCAGCAAGAATCAGGCCCCACCTTGTTGCAAAACCGCCGCTGTTCTCTTTCGAAGCCATACGATAAACCCCTCCTTAGGCAGGAATAAAACAAGAAAAGCACAAAAAAGAAAACCACCACGTCAAACCCATTACCGCGAAAAGCCATAACCGATATGTACGTATTTTTTCTTACCACCTCCTACCGGGGCATGAAGTCAAAGATATTCTATCTTTTGTATCCCCTTTGCACATTACATACTATCATCCCTATTATAGGGGGCTTTCCCCAAGGAGAAAAGGGCTTTTTTGTATTTTTTCGACAGAATACCAGGAATCAGGCCGGAAAACCCGAAAAGTCGCTAAAGACGCAAAAGTATATGTAAAAGGGAAAAAGAGAGAAGATTTATGTTTATTCTTGTAAAAATACTAAACTGCATGTTTGAATCCCGTGATGACTTTCTCCCTTAAGGGGGCTTTTCTCTCTGGAGAAGCTCGTGCTTCTCCCCTTCAATTTAAAGTTTTTTTGAAAATAAGAGTTCGGGAAATGGAGAAATACCGTAAACAATCCGAATGTGCTACAATGCCTGAAAAGAAAAATCCCTTCGAGGGTGTCTTGGGTATATATGCTGAGGAGGCGATGGTATGGCCCGTTTTTCAAATGCTGCGGGAGATCTCTTCGAAGGAGATCCCTGTACTGCAACAGAAATTTTGCGACACTGGAAGCTTGAGAAAAATGCTCTCGCCGTGAAAGTTGATGGAGAACTCAAAGATGTTCATGCTCTCGTGGATAAAGATGCTACGGTGGAGCCCGTCACCCCGGAGAGTCCGGAAGGGTTAGAGATTCTTCGCCATTCCACATCGCATCTTCTGGCTCAGGCGGTACTTAATCTCTTCCCTGGCACTAAATATGCCATAGGCCCCGCCATCAAAGATGGTTTCTACTACGATTTCGAGGTGGTCGGGCAGATTACCGAAGAGGATCTTCCTAAAATCGAGAAGGAGATGGACCGACTTGCCAGGGAGAAAACGCCTCTTGTCCGGGATGTTCTTCCTCGTAAGGAAGCCCTGGATCTTTTTACCCGGCAAGAGCAGATCTACAAGGTAGAACTTATTGAGGCCCTGGAGGATGAAGCGATTTCCTGCTACCGTCAGGGAGATTTTATTGATCTCTGCCGGGGGCCCCATGTGCCCCACACGGGTTTCTTGCGGGCGGTGAAACTTCTCTCTCTCGCAGGAGCCTATTGGCGTGGAGACGAAAAAAATATTATGCTTACTCGGGTCTACGGCACAGCCTTCCCCGATAAGGATTCCCTTAAGGCTCATCTTGCAAGGCTCGAAGAGGCCAAGCGCCGAGCCCATCAGAAGCTTGGCCGCGAGCTGGATCTCTTCAGCCTTCACCCCGAGGGGCCGGGGTTTCCCTTTTTTCATCCCAAGGGGATGGTTATCATCAATCAGCTTGTGGATTTCTGGCGGCAGGAGCATATTCGCCGGGGGTACTGCGAAATTAAAACTCCTCTTATTTTGAACAAGGATCTCTGGCTTCAGTCGGGGCATTGGGATCACTACCGGGAGAACATGTACTTTACCGAAATTGATGAGCGGGAGTATGCCATCAAGCCCATGAACTGTCCCGGTGGCATCATGGTGTACAACAGCAAGCTTCGGAGTTACAAGGAGTTCCCCCTCCGCATGGCGGAACTCGGCACGGTACACCGTCATGAGCGCTCGGGAGTGCTCCACGGGCTTATGCGTGTGCGTTGCTTTACCCAAGACGATGCACACCTTTACGTAACCCCCGAGCAGATCAAGGATGAGATCCTTGGGATAATGGATCTTGAAAACTACATCTACTCCAAGGTGTTCAACTTTAAGTATTCTGTAGAGCTTTCCACTCGTCCCGAGAAGGCGATGGGGGATCCTGCCATGTGGGACATGGCAGAGAAGGCACTTCAGGATGCCCTGGAGGAATCTGGAACCCCCTATCGCATCAACGAAGGGGACGGAGCCTTTTACGGCCCTAAGATAGACTTCCATCTTGAGGACTGTCTGGGAAGAACCTGGCAGTGCGGCACCATTCAGCTGGATTTCCAGATGCCCGAGAAGTTCGACATGAACTACGTGGGCAAGGATGGGCAGCAGCACCGCCCTGTGATGCTGCACCGAACGGTCTACGGCAGTCTGGAGCGCTTTTTCGGTATTCTCATTGAGCACTACGCGGGAGCCTTTCCCTTCTGGCTCGCTCCGGTGCAGGTGAAGATCCTCCCCGTGAGCGATGACCATCTGCACTATGCCAGAGAAATCGAGAAAAAACTTCAGTCCCGGGGGTACCGTACAGAGATTGATTTCAGGGACGAAAAACTGGGCAAAAAAATTCGGGATGCCCAGATGGAAAAAGTTCCCTATATGTTCGTTCTGGGAGATCGGGAGCAAGAGGAAAAGACCGTTGCTGTCCGCGAAAGAGCGCAAGGGGATCTCGGCTCAAAAAGTTTGGAAGAGATGCAGAAACTTTTATCGCAAGAATTCACTCCTTTTTCTTGTGATTTGTCGAGGACTATGGTATAGTACCTGCTTGGAGCGTGCATCTTTGCTCAATTTCTAGCATGCAAAATATACAAGCAGGGCAAAGCCCTCACCAGTTGGTAAAAACGCTGCCTGGTACTCACAAACAAGAAACGATTGTTGTGTTGTACATAAAAAGGGGCGAAGCCCCTTTTTTTATTTTTTTATGGAGGTGAGCTGTTATCGCTAAGAAACCTAATGATGAGCCTCGTATCAACGAAGAGATTCGGTGTCCCGAGGTTCTCCTCGTTGATGACCAGGGGGTAAAGCTGGGCGTGATCCCTATTGATAAGGCACTGCAACTCTCAGAAGAGAGAGGCTATGACCTGGTGGAGGTGGCTCCTCAGGCCTCTCCCCCCGTGTGTCGGATTCTTGATTACGGGAAGTACAAGTATCAACTGCAGAAAAAGGACAAGGACGCTCGAAAAAAACAGAAGGTCCAGACCATCAAAGAGATGAAGATGCGTCCGAAGATTGATGTCCATGATTACAATTTCAAAACGAAGGCCATAAAAGGCTTCCTTGATGCGGGGCATCGGGTAAAGGTCTCCGTGTTTTTCCGCGGAAGAGAGATGGCTTTTCTGGATAAAGGAAAAGAAGTTCTTGAAAAAGTGGCGAGAGATTGTGAGTTGCTCGCTACGGTGGAAATGCCCCCTCGTATGGAGGGGCGCTTCATGCGAATGATGCTGGTTCCCATTCCCAAGAAACCCGCTAAGCCAGGGGAGAAGGAATAGGCTCTGTGATCTTTCGAAGGGAGGCTTCGGTTTACGAACCTCCCAGAGAAGAAAATTTTTAGGAGGGATTTCCATGCCAAAGCAGAAAACTCACTCCGGAACGAAAAAGCGTTTTCGGGTCACCGGAGGGGGAAAGGTCGTCTATAAAAAGGTTGGTCGGGGACACCTTTTGCGCAAAAAGAACGGCAAGCGTCTGCGCCGACTGAGGGAACTCGGAGTTTTGGATACGGCCCAGGCTAAAAATGTTAAGGAAATGCTGCCGTACGCATAGGAGTAAAACTATTTTACGATCCTGAGATCATCAGCTTATGAAGGAGTGACAAGCCATGCCGAGGGTTAAAGGCGGAAGCGCAAGCGATAAAAAGCGGAAAAAACTATTTTCCATCACAAAAGGATATTTTGGCCGTAAGAAAAACGTCTACAAGCGTGCCCGGGAGGCATTTCTTAAGTCTCTGTCCAATGCGTATCGGGATAGAAAAACAAAAAAACGGGAGTATCGCAAGCTTTGGGTAGTGCGAATTAATGCAGCGGCCCGTATGAATGGCACCACGTACAGTTCTCTGGTTAATGGGCTTAAAAAGGCAGGGGTTGAAATTAACCGTAAGATGCTCGCGGATATCGCCATAAACGATATGCCCGCCTTTGTTCGGCTTGCGGAAACTGCAAAGAGCGCCCTTGCCCAGAGATAGAAACGATACGTAGGCGAGAGATAGTGTAGGTTCCTGCTGGAGATATAGGCAGGAGCCTTTTTTTATAGAAATTTTTGATAATTTTGATGGATTTTGTGCAATCTGCGAAGGATGTACGGCGGAAAACTTTGGTAGAATGGGATTTCAGAAAGACGTATAATGCCTTTATTCTTTGTATACCACGATGAGAAGCCTGGGTCTCTTCTCGGAGGGATGCGTCCCTTAGGGGGGAGTGACTCTCTCGCCTGTGGAAAAAGAAAAAAATAAGGGCCTGGCTTCAGGACTCTGAAGAAACGAGGGGGATGTAGTTCATGGATGCGCTGCAAAACATGGAGATAGTTCGAGAAGCTTTTCTGAAAAACCTTGAAAATGCCCTTCACATGGACGCTTTGCAGGAGGTGAAAAATCGTTTTCTCGGCAAAAAGGGAGAGATTACCCTGCTTATGAAAAGCCTGGGTTCCCTTTCCCAGGAGGAACGGCCTTCCTTTGGAAAAAAGATCAATCTCCTTCGGGATGAGTGCGAAGAACTCTACGAAAGAAAAAAAGAGCGTCTTGAAAAAGAAGAACACGAAGAAAAAGAGCTTCGTGATTTTCTTGATGTTACACTTCCCGCCTCTTCACGAGGTTGGGGGAGCTTTCACCCGGTAGTGCAGGTGACGATGGATGTGGTCTCTATTTTTGCTGGTCTCGGCTTTACCGTGGCCTCTGGGCCGGAGATTGAAGACGACTTTCATAACTTTGAGGCCCTGAATATCCCCCCCTCCCATCCCGCCAGAGATATGCAGGATACCTTTTACGTAGAGCAGGGTCTGCTGCTTCGTACGCATACATCTCCAACTCAGGTTCGAACCATGAGAAAACTGGGGGCCCCTCTGCGTATCATCTGTCCCGGAAGGGTCTTTCGAAGAGACAGTGACCCCACCCACTCTCCCATGTTTAATCAGCTTGAGGGGCTTCTTGTGGATGAGGACATCTCCGTGGCGGATCTTAAAGGCTGTCTTGATGTTTTTGCCCGGGAGATTTTTGGGCGCTCTCTCAAGGTGCGCTATCGGGCAAGCTACTTCCCCTTTACGGAGCCTTCCCTCGAAATGGACATCTCCTGTGTTATCTGCGGAGGCAAGAACAGCTCCTGTCGGGTTTGCAAGGGTACGGGGTGGCTTGAGATCTGCGGCCTTGGTATGGTGCACCCCAATGTTCTTCGATACGGGGGGATTGACCCCGAAAAGTACAACGGCTTTGCCTGGGGGATGGGGCTTGATCGTATCGCCATGTTGAAATACGAAATCGGAGATCTGCGTCTCCTCTTTGAGGGAGATATGGGTTTCCTGACCCAAGGGAGGATGGGGTAATCATGCTTGTTTCCTGGAAATGGCTCTCCCAGTTCGTTCGCTTTTCCGTGGGCGTGGAGGAACTTGCAGAGCGTATGACCCTTACGGGAAGCGAAATCGAAGAGATCCGGGAGCCCTGGAAAGATCTGGATGGTGTTGTCACCGCCCGTATCGTCTCTCTGGAGGAGCATCCGGAAAAGTCCTCCTGGAAGGTGGCTCGCCTTGATACGGGGAAGGGGGAGGCCTGCTGTGTTACCGCCGCAGAAAACGTGCGGCAGGGGCAGATGGTGCCCTACGGACCCCCTGCATCTACCCTTGCAGATGGGACCATCCTCGGCATTCGGGAGTTCGGTTCTCTTGCTTCGGAGGGAATGCTCCTCTCTGCCCAGGAACTCGGGTTGTCGGGGCTTGAAAAGGAACACGGTATTTTTATTCTTCCTGAAAAGACCCCTTTGGGCGTCGATTTTAAGAGACATTTTGAGCTGGACGATCATATCCTTGATGTCTCCATCACCCCCAATCGGGGAGATCTTCTTAGCATCACAGGTATGGCCCGGGAAGTTCGCGGAATTCTGGCGACAAGCTCTCTGGTTCCTCTGCAGGAGCATTCCGAGGGGGAGCAGGATTGGCCCTTTTTCTTTAAGGGGATCTCCCTGACAGAGCATCTCTGCCCCTACTTTGCCCTGGGGCTTCTCACAGATCTGACGATTGCTCCCTCTCCTCTGGAGGCGCAGATTCTGCTGGTCAAGCATGGGATTCGTCCGATTAATAATGTGGTGGATGCCACAAACCTTTCGATGCTCACCATCGGGCAGCCTCTTCATGCCTACGACGCAGATCTTCTTCCGGAAAAGGAGATTACCGTACGAGCTGCCCGGGATGGAGAGCGCCTGAGGACCCTCGATGGAAAAGAGCGGATTCTTTCTCCGGAAGATCTCTGCATTACCAGCGGGAATATCCCCGTGGGCCTTGCAGGCGTTATGGGGGGGGAGAGCACGGAAATCAGTGAATCCACAAGAACCCTTGCCCTGGAATCGGCTATTTTCAATCGTGAGATGGTGGGGGCTACCTCCCGCCGTCTGGGACTGCATTCCGAAGCTTCCTACAGAAATGCCCGAGGGGTCAATCGAGAGAAGGCCCTTCTTGGATTGCACCACTGTTTAGGGCTTCTTGAGCAGTGGAATGCCGGCAATGGGGGTTACCGGGTGCATAGTGCGGGAGAGCCATGCTCTGAGCCCGTGCGTGTGAGCCTCACAAAAGAAAAAATGCAGCGTATGCTACTTCACCATCGCATGGACGATGCGACCGCTATCTTGGAGCGCCTGGGGTTCGAAGAGGTGGAGCGTTCCGAAAAGGGGAGAATCTATCTTGCTCCTAAAGAGCGTCTGGATATCTCCATAGAGGAAGATCTTATCGAAGAGGTTGGTCGTGTGGAGGGGTATAACGATATCCCCTCCAGAATTCCCTCAAACCTTCATGCTCCGGGTACCATGACCCCAGAAATGGCCCAGGTCTCGCGTTTCCGCGAGGTAGCCATGGGGAGAGGATACTCGGAAGTCGTGACATACAGCTTCGTGGCTCCTGAGATCTTCGAGAAGCTCCTTCTTCCGGAGAATGATCCAAGAAACCACCCCATTAAGGTGCTGAACCCCATCAGCAGCGAACTCTCCTGCATGCGCACCTTTCTTCTTCCGGGGCTTCTTCAGAGCCTCGTAAAGAATGTTCGGGGAGGGTGGAAAGATCCTATCCGAATCTTTGAATCCGGCAGGGTTTTTCTGAGAACAGGAGAGAGCCATGTGGAGCCTCCTCTCATGGGGGGGGTTGTCTATGCGGGAAAACGGAAAAATTTGCTTCAGGATGAAGAGACCTTTTACAGAGTAAAGGGGGATCTCCTTGCCCTCTGCGAGAGCGCCAATGCTCAGATCTCCTTCCGGCAGGCTCTGGAGCCCTTCGGTCACCGAGGGCAGACGGGGCATATCTATTTCGGAGAGTCCCGCATAGGTTATCTTGCACGGCTGAAGCCTTCCATAGAGGACTTTTTCGATCTCGGGGCTCCCGTATATGCCTTTGAAATCGAAATTGCCCCTCTTCTGGATTCCCCCAGGAAGGCTTTTGGGTACACCGCACGCTATCCGGGAGTGTACAGAGACATCTCCCTGCTTGTGGATGCCCGGAAAGTAAGCGCATCAGAAGTTTTGGAACGTATAGACTCTCTTAAGGGAGAGGATGCTCAAAGTGTCCTGCTTTTTGATACCTACGAGGGAGAGGGTATTCCCGAGGGAAAACGAAGCCTTTCCTTTTCTATTCTCTACCGCCATCAGGAAAGAACCCTGAGCGATGAAGAGGTGGATAGGCAGCATGTCCAGCTTCGTCAGGGGCTGGAATCCTCGGGATATATTCTTCGGTAGACGAAACACCATACTTATGCCGGAGGGAGTTCGCATGCATACACAACTCAGAGAGATCGAACAGATTGTCGAAAGGGCCCTTGAAAAGATGCAGCACCTTCAAGAGGAGCGCCAGGGGCTTGCAGGCCAGATAGAAAACTACGAAAAGATCATCCAGGAGAAGGATCTTGAGCTTATCCGCCTTCGGAAGGAACAGCAGCGTCTTTTGGAGACAAAAGAACGAGAAGCCATGCACCTTCTCAAAGAACAGGGACAGGTGGAACAAAAGATAAAAAATCTCGTAGAACGGTTTGAAAAGATATCTCACGCTTGAGTAACGTCGTTTCGGGGTTCCTCCCGCGGGATCTCCCTGCGGGAGGAAGAGCCTTTTGAGCGGATTGGGGAGTGGCATTATGGAAAAAAAGGGGACCAGAGATCAGGGGCAGGAACGATACACCCTCCACCTTCTCGGAAGGGAGTACCATGTCCTTTCCAAGTTGGATGAAGCCACCTTCGCAAGAATTTCGGGTATGGTTAAAGAGCAGCTGCATGCGCTTCCTTCAGGGGCAAAGCAGGATGAGAAAATGCTTCTGGCCTGTTTGCAGCTTGCCTATACCCTGGATGGCATTTCGAGAAGATGTGCGAGCTTTCTCGAAGAAAAGAACGAGTAGAGGGCGATTATGTCTGGAGCAGATCTTTTTGACGGCCTTTTCGGCGTCCTTTTTCTGTATTTTGGTGTAAAGGGATTTCTCAGGGGGCTTACAGGGGAGATATGCTCTCTTGTGGGCCTTTTCGGCGGCATTTTTTTGGCCTGGAAGCTTGGCCCCCTTCTGGGAGAATATTTTAGCGGTTCCATACCGCCGGACAAACTTTCCGTGGTAACCATTGTCATTATGGCGGTTATATTCATTGCTGTTAATCTTGGATCTTCCCTTATCTACAGAATGATACGTCTTGTGGTGAAATTTGCCTTCCTTGGAACCCTGGATCGGCTTGGGGGGGTTCTGTCGGGTCTTGTGAAGGGGATGGCGCTCCTCCTTCTCGTTTTCATGGGAGGTACGATGATCCGTCTTCCCCTTACCCAAAGCTGGTTTATCGAAAGCCGTTCCATGCGTATTGCTGCCGTTGTATGGCCTCATATTTCAGAGTACATGGATGCTCACGGGGTAGTCTTTCCTGGAGATACACAGCATTCTTCCCCAGAGGATACTTCCTTTTCCATTCTCTCCCCCCAAGGAACTCACAAAGAAGTTCCCCCTTCGGATGAAAGGAGCGAATGAAATTGATCGTTACCTCTCGGGTGCTGGAGATCTTCGAATTCGAAAAAATCCTCGCCCTCTTCGCACCCTACTGCCGTACCTCTCTCGGAGTACGGTGTTTTTCGCAGATGCAGCCTCTTTCGGGGTGGGAGGCGCTGGAAAAGCATCATCATATTCTTTTACAGTATCGCAGATGCACCGAAAGAGAGAGCGGTTTCCCCAAGGTGGAGGGGGTAGAGCCCCTGGGAAATTTTCTCGAAAAAGCGAAGGAGTCGGGTTTTCTCTTCGGAGAGGAGCTTCTTCACTTTCAGCACGCCTTTGCTTTGGGTATACGTCTTCGATCCTTTCTGGGGGAGCGGCAGGAGGAGTATCCCCATCTGGGGGAGTATGTAAAGAAAATCCGTGATTTTCAGAAGGAACACGCTCTTCTTGGGGTTCTTGATGCGGATGGAGTGCTTTACGATCATGCCTCCCCGAAGCTTGCGGAGCTTCGGCTACGGATACGCCACACCCAGTCCAAGGCGCGTTCTCTGGGAAACGCCCTGTTGCACGATCCGGGATTCTCCGGAAAACTGCAGGAGCGGGTGCTCTCCTTCCGGGACGGACGCTTTGCAGTGCTGGTGAAAAAAGAGCATGTCACCTCTTTTGCGGGAATTCTTCTCTATTCTTCAAGCTCCGGTAATTCCGCATATATGGAGCCCTCCAAGCTGGTATCCCTGAACAATGAGCTTGCCATGGCAGCTCAGGAGGAGGCGGAAGAAGAGCGCAGAATCCTCCGGGAGCTTACCGAGGCGATTTTGGCGAGAGAAAAGGCTGTGCTGGCTCTTGAGGAGACCCTCGCTTTTCTTGATGTTCTCTACGGAGCCACCTGCATGATGCAGGAGAAGCGATGGGTTCTCCCCCAGCTCGAAAAACCCTCTTTTTTTGACATACGAAAGGCGCGGCATCCGCTTTTGGGAGATCATGCAGTTCCTCTAGATCTCCTGTGCGGTAAGAAGGATAGAGCCGTTATTATCACCGGTCCCAACACGGGAGGAAAAACCGTGGTTCTTAAGACTGTGGCGGTAATGGTGCTTCTGACATGGTTCGGTCTTCCCGCCCCTGTCGAAGAGGGCTCCCGGGTAGGCTCTTTCGATCAAATTCTCGGCGACATCGGAGATGAGCAGAGCATAACCCAGAGCCTCTCCACCTTCAGCGGCCACATCAAAAACATTGCTGCCATGCTTCGGGGTAGTACGGAAAGCTCGCTTGTCATTCTCGACGAGCTTGGGGCTGGAACCGATCCCCAGGAGGGGGCCGCTCTCGGCATTGCCATTCTCGAAGCCTTTCTCAAAAAGAAAAGCCTTGTTTTGGCCACCACCCATCATAACCCTATCAAGCGATATGCCCTCACTGCCTCTCGCGTGGCTACAGCAAGCATGGAGTTTGACCCCGCCACGGCCTCTCCCACCTACCGACTTATTCTGGGCATTCCCGGCAAGAGCAACGCCATTCTTATCGCCGAGCGGTATGGGTTAGATAAAGAGGTGCTGGAACGGGCCCGGGAGGTGGCTCAGGAAGAGACAGACCCCCTGGAGAGAACCGAAAACAGGCTCTTTGAAAAGGAGCTTCTGCTGGAAAGAAAGGAACAGGAGCTTTTTGCTGCCCTTCAGGAGCTTGCGGAGCGGGAGAGAAAGGTACAGGAAGAGATGGATTTTCTCCAGGATGCGGAAGAGAATATCCTCCGTAAATCCGATGAGCAGGCTCGAAAAATGCTTCGGGATGCGGAGGAGAAGGCAAAAGAACTTCTTCGCTCCTTCCGATCCGAAAAGGGGTCATCTCCTGCAGAGAGAGAAAATTCCAAACGAGAAGTGGAAAAACTCAAGAAAAATATTGATTCAAGAGAGGAAAAAAGACTTCGCCGCAAGTCTGTTATTAAAGATTCCTCTTCCCCCGAACCGGGAATGCACGTGGAGATTCTCGACAGCAAGGTGAAGGGGGAAATCCTGCAGGTAAAGGGGAACAAAGTTACCGTACAGGCGGGAGGCGTAAGCATAGAAGTACCCCTCCACAAGGTGCGTTTCGCTCACCCTCCTTCAGAAAAACATACCTCCAGGCCCCTTCACATGACTTCCATCTCTGATTCAGAAAGCCGGGTGGGGAACAGCCTCATGATCCGGGGAATGACCATAGATGAAGCGATACCCCTTCTCGAGCAGTATCTCGACAAGGCCTTCCGCCTGCGATACGATGCCGTAACTATTATTCACGGCCGGGGAGAGGGAATTTTGCGCCGGGAGGTGCATCGCATATGCAAAGCCCTTCCTTATGTAACCTCCTACACTCTGGGTGAGGCCCACGAGGGAGGAGTAGGGGTTACGGTGGTGAAGTTTCGGTAGCTGGAGCCCATGATCTTCTGGCACAGAAATCGCTCTGCGATCTCTTGGTGTTGAACAGATAATCGCTCATCTCTGTACGAGATGAGCGATTATCTGTTCAACCTATATTCCCGACTTCGGCACTTTGTTACAAAACTCAGCCCCTTCGCATAAGCCAGACCAAAGCCAAACCCCGCAGCTGTAGGGTCTGGCGTTTTTTCATTGTGTATGCTTGAGGATCTTGAAAATTGTAGTGCCTAGTAATTTCACTTATTGACATGCCGCAGGTTTTGAGGTATTATTTTTGACATGTATATCCGAACGAAGTCCTCACCCAACAGTCCCCGAAAGACTGTCCAGATCGTGGAATCCATACGGCACGGCAAATCCGTCTCCCAGCGTATTGTCCAGCATATCGGTGTGGCACAGGACGAGAAGGAGATGGAGGAACTCAAATCCCTTGCTGCCCAGATCATGGAGAAGCTGGAAGAGGAGAGGCGGGAGGCAGCCTCCCAGCAGAAGACTCTTTTTGAAAAATCCGAGACAAAGACGGCGGAGATGGAAAGAGCAAAGGTGGAAGCTCCCGTGGAGGATTCCCTCATGCTTCGGGCTTCCTCTTTGGAGAACCAGGAGGATGTGGTGGAGGGGCCTTTTCTTGCGGCAGAGTACCTCTTCGAGTTTTTCGGTCTGGGAAAACTTTTTACTCGGGCTCCCCGGGATGCCCATAAGTACCACCTTCTGAAACAGTGTCTCGGGGCTTCTCTTGCCTTTCCTTCGAGCAAACGAGGAATGGTGGCCTGGCTGGAAAAACATTGTGCCTCCGAGGTCTCTCTGGACGGGATCTACCGGCTTTTGGATGCGTTGGCCAGGAGAGAGGACCGCTTGAAGGAGCTGGTGCGCTCCTCCTCGGAGGGACTCTTTCCCGAGAGGCCTACCCTCATGCTTTTCGATGTCACCACCCTCTATTTTGAAAGTTTTGAGGAGGATGGGCTCCGGCAGAAGGGATTTAGTAAGGATAACAAGGTGAAGGAGACCCAGGTGGTGCTGGCTCTTGCCACCACTCCCGAAGGGTTGCCCCTCTGGTACCAGCTCTTTCCGGGAAAAACCTGGGAGGGAGCCACCTTTCAGGAGTTTGTCTCCACCTGGAGAAAGGAAAGCTATCCCGGAAGCACCGGAGTGGTGGCGGCGGATCGGGGGATGTTCTCCTGTGCCAAACTTGAGGAACTCAAGGAGAAGGGGCTGCATTTTGTGATTGGGGCAAGGCTCAAGAGCATGAAGGCTTCGGAGAAAGAGGCTATTCTCGATCGTTCTACCTACACCCCTCTTGCAGAGAAGAACACAAAGAATACACAAAGCCCAAAGGAAACCCTGGAATACCGTGTTTTTAAGCGGGAGGATGGACACAACCTTCTGGTGACCTGGAGTCCTAAACGGGCCGCCAAAAACGCCCGGGATCGGGAAGAGTCTCTGGAGAAGCTACTGAAAAAACTGAACAGGCAAAAGACCATTCCCGAGAAGCAGCTCCTTTCCCAGCGGGGGAGCAATAAATACCTCAAGGTGGTGGATGGAGAAAAAGCCCACTCCTATGAACTGGATCAGGAGAAGATTGCCTCAGAGGCCCGCAGGGACGGGCTTTTCGGTATTCTCACGGCTCTGCCCCTCACCACCGAGGAGGAAATTTGGGAGGTGCTTTCCCATTACCGGTCTCTCTGGCGTATTGAGGAGAGTTTCCGTATCAAGAAGCACCACCTCCGTATCCGTCCCATCTTCCACTGGACCGAGTCGAGGATTCGGGGGCATGTGGCGTTGCAGTACCTGACCTTTGCAGCCCAGCGTCATCTGGAAAAGCGAATCCTCCTCCAGCAAAAAGCCTCCATGAGCCCCGGGGAGATCCGGGAAGCTCTTCTGGATATCCGATCCACCCTTATCCGAGACAAGAGCACCAAGAAGCTCTACCGCTTTCCCCGGAAGCTTTCGTCCCATGCGAAGAAGCTGCTTAAGAGTCTGGGGATTCCCTATTCCACCACCCCGAGGGAGATTTTGTCCCTCTCTCGCTATCGCCGCCGTTTCCAGGAAGGGATGCCTAAGGAGTAGGGAGAAAACTCAAACTCCCAGGGCAAAATTTTTCTCCTGAGAAGCAACAGATACCTCTCCGCACCTCCTGCGGAAACCTCCTTGTGGTCTCATAGGAGGGAGGCTTTCCAAAAAGAACAGAAAAACAAAAAAGCGAAGGCGCTGCATTCCCTCCAGGGGGTAATGTAGTGCCTTCGCTTTCACAAGAACCCTTGCTATTACTGGTTTTGTGGATAACTTTCGCCGAGGTCGGGAACAGCGTTCTCTATTCTCTCGGCAAGATAGAGCCTTCAAAAGAAGCAGTGCCCGAGGCTGTGCGATTTTTGGAATCTTCTTCCGTGGGGGAACAGATGGCCGCTGCCTGGGCTGTGGGGAGAATGGGAACTAGAGAGAGGGCGAACCCTCTTCCCATGGCATCTCTACAGGGGAGCAATTGATCCCCTTGTTCGAGGAGTGTCCCAGATAAATCATCCAGATCTTCTCCGCAATATCATCTATGCAGTAGGAGAGCTTGGGGATCGACGTTTTCCCGACAAAGACATACTGTTTGATAAGTGCAAAACACGGCAAAACTGAGCCACCCGCGCGGAGTGTAAGAGCCATCGGCGCGCCCGCAAAGAGCCACCCGATGCGCTGACAGAGAGCCAGGCGGGACAAACTCCCGTAAGATTAAATCATTGCCGAAATGCAGAATTTATCTTCAGGAGGGATTTCCTTGTCAGGCTTTCTCCCCATTGTCCGGGCCGTTTACAGTGGCTTGAGTGAGCGCAAGGCCGCCGCCATGTACGGGGGGGGCATCCAGAAACACGGTATCGCTGTATCTCCGAAGGGCACAAGATCAGGGTTGGCTTACCCTGGAAAACTTGGATGACATCGTCGTTGCGGAGGGCTTGTCACAGCTCACCGCACCATCCCGCGATGGGGCCTTCAAGATGCCCAACTTCGACTACGTCCAGCGGAACTGGCGAAGCAGCACGTCACCCTGAAGCTGCTCTGGGAGGAGTACGTTGAGAAATGCCACCAGGCGACCATCGTCGCTTTCCAGTTCGAGCCCGCGGAATGGCTGATCAGATCCCTGTCCCGGTCGCCGCCGAGGCAATAACAGATCGTCTTTCTTCACAGGCGTACAAGATCATTATCAAGGGCGGGAAGTCCATGCGTGAGACGATTCATGCGTAATTTCTAGCTAAGTAAAAGGGAGAGCCGCTTCTTTCCGGAGGGATGGCTCTCAGGTTCCGCGCCGATGGCTCTGTTTAAGCGCAGAGGTGGCTCTCATATCGGCGAGCAAGTGGCTCTATAAAAACGCTGTTCGCAATAAGGAAGCCGAGAGAATGCAGCATGCTCTTGAAAATCTTAAGGCGCGGAAAACTCCTAATAAAAATATTTTCACCAGCACAGTAGTTATCCAGAGGCTTACAGATATCGCTCTGGCCATGATCGGGGGAGCGGAGCTTACCCAGGAGCAGAGTTCCACCCTGCTTGCCCTGCATTCTCAGCTCAAGCTCAAGTAAATAGGGAATAGAAGCGGGAAATCTTTCCACAACTACGGGGCATGCTAGAGAGTATAGTGAACCCAAAATAAAGAAGCTATCCGAAGGCTTTTCGGCCTGTCTCGGATAGCTTCATATGTTGACGTGGTGCCGGAGGGGAGACTCGAACTCCCACAGAGTTGCCCCTGGCGGATTTTGAGTCCGCTGCGTCTACCATTCCGCCACTCCGGCTGGTAAATCCATTGCGGCAATAGTAATATCATAGGTTGGGGGTTTTGTCCAGAAAATCTTGCTCTGTGTGACGGGACAGTGATAATGTCACCCCTGAACGGGACAGGGAAAATGTCACCCCCCATGTCATGATAGTGGAATGAGGAGAGATATTTTCTTGAGCATCCAGGAAGCGAAAAAAGCGATGGTTATGGACAGGGTGATAAGGGGGGAAATGACAGCGGCGGAGGGAGCAGCCCGGCTCGGGATGAGCAAGAGGCAAATCTTTCGGCTGAAGGCAAGAGTTGTACGGAACGATATTACATCCCTGTCCCACGGAAACCGGAATCGGAAACCCGCAAACGCCATTCCGGAAACAGTCCGGGAGTTGGTTTGTTCCAGAGCCCGGGAAGATTATTGCGGCACGAGTCTCGCTCATATGGCGGAGCTTCTGGAACGTTTCGAGGGAGTTCGTATAAGTTCCAAAAGCATCGGAAGGATTTTGAAAGAGCGAGGCATTCCTCTTTCCCGTCATCATCGGTCTGGCCGGAAATATAAGAGTCGGGGGAGAAGAAAGCGTCTCGGGGAATTGATTCAGATAGACGCTTCTCCCTTTGATTGGCTGGGAACCGGAAGGATGCTCTCTCTTCACGGGGGTATAGACGATGCTACGAGCCAAATCGTGGGGCTTCATTTCGAGAAGCATGAATGTTTGCGAGGCTACGTGAGAGTTATTGAGGAGATGCTTCTTCAATGGGGCGTTCCCGGGGAGATCTACTCGGATCGGCACACCATATTTCTCTCTCCCAAGACGGACAAGCTCTCGGAAGAAGACGAAATCGAGGGGAGAAAGGCCCCTCTCACCCAATTCGGGAACATGCTCTATCTTCTCGGAATAGGGCATATCGGAGCTCGAACACCCCAGGCTAAAGGGCGCATCGAAAGACTCTGGGAAACGTGCCAGCACCGCCTGGTGGTGGAAATGCGGCTTCGAGGTATACGAACCCTGGAAGAGGCAAATGCCTTTCTTCCGGAATACATGGAACTCCACAACAAAGCTTTTTCGGTAGAGGCCAATGAAAAAGAATCGGCTTTTCTCCCCTGCCCAATGCCTGAAAAACTCCGGCTTGTTCTGGGAGTGCGAGATACGAGAAAGGCCTCCGGAGGATCTGACATCACCTGGAAGGGAAACACATATCAGCTTGAGGATGCGAAGGACAGAAAAGTACTCTTGAGAAGGGGGGAAAGTATTACGGTAGTCTCTTCTTTCGACGGTTCTCTATGGGGAATTCGCGCAAACCAGATGGACCAGAAGGAATATCGCCTGGTTCCTTCTCCCCTTCAGGGAAAAGATACGTGCCCCCCTCCTCCGAAACGGGAAAAGAAAACTACAGGGCACAAACCTTCTCCGGATCATCCCTGGAGAAAAAGTTACAAAACGAATCTTGGGCATGAGCCCTTTGGAAAAGAGACGGAAAACGATCTTTGCGGAAGTTTGACATGATGCAATGGTAAAGGACAGGGATGACATTTTCCCTGTCTCTTGACAGAAAATCTTGCTCTGATAAAAAAACCTGAATCTTCGGGTGGCCGAAGGCCTTTCAACACTTAGGAAGCAGAGAGAAGGCAAAGCCTTTCTTGCCTCCCTCGGTAGGGGTGTGCTATACTCCCCTCGTATTCGGCCCCTTGAGGGGGTTTCAGTCCCGTGCGGCGAAATGCTGCGAACTCCGCCAGGCCCGGAAGGGAGCAACGGTAAGCAGAACTTTTCGGGTGCCACGGGGGTGCTGGAGCCCCCTCAAGGGGCCGATTGTTTTCTTGCAAGAGAATTGCATAAAAATGGGCTTAGATGGGCTTATTGTTGGAGGGATGCATGGTGGAACCTTGGAGCGGACCCTTTTCAGGGCATTTACCTTTTCGTTCTCCTGTAGAAAGTCTGGAGGATGCGGTAGCTTTTCCCGTGCTTACTGTTCCCGGAGAGGTGCTTGTTCGGGGAGTGCTCGGTAAGGGGGAGTACAAAAAGGGATTGATCGTAGTGGATGCGTATATCGGGTACGGAGAAATTTTCTGGGACACCTTTTCTCCTCCGGTTTCGGGAGATCTCCCCTCAAAGTGCTACCCCAGCCGTTTCTCTCTTCCCAGACTTCTCGGCATAGCGGAAGAGGCTCTACAGAAAAACACAGCCCAAGGTCTTTTAGGGAGATTTCGGGGCCTGCTTCCTTATTTGCGTACTGATAAGGTTGTGGGATGCTGGAGAGTCTATCTCCGTCGGGAAGGTTTTTTCAAAGACTGCTTTACGGGGCGGGAGCGAGCAGAGCTGGAGTTTGTACAGCATCTCTGGGACTCTCAGGAAAGCTAGAGAGGATCTCCGAGAAGGACGCCGGATCTCCTCTCCAGGAGAGTTACGGAAATGCATTTCATGACGGGTTTTTTTCGGGCATTTACTTTCCCGAGCGGAGGGAAAGAGAACCTATGGCGTTTCCTCCGAAGGGGGGGGAGCCATATCTACCAGAGCCCGCACAAGCTTTTCCATCTCTTCTTCAGGAGCGGTGGAGCCCTCTGCTATGCAGCGTTTCATATATCCCTTAACGACCTCTACGCAAGCTTGCTGCATAGCCCTTCTGGCGGCAGAAAGCTGTACGAGTATGGGTTGACACTGCTCACCCTCAATGATCATACGTTGGATTCCTCGAAGCTGCCCCTCCACTCGCTTAAGGCGATTCAGCATGGCTTTTCTGTCCTGGGGGAGAGTGTCAACATCATGTACCAGGGATTTCTTTATCATCCTCTTTGGCCTCCTTATGGAAATACGCACAAACACCCCCATTGTATCTGTAATCTTTCTTGCAGGTCAATACGATGGTGTGATATACTCTGCAACGCTGATCAC
The DNA here is from genome assembly GCA_964539095.1 of uncultured Synergistaceae bacterium. Classification (GTDB taxonomy): domain Bacteria; phylum Synergistota; class Synergistia; order Synergistales; family Aminiphilaceae; genus DAIPKP01. The sequence goes on from CAZIFL010000004.1 coordinate 144,718, forward strand.
ACACGTGGGATGATGTCTGGAGGGGTGCCCTGAAGAGAGGGTTCTTCAGGCAGGGGATTTCCACGGAGGGATCCAAAAACCACACATACGGGAGGTACGTATTATGGCAGTTGTATCAATGAAGCAGTTGCTGGAATGCGGTGTGCATTTCGGGCACCAGACGCGGCGTTGGAATCCCAAGATGAAGCCCTATATTTTCACAGAACGTAACGGGGTATACATCATCGACCTTCAGAAAACCGTGAAGGGGCTGGAAAAGGCTACGTCGCACCTTCGGGAGATGGCTCAGCTGGGCGGCAATATCCTTTTTGTGGGAACCAAACGGCAGGCTCAGGAGACAATTCGGGAAGAAGCACTTCGGTGCCGCGGACATTACATCAATCAGCGGTGGCTTGGAGGACTTCTTACGAATTTCCAGACCATTCGCAGCCGGGTAAATCGTATGCTTGAGCTGCAGCGCATGGATGACGAGGGCGATCTTGATACCCTTCCCAAGAAGGAAGCCATTAAGCTTCGCAAACAGCTGGCAAAGCTTGAGAAGTATCTGCTTGGCATAAAAGACATGAAAGAACTTCCAGAGGCCCTCTTTATAGTAGATCCCCGGCGGGAAGTGAATGCGGTTCTCGAAGCCCGGAAGCTTGGTATCCCTGTTATTGCCATCGTGGACACCAACTGTGATCCCGAGGTTATTGATTTCCCCATCCCTGGAAACGACGATGCCATTCGGGCAATTCGCCTGATGGTGAGCATCATGGCGAATGCCATGATGGAGGGGCGTCAGGGCGAGGACGGAGTCCCCGAGGACGGAGATTCCGCCTCCAGTGGTGAGAGTATCGCAGTAGATCCGAACCTTGAAGTTCGGGAAAAGCTGCACGATGCTTATGGGGATACGGGAGAGCAGTTGGCTGTGCGTGGCCTTGAAGAGCGCAAAGGCTGGAAGGAGGAGTAGTCTGCTATGTCTATGGAAATGATTAAAGAACTTCGTGTCCGTACGGGGGCAGGAATTCTGGATTGTAAAAAGGCTCTTGCAGAGGTAGGAGCAGATATTGAGAAGGCTGTGGATTTTCTGCGCGAAAAAGGGCTTGCCAAGGCTGCCAAGAAGGCGGGACGGGAAGCCTCTGAAGGAAGCGTTTTCAGCTATATCCACACCAACAGCAAGGTGGGTACTCTTCTTGAACTCAACTGCGAAACCGACTTTGTGGCACGTACGGATGAGTTTAAAAATCTCGGCAAAGAGATCGCCATGCACATTGCTGCGGCGGCTCCTCTCTATGTTTGCCCTGAAGAGGTTCCCGGAGACGATCTGGAAAGGGAAAAACAGGTTTACAGAAACCAGGCTTTGGAGCAGGGCAAGCCCGAGCATCTTGTGGATAAGATCGCAGAGGGGCGAGTTCAGAAGTTCTACGAGGAGAGCTGCCTTTTGGAGCAGTCCTATGTAAGAAATCCGGATAAAAAGATCAAGGATCTTGTTACCGAGGAGATTGCAAAGCTCGGTGAGAATATTATCGTTCGAAGGTTTAGCCGTTTTTCCATCGGATCGTAGATAATGTTACAAAAAGAGCGAGGGAGCTTCCCTCGCTCTTTTTGTAACTTCTGGAAATGAAGCCTATGAGCTTTTATCTTCTTCGTCAAAGTTTGCAGGGCCTTTAGCGGAAAAATCTTTGGATTTTTTTGATTCCCGAAAAATGTATGGCTGTCATCCGGCGGTATTCGCCCTTTCGTGAACAGGAGGAATCGTCTTTGAAGTGCTATAATAGAGTGCTCCTTAAGCTTTCCGGAGAAATTCTGGCGGGAGATCAGCGTTTTGGGTTAGAGTTTGACACAGTTCATCGTATGGCAAGAGAGATCAAGGATGCCATTAGTGAGGGTACTGAGCTTGCCATGGTTGTAGGTGGAGGGAACATCTTTCGAGGCGTTCAGGCGGCAGTAAAGGGTATTGAACGGGCCCAGGCTGATAATATGGGAATGCTCGCCACAGTAATCAACGCTCTGGCTCTTCAGGACGCTCTGGAACAGACTGGTGTTCCCACCAGAGTGCTTACGGCCATTGAAATGCGGGAAATTGCGGAGCCTTTCATACGGCGGCGAGCCATCACGCATCTTGAAAAAGGGCGCGTGGTGATCTTTGCGGCAGGAACGGGATCGCCCTATTTTTCCACAGATACCGCGGCAGCACTGCGGGCTGCCGAAATTGGTGCCGATTGCCTGTTGAAGGCAACCAAAGTGAATGGTATATATGATAGGGATCCTCTGCGTTATCCGGATGCCCGTTTTTTTGAGACCCTCACCTATCAGGAGGCCTTGGAACGCCAAATCAAGGTGATGGATGCGGCAGCGTTTTCCCTCTGCATGGAAAACAGGATTCCCTCGGTGGTCTTTAACGTGTTGGAGCCGGGAAATCTGCGACGTCTTCTGGTAGAGGGGAAGAAAATAGGAACCTTGGTGGTCGCCAAAATTCAGGAGAAGGAGTGACGTTTATGCCAAAACAAGAGGTACAAAATCTTAAAGAGCGGATGGTTAAGGCTGTGGAGCACCTTAAGAAAGAATGTCTTGGAGTACGCACAGGGCGGGCCCATCCTGCCCTGGTTGAGGACATCAAAGTGGATTATTACGGTACCATGACTCCCCTCAAACAGATGGGGACTGTGAATGTTCCGGAACCTCGACAGATTCTCATCTCCCCCTGGGATAAGACGTCCCTTAAAGCTATTGAAAAGGCCATTCTGGCCTCGTCTTTGGGAGTAACCCCTCAGAGCGATGGAGAGAATATCCGGATTAATTTGCCGGAGCTTACCGGAGAGCGCCGTATAGAACTTACCAAGCTTGTAAAAAAATATGCGGAAGATGCTCGCGTAGCAATTCGTAGCGTTCGTCGAGAGGGAAATGAAATCTTCAAGAAAATGGAGAAGGAGAGTGCCATCACCGAGGACGATCTTCATCTCTATCAGAAGGAGATCCAAGATCTGACGGATGAATGGATTAAAAATGTGGATGAAGTTTTCGAAAAAAAGGAGAAGGAAATCCTCGAAGAGTAAGCACCACACAGGGGCCCCGAAAGGGGCTCTTTCTATATATCGGCGAGCAAGGGTGATTTCTGTGGCTGAGGCGGTTCTTCGTCTTGTTCGGGGTGGGGAAGGCCTTTAGAAAAGCCTTCCCCAGGTTTTTTCGCTACAATCGGTGGGTGCTGGAATATCGCTTTGCTTACTCAATCTCCGTAAGGAACTCTTTGAAGCGTCGCATGCCTTCTTCAATCTCTTCCATAGCATTTGCGTAGGAGATACGAAGGTGCCCCGGAGCCAGAAAAGCGGTTCCAGGAACTGTGGCAAGAAGCTTTTCCTCCAACAGCCTGGTACAGAAAGAGCTGTCATCTTCCAGAAGCACGCCCCGGTGCTTTTTGCCAAGGCAGCTTCGGACATCAATCATTACGTAGAAAGCGCCTTCGGGAAGAGGAAAACGTATGTGCGGCATATCCGAGAGAAGCGCAATAGTACGGTTTCGTCGCTCTTCAAAAGCCTGGTGCATCCGTGTAACGTCGTCTTCAGCGTACCGTAGCGCCCCAAGAGCGGCCCACTGGGCGATAGAGCAGGGATTGGATGTAAAGTGCCCCTGGAGAGAGGCTACCTTTTTCATGACAGCTTCTGGCCCCAAGGCGTAGCCGATGCGCCATCCTGTCATGGCGTAGGCTTTGCTCACACCGTTGATGATAATGGTCCGCTCCTTCAGCTCTGGAAGTACCTGAAGGATGTTCCAGTGTTTTGCATCCCCGTATACAAGACGTTCGTAGATTTCATCCCAGAGAATCCAGAGATCGTGTTTTTGAGCAAAGGTGCCGAGTTTTCGGAGTACCTCTTCAGAGTAGACGATTCCCGTAGGGTTGCAGGGGGAGTTGAGAAGAAGCACTTTTGTTTTGGGGGTAGTCTTCTCTTCAAGCATCTCCATATTCGGAAGAAAACCGGTAGATCCCGTATCAACGACCACGGGGACTCCTCCGAGAAAACGAATCTGCTCTACATAGCTTACCCAGGCTGGAGCGAGAAGAAGGGCTTCATCGTCAGGATCCAGGATGCATGCTAGGGCTTCGAGGAGACAGGGCTTTGCTCCGGCACCCACCACAATCGAACCCGGGGAGTAGTCCAGACCAAATCGATCTGCATAGTAGTGCTGTACCGCTTCCCGTAGTTCGGGAATTCCTGTGGCGGGAGTATAATGTGTTTTCCCCTGATCAATGGCGTTACGGGCTTCCTGGAGTGCTCCAGGAGGCGATGTGAAATCCGGTTCCCCGGCACCGAAGGAGATAACGTCTTTTCCCTGTTTTTCCAGAGCCTTTGCGGCATTGACTACTCCAAGGGTTGCCGAGGGCTGAAGCTGAAGGGCCCTTAACGATAACTTCATGGATTTCTCGCTCCTTTCAAAGATGTAAAATGTTTGCTATACTCCCTTTTTCTGGAATGAATGGGAGGTGTTTCCCTAGAGAAGAGTATACGGCAAATTCCTTCGAAAGGGTATGTTTTTTCCAATTTCTTTTGCTAGCGAGATGAAGGGTATATTGTGGGAAACTGAGCCAGATGGTACAATGATCCCGAGGGCTCAGTTAAGTAAGGATGGGAGGAGATGCTATGGATATTCGTTACGTTGCGAAAGGTGTCGAAATTCCGGACGATATTCGAGATCTCATGGAAAAGAAGCTCGGCAAGCTGGAAAAATTTTTTCAAAAGATTCTTGATACCCAGGTGGAAATTCTGCACAAGCGGGGCATGTTTGTCGTAGAAATCACGTCAAATGTGAATGGTATTATCATGCGGGGTGAGGATTACGCCCCGGATATGCGGAAGGCCTTTGAGAAATCCCTCAAGAACATAGAACGCCAGGTAAAGAGACATAAGGAGTCCCTCAAAGATCGTTCTCACATGCGCTCTTTTGCCCAGGATATGGATATTTCCTTTGATCTTGAGTCGGTCATTCTTCCGGAAGACGGTCGCCCTGATAAAGAGGAAGTAGTAAAGGTAAAGTCCTTTCCCATACGACCTATGTCTGTGGAAGAAGCTACCATGCAGATGGATCTTCTAGGACATTCTTTCTTTGCCTTTCGCAATGCTGAGGACGGCGAATTTAATGTCGTCTATCGCAGGCGCGAAGGCGGCTACGGTCTTCTTCATCCGGAGAAGTAGCGTCGGTTCGGAATCCATCTCTTTTGGATTCCCGGATCCCTGTACAAAGAGTTTTGAGAGGGGAGCGTAAAGCTCCCTTTTTTGTTCTGATGCTACCGGAGGTTCCTCATGTCCCAAGAATGGAAAATAGCCGCATGCCCCCACGACTGTCCCGGGGGGTGCATTATGGAGGCTCGATACGACGTTTCTTCGGATAGGTTACAAACCCGACGTCTTGAGAAAGATCTTGGGGTGGACGGTTTTTGTCCCAAGGGATTGCGCTGGTTTACGAGAAGAAATCATCCTTCGCGGCTCCTCACCCCCCTTTTACGGGGAGAAGAGAGTTTTTATCCCATCTCCTGGCAACGCGCCTGGGATCTTTGGGCTGCCGCCCTGGAGAAGGGACTGCAACGGGGAGGGCCTTTGGGTAACGCCTTCTACCGCAGTGCAGGATCCCTTTATTTCTCCAAAAACCTTCTCGCTGCGGTTCACGGAGCTTTAGGTGGATACACTACTTCCATTGGAAATCTCTGTTCCTCTGCGGGAAATCAAGGGTTGCGAAACTGTTTTAGCCAGGTGCCGGTACTTCCCCGAGAAGAGATCTTGCAGAAGGGAAGATCTCTTCTCCTGTGGGGGAAAAATATTGTGGAAAATCATCGCTCCTTGGTCCCGCTTGCCGGGGAACTTCGGCGTCGGGGGGGGAGCATGGGAGTTCTCGAAATCCGGAGCACCCCTACTGTGTCCTGGGCCGATAGATCTTGGAGCGTTATCCCCGGAGGGGACTGTTTTCTTGCGGCATGGCTTTGCCACAAGCTTCTTCGGGAAAAAGAAGCTTTCCCTGGATGGTTCCAGAGAGTGGCGAATGCGGAAGAGTTTGTCACCTTTGTCGAAAGCCTTCAGGAGGGAGAGCTTCTTTCTGCAGGAGGAATTTCTCGCGAGGAGGCCTGTTCTCTCTACGAATGGCTTCTTGAATCTGCACCGGTTACACACTGTCTGGGGTACGGTATACAGAGGTATCTCCACGGAGAGACGCAGAGCTGGTGGGTGGCTGCCCTGGCGGTGCTTCTGGGGGCTTTTGAGGCGCCGGGAAGGGGGCTCGTTTTTGGAAAGAATGAGATGGCTCTCTTTCCCTCCTCTCTTCTTGAAGAGCCTTCCTCAAAGCGCTCCTTTCCGGAATCCCAATTCTGGCATGCTCTTGCTCAGGCTTCACCTCCCGTGCACACCCTGGGAATTTTCTGTGCCAATCCTGTAAAGCAGGCCCCGGGAGGAGGGGATATTGCGCAGGCTATCCGAAACCTCCCGTTTTCTGTCTGCCTGGATGTTACTCTCACGGAAACTGCCCGATGCTGTTCTCTGGTGCTCCCCTCAACATTCTTTTTTGAAGAGGGGCCGGATTGGCGGGGTTCCTATGGGCATTCTTTCCTCTGCCGCACCGAGGCAATTCTTCCTCCCCCAGGGGAGTGCCTTGGGGATCTTGCCATTCTTGAAGGGGTTAGAAAAACTCTTGGGCTCTCCTTAAGCCCTGAGGCACTGCGGCATTCCATGGATTCTCTGCTTTTAGAGCGCACGGATATGGAAAAAATCCATCCTTCGGTTTATGCTTGGAGGGAACAAAATTTCTGGGAGGAATCCTCCTCTTTCGCCAAACTTCCTCTTAGGCTCCCCTCCCCACACCCTTTTGAGGAGCCGGTAAAGCGCCTGAACTCTTCGGAGGAGCTTCGTCTGATAACCTGCCATGTGGGAGAGTATATTAACGGTCAAAATTGGGATCTTCCCGAACAAGAGCGTATTCCCATCTCTCTCTCCACAGAGGACGCTAAAAGGTTTGGCCTGTCTTCCGGATCAAGGGTTCGTCTCTGGAATTCAAAAAATCCTTGCGGAATTTCCGGCGAGGTTTTGATAGATCCACGGATGGGTTCGGGGTATTGTGCTGTACCGCAGGGCGGTTCTCGGATAAATTCTCTTACAGATCCTCTGGTAAGCCCGGGATATGGGGTTCCGTTTTCGGAGAGTTTTGTCCGCGTCCGCATTGAGAAGGAGTGTTAGGGTCATGCACGAATACTCTCTGGTTTCTCACCTTCTGGATCTCCTCCAGGAGCTTGCGGAGGAAGGACAGTGGCCTCCTCCGATAAAGGTTCATCTTCAGGTGGGGACTCTTCGCCAGGTAGTTCCGGAAATCCTCACTTCCTGCTACGCTTTGTGTGCAGAGGGGACTTTTTTTGAGGGAAGTTCTCTGGAATTGGAGATTCTTCCTGCGGTCTGGGAGTGTGAAACCTGTGGGCATCAGTGGGAGGGGGAACCGGGGAGCCGTCTCTGTCCTCTCTGTGGTTCTCTGGAGAGCGTTCTTTCCGGGGGAGAAGAGCTGGAGATTGTATCGGTGGAGGTGCTTCAATAATGCCAAAAGTCGTTCCCGTAAAGAGATCCATCCTTGAGAAAGATCAGCGTATAGCAGATGGAATCCGCAAAGATCTTGCCGCACGAGGGGTAGTGATGCTGAACTGTATCGGATCCCCCGGAGCAGGAAAGACTACCCTTTTGGAACACACCTTCTCGAAACTGCAGCTGAGGGTGGGAGTGGTGGAGGGGGATATTGCCACCGAAAGGGATGCGGAGCGGATTCGTCGTTCCGGGGTTCCTGCGGTACAGATAAATACCAAGGGGCTCTGTCATCTGGAGGCCCAGCTTGTGCAACGAGCCTTGAAAGAGCTTTCCCTGGATGATCTGGATCTTGTGGTGGTTGAAAATGTGGGGAACTTAGTCTGCCCTGCGGAGTTCGATCTCGGAGAGGATCGGAAGATAGCTATTTCGAGTGTTCCCGAAGGGGATGATAAACCCTTGAAATACCCACACCTTTTTACCCTCTCCGAGGTAGTGATCCTTACTAAAACGGATTTGCTCCCCCACATCTCCTTCGATAAAGCCCGTTTCTGGGAAGATGTGAAATTCCTTAATCCAAAAACTCTCTGCCTTGAAGTTTGCGCTCCCTCCGGGGATGGTTTGAACGCCTGGATGGAGATTCTTTCCGAATGGTGTCATGCTAAGAGGCAGAAGGGTTCATCATGAGTTCCCCCTTGCTTGAGAAGCTGAATCCTCCCCAGCGGGAGGCGGTATGCTACTGCGAGGGTCCCCTTCTTGTGCTTGCAGGGGCGGGGAGCGGGAAGACCCGGGTGCTTACGCACAAGGTTGCCTGGCTTCTGGAACAGGGGGAAAATCCCTGGAATATTCTCGCAGTCACCTTTACGAACAAGGCCGCCAAAGAGATGCAGATGCGTCTGGAAAGGCTCCTCCCCCGAGATTTCCGGGGGCTTCAGATCAACACATTCCACTCCTGGGGGCTTCGCTTTCTCCGGCGTCACCACCAAGCCCTTCTCCCACTGGGATATGCTTCGAACACCACCATCTTCGACCCCGGAGATATTCGCACACTTCTCAAGAAGATCACCGCAGAGAAGGGGTTCAAGGCGGAGCGGGGGGATCTTCGCAAGATGGGGGAGTATATCTCCCGGCTTAAGACAAGCACCCTCCCTGGCGAGGAGATCCGGGGGTTCTACGAAGGAGAAGAGGAGCTTTTTGAGATATACCGGACTTACGATCACGAGATGAAGCGCCAGTCTGCGCTCGATTTTGATGATCTTCTCACGCTCCCCCTTTATCTCCTTACATCTTCGAGAGAGATCCTGGAGTACGAACAGAGCCGGATCTCCTGGGTTCTTGTAGATGAATATCAGGATGTTAATCTTATACAGTATTCTCTCCTCAAGAGACTCGTGGGAGATCGGGCTTCGCTCATGGTGGTGGGAGATCCGGACCAGTCCATCTACGGATGGCGCGGTGCGGATATGCGCATGATTCTCAACTTTGAGCAGGATTTCCCCCGGGCCCGGGTGGTGACTCTTGATCAAAACTACCGTTCCACCGGTATCATTCTTGAGGGTGCCAATGCGGTGATCCGTAATAACACGGAGAGGAAAGAGAAAAACCTCTGGACCGCCCAGGGGAGAGGTGAGCCCATTCACATGCTCCTGGCTTCTTCGGGGAGTGAGGAGTCTTTCTTTGTGGCTCAGGAGATCGAAAATCTCCTCTCCCGGGGTTTTCGCTATCAGGACATGGCGGTTCTCTATCGGATGAATGCACTCAGCCGGGGGGTTGAGCAGGCCCTTTTACAGCGCGGCATTCCCTATCGGGTTGTCCGGGGCACCGCCTTTTACGAACGCCTCGAAGTAAAGGATGTGCTCTCCTTCCTTCGTCTTTCCTGTAATCCTCTGGATATGCCCTCTCTCGAAAGGGTGGCGAATATCCCTTCCCGAGGGCTGGGGAAGAAAAGCCTCGAAACTCTGGGAGCCTTTATGTTCTCTCTAAAAGATCTCTCCCCTGAGGCAGTGTGGTCTCTTCTCTCTCGGGAGGGAGCGGGACTTCGAGGAAAAGCGGATGCCGGATTCAGGGAGTTTGCTCGCCATATGCAGGAGCTTGCCCAGCGAAAAGATTCTCTTGGAGCGGCTCTTGACTATGTGCTTTATGACATGGGATACGAAGCATATCTTCTGCAAAAGGAACCGGATAACGGTGAAGAACGGATGGAAAACGTTCGAGAACTTCTTTCGGTAAGCTCCTCCGGAGGAGGGGTACAGGAGTTTCTGCAGGAAATTTCTCTTTTCACAGACTTGGAACGTCTAAATGAGGAGGAGGAAGCGGTCTCCCTGCTTACGCTTCATGCCGCCAAGGGACTGGAGTTCCCCGTGGTCTTTCTCGTGGGGATGGAGGAAAACCTCTTTCCTAACGCCCGGGCGCTGGAAGAAGATGGGGGGCTTGAGGAAGAGCGGCGTCTCTGCTATGTGGGGATGACTCGGGCTCAGGAGAGGCTTTATCTTTCTGGGGCGCGCGGACGCACTCTTTTTGGATCCATGCAGCTCAACGGATTTTCCCGCTTTTTGTGGGAAATTCCCGAGGATCTGCGCACTGCCGACGATCGGAGAAGGAAGGAAGAGCATGGTTTTCGCCGTGGCCCTTACCGGGGATATCGGAGCTGGTAAATCGACTCTCGCACACCTCTGGGGCTCCATGGGGGCTTTGAGAATCAGTGCGGATGAGGTGGTGGCAGATCTCTGGAATGCTCACAAACCCCTTCGCTCCGCTGCGAAGGGACGATGGGGGGAGGATCTCTTCGATTCGAACGAGGCCTTGCGAAAGGATCTTCTCTGCGCTCGGGCTTTTGCAAATTCTGAAGAATACCGGCATCTTTGCGAAATGATACATCCTCTGGTAGAAGAACGAATTGATGATGCTTACAGAGAGTGCCGGGGGTGGTTTGTGGCAGAAATTCCTCTGCTTTTTGAAAGAGGTGTACCCTGGTGGGCAGATGTTACGGTGTACGTAACTGCCAGAAGAGAGGAGCAGCTCAAGCGAAATGCTGAGCGTGGGAAATCCGGGGAGTGGTTTGCTATGATGGAATCCCATCTGCTCCAACGGGAAGAACGCCTTTCCCTGGCCCGGATAGTGCTGGAAAACAGCGCTTCCCGCGAAGAATTTGCAAAGGCTGGAAGGATTCTTGGAAAGCGTTTCCAGGCCATGGCTTCGGTGGTGGAGATGGCATGGAGCTGCTCTTCCCTCGAAAGGATAACAAGGGTTCGGGGTATCCTGGAATCGCGTAGCCTGGGGACGTTTTTTCATCTTGAGAGGCAAAGCTTTGAGAGAGATACGCTCTCTCTCTCCTGGCTTTCCCTGGAGAGGCATTTTCCTCATATCCTGAAGACCCTCCAGGAAGAACGGGATGGGGAAGATCCATGGCGGGGACTTCGGGCTCTCTCTCCTCGAAGAATGGAGCTGGAGATTCTCGAGAAAATTGTGGAGGTATGCCCTTGATTCTCATTACGAGCCATATAGGAGCGGATTTTGATTCCCTCGCAGCTATGGTGGCAGCCTCCAAGCTCTATGGCCCCTCTCAACTTTCCTTTTCCGGCTCCGCCACCCGAAACGTTCGTGAATATCTCAAGCGGTACGCTTCTCGATGGAAAGTGCTTACCCCCAAAAAGGTCTGTTTCTCCGATGTGACTCTTCTCGTCTGTGTGGATGTGCGTTCTTTAGGCCGTATCGGCCCTTTCCGTGCTCTTGTGGAGGAGCGTTCCGTACCGGTACACGTCTACGACCATCACCCCCCCTCGGAAGATCCCCTCCCTACAGAAAAAGAGGTTATCGCCTCGGTAGGGGCGGTTACCACGCTTCTGGTGGAGCTTCTGCGGGTGAAAAATATTCCCATCTCCCCTCAGGAGGCGACGCTCTTTGCCATGGGGATCTATGAAGATACCGGAGGGCTCACCTTTGGAGGAGCTTGTTCTCGCGACTTTGAGGCTGTAAAGATTCTTAAAGAGCAGTACGGGGCAGATCTGACCATGGTTCCCACTCACGTGGAGTTCCTTCTTCAGGGACCGGAGCAGGTGCTGCTTGACCTCCTTCTTGAGAGCGCCCGGGAGTTCTTTCTTCGAGGAGCCAGGATTGTCATAGCCCAAGGGGAAAGCGCTACCTATATAGAGGGGCTCTCCCTTTTCGTACACCGGCTCAAGGATTACTTTGATGCAGATGTAGCTCTTGCAGCGGTACGTATGGACCGCCGGGTCTATGTCGTGGGACGAAGCCGAGAGAAGGTGCTGCACATGGGTGACTTTCTTGCTCCCTGGGGAGGGGGAGGACATCCCCAGGCTGCGGCAGCCACAGTGGTTGATGGTTCGCTTCAAGAGATCTGTCATGATTTGGAGAACCGTCTTCTCTCCCGAATCCTGCCGAGACTTCTTGTAGAGGATGTCATGAGCAGTCCGGTGATGGTGCTTTCCGCCAAGGCGGCGGTAGATGAAGCGTACCGGGTGATGCTCCGCTACGGTCATTCCGCCATTCCCCTGGTGTCAAACCACAGGGTTTTAGGTATCATTACCAGGAAGGATCTTGATAAGGCAAAGCTGCACGGTTTGGGGAGCGTCCCGGTAGAGGATTTTATGACAGAAAATCCTCTCACGGTTTCGCCCTCGGCCTCTGTGGAAGAGGCCCATCGTCTTATGGTTTTTCATAACATCGGAAGGCTCCCCGTAGTAGAAAAGGAGATTCTCCGGGGTATTATTACGCGTACAGATCTGCTTCGGGCCCTCTATCCCGCATCCCTTCCCGAAGAGGAGCGCACCTTTGAAAACAACCGTTTTTGGGAAGAGGATCTTTCTTCCCTCCTGGCAGACCGTCTTGCCCCCTGGGTAACGGTTCTGCTTAAGCGTCTTGGGGCCAGGGCAGATGCCCAGGGGAGTGCAGCGTATGTGGTAGGAGGATTTGTCCGCGATCTTCTCCTTGGGGTCTCCTCAGAGGATGTGGATGTTGTTATTGAAGGCGATGCGGTGGCCTTTCTTGAATCCTGGCGTTCCGACGGATGCCGCGTGGCGGTGCATAGCCGTTTTTCCACGGGAACCATCATCTTTCCTGGAAATCGCAAGGTGGATGTGGCTGCCGCGCGAAGAGAGTTTTACGAATATCCCGTAGCACAACCATCGGTGAGTACGGATTCTCTCAAACACGATCTCTACCGTCGGGATTACACCGTAAACGCTATGGCAATACGCATTAACAAGAAAGGATGGGGGTGCCTGATTGATTATTTTGCGGGGCGCCGGGATCTTCAGAGGCGAACCCTTCGGGTTCTTCACAATCTAAGTTTTGTAGAAGATCCTACCCGTATCCTTCGTGGCGTCCGTCTTGAGCAGCGACTTCGCTTCCAACTCGAAGAAAACACCCTGCGTCTTCTCGAAAACTCTGTTCGAGGAGGGCTTCTTACGATACTCTCGGGGGTGAGGCTGCGAAGTGAAATTGAACTTCTCTTCCGCGAAAAAAACCCTTTTCGTGCGGTGGAACGTCTTTGGGATCTCGGGGTCTGGAAGATTCTTTTCTCGGGAGTTCGCTTCGGAGACATCTCCCGAAAAGCTATGCGACGCATCTCAGCCATACTCCGATGGGCGGGAAAGGATCTTCCCGATTTTGGAAAAGATCTTTGGCTTGCGTTTTTTGCGGCGTTTTTATACGATTCTCCCTTTGAAACGTGTCTCTCTGTCTGCGGAAGGCTGAGCCTCAACGATCGAGAATCCGGCCTTCTGCGCAACATGATTGATGATATCGGAAGGATGGAGCACGACCTCGGAGGAAGCGCTTTTTGCAGCAACTCCTTCATATACGAACTTCTTTCGGAGGAAGAATCCCTGGCCTCTCTTTTTTGGGCTTCTGCTACCTCTCGCTGGCGAGTTCGGCGCCGCCTCCTCCTGTATCTTACAAGGCTCCAGAAAATTCATCCCATGTTGGGAGGGAAAGATATTATAGATCTGGGAATAATCCGGGGGTGCCACATCGGTTCTCTTCTCAGAGGGCTTCTTCTGGCTCGGCTTGAGGGAGATGTGGAGACCCGAGAAGATGAAATCGCCTGGATTTTAGAACACCAGCATGAACACTACCATATTCATCCGAAAGGCAGGAAAAACCATGCATTTTCCACAGATAAGTGAGTTGTTACTGAGTCTCCCGGCGGTTCTCTGGGCTATCACCTTTCACGAATACTGTCATGGATGGATGGCGTATAAACTGGGGGATCCCACCGCAGCAAATCAGGGCCGTCTTACCCTTAACCCTCTGAAGCACCTCGACCCCATCGGGGCCATTATGCTTCTTGTCTTCCGTTTTGGCTGGGCTCGGCCAGTTCCCATCAACACCCGCTATTTTCGCAATCCCCGGCGGGATATGATACTGGTCTCCCTTGCAGGAGCCGGAGGCAATCTTCTTACCGCCTTCGTTGTGGGGATGCTGCTGCGGCTCTTCCCTTCACTTTTTCTCATGAACAGAGCCCTTTTTATGGTGATGCTTCTCATGGTGTACATCAACATCGGCCTGGCGGTTTTCAACCTTCTCCCCATCCCTCCGCTGGACGGTTCTCGGGTGCTTTATGTGCTTCTCCCTCCTTCCATGATGCGGGTATACTTTTGGATGGAGCGCTACGGCATGTTTATCATCTTCGGGCTCATTCTTCTTAACATTCTCCCCGCTATCATGCGCCCTTTCATTCTCTTTTTCTCTCGTCTCGTGCTTCCGGGGTGGTTGTAGACTGTTTTTTGCGGTGAACCGAAAGCCCCTGCGGAAAATAGGGAGACTTTTTATGCCAATGGAGGGTATTTGTGCGTATATTACTTACCAATGATGATGGGATTTTCGCCCCGGGTATTGCCGCTCTGGGAAATATGCTCTTTCCCGAAGAATATGATCTGGTGGTCTGTGCTCCTGATCGAGAACGTAGCAGTGTGGGGCACGCCATAACCCTCACCAGACCGCTACGCCTCTGGTCCGTGGACGCGGGACCCTATGAATTTTCTTCCGGGATTTATGCCTGCGATGGAACGCCTTCAGATTGCGTAGCTCTGGGCCTGGAGGTTCTCGAAGAGAGAGAAAAACGAGAGATCGTCATCTCTGGCATCAATCGAGGCCCAAACCTGGGAGATGATCTTACCTATTCAGGAACGGTCTCTGCCGCGATGGAGGGCTCTCTCCTCGGCCTTCCAGCGATAGCTGTCTCTCTGGCCATTAATGCGGAAGACAAGGAACATTACTACGAAACTGCTGCTATCATAGTTCGTGATCTTCTGAAAAAGAAATCCTTCTCGTTTCAGGATCTCACCAAAGGAGTCCTTCTCAACATTAATGTTCCGAATGTCCCCTTGCAGGATCTGAAGGGGATCAAGATTACCCGGAAAGGAGTGCGTTTTTACGAGGATAAAATTCATCGTCTCAAGGATCCCAAGGGAAATTCTTATTACTGGATAGCAGGCAAACCTGAAGATGACCTTGTGGAAGGGACAGATGTCTGGGCGGTGGCGCACAACTATGTCTCCATAACCCCGGTTCACATGGACCTTACACACTATCCGAGCCTGGAACAGATCAGAGACATCCTAGAGATATGATGTCCTCGCAAAAGGTTTATGGCTTCCGTGCCGGAGCGTATCATTATTGGGAGTGATTCAGAACATTATGGACGATATGACGAAAAAACTTGAAGACCCTGCGGAAAACACCAATATGGCTCCTGCGGTGATGATAAGGATATGGGAACGCATGGAATCTCTTCAGAAGCTGATTTCTCAAATTGAGGGGGCCCGGCTTTCTGCGGAAAAAGCTGTGGCGGAGATTGAGGCCGAGGCCGAACGCCGTACCCGGGACGCTCGCCAATCCTTGCGGAGCGCAGAAGAAATCTTTGCCCGGGCAGAGACCTTGCGTGAGCAGTCTCAGCTCATGAAGGAAAAATCTGAGAGTGAGGCCGCTCAGGCTCAATCTGAGACTCGTCAACTTGAGCAGCGAAAAGCTGAAACTGAAAAAAAGGTAAAGGAACTTTTGGAACTCTGCCGCAATCAGGAAGAGCGAGAAAGAATCGTCAGAGAGACCCTTTCTGAAAAAGAGAAAGAGCTGGAGGTTCTAGAAAGACGGAGCCGTCAGGCGGAGATGCACTGTCGGGAAGCAGAAGAACGGCTTGCAAAGATGCTTGATCAGGCGGGAGAAGCGGAGGAGCGGACCTCCCAGGCGCTCTCCCGTGCCAATGCAGCAGAGAGTGCCGCCAAGGAAGCTGAGGAACGTCGGGAAAGGGTCGAAACCGATGCGGAGGAAGCTACGGCCTCATCTCGGCACCTCTTGAGCCAGATGGAGTACACCATAAAAAGTGCCCAAGAGAGAGAGCTTGAGGCTATCCAAAAAGCCGAGACGGCGGAGGAAAAAGCCAAGCAGGCCATAGGGCAGACCATGGAACAGATTCAGAAGGTTGAAGCTGCTTATAGTCAGGCCCAGGATCAGCTCGCCAAAGCCCAGAACGCCCTTCAGGAGGCCCGGGATCTGGTAGAGAAAGAAGAAGCCCGGGCAGCTCGAGCTTCTTCTCGTGCCCAGGACCAGGTAAAAAAGGCAGAAGATAAAATTCACCAGGTAGAAACAGAACTTGCCAAGCTTACAAACCGACGGAATGAAGCTCTTCGTCAGGTAGAACAGGCAGAAGAGGCTGTGGCCCTTGCCATGAACAAAAAGAAGCATGCGGAAGATCTGGCACGAAAGGCAAACGACGCCGCCACAAAAGCGGAAGCATGGCAACGTCAGGCAGAAGACAGGGCACGAAAAGCGAAAATTGATGCTACCCAGGCAGAAGCCCGGAAAAGACTTCTGGAGGAACAGGCTCGCATGGCAGAAAGCGAAAGGGCCTTTCGTAAATCCTCGGAGTAAAGCTTGAAATCTTGATGCATATTTTTTGAAATTTTGAACTTGACAAGACAGAAATAGGTGGTACAATCTCCTGCAATGTGATTTCAAGGATAGTTTTTTTGAAAGGAGCTGGGCGGCGTGAAGGGTATCCGTGTTCGACGACGATGTAATGAAATGCGACGACGTGTTGTTGCACCCATAGGGGCAATGACGGGGAGTTGTGTGTACATCATCGTCAACAGAGAGGAGATGCCCTAGGCTGAAAGCGTTTCCCGGCGACAGTACATTACGATAGAACCCCTGAGCCTCCCTCCGAAGAAAGGACTTTTGTCCAAGTAGGAGGGGGAGTGATTCTCCTGAGTGAATCAAGAGAGGGCGGAGTGTAAAAATTTCGTCAAGAGGGGTGGCACCGCGGGCAAAAGCTCGTCCCTAAGAGGGGGCGGGCTTTTTTGTGTATATTTAAAAGATTAAAATTTATAAAGATGCCTTCGGAGGAGGAAGAATCATGCAAACGAAAGAAAAGAAAAAGGTTGTTCTCGCATATAGTGGCGGACTGGATACCTCGGTGGCCATTAAATGGCTCCAGGATCAGGGATATGATGTAGTTACCTTTACTGCTGATGTGGGGCAGAGCGTGGTAGATCTGCAAGGAGTAAAGGAAAAAGCCGAAAAGACTGGTGCCTGCAGCGTCTATGTCATGGATCTCCGGCAGGACTTCGTAGAGAAGTTTGTCTGGCCTGCTCTGAAAGCGAATGCCATGTACCAGGGTACATACCCCCTGAGTTCTGCCCTCTCTCGGCCGCTTATTGCGAAATATCTCGCCTGGATTGCCAAGGAGGAGGGCGCTGTGGCAGTGGCCCATGGTTGCACCGGAAAGGGACAGGATCAGGTGCGCATTGAGGTTTGCGTAAACGCCCTTGATCCGGAACTTCAGGTTTTGGCTCCCGTACGGGATTGGCATTTTTCCCGTGAAGCGGAGGTGGAGTACGCCAAAAAACACAATATCCCCGTACAGAATCATATGTCCAAGATTTACAGCATCGACGAAAATATGTGGGGGCGTGCCATCGAATGTGGAATTCTCGAAAATCCCTGGAATGAACCCCCTGCAGATGCTTTTGAAATAACGAAAGAGCCTTGGGAAACTCCGGATACGCCTCTGTATCTTGAAATTGATTTTGAGGAAGGAATTCCCACAAAGGTCAACGGAGAGCTTCTGAATGGTGTAGAAATTATCGAAAAGCTCAATCAGATTGGTGGAACCTACGGAGTCGGACGGATCGATATGATCGAAGATCGCCTCGTAGGTTTTAAGAGCCGGGAGGTGTACGAATGCCCCGGGGCAACGATTCTCATCAATGCACACAAAGCGTTGGAGACATTAACTCTCAGCAAAGATGTTCTTCAGGGAAAGACGGAGCTTGAGAAGACATACGCCAAGCTAACCTATGAAGGCATGTGGTTCTCCCCTCTCAAGGAAGCTCTTGACAGTTTCTTTAATCATGTGCAACAGAGCGTCACCGGAACTGTGCGGATGCGGCTCTACAAGGGACAGGCTATAGTGGTGGGGTTGCAATCTCCCAAATCTATCTACAACGAAAACCTCGCTACCTATACCGATGCCGACTCTTTCGATCACGGAGCTTCTGTGGGATTCATCAAAATCTGGGGAACCTCTGTAAAGACATGGCGGCAGGTGCATCCTTTCCCGGAGGAGACCATGCATCCCATGAAGGACGCTCTCAAGATCGTCGAGGAAGGGGCATAGACCCGGGGAAACAGAACTATATCCACACGCAACTCTGAAAAAATCCGTTTGCAGCGTCAAACTATGCTATATCTCCCTTTTCTCCTTTTGAATCCGAAGAGGCTCTGCCAAGAGTTTCTTCGGATTTTTTGGAGGAAGGAATATTGTATACAGAAAGGCGGAGAGAGACTGAAAAAGTCTTTATGATGCCCTTGTAGCGTCAAAAAGAGTGGCAATCCATACAGACCTAAATATTTATGGAAAGAAACATTTCTTTCGCTCTCTGGGAGCTATTGACCGTATCTCGTGAAAACAGTACCATGTAAGGGTGCTGTAAAAATATGCAGAGGAGGCGTTTGTTGTATGAGAAAGTGCAAGTTCTTTGGAACGGTTGTCGCGGCGGTCTGTCTTCTTGGTCTGGCTACGGGAGCTTTTGCGGTAGAATTTTTGAATATCGGCACCGGAAGTACTGGCGGGACGTACTATCCCGCAGGAGCCGCTATGGCAAAGGTGTGCAACAGCAGCATCGAGGGTATTCAGGTGAGCGTGCAGTCCACCGGCGGTACGGTAAACAACATCCAGCTTCTTGCAGATTCTGAGGCAGAACTCGGCTTTATGGATGGTCTCTACTACTATGCCTACATGGGCAAGGGCAGATACGAAGGAGATCCTCAGAAGTATATCCGTGCTCTGATCCCCCTCTACCCCGAACCCATTCAGCTTATGGCAGCTAAGGGAAGCGGCATCAACTCCGTGGAAGATCTGCGGGGCAAGCGGGTTTCCATCGGTGCTGTGGCGAGCGGCACGGAAGTAACCGCCAAACAGCTTCTTCGGCTTGCGGGGATTGATCCCGAAAAAGATATAAAGCCTGAAAATCTTGGAGTAGGAGATACAGGAAGGGCCTTTGGAGACAAGCGCATCGACGCTGCCATCATGGTAGGCTCTCTCGGTATGGCGGGAGTTGTCGAAGCCACTACTCTGGGACTGGTAAATTTTATTGATATTCCGGATGAGCTGATTGCTCTGGTCGTCGAAGAGACCCCCTACTGGGTGCCTTTCGAGATCCCCGCAGGATACTACAAGGATCAGCCGGATCCTGTAAAAACCTATGCCAGCTGGAACATCGTGGCTATCAAGGACAGCGTGAATGACGATCTTGTCTATCAGATGACCAAAGCTATCTTTGAGAATAAGGATGACATCCTTGCCGTCTCTGCAAGGCTGGAGAGTATGACTCCCGAAAACGTAAGGCATATTCTTATTCCGCTACATCCCGGTGCAGAGAAATACTACCGAGAAGTCGGCGCCATAAAGTAATCTAGCGTATCCTCTATGCGGGGGCGGCGCTCTTTGCCACCCCCGCATTTTTATGTCTGGAAGTTTGCATCATAAGGGAGGAAAGATTCATGGGAGAGCAACAATTGCAACATCACAATGTGGTGGAGGCCGTTTCCGAAGAGGATGTTCAGCGGCTTGTAGAGAAATATGATGTCGAAAGCCGGTACCGAACCCTTTCCGGATTCCAGGGTTTTTTTGTCTCCGGATGGCTTATCGCCATGTCCCTTTTTCATCTGTATACTGCCGGGATCGGACTGCTTCCCACCTCTATTCATCGAGCAGTACACCTTATGTTTGCCATTGTGGCGGTTTTTCTCCTCTATCCGGCATCAAAAAATGCAAGCCGCACAAGTACGCCTTGGTATGACTGGGTCCTAGCCTGCGCTGCCGGAATAGGAGCTGCGTACATCGTCTTTTTCTTTGGAGATATTGCAAATCGGGGGGCTCGGCCTCTCTCGTACGAGATCTACCTTGGCATTGCTACCATCATCCTTGTGCTTGAAGCGGGACGGCGTATTGTAGGGAAGGTTCTTCCCTTTCTTGCGTTGCTTTTTCTCGCCTATTGTTACTACGGACGTTATTTCCCGGGACTTTTCATGCATCGGGGATATTCCATCTCTCGCATTGTACAGCACATGTATCTCACATCCGAAGGCATTTTCGGCGTCGCTCTCGGGGTTTCCAGCACTTTCGTGTTTATGTTTATCCTCTTTGGATCCTTCCTTTCCAGGAGTGGAGGAGCCCGATTTTTTAATGATCTTGCTTTGGCCGTAGCGGGAAGTACTCCCGGAGGTCCCGCCAAGGTGGCCATTGTAGCATCGGGTCTTCTTGGAACCATCAACGGATCTTCTGTGGCTAATGTTGCCACCACAGGGGCCTTTACGATCCCGCTCATGAAGCGGGTCGGGTACAAACCTGAATATGCGGGAGCTGTAGAGGCCTGTGCCTCTACAGGCGGCCAGCTCATGCCTCCTATCATGGGGGCAGGAGCTTTTATCATGAGCGAGTTTTTAGGGATCTCGTATCTTACCATCGCGGCTGCCGCTATTATCCCCGCAGCACTTTACTACGCAGCTCTCTTCGTGAATGTTCATATCCGGGCAAAGAAACGTAATCTTGAAGGTCTCGACGCTTCCGAGCTTCCCCGAGCTAAGGATGTTTTTACCCAGGATGGACATCTCCTTGTGCCTCTTATAGTGATCATCTTTATGCTCCTTCGCCGTTATACCCCCCTTTCTGCGGCTTTTTGGGGAATTATAACGGTGGTGCTCATTAGCATGATACGGAGTCATACGAGAATGGGTTTTCAGGAGATTCTCAAAGCTTTAGAGGAGGGTGCTCGAGGGGCTCTTGGAGTAGCCCTTGCCTGTGCTCTTGTGGGCCTTGTGGTAGGAACTTCTTCTCTTACTGCTCTGGGGCTCACCATTTCGAACAATATTGTTGAACTTGCAGGAGGGAAGCTTCTCCCTACCCTTATTATGTCCATGGTAGCCTGTCTTGTGCTGGGGATGGGGCTTCCCACAACCGCAAACTACATTGTGACAAGTACTATTATCGCTCCGGCGCTCGTGAAGATGGGTGTATTGCCTCTGGCAGCACACATGTTTGTCTTCTATTTCGGCATTATGGCAGATCTTACTCCTCCCGTTTGCCTTGCTGCCTTTACGGGAGCGGGGATTGCCGGAGGGAGTCCTGCCAAAACAGGAATAACCGCCACATCGATAGCTCTCGTGGCCTACCTTCTTCCTTATACGTTCATCTACACGCCGGCTATCCTTCTTCAAAATGTGGAGATCTTCAGCCTTATATTGCTTGTAGGAGCGAGCTTTATGGGAATTCTGGGGCTTGCTATGGGTGCTCAGGGATGGTGCTTCCGCTCCATAGGAATGCTAGAGAGAGTACTTCTTGCAGCAATATCCTTTGCAGCATTTCTTCCGAGTTCTGAAATTAAAGGATTCGCGCTTCTCTCTATTGGAGGGTACCTCTTCTTCCGCTGGCTCATGGCGCGAAAGAGTATGCCCGCTACGGTATAGAGCGGTTTCACAAATAATGTGTCACGTGCTGTTTCACGGAGCCTCCGCTTGTGTGTCCCCTCTGCTCCGATAGTGGTCGAACCGCTCCCTTGCTTTGCTGCTCTGGCCCGTCGCCTCAGACGCGCCATCCGTGGCACGACTGAGGCCCGGCACGTCCTGTGCCAGTGCCGGGCCTCCACGACGCAAAGCTGCGCTCGCCGACCACTATGTCGCTACCGGGAGCACACAAGCTCCGGCTCTCCTGTTAATATAGTGTCACATGACAAGGAGAACCGCTCTAAATTTAGGGATTACCCCCGTTCACATACAGTGCGAGGCGATGGGATAGATACACATCCCATCGCCTCGCACTGTATGTACCACGTACCAACATTTTTTGCAGGAGAAACCGCACTACCCTCCGCTGATCATATGAACTACCTGAATCTTTGCCTGAGAGGGCACCTTGAACCTTTTGAAGTCACTTCGAGGAACTGCCAGGTCGTCTACCCATACCGCTAGCATCCGAAAGGTAAAGTTCTTTTCGTCAAGGATATCCTGAATCGTCATACCCTCCCACCAGGCCATGGATTCTCCGTTTACCGTAATCATGAACCTATTCGAGTTCATCCTCCGGGCGGCTGTATTTCTCCACAATCGCCACGACATCGGGGTAATCCATGCCAAGCTCCTTAAGCTTCTTCACTGTAGGAATTCCCTTGGCATTCCATCCCCGACGCTTGTAGACAGCTTTTTTAAGGTCAAGCCACTGTTCCCAGCGCTTTTCATAGAGTTTGGCAATTTTTTCTTCCGTGGGCATACCTTTGGGATCAATGCCAAGCTCCTTGAGCTTCCCATCGTAGTATTCCTTCCGGGCATCCCACTCATCGGAGAAGACAGGTGCCATGGCACGCATGGGAATATTGTGTTCCGCATTGCCCTTCTTCATGCGAATGTTGAAAACCCTCTGGAAGTTGTAGACTCGCTCAGACTGAAGGATGATATCTTCTTTAGCGATATTTTTCCCCGTCACAGCATTAAATACATCCACATAGTTCTGGACATGCTCAGGCACCTTAGCGGCTTCCTGAGGACGGTAACGGTAGGAGTTGTCGACAGGTTCCACGTCATTCCAGGGGAGTTTGCAAAGTCCCATGAGAGAGAACCAGGTGCGGAAGTTGGGGAAGTAATGCAGGGCGTCCGCCTTATCCTCAAAAGTGGGAAGCTGCTTGTTCACCATATCCATGAAGATGAGCCATGCTTCATCGTGCTGAGGGCCCTTGAGGGTGAGATAGTACCCTCCCCACTGGGCGATGGATTCTTTGGGAACGTACTCTGAAGTTTCCACTCCCTGGCCTTCCATGCCGATCTTTTCCATGATATCTTTATCGGCACCGTATTTCTCGGCGAAGATGGTTTTCATTCGCTTAATCCCCTGGCCTACCGCCAGAGCAAATTCGTCGGTACCGACAGCTATACGATGGATGAGTTCCATCAGGTCGTTTGCAGCACCGAAATTGAGTTCCAGGCCGTTGGTGTGCTCCTTGGTAATGAGTCCGAGTTCGTAGCACTCGCAGACAAAGGCAAATCCGGTACCCAAGGAGATCGTGTCCACCCCGTAGTGATCCGCATAGAAATTAGCTTCGATGGTCCACTTGGGATCAAACACTCCTACGTTGCTCCCCAGGCTTGCTACTGTTTCGTATTCAGGGCCATCTACGGTTACCACGTGTCCTTTACAGGGGCCTGTCTGGATTTCGAATTTATCGACAGCCTTGGCGCAGGCCATGGAGCAACCATACCAGCAACCATCTGCCATACCCTGAGTAAAGTGCTTTTTGTAGACTGTGGAATGGATTTTTGCAATTTCCGGGGTCTGCCCGAACTTGTAGTTGTTTACCGGAAGAAGATGGTACTCGTCCATAATCTCGTTTAGGTGAGCCGTGCCGATGGTTCTCATGAGGCACTGTTTGTCATCAAGATCGTGGATCTCCTTGTGGAGTTTTACCCCAACCTTCTGGAGGGTTTTGAGATCCACAGGATTATTTTCGGTTCCCGTAACGTTGGAGTACTTCACCACAAGGGCTACAATTTTTTTGTCCCGGAGAATCGTTCCGCCGCCTCCACGACCGGCCTGCTTCAGCCGAGTCACCTTACGCCGGGGATCGTAGAAGCTCATGTTCATGCAGCCCCAGCGGGTGGTCTCGGCGGCTTTCCCCGCAGAGACTACGGAGATGTTGATCTTATCCGCCTCATCCTTGGCAAAATACTCGTGAAGAGCTTCCGTAACGGTGTAGGCGTTAACATCGTCGAAGGTGGATTCGATTATTTGAACTTTTCCCTGGTCTCCGTCGATATAAACAATAACATCCTTGTTGGATTTCCCCTGAATTTCGATAGCGTCAAAACCCGAAAACTTAAGAAGCGGGCCGAAGTAGCCGCCGGAATTGCTATCGTAGGTTTGATCAGAGAGGGGAGAGATAAAGGCGGCGTAGCATTTCCCCGTACCAGGATACTGGGTAATACCGCAGAGAGGGCCTCCGGAGATAACAATTTCGTTTTCCGGATCATTCCACTTCGTGTCTTCTGTCACGGCCTTCCAGAGCAGATGGAGGTCGAAGCCGCGTCCGCCGGTAAACTTGTCGATAGTGTCCTGAGAGATATCCCGAACTTCCATGCTGGGATTCCCCACATTGACGTAAAGATTCTTACGTACGTATCCCTTGTCAATAGGAGTACGCTCATAGGACCATTCTTTTAGAATATTCATTTTCTCCATTCTTTTCTCCTCCTTGGAAGAACCTAGCCGTTCTGCAGTTCAAGGGCCCCGGTGGGACATTCTTTTGCGCAAAGGCCGCAGGCGATGCATTTGAAAGGCTGAGGCTGGGCATCGGCATCAAAGAACATGCTTGCGGTGGGGCAAAAACCTACGCACATGAGGCAAGCAGTGCATTTTTTGTTGTCCAGCCGAACCACGCCGTTCTTATCCCTGTAAAGAGCTTCTACGGGGCAGACGTTAATACAGGCGCCGCACTGATTACAGACATTGATGTTCGGTAATCCTCCCATAACGGAAACCTTGATTCTCGAATAGCTCTCTTTGTTTTCCTTGAAATATGTGGATGAGCATTTTTCCATGCATTTTCCACAACCGATACACTTGTCCGCGTAGGTCTTCAGGTACTTCAAAAGAATCCCCCCTTATTAAAGTGCGCAACATGCTTTTTTGCGAAAACACTCGACATTCGCCAAAGAATGACAAATACGACAAAGAGAGAAGCGCCATAAGCACCTCTCCCTTCTTTGCAAACACGGCAGGCGGGAAAATCGCTTTTTCCACCCATTGCTTATATCTCCTCAGGGAGGCGATATAAGTCGAAGGTCGTGTATACCGCATACATCTACTATACGCTATTATAAGCATCCTTTGACAGGAGTGCAAGTAAGAGGGGAGAAATACTAAGAAATATGAAAGATAATTTTTTATTTAAAAACGAAGAGGCTTTTTTGTAGTAGAGTATAGGAGGAAAAGTTTGTAGTTGAAAATGTGGGAAAGCTCAAGTACTATCTTCCTCAAAGGGTGATGGATACTTCTTTATTGGGGCTGGACAATCGTGAGTATTATCTGACGAAAAAAGGGACGGTGAGTTTCCATTTTGCATAGCGGACAAAACTCCGGAGATTTCAAAGGAAGAAAGATCTCTTTCCCCTACGTTCTTTATGGGGGAATAGGTGCTATTGTGGTGGTTCTCCTTTTTACATGGGGTACTCGCCGTAACTGGAGCGGTGTTGTTTCGTATTTTTTTTCCGTAAACGTGGGAGCGCTGCTGCTTTTCCTGTACGACAAAATCATATCTCCTTTTTCTGTTTTGCGGATTCCAGAGCTTGTTCTTCATGGTATCAGTTTGGCGGGAGGATCTCCTGTAGCTTTGATAACCCAAAGGCTTTTTCGCCATAAAACGCAAAAACCCTCTTTTTTCTTCGTACAGTGGGGGATATTTATTGTGCAGCTTACGATATTGGTTTTCTACATATACTTCAAGCGTTAAATTAAATTTTTTCGGAGAATTTTTGTATGTTATGAGACGCCATACATGCTACAGAGTGCTCGGCATCGCTCCAGGAGCCTCCCTGGGAGAAATCAGGGAAGCGTACCGAAAGAGAATCAAGGAGTTCCATCCCGATGTTTACCATGGAGATGGACGTTATGCCTTATTGATAGGAGAGGCTTACGCTTCCCTTATAGGAAAAAGTTCCTGGAACAGGAGCATGGAAGCTCTTGCAGAAGAACTTTTTCCTCAAAGTTCAAGCTTTGTCTTTCCGGAATTTTCTCAAGAAGCCTACGAGTGCCCTGTGCGAGAAGAGAAACTTTCTCCGAAGGAGAAAGGCATTTCTGCAGAGGAGGATCCAAACCCTCTTCTAGCTTCAAAAAAACTTTTTTCACTTAAAAAAAATTTCTGGAAACAATGGGCCTTCCCTAAAAGACTTTTGCGCCAGGAGGAGCATATGCTTTTCGTAATGGCCCTCCTTAAGCAAAACAGCATTTCCATACCTCCCGTAGCAGTTGACGAGATTGCTTCTTTTCTCGGAATCACTCTTTCTCCCGAAAAAGGTGATATGAGAGGTGATGTACGAAAGCACTACTGCCGGTACGATGGGACCCTTTCGGGAGGAAGTATTTCTTACAAAAACGGTGAAAAGCCTGTAATCATATCCGGCCATATCCTTGAACCTCATCTATTTTATCGACGTTATGTTATTGCCCGGCTTCTTGGCTATTTTCTCTACTATCCTCTCCGGGATCGTTCCATTATGGCAGGAGATTTCCTTTCTTTTTTTTCACATTATGATGAGGAAGAAATGAATACACATCGCTTTGCGGAAGAACTCTTGCTTCCGGAGTCTCTCTTTTCCGTTTACGGAGGCAAGGTTCTTTGGTACATGGAGAAGGGTAAAAAGTTTTCTTATGAGACTTTTTTGAAAAAAACCTCACAGCTTTTCCAGGCACCTCAAATTCTGGTGGAGCATCGAGCGCGTAAATTTGAGCAACGCATACGCCTTGTGGGGACTATAAACCGGCAGGGGAAAAGAGGTAGCCTTCTCAAGGAAATTGAGGGTTTGTTTCAGTAGGAGGGGAGCATGAAGCGGTATAAGCGTTCTCAGGCGGAAAAGCAGTATTGGAAGGTGGTGAACTCCATAGAAAAAGCCCGTTTTTTATTGGAGAACTTTTGCTCTTCTCATTGCTTTAATGAAGTGGAAGAAGAATTTCGGGAAGAGCTTGCTCAGGCGGGAAATGAGCTGGACGATCTCGCGTATCGCCTTTGCTCTCTCCGTTTTGAGCTTAAAGAGGCAGGGGTTTTTGAAGAGAACAACGGTCTTGAAGACCCGGAAGTGCTCTGAAGCGTAATGTGCTCAAAGCACTTCCGGGTCTTTTGCATTTTACCTGGATTCGGGAAGGACGTACCCCATCCAATAATATCCCCAAAGAGCCGCCTGGTTTGCCAGAAATCCTGCATCCTCGGGAGACCAGGATGCTTGATGCTCTTTAGAAAGCTTTGCCAGGGCAAACATGTTTCGCTGCAGGACCTCCTGAGGGGTTTCTCCGTTTTTACAGTGCATCTGCCACCAGCTTCTTCCTGTCCATACAAAAATAGCTTGAGGAGCTTCACCTTTCCATGCCAGGGGGAGCTTGGGTTTGTAGAGGATCCCCATGCGATCTACAAGTCCTTTCCATGCGGAGACCATCATGAAGTTTCTGTCTACAATCCAGGATGGACCTTCTATCGGTATTTGGGCGGCAGAGATGAAGGAGTTCTGCGATGGTTCAAATTTTTGAGGCACACCCTGGTGAAGTTGCGGCTGTGGAAAACTCTGGGAATTCTGTAAAGCCACATTTCCCAGCGGATCCACCTGAATAAGAGCCCCTGCGGGGACATCTGATGGACGGTACATGTAGAAGCTGTTCCCGAAGTAAGCGGGTTGGGAGATGAGTACCGGTTCGGCGATGTAGGTAGCACACAGAGTAGAAGAGGCCGGAATGAGTAAAAATATCCCCAAAAGCAACACAAAAAGAGCACTTTTCCGTTTCATGTAAAGAACCTCCCTGATATAAGGATTATTCTCAAACGGCGCTTGAGAATAAGACACATTGCTTCCACGTAAGAATATCACATTTTTTCTTCTTTGGACGGGGGCGGAGGAATATAAAGCGGTTTTTCCGGCAACTTCCCTTGGTCGTCCTCAAGAGAGAGATCTTCAGAAAGAGCGGGGAGTCCCTCGGGGGACGGGGGAATGTAGACGGGGCCAGTCGAAGGAGGCGCAGCCTTTATCTCTCCGAAATCCCCCGAAAGGGCGGTGTCCGCATTGCCTGTATCAAAAATATTGGGAAGAGGAGGAGAAGAAGACAACGGAGGAGGAGATGTCCTTTCCGGCGATGGGGGAGGAATATATGCGGGCTGCGGAGCCCCTTGGATTGGTAGCTGTGGGGGAGCAGGCCCTGCCGTTGCTTCTGCTAATTGGGTGAACTGAGGCGGAGGAACATATGCGGGCTGGGGAGGCCCCTGAATTGGTAGAGGTGCGGGAGCCAAGCCAACTACAGCCTCTCCTTGGGGGAACTTAGGAGGAGGAACATATGCAGCCTGCGGAGGCCCCTGGATCGGCGAAGAAAGAGAAATCAGCTTTGCGGGAGCTTCCGCTCCTACAGGAGATGACGAAGCTTGAGGAAAGGGCTGATGTGACATCGCAAAGTTGTTTTCCGGCATTACCTGGGGGGGAGGGGCCGGGAGAAAGTGGGAAGTTGGAGAAACCTGTTGGGCCGGGCCATACGGAAGCTGCGGAGGCAACGGCGAAGAGACCGCCATCTGCACCGCAGGGGGCGGGAAAACAGGAGGCTGGACAACACTATATTCATCATAAGGAGGCTTGGATGCTTTTGGCAACGAAAGAGGTTCCTTCGGAGAGGGGACGTGATCCCATAGAGGCACCGCTTTACCCTGGTGAACTGCCAGAATGCGTGAAAGCTCTGGAAGGCCTGGATTTTCCCGTAGTGCTGCAGTATAGGAGTCCTGGGCTCGGTCAAAATCTCCCGTACCCTCCCAGGCCTTTCCCATCCAGAAGAGTATGATTCCTCGCTCCCCCTCGTCTTCAGTATGCACGAGGAGATCCGTGAGAAAACGCAGGCTTTTCGTGTATTCCCCTGCTTCACAGAGCACCTTCCCCTGTACCCAAAGGGGATCCGGAGGTGACGAAAATTCCGAAGCAGCAGAGGTAGCAGGCGGGTAAAAGCCAAACAGAAAAAAAAGAACTCCGAGAACGGAAATCATCCCCCTCTTTAGGAGAGGGTGTATCGCTCTTTTCTGGCAAAAAATCATGTGTTACCACTCTCCCTTCCGTGTTCCAAAAAGCGGTACCAGCACAAGGTCTCGAAGTTCTATAGGAGATGCAGGGTCTTCTGCGACGACTCGGACCACGGCCTCCTGATCTTTAAGGAAAAGAACACGCACCTTGCCGATAAGCTTGGGCATAAGTACCACAGGACGTTCGGGATCCACTGTAATATAGGTGTCGCTACGTACCACACCGAGCAGATCTCCCTGACGCAGGGTGTCCCTTTTTCCAAGAGAGATGATGTACTTTCGGTCTCCCTCTGTGGAGTCTTCGGTGGGAGAGATGATCCTCCCCGCAAGCTGGTATCCCGTATATCCACGGGTTAGATCATCAAGAGCCTGTTTCGTGGCATCTCTAAGGGCTGCCCAATAGGGGCTCTCCGTAAACGACTGCCAGTATGTAGCTACTTTCTGCCCCTGGGGAGACATCCACGTATCCGGGCGAAACTCAGGAGTCCATCGGCTGTTATGCGCAGAGTAGGTTTGGGAATATATTTTCTCTCCTGAAAAACTGTCGAAGAGGGACATCCTTAAAGAGACGCGGGCTCCGTATTTAGCGCCTATCACGGTATTCTTATAGAGAGAAAAACGGTAAATTTCAAAGAGAAGTCCCACGTCTTCATAACGTTGTTCTCCAGAGAGCCACTGAGCAGCTCCCGGTTCATCAAGGGGAGTCAGCGAAACAAGGGGGGAGTCGAGAAGATACTCTTGAACGTACTGTTGTACCTTTTCTGGAAGGATGTCTCCCGGGTAATACTTGTTTGGCCAAACTTTTTGTGGAGTGCTGTTGAGAACCGGAAAAAGAGCGATCTCCAAGCCTTGAGGAGAGAGAATTTTTCCCTGGGCAGGGGAGATGCAAAGCAACAGAAAAATCCACAAGCTCAAGCTCGAAAGTAACAGAGCACTCTTTGTGATTATGGTTTCCCTCGGCATTGCAACGTAGAGAGGATGCGATTCTTTACTATCACACTTTTTTAACATAGATCAACCTCCTTTAAGAATTCTTTCGAGAAACAGCATTTTCCTCGATCTTCAGGGAAAAACCGTGCGTTTGAAGCTCCCGATTTACTCCCCGAAAGAAAGAGTCTAGGTCGGCATTCACTCGCAGAGAAATTTTTTTTGGATCAAGGTAGGAAGCAGAAAAATCGCCCTGATTTACTACCACTACATTTCCCTTGCATAACCCTGGAAGAAGGGCAGCGGGAGTAACGGCGAGAGAGGAGCCAAGCACGAAAAAAAGATCCGACTTCTCTGCAAGTTTCTCACAGAGCGAAAGATGTTTCACGTTTTCTCCAAAAAAGACGATGTCTGGTTTCAAAACGCTACCGCACTGAGAACATTGAGGAACCTCCTCAACCATGACTTTTTCTCTGGCTTCGGAAAGGGCATAATACCCACCGCAAGATGTGCAATATGTGTCGTGAACGCCCCCATGGATTTCGTAAACTTTACGGGATCCAGCTTTTTGATGGAGAGAATCGATATTTTGTGTGATAATTCCTTCCACCTTACCCTTTTGCTCCAAAGCTGCTAGGAAAAAATGGGTGTATGTGGGGGCGATGTCCGAAAGCTCCTTAAGAAACTCCCTGTAAAAACGATAGAAAAGAGACGGATCCTCCTGAAAGGACCAGAGTTCAAATATTTTTTCCGGGTTCGGAATATCCAATCGATTGTATATTCCCCGAGGCCCGCGAAAGTCAGGAATTCCTGCGCTTGTAGAAAGTCCTGCTCCGCTCAAGACCACAACTGAGGTCGCCTGTAGTATATACTCGGCACATCGTCTTGTCTGCTCCGAAAAAGAATGTTCTTCCACGAAAATCACTCCCTAATATTTAGCATGGCGGCTTTTTCTGTGGTGGGCAAAAAAGCATTTTTCTCCTGTTTTTTGCTCTCTTGATTATAAACCATGATACAATAATTCTCGAGGGTACTTTGGCATGGGGTGCACGAAATTTTTTCCCCGGAATGCCTGTTTTACCCTCTACGTTGTGAGAACGCCCAGTGAGGAGGAGAAAATATGGGTAGCTGTTACGATGCCATCTTGATTGGCGCAGGACCAGCGGGGATTTTTGCTGCCCTGGAGCTGGTGAAAAGGGATTGGAATGTGGCTATAATCGATAAAGGAAGACCTCTTGAGACACGTTTTTGCCCTATGAAAGACGGCAGGAGTTCCACCTGCGTTCACTGTAGCCCCTGTAGCGTAATTTGCGGTTGGGGAGGGGCTGGTGCTTTTAGTGATGGGAAACTTACTCTTACCCCCGAATTTGGAGGAAATCTCGAGAACTACGTAGGGAGAAAGGGACTTTGTGACCTTCTCGACGAGGTAGATAACCTCTGGTTTTCCTACGGGGCGAACACCGAAATTTTTGAGCCAGATCCAGATTTTGCGGGAGAGACCGTTCGCCAGGGCCGTTGTTCGGGACTTAAAGTGATTCCTGCCAGAATACGGCATATAGGAACAGATCGCTCTAAGGAAGTGCTTGGGCACATTTGGAAGGAGCTTCAGGGCCGCTGTTCTATTTTTCTAGGAACCGAGGTCCAGAGCCTCCTTGTGGAAAACCAGGAGATCCGGGGAGTTCGCCTTGGAAATGGCGAGGAGCTTTTTACGCCTCGGGTACTCATAGCTCCCGGAAGAGAGGGCGCTCACTGGATGGAACGGGTAGCTCGTGAAATAGGCCTTTCGGTGGATTCCCTTCCTGTAGATATCGGCGTACGTGTGGAAGTACCTAAAGAATGGGCAGAAACATTGACAGACCAGTTTTACGAGGTGAAGGCAGTTTTTAACGCACCTACCTTTGACGATAAAGTGCGCACCTTCTGCATGTGCCCCGGCGGTGAAGTAGTCACAGAATACCAAAGCGATTCGGGAGTTCTTGTCGTAAATGGTCATAGTAACAGAGAGACGAAAACAAACAATACCAATTTCGCCATATTGGTAAGTACCGAATTCACAGAGCCCTTTCGTGATCCCAACGGATATGGCACCCATATAGCACGGTTGGCAAACATGCTTGGGGGAGGCATTATCGTCCAGCGTTTGGGAGACCTTAAAGCAGGAAGACGTTCTACCCCACAAAGAATTTCAAGGGGTTTGGTAACCCCAACACTTGGAGATGCGGAACCGGGGGATCTCTCCTTTGTGCTTCCCTATCGCCATCTCAAGGATATAACAGAGATGCTTACAGCCTTGGAAAGTATTATTCCAGGCATTGATGGACCCCATACGCTTCTTTACGGTATAGAGGTAAAGTTTTACAGCCTTCGCCTCAAACTCAACGAGATGCTTCAGACCTCTATAAAAGGACTGTATGCTGCAGGAGACGGTGCGGGAGTTACCCGAGGTGTGGTACAGGCTTCTGCAAGCGGTCTTGTGGCTGCAAGAAGCATGATGAAAAACTGAGGTCTTTTCCTTTCATAGACCGGTCTTCTAGTGCATCATTCCTGCTTATATTGTGACTTCGGCTGAAATCCGGGAGCTGGAGCTTGTGTGTCCCCGGCAGCGACATAGTGGTCGGCGAGTGCAGCTTTGCGTC
>CAZIFL010000005.1:0-131830 GCA_964539095.1 uncultured Synergistaceae bacterium
ACACAAGCGGAGGCTCCCATTCCAAGGCACAATATAATGTGGAACAACCCACTAGGGGGGGCGTATGTATCAGGATAACGTGAAAAGGATAAAAGAAGCTCTTGATATCGTGGAACTCATCTCCGAACGAGTAGCTCTCCGGAAGGTGGGGCAGAACTATCGGGGGCTCTGCCCCTTTCATTCGGAGAAGACCCCCTCTTTCTACGTATCCCCGGAGCGGCAGAGCTATCACTGTTTCGGTTGCGGTGCCGGAGGGGATATCTTTACCTTTGTCATGGAAACCGAGGGAATTCCTTTCAAAGAAGCCTTGGAAATTCTCGCCTCTCGAGGCGGTATTACCCTTGAGCGGTCTTCCGGGGGGGAGGTAAAAAAAGACCTTCGATCTCTCCTGGAGGTTGCTCGGGAGTTCTATGAAAAAAATCTTCAGGGGTCTCGGGGTACTCTGGCCCGGGACTATCTGGAGGGGCGGAAAATCCCCCCGGAAGCGTGGCAGGCCTACGGCCTCGGATGGTCTTGTCAGAGCTGGAACGATCTGGCGGAGCATCTCCGAAAAGAGGGTTTTGCCCTCAGGGATGCTCTGGATGCGGGGCTTCTGATCTCCGGGGATCGTGGAAATTATGACCGCTTCCGGGGGCGCCTTATCTTTCCCATCCAGGATGTGGCGGGGCGCACCATAGCCTTTGGAGGGCGCCTCGTCTCGGGAGAGGGGGCCAAGTATGTGAACAGCCCCGAGGGCTCCCTCTACTCCAAACGTCGTAACCTCTATCTTCTCCACCGTGCCAAGAAGCCCATGCGGGAAAAGGGAGAGGCCCTGCTGGTGGAGGGGTATATGGATGCCCTCCGGCTTCATCTGGCGGGATTTCCCGAGGCGGTGGCCTCTCTGGGAACCGCTCTCTCCGAGGAGCAGGGAGATCTTCTCCGGCGTTTTGCCGGCCGAGTCTGGGTCTGCTACGAT
This sequence comes from uncultured Synergistaceae bacterium, assembly GCA_964539095.1. Lineage (GTDB taxonomy): Bacteria > Synergistota > Synergistia > Synergistales > Aminiphilaceae > DAIPKP01. The sequence continues at coordinate 956 of CAZIFL010000005.1, forward strand.
GCGGATGCAGCGGGTCAGGAGGCGGCGCTTCGGGGGATGTATATTCTTCAGTCCCGGGGGTTGGACGTGAGGATTATGCTGCTCCCCTCGGGGGAGGACCCGGATTCTCTCGTGGCAGCTCCGGAGGGAGCAGAACTTTTTCGTGAACTCCGGAAAAAAGCGCTCCCTCTGGTCTCCTACCACCTCCGTCTTCGGGAGCCCCTTCTGCGCGATGCTGCCACCCGTACAGCTGCAGTGGAAGAAGTTCTGGAGCGGACGGGGTCTCTCCCCTCCTTTGAGGTGGCTCCCTATCTTTCGGAGATCGCCTCCTCCTTTGGCATGTTTTCCCATGAAGTGGCTAAGCTCCTGGAAGAATATCGGAAAAGGGAGCATGTTCGGGAAAAAAGAATGGCCACGGAAAAAGAGGATTCTCCCTCTTCCCGCGTATATATACGTAGGGGAGAGCAGGAGGAGCGTACCCGCCTTCTGCAAGAGGTCCATGTTCTCGAAGCGGGACTTCTTTACCTGTTGAGCCGGAGACAGTGCCCATCTGTTCTCGCTCCGGAGGATCTGCTTCCGCTCTTTTCCCAGGATGTTCTGCGGCATATGGCGGTGGCCTTTCTTCAGGAGAGAGATGTAGAAGCGCTTAAAGCACGGTGGCTCGAAATAGGAGATACCTTCCCCTTTCGGGTACTCGAAAAGGGGGCGGTCTTCTGTGACCAGCTCTCCGGAGAGGAAGATTCCTGGGAGACCCTCGTTGCATCGCTTCTGGAGCATGCGGAAAAAAAGGAATACCTCCGGTGGAAAGAAAAGATCGCTCGAAACGAGGCGAATCCCCAGGAGTTGCAGCGTTTCCTTGAGTTGGGAAAACGGTTGAAAAAGGGAGGACATTAAATGGCAAAGAAAAATAGTTCCTCGTCGGGATCTAAAAAAAAGGCACCCTCTAAGGCGCAGGTCTCTGCGGATCTGACCAGCGAAGAGTCTCGGGAAGGGGAGCTTCCCGGAGAGCCTTTGGGGGAGCCCTCGGGGGGAAAGCAGGATCTCACTCGGGAAGAAAAGCTTGGCTTCATCGATAAAATCCGGGTATTACTTCAAGAGGGGCAGGAGAAGGGATATCTCACCTACGACGATATCGAAAAACAGATTCCCGAGGAGTATCTGAATGCGGAGACCCTCGACAATCTTTACTCCAACCTGCTGGAGCTTGGCATTCAGGTGCAGGAAGATACCAAAAAGGCTAAGACTGAAGAGAAGGAGGATGATCTTCTCGAATCCACCGAGGAGATGGGGGATCTGGAAGATCTCCCCCTCTCAGACCCGGTGCGCATGTACCTTCGGGAGATCGGCAAAATTTCCCTTCTCACTCCGGATCAGGAGGTAGAGCTTGCCATGAGGGTGGAGGCAGGGGATGCCAGAGCAAAGGCTGCCCTGGTGGAGGCCAATTTGCGGCTTGTGGTGAGCATTGCGAAAAAATACATCGGCCGAGGGATGCTCTTTCTCGACCTTATTCAGGAGGGCAATCTGGGGCTCATCCGGGCGGTGGAGAAGTTCGACTACCGCAAGGGGTACAAGTTCAGCACCTATGCCACCTGGTGGATACGCCAGGCGATAACCCGGGCCATTGCGGATCAGGCGCGGACCATCCGAATCCCCGTGCACATGGTGGAGACCATCAACAAGCTTATCCGCATCTCCCGGCAGCTTGTGCAGCGTTTGGGGCGGGAGCCTACTGCCGAAGAGGTGGCGGCGGAGATGGATATCCTCCCCTCCAAAGTGGAGGAGATCCAGAAGATCGCCCAGGAGCCGGTCTCTCTGGAGACCCCCATCGGCGAGGAGGAGGACAGCCAGCTCGGTGACTTTCTTGAGGATAAGGATATCCCCAGCCCGGAGGAGGCCGCATCAAGCCAGCTCCTGCGGGAGCAGCTGGAATTTATGCTTGAAGATCTCACAGATCGTGAAAAGGAGGTGCTCCGGCTTCGGTTCGGCCTGGAGGACGGGCACCCCTACACTCTGGAAGAGGTGGGGAAGCGCTTCGGAGTAACCAGGGAACGCATCCGACAGATCGAAGCCAAGGCGCTGCGAAAGCTCCGGCATCCGAGCCGGAGCAAAAAGCTTCGTGATTTTCTCGACTGATGTGGATTGTTCCCTTTTTCTCCAGTGTTGCGATCCTCTCTCTCTCTGATATACTTATGGATGGTTTGTGCTTGGAGGGACGATAATGCGGCTTGATCTCTTTCTCAAACTTGCCCGCCTGGTGAAGAGGCGGAGTGTGGCCCAGGAGATGATACGCATCGGAGCGGTGCGGATCAATCAGCGGGAGAGCAAACCCTCCTCATCGGTTCGCCTTGGGGACGAGGTGGAGATCGCCTATCCCCGGAGAGTCCTGAAGGTGAAGGTTCTTCAGGATGACGAAAAGGAGCTTCGCCGTAAGGCCGAGCCCTACGAACTGATGGAGGAGCGGCGCGTTGATCCCGAGGAGATCCCCTGGTAGTTTCTGCGGGGAGTCTTTTCGGCAGTAAGAACGAAAAACGAAAAAAACGAAGGAGGGGTACAGGATGGCGTATATAGTTGGGGTACACGGAAGAGAGATTCTCGACTCCCGGGGCAATCCCACAGTGGAGGCGGAGGTGTGGCTCGATAGCGGCGTGGTCGCCCGGGCGGCGGTGCCTTCCGGGGCTTCCACGGGAAGCTTCGAGGCTGTGGAGCTTCGAGATGGAGATTCCCGCTACGGCGGCAAGGGGGTTCTCCAGGCAGTAAAGAACATCAATGATGTCCTGGCTCCTGAGATCGTGGGAATGGACCCTGCGGATCAGGGAGAGGTTGACAGGCTTCTCTGTGCTCTGGACAACACGGAGAACAAAGGAAATTTGGGCGCCAACGCCATTCTCGGCATTTCCATGGCTGTGGCGAGGGCTGCCGCAGAGGAGCACGGTCTCCCCCTCTGGGCCCATATTGGAGGACTCGGCCCCCACTCTCTTCCCACCCCCATGATGAACGTTATCAACGGAGGAGCGCACGCGGACAACACCCTGGATATTCAGGAATTCATGATCATGCCCTACGGCGCCCCCTCCTTTGCAGAGGCTCTTCGGACGGGTACGGAAATTTACCATACCCTCAAGAAGATTCTTAAATCTAAAAACTACTCCATCGCTCTCGGAGATGAAGGGGGGTTTGCCCCCAACCTCAAGACCAGCGCCGAGGCCCTTGATCTGCTGGTGGAGGCCATCGAAAAGGCGGGATATGCTCCCGGTAAAGAGGTAGGGCTCGCGGTGGATGCGGCGCCGACAGATCTTTTCCGCGACGGAGCCTATCACTTCGAGGGAGAGAAAAAGGTCTTCTCCCCTCGCGAGCTGACCGAGTATTACGCAAAGCTCTGCAATGACTATCCCATCGTCTCTCTGGAGGACGGTATGGCAGAGGATGACTGGGAGGGGTGGCAGCTTCTCACCGAGGCTCTTGGAGGCAAAGTCCAGATTGTAGGGGATGATGTCTTCGTCACCAATCTCGAGCGTTTCCGCCGGGGGATGGATCTTCGGGTAGCGAACGCCATTCTCATCAAGCTCAACCAGATCGGCACCGTTACCGAGACTCTTGAAGTTATTGATACTGCGCGATGGAACGGCTACGGAGCGGTGATCTCCCACCGTTCGGGAGAGACCGCCGATAGTTTTATCGCCGACCTTGCGGTGGGAACCGGCGTGGGTCAGATCAAAACAGGAGCCCCAGCCCGGATGGATCGGGTGGAGAAGTACAACCAGCTCTTGCGGATCGCAGAAGAGCTTCCCGAAGCAGCCTTTGCGGGAAAGAAGCGAATTCGCTGTACCTGGTAGTAAAGAACGGTTTGTATACCTAGCAGAGGAGGAAGAAACATATGAAAAAGGTTGTCGTTACAGATAAGGCCCCTGCAGCTATCGGTCCTTACAGTCAGGGGGTTTGGGCTGGGGATTTTCTCTTTCTCTCCGGGCAGATTCCTCTCGACCCCGGTCAGGGCGCCATCGTGGGAGTTACTGCGGCGGAGCAGGCGGAGCAGGTGTTCAAGAACATCGGAGGGGCTCTCGAATCCCAAGGGCTTACCTTCGAAAACGTGGTAAAGGCCACGGTGTTCGCTAAAAATATGGAGGATTTTGCAGCGGTGAACCAGGTTTATGCCACCCGTTTTGCCTCAGAGCCTCCTGCACGTTCTTTCGTGGAGGTTGCCCGGCTTCCCAAAGACGTGCTTGTGGAAATTGAAGTTATCGCATATAAGGCGTAGCCCTGGGGGAGAATTCTCTCCGGAAGAAATTTTTTTCGCAGAGAGAGGATCTGTCCTATGAAAGTAGCGGAACCTACAGTAGAACGCCTGGTTCAGTATTATCGTTTTTTACGGCAGCTCCACGAAGAGGGACGAAGAGTTATCTCTTCCCAGGATATCGGCCTTACCCTAGGGCTTAAGGCGAGCCAGGTGCGCAAAGATCTCTCCTACTTCGGAGAGATCGGTAAGCGCGGTGTGGGATACCACGTGGAGCGGCTTTACGATCATATACGGAACATTCTCTCTTCCCCCCGGGTGTGGAAGATGGGGCTGGTGGGTGTGGGGCATCTCGGAACGGCCCTCCTGGGGTACAACTCCCTCCGGAGCGACAAGTTCGGCATAGAGGCGCTTTTTGACGTAGATCCTCAGAAGGTGAATTCCTCGGTGGCAGGGATTCCCTGTTATCATGTGGAGGATATGCCCCGGGTGATGCAGGAGAAGGACATACGGGTTATCATTCTCACCGTTCCTGCTCATGGAGCTCAATACTGTGTGGATAAGGCCCTGGAGAGCGGGATACTTCGCGGGGTGCTCACCTTTGCCTCTACTCCGGTGGTAGCTCCGCGAGAGGTGCTGGTGTATGGGGTGGATATCTCGGTGGAGATGGAAAAACTGCTCTTTTACCTCAAGCAGGAAGAGTTTTCCTGAGCAAAAGTGTTCTCTGTCCTTTGAAGGATCTCAAAAGCTTGGTACAATAAAGGTTGTTCCTGGTACGCAGGTGCCGTAAAGATGTGCTGAAAATTTAAGGGAGGCGATGTGTTTGCGTTTGCGGAGTGGCTTTTTAGGTGTGGTAATGCCGTTGCTGGCGGTTTCTGGGGCCCATGCAGAGGCCGGAGGGACCCAGGGGAATCTTTTGGGGATGTTGATGCCCCTTGGGCTCTTCGTGATCATCTTTTACTTTCTCATCATTCGTCCGCAGAAAAAGAAACAGCGGAAGCATGACGATATGCTCGGTTCCATCCGTCGGGGAGATCAAGTTGTCTCTGCGGGGGGGTTCTACGGAACAGTGAAGGAAGTTAAAGATGACAGCTTTATCGTGGAGATCGCCGAGGGCGTGAAGGTTCGTATTCTCAAGGGCTCCATCTCCATGAAACGCTCTTCCGAGGAGGAGGCTCCTCAGGGAAAGAGCCCGAAAAAAGCAGATTCTCAGGAGCAGCCCGAGGGCGGCGATGTCTCCGCCAAGGGTGCGGATGAAGAGAACAGATAGCGCTCTATCTTCTGCGGCGTGCTCTCAGGCGGAGCAGGATTCCCTGCTCCGCTTATGCTGTTTTTTCTAAGAATCCCCGTGAACGGGGTTTTCTGACGTCGGTTTTTAGTGTAGCGTATATAATTTAGGAGGTCGTATGTATGCTTAGACGCGAGCGGTGGCGGCTTCTGCTGGTGTTTGCAGTGGTGGTGGCTGCCCTGATAACGGTGTTTCCTGTAAAGGGGCGTATACGTCTCGGGCTGGATCTCAAGGGAGGGGCCCATATCGTTCTTCAGGCTAAGGGAACCCCGGAAAATCCCCTTACCGGCGATAGCGTGGAGCGCCTTCTTGCGGTTCTCCGGAACCGGGTCGATCAGTACGGTGTAACCGAGCCCGTCATCCAGAGGGTAGGGGGGGACCGCATTATCGTGGACCTTCCGGGAGTAGAGGACCCCCAGGCGGCGCTGGAGCTTATCGGCAAGACCGCCCTTCTGGAGTTCCGTCCGGTTCTCTCCGTCTCCTCGCAGGTGCCCGCCGCACCCTATAGAGAGAATTATGAGAGCGATGAGGCGTACCAGAGAGCCCAGCAACGGTGGCAAGAGGCGAAGGATGAAATTGATGCTCTGGCTGTTCGGATGGAAGAGCAGCAGAAGGAGGAGCCCTCCCTCTATGTCGGGCGGGATGAGCGTGGGACGGTCTATCTTCTCGGTGCCCCCGCAGTAACGGGGAGAGATCTTCAGGATGCCAGAACAAACTACGATAACCTGGGGCGTTCTGTGGTAACCCTCAAGTTCAACAGCGAGGGGACGAGGCTTTTTGACGCTGCTACCCGAGAAAACGTTGGGAAGCAGCTCGCCATCGTTCTCGACGGTGCGGTGATCTCTGCTCCCGTCGTTCAGGAGCGCATCAGCGGCGGAGAGGCCCAGATCTCCGGCAAATTCTCTCCTCCCGAAGCACAGCGGCTCTCTATCATGCTTCGGGCCGGAGCGCTTCCTGTACCTGTGGAGATTCTCGAAAACCGTTCTGTGGGGCCCACCCTGGGATCCGACTCCATCGCTTCGGGGTTGCGGGCGGGGCTTATCGGGGCTGGGCTTGTGGTGCTCTTTATGCTTCTCTACTATCGGATTCTCGGTGTAGCGGCGGATATCGCCCTCGGAGTGAGCATGCTACTTCTCTTCGCAGGGCTCGTAAGCCTTCACGCCACCCTCACCCTTCCGGGTATTGCCGGTATTATCCTTACCATCGGTATGGCAGTGGACGGAAATATTCTCATCTTCGAACGGATCCGGGAAGAGCGCCGGTCGGGCAAGACGCCTCTGGCAGCGATTGATTCGGGTTTCCGTAAGGCTCTTACCACCATCCTGGATGCCAACATTACCACCCTCATCGCTGCGGCGGTGCTGTACTACTTCGGCAGCGGCCCCATCCGGGGATTTGCGGTGACCCTGAGCATCGGGATCGTTACAAGTGTTTTCAGTGCCATAGTCGTTACCAGGGTGCTTGTTTCCGTTTTCGCCGGAACCAGACGCGGCTCTTGGCTGGCGTAGGAGGGTGGAGCGTATGTTTGCGAAGAGAACGTTTAACATTAATTTTATGCAGTACAAGAAGGTGGCAATGCTCCTGAGCACAGTACTCATCGTGCTCAGCGTGGCGTTGTTGCTTGTTCGCGGGTTGAACCTCGGTATTGATTTCAGCGGTGGTGTTCTCGTGCAGGTGGAGCTTTCCCAGCCCCTGGCGGTGGGGGAGCTTCGGGAGCTTCTCCGGAACGAGGGTTTTTCCGGCTCCACTATCCAGGCTTACGGCGACAAGGGCATTATTATTCGTGTAGCTGCGGATAGCGATGAGACGCAGCTACAGGTTCTGCAGATTCTAAAGCAAAAAGATGCTACTCTTGAGTTGCTCCGCCTCGAAAAGGTGGGCCCCGTGGTAGGCAAGCAGCTTCGCCAGGAGGCGATTTTCGCCACCCTCATCGCCTTGGTGGGAATTCTTATCTACATCACCTTCCGTTTCCGTTTCCGCTTTGCCGTGGTGAGTGTGGTGGCGTTGATGCATGACACCCTCATCACCCTCGGTATTTTCAGCCTTCTCGGAAGAGAAATTTCTCTCCCCTTCGTGGCGGCAATCCTTACCTTGGTGGGATACTCGCTGAATGACACCATCGTGGTACTTGATCGAGTGCGGGAAAACTGGAAAGATAATCGCGCCCTCGGGCTCGACGGCATGCTGAACAAGTCCGTGAACCAGACGCTCTCTCGGACTATCAATACCTCGCTTACCACCTTTCTCCCCGTATGCGCTCTCTTTCTTTTTGGGGGGCCGGTGATCGCTAACTTCTCCCTGGCTCTTCTGGTGGGGATTATCGTGGGAACCTACAGCTCCATCTACGTGGCGGCAGCGCTTCTTTCGGAGTGGTATGTCCGGTATCCCGCTAAATCGTGACGCGTAACCCCGCAGATCGGTGATGCTTGAGAGGTAGGTAGCCCCCCAGGAAGCAGCGTCTCTTCAGGTGGCCCGAGTGAGGCAGGATCACCCTTTCCTGATAGAATGGTATCCTGCCTCTCCGGGGGTTTGAAAGCTTTGCATCCTGAGGGATCCGTCTCTCGAGAGGATGGACGATTTTTTCGAAGGAGTGTATTCCAGAACAGTGCTTTCCGCAGTGACTTTTAAGGATTTGCATATATGGAACACCGATGATGCGGCCCTCGCCATAGCGGAGTCTCTGGGCTGCAGTAGTGTGGTGGCTACGCTTATGCGTATGCGGGGAGTCGAGAATGATGCCGAGGCCCGGGATTTTCTGCGCCCGGGCCTCGTGGACATGGGAGACGCCTTTTTTCTTGGAGAGAGAGTTCCTTCGGGAGAAGATTTTCTTCGGTGTTTGGGGGAAAACTCTCGGGTGGTTGTCTACGGAGATTACGATGTGGACGGCGTTACTGCCACTGCCCTGGCTGTGGAACTCTGTCTTGCTCGAGGGGCGTCGGTGCGGTATTTCATTCCGGATCGGCACCGTCAGGGTTACGGACTTCACGAGGATATGGTGCGCCGCATAGCTCGCGCCGGATGTGATCTTCTGGTGGTGGTGGATTGCGGCACCAAGAGCCGGGAGGCCAAGGAGGTTGCCCAGGAGGCGGGAATACCGGTTTTTGTCTTCGACCATCACCTCCCCGATGAGGGGGGAATGGAGGAAGATCACTGGGGATACCTCGTAAATCCTCACGTATCCGGGGGGAATGCCGCGGCTCGGAAACTGAGCGCTGCGGGGGTTCTCTGGGTCTGGATTCTTCAGAATCATCTGGCCTCCCCCTCATGGCTTGCGGAGCGTCTGGATCTTGTGGCCCTCTCCACCATTGCGGACTGCATGGAACTGGGAGTTCCCAACCGAACCCTGGTGCATGAAGGACTTCAGGTGCTGGGGCGCAGTCTTCGGCCGGGGGTGCAGATTCTCAAGGAGAGTTTGGGGCTGAATGAGCGCTTTGTCACCGAAGAGGACGTGGCCATGCGCATTGCCCCCTGCATTAATGCGGCGGGGCGGCTTGATCTGGCGGAGATTGCGGTGAAGGTGCTCCTTTCTGAAGAGGGGTACCCCGAGTGGGTGGATCGCCTGGTCTCTCTTAACCGTCAGCGGCAGAGCCTCTCATCCAGGATTTTTGAAGAGATTCTTCCACCTCTTCGGGAGGGGAAGCGTGTTTTTCTTAATTCTGAATGGCCTGCTGGGGTATTGAGCGGTGTGGCGAGCCGAGTCTGTTCGCGCTTTTCCTGTCCCGTTGTTTTGGGTGCCCCCGTAGGGGGGGGTATCCGGGGGACCGTGCGTTTTCCTGCGGGGGGGAACGCTGTAGAATTTCTCAAAAACAGGGCCTCACGCCTTATCGCTTGGGGGGGGCATCCCTATGCGGCGGGGTTCTCCGCTTCCCCGGATCTCTGGACGGGGCTTGCGGAGGAGATGGAGACGGATCTGCGAAGTTTTGTGCCGGAGCAGGAGAAGATTCATGCCTGCGCATCTCCTCCGGCGATCTTTTCCCCAGCCCTCTGGAATCAGATGACCCGGCTTGGCCCCTTCGGCAACGGGAATCCCTATCCCCTTCTCTTCTGCGAACAGGAGCCCCGGATTTCCAAGAGGCGTTTTGGAGCGGAGGGGAAGCATCTTGCCTTTATTCACGGGGATGTGGAGATTATTGCCTGGAACGGTACCGCTTTTTTCGAACGTCATGGATTTCCTCTGGGAGTGGTCTATCGCCCGAGACTCAACCTCTGGAAAGGACGTTCCCGGGTGCAGCTTATTCTTGAATATGCGGTGTACGAGCACCCTGTCATAGAGGGGGAAGATCTCCTGGAATCGCCTTCCTAGAGCAGCTTTCCCTCCTGCTGAGTGCGGCTTGTGTGAGAGAAAAACCATACGCCGTTTGTGCGCTCTCTCCGTTGTAACGGTTCTGCAGGAGCTTTACGACGATGTCGGGTATGGGGGGGTTCTCCCAAGGGGCAGAATGGTTCGAAGGTTTGAGACTCTCTGTGAAGGAAAGGTGCAGCATGCCGGAAAAGAAAAAAGTTCAGAAAAAGGAGGAAGAACCCAGAGTGACCGCCCCGGTGGAGGAACGCAGCCAGGGGAAGAGAGATCTGCGCATTCTCGGCGACAGCTTTGTCGGAAGGCTTGATCCTTCACAGAGGGTGAGCGCTGTCCGTATGGGTTGGCAGGATTTCTGGCGAAAGGTTTCCTCCTACCTCTCGAGGGAAGAACTCCTTCTCCTGGGAGAGAGCTTTGTCTTTTCCTCAGGGGCTCATGGAGAGCAGATTCGGCAATCCGGAGAACCCTACATCGTGCACCCCCTTGCGGTAGCCACAGTGCTGGCAGATATGGGGCTCGATGTCGAGACTCTTACGGCCTCCCTCCTTCACGACGTTCTCGAAGACACCTCTTTCAGTGAGGCCGATCTGACGGAGCGTTTCGGTAAAGATGTAACTTTACTTGTGAGTGGCGTGACCAAGCTCGGGCGGATCCATTTCCAAACGCTAGAAGATTACCAGGCGGAAAATCTTCGAAAGATGTTCCTTGTGATGGCCAAGGATATCCGTGTTGTGCTTATCAAGCTTGCGGACCGTCTGCACAACATGCGTACCCTTCGGGTGCTTTCGCGGGAGAAGCAGATCCGCATTGCCCGGGAGACCCAGGAGATCTACGCTCCCCTGGCGCATCGTCTCGGTATCTATCATATCAAACGGGAGCTGGAAGATCTCTCCTACCGCGCCCTTGATCCTGATACCTACTACGAAATTCGTCGCCGGGTGAAGAAAAAGCTCCCCGAACGAGAGGGGATCGTCAAAAAGGCGATCGATATCCTTCAAAAGGAAGTTCTCGAAGCGGGGATACAGCTGAATATCACCGGTCGGGCGAAGCACTTCTACAGCATCTACGAGAAGATGTGCCGCAAAAATCTTTCGGTAGATCAGCTCTACGATCTTCTGGCAGTGCGGGTTATAGTCGATAGTGTGGTGGAGTGCTACACCGTGCTGGGTATCGTTCATACCCTTTGGAAGCCCATTCCGGGGCAGTTCGACGACTATATCGCAAATCCCAAGAACAATATGTACCAGTCGTTGCACACCACGGTGGTCGGTCCGAGTGCGGAGCCCCTGGAGGTGCAGATCCGAACTTGGGAGATGCACGAACTGGCGGAGTACGGCGTCGCTGCGCACTGGCGCTACAAGGAAAATAAAGAAGGTTCCGTGGATTCTCTGGACCAGAAACTCGTGTGGATCCGCCAGGCTCTGGAGGAGCAGGGTGAGGATGCCCGGCCTGCGGACTTTCTGGAGCACCTCAAAGAGGACGTGCTCACCTCGGAGGTCTTTGTCTTCACCCCCAAGGGGGATGTGATCAACCTTCCTCACGGCTCGACCCCCATCGATTTTGCCTACACGGTGCACACCGAGGTGGGGCACAAGTGCGTGGGAGCCATGATCAACGGACGCATCGTCCCCATTGACTATACCCTTCAGAACGGCGACATTGTGCGGGTGCATACCTCCCCCCAGGGGCATCCCTCCCGGGATTGGCTCAAGATTGCCCGGAGCAGCCGGGCCCGTTCGAAGATCCGCACCTGGTTTCGGCAGCAGGAGAAGGCGGAGAAGGAGAAAAACCATCTTCGGGGTGAGGATATCCTGGAAAAGGAGATCCGGCGACGTCTGGGAGATCCCGCCTGGGATCCTTCGAGAGAGGAAGCCCTTCTGAACCGCAGCGCCAAGAGCCTGGGGCATCCGAGCTGGGAAGAACTTGTTACCGAAGTTGGGGCAGGGAACCAGAACGCCTCCAAGGTAGCCGCCCGGGTTGTACAGTATGTTCGGGAGAAGGAAGAAAAGGGGAGTGCTCCCCCCCCCCTGCTCGACGAGATCCCCCGGGAGGAGCGCAAAGGGGATTCGGAGATTGTGGTAGAGGGGGCCGAGGGGGTGCTTGTGGGGCTTGCGAACTGCTGTGCCCCCATCCCCGGAGATCTTCTGGTGGGGCTCATTACCAAAACTCGGGGCATCATGGTCCATAGAGAGGACTGCTCGAACGTGCGCTCCTTCGCAGGGGATCGCAGAATAGAGGTCTCCTGGGGGAATCGGGTAAGCTCCCATTACAACACCCGCCTCAAGCTTGAGGGGGTTGATCGCCCCGGCCTTTTTGGGGATGTCTCTCAGGGGGTTAATGCGTCAGAGGCCTCGCTGGTGGGGGTCAAGGCGGCGGTGCGGGGGAGAAATCAGGCAGTTATGACCCTGGAAATTCAGGTGCGCAACATTGAGCATCTCTATAAAGTGATGGCTATGCTCAACGCTCTTCCGGGGATTCAGAGCGTTTTTCGGGGGTGACGACATGCGGGCAGTAGTGCAGCGAGTGCGGTATGCCAAGGTTACGGTGGAAGAGGCCCTTCAGGGGTCGGTGGAGGAAGGTTTTTGCGTTCTTCTCGGGGTTACCCACGGGGATTCCTCTCAAGATAGCCGATGGCTTGCGGAGAAGATCGCCAACCTTCGGGTTTTTGCAGACCCTCAGGGGAAGATGAACCGCTCTCTTCTCGATGTGGGGGGGGGAGCCTTGGTGATCTCCCAGTTCACTCTGTACGGAGATTGCCGTAAGGGGCGGCGTCCCTCCTTTGTGGGAGCAGCGCCCCCCGAAGAGGCTGAAAAACTCTACGAGGAGTTTGTGCAGTATCTGCAGGAGCTTGGCGTTCCGGCACAAACGGGAACTTTTGGGGCTGATATGGAGGTCTCTCTCTGTAACAGCGGCCCCGTTACGCTTATTATCGAAACGTCTGGAGGCTGTGGCATATGAATATCCGTCGTTTTCCTCTCGGTGCTCTGTGGACCAACGCGTATCTACTCTGGGATTGTGAGGGCAAGGCATTTTTCGTCGATCCCGGAGGGGATCCCCGGGAACCTTTAGAGTTCATAAAGAAAAACCATCTTACCCTGGAGCGCATTCTCCTTACGCATGGGCATGCGGATCATATGAGCGGTGCGGAGGTGCTCCGCACCGAAACGGGGGCTCTTCTGGCAATACACGAAGAGGATGCCTTCATGATCGGTCATCCTGAGCACAATCTTTCGCAGTTCATGGGAGATTCCTGCAGAGCCGGGGACCCGGAAATTCTTCTCTCCGAAGGGGACTCCTTCTCCGTAGGGTCCATGAGTGTTCAGGTGCTTCACACGCCGGGACATACTCCGGGGAGCTGTATTTTTCATGTTACCCTGGGAGATGAGGCGGTGCTCCTTTCGGGGGATACCCTTTTTGCCCAGAGCATAGGGCGTACCGATCTCCCCGGAGGAAGCAGTGCTGCTCTGGAACGCTCCTTGCAGCGCTTTGCAGATTTTCCGGAAACACTTCGTGTTCTTCCGGGGCATGGTCCTGAGACTACCATCGGGGAAGAGAAGATCCATAACCCCTACTGGCCCCGTTAGGATTGTCTCGTGCGGTGCTCTTCCCTTCCCGAACAAGAGCGTCCTCGCGAGCGGCTTTTTCGTCGGGGAGCCGAATCCCTGGGGCTTTCGGAACTTCTCGCCATTCTTCTGCGAACCGGCACGAAGGAGCGGGATGTCCTCGAACTGAGCGGTTTTATCGTGGAGCAGTTCGGAGGGCTTTCGGGGTTGCTGCGGGCTCTTCCGGGAGAGTTCCTCTCCATCTCAGGCTGTGGTGAGGCCAAGGCGGCGCTTCTCGCCGCGGCGATGGAGATTGCCCGGCGGGCGGTGGAGGAGGAGGGAGGTTCCTCTCCTCCAGAACAATCCTGGCAGGCTCGTGTAGCCTCTCTTGCCCGGGGCATTCGCTACGAAGAGAGAGAGTTCCTCTGGGCTCTCTTTCTGGATGGGGGAGAGAGAATTCTTGGAGAAGATCGTCTCTCCTATGGAGGGCTGGAGGGGGCGTCTCTGGATGTTCCTCTCTTTCTTCGCAAGGCGGTACGCCTCGGGGCGGAGGAGATCGTGCTTCTGCACAACCACCCCCGGGGAACCACGGAGCCGAGCCGGGAGGATATGGAACTCACCAGATACGTGGCAGATCGGCTCAAGGTGCTGGGAATGCGCCTGAAGGCCCATTATATCCTGGGAAACGGAAGCTATGAACAGGTATGGTTTGAGGCATAAAGAGAGGGTGGGGGAGCAGCGTGTTCAGGTGGATTAGCGGACTTTTCTGCCGGGATGTCGGAATCGACCTCGGCACGGCGAACGTAGTAACCTACGTCAAGGGCCAGGGGATCGTGGGGAACGAGCCCTCGGTGGTGGCGTTAAAGCGTACAGGACAGAAGGGGCAGGAAAAAATTATCGCCGTGGGAACTGCCGCAAAGGCTATGATCGGCAAAACCCCCCACGGTGTGGAGACGGTACGCCCTCTCCAGCACGGAGTTATTGCGGATTACGACATGACCGAGGCGATGATCTCCCATTTTCTGCGGCTGGCCAACGGCGGCAGAAGTCAGTTTGCCCATCCTCGTGTGGTGATCTGCGTTCCCGCCTGCGTAACCGAGGTGGAGCGACGGGCTGTGATTGATGCTACCCTCGGAGCGGGAGCCCGGGAGGCCTACGTGGTGGAAGAGCCTGTGGCGGCGGCTATCGGGGCGGGGCTTCCCATCGCGGAGCCCCGGGGGAATATGGTGGTGGATATCGGCGGGGGAACCAGCGAGGTGGCGGTACTCTCCCTGGGGGGGATCGTGGTGCATGAGGCGCTGCGCTCCGCCGGGGACGAGATGGACCAGGCTATCATCGCCATGCTTCGTCAGAACTATACCCTTCATGTGGGAGAGGTTACTGCAGAGGAGATCAAGATCTGTATCGGCTCTGCCATGCCCTACGAGGGGGAGATAGAGGAGATGGAGGTTAAGGGAAGAGATCTCATGGATGGTCTTCCTAAGGCGGTGCGCATTCGCTCTGCGGAGGTGCGGGATGCTCTGAACCCCAGCGTCTCCAGAATTGAGGATATGATCCGTGACTCTCTGGAGGAGACCCCGCCGGAGCTGGCCCGGGATATTGTGGATCAGGGGCTGGTGCTTACCGGAGGAGGGGCGCAGCTTCGCGGTCTGGCCGTCTATCTTCAGGAAAACCTTAAGATACCGGTGATCACCGCAGAAAGGCCGCTCTTCTCGGTAGCTCTGGGGGTAGGAAAAATCCTCGAGGATATTGATGCCATGAAAAAGGTGCTCATTTCCGTAGACAAGGGAATGCAGTAATTTCCCTCTGCGGGAGGAGCGATGTCGGGAGAGATGATGTTCCATGACCTGCTATCCGGGCCGAAAAAATGCCGAGACGATATCGTGAGATAGAGAACCCCTGGATTCACGGGGGGCTTGCGGCAGTTGTGGCGTGCCTTCTGCTGCTTCTTTCTTTTCATCTCCCCTTCATGCGCTATGTGGTGGATGGGGTCTCCCTTACCCTTCGAATTCCCGAATATCCTGCCCTCTATCTTCGGGCTCGGGGGACCACCTTTCTCCGGTGGCTCCAGTCGGGGGAGAGTATGCGGCGAAGAGTGGACGCTCTGGAGAGGGAAAATATCCGGTTGCGTATTCTCCTTGCCCAACACTCTCTTGAGGAAGAGGAACTCACCACCTCATCCTCTCCTTCTCTTGTTTCGGCGAGGGTTCTTCTGCGGCACCCTTTGAACTGGTGGGAGGAGATCAAAATTGATGCAGGGGCTTCCAGGGGAGTGCGTATCGGGGCTCCGGTGCTCTTTCAGGGGCATCTCGTGGGGCGGGTGCGTCAGGTACAGCCCTTCGATGCCTGGGTTCGCCTCATCACATCGAGAAGCTTCTCCATCCCCGCAGCGGTGGAGGATACCCGGGATCTTGGCGTGCTTACCGGAAGCGGTGAGGGACAGATCCTTCTCCGCTATGTTCCGGAGGAGCGTACCCTTCCTGTAGGATCCTCCGTCATCACCTCGCTTCTTGACGAGGACTTCCCTCCGGGAATTCCCATAGGAGTCCTTACGGAGCGGGGCTCTGCTTCCTTTGGCGGATTTCGCTCCTATACGATTCGTTCGGGTGTTCCCCTGACACGACTCTATGGCGTGCAGGTGATGGTGCAAAAAGAGGAAGCGGCTGGTGAAAAGCTCGCGACCGGTGATTAGATTCCAGCTAGCTTTTAAGGAGGTCCTCTTCCGTGAAATGGTGCTTTCTTTTGTGGTATTTTCAGGATGTCCTCCAGATCTTTGGAGAAGGATATTTCTTTGCCCCGGAACTTTTTCTTGGGGCGGTGCTCCTTCTCATGTCCTCAGAAGAGTACGATCATCCGGGGCTCATCTGGTTCAGCTTCCTTGGAGGCGTTATCTGGGATGCGCGGTGGACGGGGTTCATCGGTATGACTGCGGGAATCTATGCGGTACTTGCCACCTTCTTCAGCTCTCTCTGGAACTCCATGCCCGACACCGGAAGAAACAAACTCCTCCTCTTTGCCTTTCTCGGAGGATCCCACCTGGCGGTGGGCATTGCCCGTTGCCTTCTTGAAATGTCGCTGCAGGATACCGTATGGGTGCTTTTTTTGCGCCAGCAGATTGTGGGGCTTCCCATGATGTATATGATAGCCCGCATGGCCTTTCCCCGGGAGGGACTCTACGGTGCCCCATAAGAGGCTTGCCCGCCAGAAGAACATGGATTTCCGCCTTCACGTATGGCGATTTTCTGCCATTACCCTCTTTCTCGTTCTTCTCGGGGGGCTCTTTTTCTTTCAAATCATGCGGGGTGACCGGTATATCCGACTGGCAGCGGACAACCGGTTTCGTCTTCTCCGCATGTCTCCCCCCCGGGGGCTTATCTTCGATGCCCAGGGGCTTCCTCTGGCGAAGAATGTCCGCACCTTCGATATTAAAGGCTATCCCCTGGATCTCTACAAAGAGGGAGCGCTTGAGAGGGTTGCGGGGCTTTTTCGCAAACACGGCATTCCCGCAGATGCGGAGGAGCTTCGCCGGAGAGTGCAGCGCCAGTACTGGGCCCCCTACCGGGCGGTCTCTCTGGCATCGAACCTCACGCTGATGCAGGTGACGGACCTTCTCGGGGATATGGAATTTCCCTTATGGCTCTTTCCTCTCCCCCTCTGGAAGCGTATCTATCCCGCAGGAACGCTGGCGGTACACGTTACGGGATATGTGGGAGAGGTTACCGTAGAGGAGCTTCGAGAGAGGCGCGGTGCCGGGTACAGTGTGGGGGAGCAGATCGGTAAGACCGGTGTAGAGGCCTATTACGACACCTATCTTCGGGGGGATGTGGGGGAAGAGGCCATTGAGGTGGATGCTCGTGGACGAAGACTTAATCTTCTTGCCCGGCGGGAGCCTCAGAGAGGAAAAGACCTGCATCTTACCCTGGATCTGGGTGCCCAGAAGCTCGCAGAGACCCTGATGGCCGACACAAAGGGTATCCTCTTCGCCATGGATGTTCATAAGGGGGATGTGCTGGTGCTCTACAGCTCTCCGGGATACGATCCGAATCTCTTCAGCTGGGGGGCTACCCCGGGGGAGTGGCAGAAGATCCGCACCGATCCTGGACGCCCCATGCTGAACCGGGTTATCGGAGGGCACTATCCCCCGGCGTCTCTCTTCAAAGTGGTTCCTGCCGTGGCGGGACTTGTCTCGGGACATATTACCGCCCGTTCTACCGCCTTTTGCAGCGGCTCCTACCAGGTGGGAAACAGGGCGTTCCGCTGCTGGAATCGATGGGGACACGGTACGGAAACTCTCAAGGAGGCCCTTCGTGACTCCTGTGATGTTTTTTTTTATCACTATGGTCTCGCCATGGGGGTAGACCTTATGGCGGAGTGGGCCTCCCGGCTCGGTATGGGAAAACCTACGGGGATCGATCTTATCGGGGAGATCTCGGGGAACGTGGCGGGACGCGAGTGGAAACAGCGTTATCGTAAGGAGTCATGGTATCCTGGAGATACGGCGAACTATGCCATAGGTCAGGGCTTTCTTCTCGTTACCCCTGTGCAGATAGGCGTGATGTATGCGGCCCTGGCAAACGGGGGGTACATGGTAGAGCCTCGGGTGGCCTTTGAGAAGGAGCCTGTTTCCCATGATCTTCATATCCCGCCTAACGTTATTGGAACACTTCGGGAGGCCCTCCTGGCGGTGTGCAGACCCGGGGGTACGGGATTCCGGGCGGGACAGTTTGGTGTTGCCGTGGCGGGGAAGACCGGTACTGCGGAACACGATCACGGGGAGGATCATGCCTGGTTCGCGGGATATGCTCCTGCGGACGCTCCCCGGTATGTGGCGGTGACTCTCGTGCCGGGAGGAGGGCATGGCAGCTCTACGGCGGCTCCCCTGGTGGGAGAAATGCTTTCCTATCTTTGCAAGGGGTATCTTGAAGACAAGGAGGATTAGGGTATGGGGCAGCAGGATACGTGCGAATTGGGTGCCATACGCCTGAAGGGTGAGATCTACGGTCTTCGCATGGTGGTGCACGAGGAGGCAGATCTCCATGCCTTGCGTTCGGATCTGCAGCGCCTTGGAGCAGAGGGGGAACATATCCTTTCGGGGGCCAAGGTGGTGGTGGATCTTCAGGAACGGGACGTTACGCTTCCGGAGATAACTCTTTTTCTCGAGCATTTTTCCAGAAAAGGGGAGAAGGGGGAGCCCCGGATACTCTCCTGGATCAGCAATAACAGCACTACCCTCGGGGTACTCAAGAATTTGGGATTTGTTACCGGGATTCCCGAGACCGGAGCCTCTCCAGAGAGAGAACGGAGCCGAAAATCCCTCCTCTACGAACGCTCCATCCGTTCCGGGCAGCGCATAGAGCATGGGGGAGATGTGGTAGTCCTTGGCAACGTTCACGATGGGGGAGAGGTAATCTCCCGCGGCAATATTCTGGTCTTGGGAAAGCTCCAGGGGCTGGCTCATGCGGGATCGGGGGGAGATGTGAGTGCCTCTATCTTTGCAAGAATTTTCGAGGCTCCCCAGGTTCGCATCGCGCACAAGGTGAGCTATGTAGATCAGAGTGCCTCCTGGTGGAAAAAGGGCTCTCTCGTGATGCTTGAGGATGGAATATTCGTCGTTCAGGAGATGGATGTATAAGAATCGTATTTTTGAAGATGTCGAATAGGGGGGGCAAAGATGCCTGGTCGTGTCGTTGTTGTTACATCCGGAAAGGGCGGTGTGGGGAAAACCACCACTACCGCTAATGTCTCCGCGTCCCTTGCGGGGAAAGGTTACAAAGTGGTTGCTATGGATGCGGATATCGGGCTTCGGAATCTCGATGTGGTGCTGGGGCTTGAAAACCGTATCGTCTATACTCTGGTAGATGTCATTGAGGGTGTCTGCCGTCTTTCTCAGGCCATGATACGGGATAAGCGCGTGCCGAATCTCTTTTTTCTCCCCGCCGCTCAGACCCGTACTAAAGATGCGGTCTCTTCGGATCAGATGGCGGCTCTCTGCAAGGAGCTGCAGCAGGATTTCGACTTCGTCTTTGTAGACAGTCCCGCAGGGATTGAATCGGGGTTCCGCAACGCCGCCGCAGGAGCTACGGAGGCTCTGGTAGTTACGACTCCCGAGGTCTCGGCGGTGCGGGATGCGGATCGTATTATCGGCATGCTGGAATCTCTGGAGATCTCTCCTATACGTCTGGTGCTCAACCGCGTGCGCCCCGATCTTGTGCAACGGGGCGATATGCTGAGCGTGGCGGATGTGCTTGATATCCTCGCCGTTGATCTTGTGGGAGTGGTTCCCAACGATGATTCCGTGGTGGTCTCCACCAACCGGGGAGAGCCTCTTACCTTGGGGATGCAGTCCCCTGCCTGCAAAGCCTTCGATAACATCGGGCTTCGCTTGACGGGAGAAGAGGTCCCCTTTCTGGATGTGGAAAATTTCGGACAAAAGGGCTTGGTGGGAACCCTCCGGAAGATGTTCGGCTTTTAAACGGAGGCGATAAAATGGGTCTTTTTTCACGTTTTTTTCAGGGCGAGACGACTCGGGAAACAGCAAAGCGTCGTCTGCAGCTTGTGCTCATTCACGATCGGAGCGATCTTTCCGTGGAGACCATGGAAGCCTTACGGAAGGATCTTATTGTGGTGATCAACCGCTATCTTGAAATTGATGAACAGCATATTGAGCTGGAGCTTGAGCGGGAACATTCTTCGGTGGTTCTTGTGGCCAATATCCCGGTGCGGACGGTGAAGCGTCAGCCCGTAAATACGGGAAGCGAGGCGTGACATCCCGGGAAGAGAGAGAGGTCCTTTCCCCGGAAGAGATTTTTCGCCGTACCGACAAGATCGCTCTTTTTTGTACGGCGGGGGTGTTCCTGCTGGGGCTTCTCTCCATCTACGGAGCTACCCATTCGAGAGGGAGCAGTCATCTTCTGAAACAGATGCTCTGGGGGGGGGTGGCTGCGGTAGCGTACGTAGCGGTGCTTCTCACGGGGTATCGCAGGCTGTTGCACTATGCTTACCAGATCTACTGGATGGCCCTCATCCCCCTTGTACTGGTGCTTCTCATGGGGGTGGTCGCCAAGGGTGCGGGGAGATGGTTCGCATTGGGGCCGTTGCGTTTCCAGCCCTCGGAGTTCCTTAAGGTAGCTCTTGTATTGCTTCTGGGGAAACATCTCTGCCGCTACCCCCCTACCACGCTACGCTCCTTTTGCAGCGCCCTCGGATTGGCGGGAATGGCCTCGGTGCTGGTGCTTCTGCAGCCGGATCTCGGAAGCGTGCTTGTCTACGGTGCCATGATCCTTATCGCCTTTTTCGTAGCGGGAGCGCCTTTGAAATACATTTTGGGGCTCCTGGGAAGCCTCGCACTTCTCTCCCCCGTGGGGTGGATGTTCTTTCTCAAGGAGTACCAGAAGTTGCGGATCCTCGTCTTTCTCGATCCTCATGCGGATCCGCTGGGGGCGGGGTACAACGTCATTCAATCCCGTATTGCGGTGGGTTCCGGGGGGCTCTTCGGAAAGGGGTTTCTCGAGGGGACCCAGGCCTCTCTGCGCTTTCTCCCCGAACCTCATACGGATTTTATCTTTAGCGTCTTTGCGGAGGAGTTCGGCTTTCTCGGCTCCTTTCTGCTGCTCATGTTCTTTATGGTTCTCTTTTGGAGACTCGTACGGGGAGGATTGCTCTCCAAGGATCTTCGGGCCAAGGTGCTTTCCGGGGCCCTTACGGGGTGGTTTGCCTTTCAGGTGATGGAGTGTATTGCCATGAGCATCGGCTGGGCTCCCGTAACGGGGCTCCCTCTTCCTCTCTTCAGCTACGGTGGAAGCGCCCTGCTCTCCGTGGGGGTTGCCCTGGGGATTGCCCAGAGCATTTATGTGGAAAGTCCGAGAAGCTTTTCTTAAAGGTATGCATGGCATAAGCGAGGAGTTGGATCTGCGTGGCTCGTAAAGAATACCGAGAAGCGGCGGATGCCTATCTGCCGCTTCTCTCGAATATGAAATCTCCAGCCCGCTATGTGGGGGGAGAGCTTGGAACATGCGCTTCTGAAGAGCCAGGTCAGCTTCGGATATGTCTCGCCTTTCCCGATGTCTACGAGGTGGGGATGAGCTATCTGGGATTTCAGATTCTCTACGGCCTCCTTCGGGAGGACCCCCGGTTTTCCGTGGAGCGTGCTTACTGTCCCTGGCGGGATATGGAGGAGGCTCTGCGGCAGAAGGGGTATCCGCTGGAATCTCTGGAGAACTCCCGCCCCCTGAAGGATTTTGACGTACTGGGATTTACTCTGCAGTATGAGCTTACCTACACGAACATCCTCACCATGCTCGATCTCGGTAAGGTTCCCCTCTGGAGCGAAGATAGGGGAGAGGGAGATCCTGTGGTGATCGGGGGAGGTCCCGGAGCCTATGTGCCGGAGCCTGTGGCTCTCTTTTTCGATGCCTTTTGCGTGGGAGAGGGCGAAGAGGCTCTGCCGGAGCTGCTGGAGGTTTTGCGAAACAGCCGAGGAATGCCTCGGGAGGAGCGGTTGCGCGAATGCGCCCGCATACCGGGAATCTATGTCCCCCTTTTCGGCCTCCCCGCTCCCTCCTCTCCCGTGGTGCGCCGCTACGTGGCGGATCTGGATACGGCGTACTATCCACGGGAGATAGTAGTCCCGCTCTCGGAAATTATTCACGATCGGGCTGCGGTGGAGGTTTTTCGGGGATGCACCCGAGGGTGCCGTTTCTGCCAGGCGGGGATGCTCGGACGCCCTGTGCGTGAACGTTCCCCCGAGAAGATCTTCGAGATCTCCCGAGATCTTGTGAAAAGCTCCGGATATGACGAGGTAGGGTTTATCTCTCTCGCCACCTGTGATTACTCGGTGCTTCCGAAGCTTATCGAAACCATGCACCCCTGGCTGCAGGAGGAGCATATTACCCTCAGCCTGCCGAGCCTTCGGATGGATGCCTTTTCTGTGGATCTGGCGGAACGCCTTTCGGGGCTACGCAAGGGGGGGCTTACCTTCGCCCCCGAAGCGGGGAGTCAGCGTCTCCGAAACGTGATTAACAAAGGGGTCACCGAAGAGGATATTTACGTAGCTTCCGAGCGAGCCTTTCAGGGGGGGGGGGACAGAATAAAGCTCTATTTCATGATGGGGCTCCCCACGGAGAGCGAGGAGGATCTTCGGGGGATCCTTGAGATTGCCCAGAGGGTGGCATCCCTGGGAAAGAAGCACTCCCGAAGGGCGAGCGTGGCGGTGTCGGTAGCGGGGTTTGTCCCCAAGGCGCATACCCCCTTTCAATGGGAACCGCAGAACTCTCTGGAGGAGTTTCGAGAGAAGGGAACCTACCTGCGGAAAAACCTTCGCAACCGTGCGGTGACCTTGAGCTATCACGATCCGGAGCAGACCTTTCTTGAAGGGGTCTTTGCCCGGGGGGATCGCTCTCTCGGAAAGGTTCTTCATGAGGCCTGGTGCAGGGGGGCACGGTTCGACGGATGGGGAGAAAGCTTTTCCCTTGCTCGCTGGTTGGAGGCTTTCGAAGCTGTTGGCGTTGATCCCAAACCGTTTCTCGGTAGCCGGAGCGAGGATCAGCCCCTTCCCTGGGATCACATAGATGTGGGGGTCTCGCGGGAATTCCTATGGCGAGAACGGGAGAGAGCCTACACAGAGCAGCTCACCCCGGACTGTGCACAGTTTGGATGCGCCGCCTGTGGTCTTGAGAAAAAGGGCTGCCCCGTAGCGGATGGGGGGCCTTTCCGTGGATAATCGCGTTCGTTTTCACTTCGCCAAGCGGGATAGGGCCATCTTTCTCCCTCACGTGGAGCTACCGGCGGTCTTTGCAAGGGCTGCTCGGCGTGGAGGCATCCCCGTGCTCTACTCCGAGGGATTTCATCCCCGTCCCCGGGTAAGCCTGGGTCCCCCTCTTCCCATGGGGGTTGTGGCTCTGAGCGAACCGGGGGATCTCCGGGTGGGGGAGTGGAGTTCTTCCATGGAGGAGATTCTCAGGAGCGAGTGCCCCCCGGGGATAGAGCTGCTGGATGCAGTTCTCACGGAAGGCAAGGATCTGGGAAAGATCTGCTCCGCAGGAAGCTATATTCTCCGGGAGAGAACCTCCGGAGTCCTTGAAAAAATTCGGGACTATCTCCGAGAGGAGGAGCATCGGGAGGAGTGCCGGCTCCTCGGCTTTTGGGAGGAGTCGGAGGAGCTGCGTTTTCTTCTTGACGAAAGATCTACCGGTCTGGGAAGCCTGGTGAAACGATGTATAGCCCTGGAATTTTGCTCCGGATGGGGAGATCTCTTTCTTATCCGGGAGGCGGTGGGCTTTCTTGAAGAAGGACATTTACGGCAAGTGTGAAGAGGAAAGTGTAAAGTGAGAAGTGTGAAGTAACGTCAAAGGCAAAACCAGAAAAGCAAGTGCAAAGGCGCAAAACCAGCGTTGTTCCGTGATTGTACGTCGGGATTTTGCCTTCGATTTTCACTTCCAACTGTACACTTCCAACGTGCCTTTAAGGAGATACCCATGGGCTCAGATGTTAAAATTGTAGCAAATCTTATGGATCCTGAAGAGTGTCGGGTAGCTATCCTTGAGGAGGGGAGGCTCGCAGAGCTTTTCTCCGAAAAGATGTGGGAACGCCAGGCTCCGGGAGAGATCTATAAAGCCCGGGTTGATAGCGTTCTGCCGGGGATGCACTCCGCCTTTGTGAACCTCGGAGATGGCCGTAACGGATTTCTCTACCTTGCGGATGCCCGGAACGTGACGGTGGAGCCGAACCGGGAGATTCTGGTGCAGGTTATCAAATCCGCCCGAAAGAGCAAGGGGGCCCGGGTGACTACCCGGCTCTCTCTCCCCGGAAGATATCTCGTTCTCGTTCCGGGAGGAAAAGAGGTGGGGATCTCCCGTAGGATTCTTCAGGAGGAGGAGCGTAAGCGGCTCCGGCGCATTGTTCGGAGTCTCCGTCCCGAGGGGTGCGGTGTTATCGTGCGCACCGTGGCGGAGGGGATGGATGCCTGGATTATCGAAAAAGATCTGAAAGAGCTTCTGGAACTTTACGAGCGGATCCAGCACGATGGGGAGGTTCAGAAGGCTCCCTGTCTTCTCTACCGGAATCTGGGGCTTCTTGAGCGGGTTCTTCGGGATGAGCTGAATGAACGGGTAGATGAGATTGTTCTGGATGCCCCCGAGGAGGAGCCGCACGTGCGTGCCATGCTCTCCCGTTTCTGTCAGGGGGAGAAGCCGGAGATTAATCTTTACCGAGGGAAGGTCCCCCTCTTTGATGCTCTCGGCATTGAGCGGGAGATTGCCGGGGCCCTGGAGCGCAAGCAGTGGCTCCCTTCGGGGGCCTATCTCATCATCGACCAGACCGAGGCCCTTACGGTGATCGACGTGAATACGGGAAAATTTGTGGGCACATCAAATCTTCGCGAGACGATCCTCGAAACCAACCTTGAGGCGGCCCGGGAGATCCCCCGGCAGCTCCGGCTTCGGGCCATCGGCGGGATCGTGGTGGTAGACTTCATCGATATGGAGGTTCCCGGCGATCGGGATATCCTTCTGGCGGAGCTGGAGACGTGCCTCAAAAGAGATCGCTCCTCCGCCCGGGTCTTTGCGGTTACGCGGCTGGGGCTTGTCGAGATGACCCGGAAGCGCAGCCGTCAGGATCTCAAAACTGCCCTTACCCGGGGGTGCCCCTTCTGCAAGGGGAACGGCTGGGTTCTCAAGGAGGAGGAGGTGGCCTTCTCCATCAAGCGTTTTCTCCGTAAGGTAGTCCAGTCGAGCGGTGCGGAGGCCTATCTTGTTGAGGCTCATCCCGAGATCTGCCGTCACATGGCAGAGAACTATCTTCCCTCCTGGGAGGAGGAGTTCGAGGCTCGGCTCTTCCTAGTGGAGGTTCCGGAGTTTGCCTGGGATAAGTTCCGTATGGGAGGCCAGGGCTCTCTGGGGCAGGTACGCCACATATGCTCTCTTCTCGGGCAGAAGGAGATGCGTCCCGTTGTTCATAGCACAACTGCATCTTCGTAATTTTAAAAGCTTCGGCCGCACCCACGATCTGGAACTGCATCCGGGCTTTACGGGGATTGTCGGCCCCAACGGAAGCGGCAAGAGCAATCTTCTTGATGCTCTCCGCTGGGTTCTGGGAGAGAACAACCCCTCCCGGCTCCGGATTACCCGGCAGAGTGACCTTATTTTTCAGGGGAGCCTCTCCCTTCCTCCGGGGAACCGCGCTATGGCCCGGATACGCCTTCACGAGGAGGGGCGGCAGTGCTTTCTTTCGCGTTCCGTGGATGAGAGTGGGGGCGCCGTGGAGATCGACGGCGATCGGAGCCGCCTCGGAGATCTGGATGAGGTGAAGCGGGAGTGGCATCTTGAGGGGGAACGCTTTGCCTTTATCGGCCAGGGAGAGGTGGCAGAGATCGTCCGCCAGCGCCCCAAAGAACGAAGGCTTCACTTGGAATCCCTCTTCGGCATCGATCTCTACCGAAAACGCCGGGACGAAGCGGCGGAGCGTCTTGAATCGGCTCTGGGAGAGCTGAAAAATCTGGATATGCTGGTGGCGGAGCTTTCCGGAAGAAGAGAGATCCTGCTTCCCGAGGCTGAGGTGGCCCGTAAAGTTCGCGCCCTCACGGAGGAGCTACTCTCCTGGCGCCGTCAGTTTTACTGGGTTCGCCGAAGAGATCTGGAGATTTCCCGAGAGCGGATGCAGCATCTCGAAGTCTTTCAGGAGGGGGAGAAGATACTCCTGGAGGGTTGGATCCGTCGATGGGAATCCTATCTGCAGATCCAACAGAAGGAACTCGGGGAGCTGCGCCGGCGTTTCGGCCACCGCGAGCTTGTGATGGGGAGCCGGGGGAGTGCCCTCGAAGGGGTAAAACGTCGTATCGCCAGTGTGGGGGCGGGTTTCTCCCGAAGCAGGGAAAGCCTGAAGAATCTCGAACGTCAGACTGCCTCGGCTCTGCAGGAGCGCGCTACCCTGGAGGAGGAAAAAATCCTTCGGGAGAAGGCCCTTCAGGAGGTTCTCTGTCGGGAGGAGGATCTGCGGAGTCGCTATCAGGAGGCTCGGGAGGCGCTTCTGGGGCGTATGGACTCTGCCAATGCGGTACTGCAGGAGTCTGAAGAGATCCGGCACGCCCTGGGAGAGTGTGATGCCGAGGAGAGCACCCTCAAAGGACGTCTCCAGGGGCTGGGGAAGCGTTTTCTGCGGCTTGGCGAAGCTTTTGGAAAAGAGGCGCAGGCGCTGCAGGAAAAGGATACACGTTTCTCCCAAACCTCTGCAAAGCTTGAACGTCTTCGAAAGGATGCCCAGGAGGCGGTAATCCGCCACGGAGATGCCTACGCCCTCTATCAGGATGCTCTCGGGGAGCTTCGTCGAGAGGAGCGGCTTCTTCGTGATCTGGAGGGGCGCATGGAAGATCTGCGGGATCGCCTTCAGGGTGAGATCTATCCCCGGCCGGTACAGCACATTCTAGGGGCCTCCAAGCTCGGCCGCCTTCGGGGGAATCCTGTGGTGGCGGCGGAGACCTTTGAGGTGCCTTCGGAGTATCTTCAGGGGGTCGAAGCCTATCTCGGGGGGAGACTCTTCTGGCTTTTCGTACAGAATCTCGAAGAGGCTCAGGCCTGCATAGAGCAGCTTCGCAAGAGCAATAAGGGGCGGGCCACCTTTCTTCCGCTGGAGCAGGCCCGTAGAAAAACCCCTCTCCGGGGAGCCTCCCTCCCTTCGAAGGGGGTCTGCGGCTGGGCGGCGGATCTCATCACCCCCGTTGCCGCATGGGAGCCCTGTGTGATGCACCTTCTGGGGGATCTCCTTCTGGTGGAGGATTACGCCACCGGCACTGCCCTCGCCCGAAGCCGTTCCTCCTTTCCTTTAGCCACTCTGGCGGGGGATGTCTTTCTTCCCTCCGGGACGGTAAGCGGCGGAAGCTCGCGAACCCGTGAGGGGGCCATGGCGCTACGCCATGCTCTGGGAGCGGCGGAAAAGGAGCGGGAAGAGCACGCCCGGACGGTGCAGGACCTTACCTGGAGCATTCGGGAGGCGGAGGATCGGGAGCGTTTGGCGGCGCAGAAAAAGGATTCTCTCGGGGAGGAACTCCGAACCGTGGAGGCCCGCTTTCTTCAGGAGGAGCAGGAGTACCAGGGGTGCCGCCGCCGGCATGACCAGCTACAGGAGGAGTATGAGGATGTGCAGCGGCTCCTTCAGGAGAGCGGCGGCAGAGTGGGCTTTCTCTGTGGCGAGAAAAAGAGCCTCCGCACCCGTCTGGAAAATCTCCCCCCCATCTCGGAAGAGCTTGAGGAGGAGCGGAAGGTTATGGAGCTTCAGAACGCCCTTGCTCTTGAGGAGGAACGTCGGAAGAATGCCGCAGCTCTTCTGGAGAGCCAGCAATCTGCCCTGGGGGATTTCGAGAGGCATCTCGAAACAGTCAGGGGAGAGCGGATCGCCATGGAGGAGCAGCTTCGGGGGGAGTATACCCAGCTTCAAGAGCTTGGGCGGGAGTTCCGAACCCTCTGGGAAGAACGGAAGGAACACGCTCTCTCTCGGGAGGAGGAGCGAGCCGCCATGGTTCTTCTGGAGCGGCGTATCGACCGGGGAAAAGAGAAAAAAGAGCGTGCCCGGGGGCGGTACGAAGAGCTTGGAAAGAGCGCCGAGCAGCTTCAAAACCAGAAGCGTGAGGTAGAACGGGAGCTGGAAGATCTTATCTCCCTTTGGGAGGAGGAATTTCCCTACCAAGATCGTCTTTTCGAAGAGGAGCACGCTTCGGAAGATGGAGAGGAGCACGAAAGGCTTCGTCGGAAGATCCGTTTGCTGGAACGGGAGATCCGGAACTTCGGGGATGTGAATCTGGGGGCCCTCTCGGAGGTGGAATCCCTGGAGGAGCGCATAGGCTTTCTGGGAGAGCAGATTGGGGATGTCCGAAAAGGGGCGGAGGAGATGCGCAGCTTTATCCGGGAGACGGATCGGCATGCGGGAGCCCTCTTTGCCAAGGCCCTGGAGGACATTGATGTGCGGTTTAACGGGCTCTTTCAGCGCCTCTTTGGAGGGGGGGAGGCCCGCCTCTCCTTCGGAGGCTTCCGGGGGGGAGAGCTTCCTCCCCCAGAGGATCTCTGGGATGCGGGGGTAGAGGTGGTGGCCCGTCCCCCTGGAAAGCAGCCCCAGCACCTGGGGCAGCTCTCGGGGGGGGAGCAGTCCCTTACGGGGATATCGCTGCTCTTTGCCGCCATGGAGATCGCCGGGGTTCCCCTGGCGGTGCTGGATGAGGTGGATGCCGCCCTGGACGAGGTGAATCTGCAGCGCTTTGCCCGGCTTGCCCGGGAGTACTCCGAGAGGCTGCAGATGATCGTCATGACCCACCGCCGGTATACCATGGAGAAGGCAGATCTTCTCTATGGGGTTACCATGTCCGAGCCGGGGCTCTCCCAGGTGGTGGGGGTACGTTTGGAGGATTGGGAATGATGCGAACCGCCGTGAATGATCTTCTCTATGGAGCCCTCAAGCTGGAGCAACCTCTCCGGGGATATCGGGTGAACATGGATTCGGTGCTCCTCGCCGCCTTTGCCCGAATCCGCACCGGGGATCGGGTCTTTGAGCTTGGGTGCGGATCTGGTGCTGTTCTTCTTATCCTTGGCTGGCGCTATCCCGATCTCGGGTCTCTCAAGGGGATCGAGATTCAGGAGGAGATGGCCCAGATGGCGGTGCGCAATGCGGTGCGTAACGGTATGGAGGATCGCATCTCCATCGTTACGGGGGATCTCCGAAACCTGCGTTCCGGAGGCGAGGGGGGCTTCTGTACTGTGGTGGTGGGAAACCCCCCCTACGACGAAAAAAACCGAAGCCGTCCCTCCCCCGTGTCGGGGCAGGCGGTGTCCCGGCACGGAGCGGCCTGCACTCTGGAGGATGTTCTTGCGGGGGCCTCCCGGAGCCTTGCCCGGAAGGGGCGGTTCTACACCGTCTTTCGCGCAAGTCGTCTGGGGGAGCTTCTGGGAGGGCTTCTGAAGGTGCAGTTGCAGCCCAAGCGCATCCGGATGGTACACCCCGATCCTGCCTCGGAGGCCACGGTGGTGCTGGTGGAATCCGCCAAGGAGGGGGGGCCGGGGATGGTGGTGGAGCCTCCTCTCTGGATTCGGGATCGCCGGGGAGCCTTCTCGCCGGAGTATCTTTTTGCCTATACCAGGGAGGGATGGATATGCCCCTGATCGTGGTCCCCACACCCATCGGCAATCTGGAGGATATCACCCTTCGGAGCCTTCGGGCCCTGCGCTCTGCAGATTGTATCGCCTGTGAGGATACCCGGAGAACCCGGATTCTCTGCACCCGGTATGCCCTTAAAAAAACCCTTCTCTCCTATCACGAACACAACGAACGGGGGAGAACCGAGCAGATCCTCGGATATCTCCGGGAGGGCAAAACCGTGGCTCTCGTTTCGGATGCGGGAACTCCGGGAATCTCCGACCCCGGAGAGGTGCTTCTTCGGGAGGTCATCGCCCAGGGGCTCCCCCTGGAGATTCTGCCAGGCCCTACTGCCCTTATTCCGGGGCTTCTCTACTCGGGATTGCCCGCCCGCCCCTTTCTCTTTGCGGGATTTTTGAGTGACAAAAAATCTGAACGAAAAAAAGAACTCGAAAAGCTCGAACCCCTGGAGGTCACCCTTATCTTCTACCTCTCCCCCCACAAGGCTGTAGCCCATCTTGAGGATCTGGAGGCTCTTCTGGGGAACCGCCCCGCCGCTCTGGTGCGCGAGATCAGCAAGATCCACGAGGAGGTGCTCCGCTTTACTTTGGGAGAACTCCGGGGACGAGGAGAGGAGACTCCCTTTCGGGGGGAGCTGGTGCTGGTGGTGGAAGGGAAGCAGCCCGAGCCCCCTTCGGAAGATCTCTGGCTGGAAAAAATGGAGGAGCTGCTCCTCCAGGAACGTTCTCCCAGGGACATCGTGCAGGAAATTTCCGAAATGTATGGAGTTCCTAAAAACGCCATAAAAAACGCCCTCTTCTCCCGGAAGAGCCGTTAAAGGAGGATTTTATAATGAGTGGAACCTTTTATATCACCACCCCGATTTACTATGTCAACGATGTGCCTCATATCGGTCACGCCTACACCACTGTGGCGGCGGATGCTCTTGCCCGTTTTTCTGCCCTGTGCGGGGAGAACTCCTATTTTCTCACCGGCACGGATGAGCACGGCCAGAAGATTCTTCGCTCCGCCGAGGCCAAAGGGATGACCGCCCAGGAGCTGGCGGACAAAACGGTGGTGAACTTTCAGGAACTCTGGAAGGTTCTCAATATCCGGCATGATGACTTTATCCGCACCACCGAGAAGCGCCACGAAAAGGTGGTGCAGGCCATCTTTTCCCGCCTTCTGGAGCAGGGGGATATCTACAAAGGAACCTACGAGGGGCTCTACTGCGTGCCCTGCGAGACCTACGTTCCCGAGGCCCAGATGGGGGAGGGGCAGAGCTGTCCCGACTGCGGGCGCAAGCTCGAAAAGATGACCGAGGAGAGCTATTTCTTCCGGCTCTCCAAATATGCGGAGCCCCTTCTGGAGTACTACGAAAAGAACCCCCAGGCCATTCTTCCCAAGGGGCGGCGGAACGAGATCATAAGCTTTCTCCAGGGAGGGCTGCTGGATCAGTCCATCTCCCGTACTACCATCCGCTGGGGTGTTCCCGTCCCCGGAGATGACAGGCACGTGGTCTACGTGTGGTTCGATGCCCTTATCAACTACCTCTCTGCCCTGGACTACCCCGAGGAGGGGGGGAAGTGGCAGACCTACTGGCCCGAGGTGCACCATCTGGTGGGAAAGGATATCATCCGCTTTCACAGCGTGATCTGGCCCGCCATGCTCCTTGCCCTGGGGCTCAACCCTCCGGTGCGGGTCTTCGCCCACGGCTGGTGGACCGTGGAGGGGGACAAAATGTCCAAATCCAAGGGAAATGTGGTGGACCCCTTCGAGATGGTGGATCTTTACGGGGCGGACGCCTTCCGCTACTTCCTCCTTCGAGAGGTCCCCTTCGGGGTGGATGGAGACTTCTCCGAAAAAGCTCTGGCGGGGCGAATTAACAGCGATCTCGCCAACGACCTTGGTAACCTTCTCAACCGTACTCTTCAGATGATCGAGAAAAACTGCGATGGAAAAATTCCTCCGGTGGAGCAGCAGGAGCCCCTGGATGAGGAGCTGAAAAAAGTTATCTGTGACACCGTGGCCGCTCTGAAGGGACACATGCAGCTTTTTGCCCTGGACGAAGCGTTGAAGGATCTCTGGGCTCTGGTGCGCCGGGGGAACAAATATATCGACGAAACCATGCCCTGGAAGCTCGCCAAGGATGGAGACCTTCCGCGGCTGAACACGGTGCTGCACACCCTCTGTCAGGTTCTCCGAACCGCGGCGATTCTGGTATCCCCCTTCATGCCCTCCACAGCGCAGAAGATGGAGGAGCAGCTCGGCCTGAAGGATCTTCTTCAGGTGGGGCGGGATGCTTTTTGCTGGGATGCAGGCATTACGGGAGCCTCGGTGCACAAGGGAGATGTCCTCTTTCCCCGGATCGACCTCAAGATCTGGGAGGAGGAGAAGGCCGCCCGGGATGCCAAAAAGGGATTGCTCCCCGACCCGGGAAATCACGAGGAAGAAATTGCCATCGAAGACTTTAAAAAGGTAGAGATGCGGGTGGCCAAAATCCTCCAGGTGGAGGAGGTAAAGAAGGCGGATCGGCTCTATAAGCTTCTGGTAGACCTGGGGTACGAGCGCCGCACCATCGTCTCCAGCATTCGGGAGTTCTTTACCCCGGAAGAGTTGGAGGGAAAGACCATCATCGTGATCTGCAACCTCAAGCCCGCAAAGTTCCGGGGAATCGAGAGCCACGGTATGCTCTGCGCCGCCGAGAGCGAAGACGGCAAAACCCTTTCCCTCCTTACCCTGGATACGGAGCTGCCTCCGGGGATGCGAGTGCATTAGAGACAAGGGGAGGGCCCTTGATGAAAGACGCAGGCACGAAGCTTACAGCAAAGCTCCCCCTGGTGCCCAAAAAGCAGCTTTTTCCGTCTCTTGACGAGGTGCGAAAATGACGCAACTTATCCTCTACACCAGCGAAGACGGGCAAAGCCGGGTGCAACTGCGGGCCGATCAGGGTACGGTGTGGCTCAGTCAGCTGGAAATGGCGGAGCTTTTTCTTACCACGAAGCAGAATATTGCCAAGCATCTGAAGGCCATTTTCACCGAGAACGAATTGAGCGAGGAAGCAGTTGTCAACCAATGGTTGACAACTGCCGCCGACGGCAAGAATTACCGGGTAACGC
The DNA here is from genome assembly GCA_964539095.1 of uncultured Synergistaceae bacterium. Classification (GTDB taxonomy): domain Bacteria; phylum Synergistota; class Synergistia; order Synergistales; family Aminiphilaceae; genus DAIPKP01. Next base: position 33,522 of record CAZIFL010000005.1, read on the forward strand.
ACTATAATCTGGATGCCATTCTCGCCGTGGGGTATCGCGTGCGCTCGCTCCGGGGCGTGCAGTTCCGCCGCTGGGCCAGCACCGTGCTGACGGAGTATCTTCGCAAGGGTTTTGCCATGGATGACGAGCGGTTGAAGAACCCCGACGGCCGCCCGGACTATTTCGACGAGATGCTGGCACGTATCCGCGATATTCGTGCCTCGGAGAAGCGCTTCTATCAAAAAGTGCGGGATCTCTTTGCCCTGGCTGTGGATTACGACAAGACCGATCAGGCCACCCAGCAGTTTTTTGCCGCCGTGCAAAACCTACTGCTCTACGCTGTCACGCAGCGGACCGCTGCCGAAATCATCCTCCACCGTGCGGACCCGGCGGATGCCCATTTCGGCTTGCTGACCTGGAAGGGTAGCCGGGTGCGCAAGCAGGATATTCTGGTGGCCAAAAACTACCTGACCGAGGAGGAACTCGACACACTTAACCGTCTGGTGGTTATCTTTCTTGAAACCGCGGAATTGCGGGCCAAGCGGCAAACTGTCACCAGCATGGCCTTCTGGCGCGAGAACGTTGTGCAGATTCTGGCTGCCAACGGCTTTCCCCTGTTGGAGGGGGCAGGATCGGTCAGTCATGCCCGCATGGAGCAGCAGATCACCCCGCTGTTTCTGGACTACGAGCAACGCCGTACATCCGGGGAAGCCCAGGCTGCGGATGCCCAGGATGAGGCGGAGCTGAAAGCGTTGGAAAACAGGATCAAGGATCGCAAGGAGGCGGAGGCATGACCGAACAGGAGAACTGGGATTGCCTCTTCTGCGGCAAACCAAAAGCCTCGGAGCTTTCATAGAGTGCCACATGTCAGGGTTAGTTCGAGGAGATTCAATGATTCCGATCTGCGAGCCCTTCAGAAGCTTGTGGAGGAGAATGAGGATGCGATCATGGAGGCGCGGAATGACTACTTTAGTGCTTGAACGCGATGTGTTTGCTGGGGAGGTCTTTTTTTCCGAAGACGCCATGAGCATCTCTCTTGATGACGGGAGGACCATCTCGGTGCCCTTGGCCTGGTATCCCCGCCTTCTCTGTGGAACGCCGAAGGAGCGCGAGCATTTCGAGCTGATCGGTGATGGCGAAGGGATACACTGGCCGGGTCTCGACGAGGATATCAGCGTTGAAAATGTTCTGGGGGGGCGCCGTTCTGCGGAATCCTCCCCTTCGCTGACCCGCTGGAAGGAGCGCCGTGAAACATTGAGGAAGGATTGTTAGAACATTATGGAGTTATCGCCGCTTTTCTATGCGGATACGCATTGTCATTTGGATATGTCGCAGTTTGAAGAGGATCGGGAGCAGGTGCTGGAGCGTGCCCGGGAGGCGAAGGTTACGTGGATGCTTACGCTGGGGTCGGATCTCGCAAGCTGCCCCCGGGCGGTGGAGGTTGCCACGCAATACGCCTCGTACGGAGTCTACGCCGCCGTGGGAATCCACCCGCACGATGCCAAGGAGATCTATCCGGAGATCCCGGAATCTCTGCGAGCCCTTGCAAGGAATCCCCGGGTGATCGCCATCGGGGAGACCGGTCTGGATTACTACTACGATCACTCTCCCCGCGAAATGCAGCAAGCCATGTTCCTGGAGCATATTATCTGGGCCCGGGAGGTGGATAAGCCTGTTGTGGTGCATGTTCGGGATGCCTACGATGATGCTCTGGCCATTTTAGAGGAGAACTTCGCCCCCTCCCAGAGGGGGATTTTGCATTGCTTTTCCGGTACTTCCGAGGATGCGAAACGGGTGCTTGATCTGGGGATGCATATCTCTTTAGGAGGGCCTCTTACCTGGAAGAAGAATGAGGAGCTTCGCCAGCTTGGGGCCACGCTTCCGCCGGAGCGGCTTCTCTGCGAGACGGACTCCCCCTATCTTGCTCCTCATCCCTGGAGAGGAAAGCGGAACGAACCCGCCTATGTGCGTTCTGTCTATACGAAGATGGCGGAGGTTCTGGGGTGTTCCGAAGAGGATCTGATGCGTCAGGTGGCCCGGAACCTGGAGGAGCTGTTCTGATGTTCCGTTTCGAGTTGGAGCGGGAGTGCCCCGTCACGGGGGCCCGGGCGGGGACGTTCTATACTCCCCATGGAGCCATCCGAACCCCGGTCTTTATGCCCGTGGGAACCCAGGCTACGGTGAAGGCCATGGCTCCCTTCGAGCTGGAGTGGATGGGGGCGGATGTTATTCTGGGGAATACCTACCACCTGGCTCTCCGTCCCGGCGCTGATCTGGTGGCGGAGGCGGGGGGGCTTCATGCCTTTATGGGGTGGAGACGTCCTATTCTTACGGATAGCGGGGGGTTTCAGGTTTTTTCTCTGGGGGAGCTTCGGCGCATCTCCGAGGAGGGGGTGGCTTTTCGCTCCCACGTGGACGGAAGCAAATGGTTTTTCTCTCCCGAAGAGGCGGTGCGGATTCAGGAGCTTCTGGGGGCGGATATTATTATGGCCTTCGATGAGTGCGTCCCCTGGCCCACCACCGAGGCGTACTCTTTAGAGGCCATGCACCGTACCCTGCGCTGGGCCGAGCGCTGTAAGGTTGCCCAGACCCGGAAGGATCAGGCCCTCTTCGGCATTGTGCAGGGGGCCTTCTTTCCGGAGCAGCGGATAGCCTGCGCCAAGGCTCTGGGGGAGATGGATTTTCCCGGCTACGGCATCGGCGGCCTCTCTGTGGGGGAGCCCCACGATGTGATGTACCGCATGCTTGATGTTACGCTCCCCGAGATGCCCCGACATAAGCCCCGCTATCTCATGGGGGTGGGGTGGCCCTCTAATCTGGTGGAGGGGGTGGCTCGTGGGGTGGATATGTTTGACTGCGTTCTCCCCACCCGTAACGGCCGCAACGGCACCCTGCTCACCTCTCAGGGGCGGATGAATATCAAGCGGGGGGAGTACACCCGGGATTTTTCCCCTCCCGATCCCGACTGTGATTGCTACGTCTGCACCCACTATACCCGGGCCTATCTGCGGCATCTTTACCGAGCCGGGGAGATTCTTGCGGCCCGGCTCTGCTCCTGGCATAATCTGCATTTTCTGATATCCCTCATGAACCGGGCCCGGCAGGCCATTCTGGAGGATCGTTTCCCCGAGTTTCGGCGCTCTTTCTGGAGCCGTTTCGAGGAGGGACGGGGGGAATGACCCGAATCTACCATCTCTCTCAGGAGCACCCCGAGCCGGAGGCTTTGGAGGATGCGGCCCAGGCTCTCCGAAGGGGGGAGCTGGTGACCTTTCCCACCGAGACCGTCTACGGCCTTGGGGCTAACGGCCTGGACGTCGCAGCGGTGCGCCGGATCTTTGCCGCCAAGGGGCGCCCTGGAGATAACCCCCTGATCCTTCATGTGGAGAGTGTCGAAAAGGCTCGGGAGGTAGCTCTGGTGGACTTGCGGGCGGAGGCTCTCTTTCGGCGCTACGCTCCGGGGCCTCTCACGCTGGTGCTCCCCGCCCTGGAGTGTGTTCCTTCTGCAACTCGTGGAGGGCTTGCCACGGTGGGGGTGCGCATTCCGGATTCTTCCATCGCCCTGGAACTGATCCGCCGCTCCCGGCTCCCCGTGGCCGCTCCGAGTGCCAACTCCAGCGGAAGGCCGAGCCCCACCGATGTGGCCACGGTGCTGGAGGATCTGGGGGATTTCGTGGCGGTGGCTCTCGATGGCGGCCCCACCCGGGTGGGGCTTGAATCCACGGTGCTGGATGTGAGTGCCACGGTGCCGGTGCTTCTGAGGCCGGGGGAGATCACTCTGGAGGAGCTTGCGGCGTTTCTGGGGGAGGTTCGGGTTTCGGGAGAGGCGGAGGAGCTTCGCAAGTCTCCGGGGACGCGTTACCGGCACTACGCTCCCCGGATACCTCTCTATCTCTGGAGCCCCAGGGAGGGGGAGGCCCTTTTTGCTCTTCTGGAGTCTCGGGGGGAGGCGCCGGGGTATATGGGTATGGCCTCGCCGTTGTATCCTGTGAAAAGCCTGGTTCTCTTCGAAGATCTCTCCCAGTATGCCCGGGAGTTTTACCGATGCTTGAGAAAATTTGAAGTTCAGGGGGTTTCCTGCATCGTGGCGGAACTTCCCGAAAAGACGGCCCTTGGAAGGGCTTTAGAGGATCGGCTCCGGCGCGCTGCGGGGGAAGAGGGAAAAAAAAGCATTTGAGGGCTTGCAAAAAAGGTTTGAGATTGCTACAATCATCGCCGTTACGGATTCATCAAGTCGGGGTGGCGGAATTGGTAGACGCGCTAGATTCAGGTTCTAGTGGGTGCAAGCCTGTGGGGGTTCGAGTCCCCCCCTCGACACCATTGCGTTCAGATCCGGGGCAAGAGCCCCGAATTCTTTTTCGAAAAAGAGGAACTCTCCATGTCGATAGATTTGGTTGACATGGAGGGTTCCTCTTGTTATTATACGCTTTCGTCACCACATTTTTTTCTCAGCACAAAAATCCTATAACTAGGGAGGGATTGCTCCCATGCCCGAAACCGCCCTTTCCGGCATGCACCAAAAAAGGCTAGCCTTTGGAAGAGAGCGCGATCTGGTGGAATTGCCCGACCTCATTGAGGTGCAGCGGGATTCGTATCAGTGGTTCTTTCAGTTTAACAGAGAACCGGGAATGCGAAAATCCATGGGATTGCAGGAGCTTTTCGAAGAGGTCTTTCCTATTGAGAGCTATGATGGGTCTTTTGCTCTCAAGTTTGTGCAATACTTCGTGGAATCCCCCAATACTTCCGAAGAAGAAGCCCGGCGCAGGGATCTCACCTGGTCCATGCCGGTAAAGGCTACCATCCAGCTCGAAAATCGCAAAACCGGGGAGATCAAGGAAGAGGATATCTTCGTTGGCGATTTTCCCGTAATGACCGAAAAGGGAACCTATATCATCAATGGCACCGAACGGGTGGTGGTGAACCAGCTTGCCCGTTCCGCCGGGGTATACTATACCGCAGATGATGCCATTCCAGGGCATGAATCCTATTCTGCCAAGATCATCCCCGACAGGGGGGCCTGGCTTGAGTTTGATCTCTCCCAGGGTGATCTTCTCTCCGTCAATATCGACAGCCGGAAAAAAATCCCCGCCACCATACTTCTCAAGGCCTTTGGAGTTCCCAACAACGAGGAACTCCTGAAGCTCTTTGATGCCAAGGAGGAGGAAGTAGACCTTCTTGAGGAGGCCGTAAAGGGTTTGCTGGCGGCGGAGGATGTCTATACCGAGGAGGGGCGGGAGGTTCTTCGCAAGAACGAACGTATCAGCAAAGAGCACCTGGAAGAACTCTGGAAGATAGGGCGTACGAAGGTTCGGGTCTGGACGGTAGATCGTGCTCTGGCGGTGACTCTGGAGCGGGACGGTACCAAGGGGACCGATGATGCTATCCTGGATCTGTTCAGGAGGCTTCGCCCCAACGAGCCCGCCCGGATGGAGAACGCTCGGGAGTATGTGAGCAGCCTCTTCTTCGACGGTCGCCGTTATAACCTGGGACGGGTGGGGCGATATAAGATAAACCGTCGCCTGGGGCTGGATATCCCCGAGTCTCAGAGGCTCCTCTCCCTTGAAGATCTGGTGGCCATTCTTAAAGGGCTTTTCTCCAGCCGTGACGGCCGTCGCCGGCATGATGATATTGATCATCTCGGAAACCGCAGGGTTCGGGCGGTGGGAGAGCTGCTTCTCAACCAGATTCGTATCGGCCTTCTGCGGATGGAGCGTATCGCCAAGGAGCGGATGACCACCATCCCCGATCTCTCTGCTGCCACCGCCCGGGAGCTGGTAAATGTCCGGCCTATTTCGGCGGCTCTCCGGGAGTTCTTCGGCTCCGGCCAGCTATCGCAGTTTATGGATCAGACCAACCCTCTGGCGGAGGTTACCCATCGGCGGCGTCTCTCCGCTCTGGGCCCCGGAGGATTGAGTCGGGAGCGGGCAGGTTTTGAAGCCCGGGACGTCCACTATACTCACTACGGTCGGGTCTGCCCCATCGAAACTCCTGAAGGTCCCAATATCGGTTTGGTGACCTCTCTGGCCACCTACGGCCGGGTGAACGAGTATGGTTTTCTCGTAACCCCTCGCCGGGTTGTGCGGGATGGATTCGTCACCGATGAGGTGGTCTATCTTCCTGCGGACGAAGAAGATATCTCCTATGTTGGCCGGGCAAACACCCCCCTGGATGAAAACGGTCGGGTAAAGGGGCCGGATGTCCACTGCCGTTACCAGAGCGAGGTCGTGCCTGTGGAGCCTGAGCGGCTTCAGTATCTCGACATCTCCCCCAAGCAGATTGTCTCGGTCTCTACCGCCCTCATCCCCTTTCTGGAGCATGACGATGCGAACCGGGCCCTCATGGGGTCCAACATGCAGCGTCAGGCGGTACCTCTCCTCTGTGCGGAGGCTCCCATTGTGGGAACCGGTATCGAAGCCCGGATCGCTCGCGATTCCGGGGTCTGTGCGGTTGCCCGAGAGGCGGGGCACGTGATCTATGCGGATGCGGATGAAGTTCGGGTGGATGAAGGGAATTTTGTCCGAACCTATAAACTTACCAAATTCCGCCGTTCCAATCAGGGGACGGTGATTCATCAGAGGGTCCGGGTGCATGCGGGAGAGAGTTTGGAAAAGGGGCAGATCATCGCTGATGGCCAGTCCGTAGATGACGGAGAACTCGCCCTGGGGAGGAACGTTATCGTCGCTTTCGTCTCCTGGGAGGGATACAACTACGAGGATGCCATTCTGCTGAATGAGCGCCTTGTCCGGGAGGACGTCTACTCCTCCATCCATATTGAGGAGTACGAGATCGAGGCCCGGGATACCAAGCTTGGTCCCGAAGAGATTACCCGAGATATCCCCAATGTGGGAGAGGATGCCCTGAAAAACCTCGAAGAGGATGGGGTGGTTCGTATCGGAGCGGAGGTTAAGGCGGGAGATATCCTGGTGGGAAAGGTTACCCCCAAGGGAGAATCCGACCAATCTCCGGAAGAGAAGCTTCTTCGGGCTATCTTCGGCGAAAAGGCCCGGGAGGTTCGTGATACATCCCTGCGGGTTCCTCACGGAGATGGTGGGAAGATTGTGGATGTGAAGCGCCTCTGCCGGGAGGAGAATGCAGAAGATCTCAGCCCCGGAGTGAATGAGGTTGTCAAGGTTTACGTGGCGCAGCTCCGCAAGATCACCGTGGGAGATAAGATGGCGGGACGGCACGGCAACAAGGGTGTGGTCTCCCGAATTCTGCGGGAGGAGGATATGCCCTTCCTCTCGGACGGAACCCCTGTGGATGTGGCGTTGAACCCCCTTGGAGTGCCGAGCCGGATGAACCTCGGCCAGGTAATGGAAACCATCATGGGCTTTGTGGGGTACATGGGGCTCAAAGAAGAGGGTGGACGTTTCCTCATACAGACCCCGGTTTTTGAGGGGGCCAAGGAGAAGGATATTCTGGAGCGGATCGAACTTCTGAAGGCGGAGAAATATCCGGAGCTTCAGAAGGACGGTCGCATCGTGCTCTATGATGGACGAACCGGCGAGCCCATGGAGCATCCCGTTACGGTGGGGTGCATGTATATGCTCAAGCTCATCCACCTGGTGGATGATAAGATCCACGCCCGGTCCATAGGCCCCTACAGCCTTATAACACAGCAGCCTCTCGGGGGTAAGGCCCAGTTCGGCGGGCAGCGTTTCGGAGAGATGGAGGTCTGGGCTCTTGAAGGGTACGGAGCGGCTCATATTCTTCAGGAGATGCTTACGGTGAAGTCTGACGACATCCGGGGGCGCCTGAAAACCTACGAGCGTATCGTGAAGGGGCAGAATCTCTCGGAGCCCGGAGTTCCCGAAAGCTTCCGGGTTCTCGTGAAGGAGCTTCAGGGGCTGGGGCTCGATGTGGCGATCTCCTACGATGATGGCAGTGTGGGAGAGCTTGTTCTCGAAGAAGAGGACTATGCGGGAACCAGGCTTGGGAAACTCTCTTCCTACGACGGAGGGGATGACCGAATGGAATCCTCTCGGGAGGATTCGGGTACACGAGAGAAGGACGCGGACACTACCGAGGCCTTCCTCTTCGGAGGCAGAGGGCAGCGCGAGGATGATGCTCCGGGAGGTGAAGAGTGATGCTGCACCAGGAGAACGCCGCCAAGCGGCATCGTAAGGAGATCACAGGGGTGCGGATTAAGCTGGCGAGCCCCGACCGTATTCGGGAACTCTCCAGCGGGGAGGTCAAGAAACCTGAAACCATTAATTACCGCACTCTTCGTCCCGAAAAGGACGGGCTTTTCTGTGAGCGCATTTTTGGCCCCACCCGGAGTTTTGAATGTGCCTGCGGTAAATATAAAAGAAGCGGCCCCAAGTTTAAGGGCGTTGTCTGTGATCGCTGTGGTGTAGAGGTTACGGATAATCGGGTTCGGCGGGAGCGGATGGGGCATATCGAACTCGCTGCGCCTGTGGTACATATCTGGTTCCTTCGGGGGATTCCCAGCCGACTGAGCCTCCTTCTGGGAACGACTACCAAGGATCTCGAAAAGGTGGTCTATTTTGCTCCTGCCCGCCGGCGTGAGCCCGTCTACAAGGTAGTGGTGGAGGGGCGTAAAACCGGACTTGTCCGCAAGGGGGAGATTATCTCCGCCAGCGAGGAGCGGGTGCATGCCCACTACGACAAAACCTTCAAGGCCGAGGAGGCCTATCGGGTGGTGCAGGTAGATGATGTTCCCGTAGAGCCGGGGGACGTTCTCTCCTCCTCACAGGTTGCTCGATACAAGGGAACCTACGGGGATGACGCTTTCCGCGTGGAGCCCGCCTTTCGAGTTCTTGAAAGCGATCCCGGAGGCAATTTTGAGGAGAAGCAGACTCTCTCCCGCTCCGAGCTTGAGGCTCTCAAGGGGAAGGGGATGGAGCCCCCTGTGGAACGGGAGACCGTGGGAAATCAGGATGCCTTCAAGGTTGTTCAGGCTACCCACATGCCTTTCGGCAAGGGGGACCTTATCTCCATAAGCGAGTACCAGCTCTACCACGAGAAGTATGCAGGGCGTTTCGTCGCCCAGGTGGAGACGATTACTCTCGAAGATCCGTGCTATATCGTTATCTCTAAGGGGGATTCTCCCTTCGAGGATTGCGGTATCATTATGGAGCGGGAGTATCGCCTCTGCATCTCCTACGATAAAAAATTCAGTGCCGGTATCGGTGCCGAAGGCGTTCAGGATCTGCTGGGGACTCTCGACATGGATGAACTCGCCCTCGCATTGCGGGAAGAGATCACCGATGCGTCGGGGCAGAAAAAGCGCAAGCTTGTGAAGCGTCTCAACGTGGCGGAGGATTTCCGCAAGAGCCGGAGCAACCCCGGATGGATGGTGCTCCAGGTGCTGCCGGTGATTCCCCCGGATCTCCGCCCCATGGTGCAGCTTGATGGAGGGCGTTTTGCCACATCGGACCTTAACGATCTCTACCGTCGGGTGATCAACCGCAACAACCGGCTCAAAAAGCTGCAGGAGCTTCACGCTCCTGAGATTATTGTGCGCAATGAGAAACGCATGCTTCAGGAGTCTGTGGATGCCCTCATCGACAACGGTCGGGTGGGCAAGGCGGTTCTCGGAGCGGGAAACCGCCCTCTCAAGAGCCTTTCGGACCTCCTTCGGGGAAAGAAGGGGCGGTTCCGGCAGAATCTTCTGGGAAAACGGGTGGACTACTCCGGCCGTTCGGTTATCGTTATCGGTCCGAACCTCAAGCTACACCAGTGTGGTTTGCCTAAGCAGATGGCCCTGGAACTCTTCAAACCCTTCGTCATGCAGAAGCTGGTGGATCGGGGAAATGCCCCCAATGTGAAAAGCGCCCGGCGCCTCATTGAGCGGGGGCGAGAAGAGGTGTGGGGTATTCTTGAGGAGATCATCCGGGATCACCCGGTGCTCCTGAACCGTGCCCCCACGCTTCATCGACTCGGCATCCAGGCCTTTGAGCCGGTCCTTATGGAGGGGAAGGCTATCCGGCTTCATCCTCTGGTATGTACCGCCTTCAATGCGGATTTTGACGGGGATCAGATGGCGGTGCATGTACCCCTTTCGCTGGAGGCTCAGGCAGAGGCTCGGTTGCTCATGCTCTCCTCTCATAATCTTCTCTCCCCTGCCAGTGGGCGATCCATCGTCACCCCTACCCAGGATATCGTACTCGGGATCTACTACCTTACGGGGATGCGGGAGAGGGATGATGTGGCAAAGGATGCAAAACTTCCAGTTTTCCGTGATATTGAGGACTGTCTCGTAGCTTTGAGCCACGGAGTGGTTCATATCAACAGCCTCGTAAAACTCAAGTGGAAGGATCAGTGGCTTGAGACCAGCCCCGGAAGGGCTCTCTTCAACAGCGTGCTCCCCGAAGAGATACGCTACGTCAACAGGCAGATGGACAAAAAGGAGCTGGCCCGTCTTCTTGATGAAGCCTACGACAGGGTCTCTCGTGAAGCTCTGGTGCGGGCTCTGGATGATATTAAGTCTCTCGGCTACCGATGGGCCACCAAAAGTGGCATCAGCATGGGGTTGGGAGATGTGGTGATCCCCGAAGAGAAGGGGATTATCGTACAGAAGACCATGGATCATGAAGCAGACCTTAGCTCGCAGTACCAGATGGGGATTCTCACGGAGGAGGAGTATCTCTGGCAGAAAGAGATCCTCTGGACCGGGGCGGCCCGCGATATTGCGGACCACATCGTAGACAGCATGTCCGAAAAGAACTCTCTGCGCATGATGGTGGATTCCGGTGCCCGAGGCTCACGAGGTCAGGTGGCCCAGATGGCGGGTATCCGGGGGCTCATGGCAGACCCCTCGGGTCGCATCATCGACTATCCCATCACGGCGAACTTCAAAGAGGGGCTTAACATGCTGGAGTACTTCATCTCCACCCATGGAGCGCGGAAGGGACTTGCGGATACCGCTCTGCGAACCGCTAAATCCGGATATCTCACCCGACGCCTTGTGGATGTGGCCCAGGATATTATCGTCACCGAAGAGGACTGCGGCACCATGAGAGGCGTTACCATACGCCCCCTCACTCAGGATGGCAAGACAGTCATCGGTCTCGGAGAGCGTATCGTGGGGCGTGTTCCCGCTAAAGATATCGTACACCCCGAGACGGGGGAGGTTCTTGCTGCGGCGGGGATTGAAATTTCCCAGATTTCTGCCAGGGCGGTCGAAAAGAGCGGCCTTGAAGAGGTGGTGGTTCGGAGCCCCCTCACCTGCGAACTCAAGAACGGTGTCTGCCGTGCCTGCTACGGTCTTGATCTGGCCACTCGGAAAAGAGTTGCCATCGGCGAGGCTGTGGGGGTTGTGGCAGCCCAGTCCATCGGCGAGCCCGGAACGCAGCTTACCATGCGAACCTTCCATACCGGAGGGGTGCGTATCACGGGAGAGGATATCACCCAGGGGCTTCCCCGAATTGAGCAGCTCTTCGAGGTGCGCCGCCCCAAGAAGGTGGCCTTCCTCTCGAAGATCGAAGGGGTGGTCTCCGAGATCCGCGAGATGGAGGGGAAACGAAAGGTCATCGTTACCTCCAACGAAGAGGGAAAAGAGCAGAAGGTGCAGTACAATATCCCCCTCTCTCAGAACCTTCTTGTGGAGGAGGGGCAGACCCTCCGTCGGGGAGACCGGCTTACCGAGGGGCATGAAGATCCTCAGGATATCCTGGAGTGTAAGGATATGAACGAAGTCCAGCGTTATCTTGTGGACAATATCCAGGATGTTTATAAATCCCAGGGAGTCTCAATCAATAACAAGCATATCGAGGTCATTCTGCGGAAGGTGGCCCCGGAGAACAGGGTGCGCGTCACCGAGGAGGGGAGTAGCTCCTATGTGGCGAATGATCTCGTCTGGAAGGACGACCTGGAGGCGGATATCCTTGCCATGCGCGAGGAGAACGAACGCTTTCTCCAGGAGGCGGAATCCCTTCTTTGCGGCGCCTTTCTGGTGGATGTGGAGGGCTCGGGAAATATCGAACAGAGCCTGGCCTTCAAGGGGGATCATCTGGAGGCCAAGAGCATCCGGCGTCTTCTTCTGCCGGGAAATTCCCTCTCTTCACTCCTTGTTCGTATGGGCACTGAAGAGATGCGCATCGTGGTGGGGGAGGCAGCCTTCCGGAGAGAGATGGAGGGACGAGAGCTTCTCGAAGCCTTCCACGGAGAAGAAAATATTGTGGTGGAACCGACAGCTTCCCTCACATCGGGGCAGCTTGCGCACATTGTGAAGGGGAATCCCCAGGCTATACGGGTGCGTAACTCCGGAATTCTTGCAAAAATGTCTGATGCCGCATGGCTGGCAGAAGAGATTCGGGATTCCGAGGGACGGGTTGTCCTTTCCAAGGATGCCAAAATAAATGAAGCAACCATTGCGCTCTTGCGGGAGCACCAGGTGGAAACAATAAAGATATGGAAAACCCCGCAGGAGATTCTCGTGGACAATGAAATTCAGAAACATCTTATCTCCTACTATGAGGCTCCTCTCTCTCAGGTTATTGATGTGGAGGGGGCGGTGCTTCAGGATATCCCCCCCCGGGTGGATGCCCGGATCGTGCGAGGGCTTGCGGAGGGAGAATTTGCGGGAGTTGAAGTTACCCTGAACGGCGAGCGGATTGTCCTTACCCGGGAAAAGGCTCTTCGGGAGGTGCTCCAGGAGTTCGCTTACGGCAAGGTGCTCCTTGATGCTCTTTCGGATGCTCAGGGAGATGTCCTTCTCGCCTCGGGAAGCGAAGTGAACAAAGATGTTCTGGAGACGCTGGTACAACTTTCCCCCTCCCGAATGGTTCTGCGTTCTCCCCACGCTTCCGGAGAGGGGCGGCGGCTCATTGAAAAAATTTCCTTTGTACGCCGTCTCGGAGAAGAGCCTACGTACATGCCTCTTCTTCACGGTATCACCAAGGCGGCCCTTGCCACGGAAAGCTTCCTCAGCGCGGCATCCTTCCAGCAGACGGCCCAGGTGCTTGCACGGGCAGCGGTGCGGAGTGAAGAGGACACCTTGCGGGGACTTAAAGAAAATGTTATCATCGGTCATCTCATGCCCGCTGGAACTGGAGTGGACCGCTATCGAAAGCTCATGGTAAGCCCCGCTCCTCCAGAGCGTCCCGCTTCTCCGGCTTCCGGGGAGGCAGCTGATTTGCAAGAGAGACCGATTCCGGTTGAATAACCTCTCGGCGCATTCCCCCCTAAAGGGAGTGCGCAAGATTCTAAAGGAGTATGACTCCCTCGCTTTTTCCCAAACAGCCTCAAGGGGGAGCCATGCTCCGGAAGAATTTATATTTTATTATCTTGACATGCCCTGCGCGGGCTGTTAAGATTCTTCGGTGCTTTTTGCACGCAGGAGGGTTTTCTGTGCCTTTACAAGAGTTGGCGGTACCAGGCCGTATTGTAGGAGCCGGAGCCGTTCGGAGGGCCCTGGAAGAAAAACGGGTGGCGAAGCTCTTTATCGCCTCGGATGCTCAGGATGCTTTTTTGGCCTCCTTTCTTGAGGAGGCACGGGAGCAGAATATCCCCGTAGAAGTTGCAGAAAGCAGAAAAAAACTCGGTAGGGCTTGTGCCATCGGCTGCGGGACAGCGATTGCAGCTATAGCAAAAAACAAAACTACTTGTTTTTCGTGATGGTAAAAAATATATACTTTAGAAAGTGAAAGGAGGGTGTTTTTTTGCCGACTATCAGTCAGCTGATTAAGCATGGACGGAAGGAAAAGCGGCGTACCTCGGATGCTCCGGCGCTTCATGAAAATCCCCAGCGGCGCGGCGTCTGCACCAGGGTCTATACGGTAACCCCCAAGAAGCCGAACTCGGCTTTGCGCAAGGTTGCCCGTGTGCGCCTGACCAACGGAATCGAAGTTACCGCCTACATCCCCGGAGTCGGACACAATCTGCAGGAGCACTCGGTAGTTCTCGTGCGCGGAGGCCGTGTAAAGGATCTTCCCGGAGTTCGTTATCACATCGTCCGCGGAACTCTTGACTGCGGCGGTGTGGAAAATCGTATGCAGGCCCGTTCCAAATACGGTGCCCGGCGTCCTAAAAAGTAGTATTTTAAGAAGGAGGAACGTTCATGCCGAGAAAAGGGCATGTACGGAAGCGGGAGGTTCGTCCCGATCCCCTATATGGGAGTAAGGAAATTACCGCTTTCGTCAACTGTCTCATGTGGGACGGTAAGAAGAGCGTGGCAGAGAAGATCATGTACGGGGCTCTTGAGCGGGCGGCGGAAAAGCTCGACGCGGAGCCCATGGAGATCTTTCAGAAAGCCATGGAGAACGTGCGGCCCCTGGTCGAGGTTCGCCCTCGCCGGGTAGGAGGCGCCACGTATCAGGTGCCTGTGGAAGTCGCTCCTGCAAGAGCGTGGGCTCTTGCTACCCGATGGGTCATTACTTTTGCGAGAAATAAAAAAGGTATGCCCATGAGAGAGCGTCTGGCCCGAGAATTCATTGATGCCTTCAAAGGTGAGGGCAGCTCCGTGAAAAAACGTGAGGATACCCACCGGATGGCGGAGGCGAACCGGGCTTTTGCACATTACCGTTGGTAGTGTAGAAATAGTGGATGGTGATTGAGACATGGCGCAGACAACGGCGCTTCAGCAGATTCGGAATATAGGTATCGCAGCCCACATTGACGCCGGAAAGACCACCACCACCGAGCGTATTCTGTTCTACACCGGGCGCAGCTACAAGATGGGAGAGGTCCACGAGGGCGGAGCCACCATGGACTGGATGGAGCAGGAGCGGGAACGGGGCATTACCATTACCTCCGCCGCCACTACTTGCAATTGGCAAGATTGCCTTATCAACATCATTGATACGCCCGGTCACGTGGACTTTACGGTGGAAGTGGAGCGCTCTATGCGGGTTCTTGACGGTGCCGTGGCCGTGTTCTGTGCTGTGGGCGGTGTGGAACCTCAGTCCGAGACCGTATGGCGTCAAGCAGATCGGTATCGGGTTCCCCGGATTGCCTTTGTGAACAAGATGGATCGGATCGGCGCGGACTTTCATGCGGTGGTTCGGGACATCAAAAAGAAGCTGGGGGCAACTCCCGTAGCGTTGCAGATTCCTGTGGGTGTGGAAGACGCCTTTAAGGGGATGGTGGATCTCGTAACCATGCAGGCGATCACCTTCTCCGATGCCCTCGGGGCGGAGCCCAGGTTTGGGCAGATTCCCGAGGAACTTCTCGACGAGGCGGAGCTTGCCCGGGAGAGCATGATCGAAACCCTGGCGGATTACTCCGAAGAGGTGATGAGCCTCTTTCTTGAGGGGGAAGCAGTTCCCGCAGATGTGCTGAAAAAGGCTATCCGGGAAAACACGGTGAACATGAAGATTGTCCCTGTCCTCTGCGGATCCGCCTTCAAAAACAAAGGGGTGCAGCTCCTTCTGGATGCTGTGGTGGATTACCTCCCGAGCCCGGCAGATCTTCCCGCCTTTGTGGGTGAGGATCCTGCCACGGGTGCGGTGGTGGAGCGGCACAGCAGTTTGACTGAACCCTTTGCGGCGCTGGTATTTAAGATTATGGTAGATCCCTACGTGGGACGCCTCGCCTTCTGCCGGGTATATTCGGGAAGCCTTAAGAGCGGGGATCCGGTTCTCAACGTGGGAAGCAACAAGAGAGAGCGGGTAGGCCGGATTCTGCGGATGCATGCCAACAAGCGGGAAGAGCTTCAGGAGACCCATGCGGGGCTTATCGTGGCTTTGCCGGGCTTCAAGTCGGTCCGTACCGGGGATACTATCTGTGATGCGGATCATCCTGTGGTGCTGGAAAACCTCAACTTCCCGGAACCCGTTATCGACCTCTCTGCAGAGCCCGCCAGCAAGGCGGATCAGGTGAAGCTCACCAAGGGGCTCAGCGCCCTGTCGGAGGAGGATCCCACCTTCCGGGTGGCGGTGAACCATGAGACGGGGCAGACCATCATCTCCGGCATGGGAGAGCTGCATCTGGAGATCATCGTGGATCGTCTCCGCCGTGAGTACAATGTGGAGGTTCGCATCGGCAAGCCCCAGGTGGCGTACCGGGAGACTATCACCAGACCCGGCAAGGCGGAGGGACGTTTTATCCGCCAGTCCGGAGGGCGTGGACAGTTCGGTCACGTCTGGCTTGAAGCGGAGCCGCTTCCCGAGCGGAAGGGCTTTGAGTTTGAAAACCGCATTGTGGGGGGCGTGGTCCCCCGGGAATACATTCCTGCGGTGGAAAAGGGCCTCAACGAGGCGATCAACAACGGTATCCTCGGAGGCTACCCTGTTATCGGAGTTAAAATAGGCCTCGTGGACGGAAGCTACCACGAAGTGGACAGTTCGGAGATGGCCTTTAAGATTGCCGCATCCATGGCCTTTAAAGAGCTTATGCGCACCTGCGGTTCCGTTCTTATGGAGCCTGTGATGAGCGTAGAAGTGGTGGTTCCGGAGGAGTATGTTGGAGACGTCATCGGAGATCTTTCAGGTCGGCGGGGGCGTGTGGAAGGAATGGAAGTTCGGGCCAATGCGAGAATCGTAAAGTCTGTGGTTCCTCTTTCCGAGATGTTCGGATATGCCACGGATCTGCGGAGCAAAACCTCGGGCCGGGCAACCTACTCCATGACCTTCAGCCACTACGAAGAGGTTCCCAAAGACGTAGCACAAAAGCTGCTTGAGCGTTAGGCTTCCTGGCAGCATCTTGAACTGTTTTATTTTTTAAGGAGGTTTACGGAGTAATGGCAAAGGAAAAATTTGAACGATCGAAACCGCATTTGAACATCGGCACCATTGGCCATATCGACCATGGCAAGACTACGCTTACTGCGGCGATCACCAAGACCCTGGCGCGTCACGGCATGGCGGATTTCACCCCCTTCGAGAACATCGACAAGGCTCCCGAAGAGCGTGAGCGTGGTATCACCATCAATATCGCCCACGTGGAGTACCAGACAGAAAGCCGTCACTACGCCCACATCGACTGCCCCGGGCACGCAGACTACATCAAGAACATGATCACCGGAGCCGCCCAGATGGACGGAGCCATTCTCGTGGTATCCGCCGCAGACGGCCCCATGCCCCAGACCCGGGAGCACGTGCTTCTTGCCCGTCAGGTAAACGTCCCCGCCCTGGTAGTCTTCATGAACAAGGTGGACATGGTGGACGACGAAGAGCTTCTCGACCTGGTGGACATGGAAATCCGGGATCTCTTGAGCAAATACGACTTCCCCGGAGATGACATCCCCATCGTGCGGGGCTCCGCCCTCAAGGCTGGAGAGTCCGACAGCGACAACGAGTGGACCGACGGCATCTTCGAACTCATGAAGGCTTGCGATGAGCATATCCCTCAGCCCGAGCGCGCAGTGGACAAGCCCTTCCTCATGCCCATCGAAGACGTCTTTACCATCACCGGCCGTGGTACCGTGGTCACCGGTCGTATGGAGCGCGGCATCATCACCCCCGGAGCGGAAGTCGAGATCATCGGCATGCAGGAAGACAAGATCAAGAGCGTGGCTACCTCCCTCGAAATGTTCCGCAAGATCCTCGATGACGCCCAGGCTGGAGACAACGTGGGTATCCTTCTTCGCGGCGTAGGCAAAGATGACGTGGAGCGCGGCATGGTAGTAGCCAAGCCCGGCAGCGTGAAGCCCCACAAGCACTTCTTCGCCGAGGTCTACGTGCTCAAAAAGGAAGAGGGGGGCCGTCACACGCCTTTCTTCAGCGGCTACAAGCCCCAGTTCTATTTCCGTACCACCGACGTTACCGGAGACATCAAGCTCCCCGATGGCGTGGAGATGGTTATGCCCGGGGACAACTCGCAGTTTGAAGTGAACCTCATCGTGCCCATCGCTATGGAAGAGGGGCTCCGTTTCGCCGTGCGTGAAGGCGGCCGGACCGTCGGCGCTGGCGTTGTCACCAAGATTCTCGACTAACCCGTAGGGGTGGTCGCTTACTATGAAGAAAATCAGAATAAAACTGAAAGCTTTCGATCATCGGGTTCTCGATACGTCGGCCCAGCAGATATCCGATACGGCGGTACGGAGCGGAGCGAAGGTGGCGGGTCCCATCCCTCTTCCTACGGAGATTAACAAATACACCGTTCTTACCTCGCCCCATATCGACAAGGATGCCCGGGAACAGTTCGAGATACGTACGCATAAGCGGCTCATTGATATCCTTGATCCTACACAGAAGACCATGGATGCGCTTATGCAGCTGAATCTCCCCTCTGGAGTGGATATCCAGATCAAGCTCTAGAACGGAGCGGGGAGCGCTGAGCTCAAAGGAGAAAAAGATCATGACAATGGGAATGTTAGGACGAAAACTGGGAATGACCCAGCTTTTCGATGAAGAGGGACGGGCAGTAACCGTTACCATCGTCGAAGCCGGCCCGTGCCCCGTGGTGGCGCACAAATCCCCGGAAAAAGACGGCTATTCCGCGGTGCAGCTCGGCTTTGAGGAGAAGCGCCCCCACAAGGTCACCAAGCCTGAAAAGGGAACCTTCGATAAGGCGGGAGTGGCTCCTATGAAGCACCTCAGGGAGTTCCGCGTGGAGGATCTTGAAGCCTACCCCGTCGGCAGCACCGTAACGGTGGAGCTGTTCGAAGCTGGGGAGACTGTAGATGTAAGTGGCGTTAGCAAAGGAAAGGGCTTTGCGGGAGTTGTCAAGCGTCACAACTTCAACAGAGGACCCCAGAGCCATGGGGCATCGCTCTTCCATCGCCGCCCCGGTTCTTCCGGAGCGAGCAGCTACCCTGGAAACGTCTTCAAGGGTAAAAAGATGCCCGGCCAGATGGGAAATGAAAAAGTAACCGTGAAGAACCTTAAGATTTTTGCGGTAGATCCGGAGCACAATCTGCTGATCGTAAAAGGGTCCATTCCCGGAGCGACCAAGTCTCTTGTGTTTATCCGGAAGGCGAAAGTGTAGGGAGGGAGAAAGAATGCCTACAGTTACATTGTATGATTTCCATGGCGAAGCCATCGGCGAAGAGGAATTGAACGATTCCGTCTTTGCGGCCCCCCTGCACACACCTGCCATGCACCAAGTGGTGGTGGCCCAGCTTGCGAACCGCCGGGTGGGAACCCATGACACCAAGCGGCGAGGCGAAGTGCGGGGAGGAGGGCGCAAACCTTACCGCCAGAAGCATACCGGTCGGGCACGGCGCGGCACCATGCGTTCCCCCATCAATGTCGGCGGCGGTGTGGCTCATGGTCCCCATCCGAGGGACTACTCCCAGAAGGTGAACCGGAAGGTTCGTCGTCTTGCCATGCGGAGTGCCCTGTCTCTTAAGGTCAGGGGCGGAGATTTTCGACTTTTTGTAGCTCCAGAGCTTGACAAACCTTCTACAAAAGATATGATTAGCTTTTTGGAGCGCATCAACGTGAAGGGTAAGGCTCTTGTGGTTACCGGAACGTCCAGGCAGGAACTCGTAAAGTCCGCCTCGAACATCCCCGGAGCCCGGGTGATCCATGTGGACAGCATCAACGTCTACGACATCCTGGGGTACACCCATCTCGTGATGACCAGTGATGCGGTCCGCAAGGTTGAGGAGGTGCTCGGGTAATGAAGCGTGTTATCGCCCATGACATCATTGTGCGGCCCATCATTACCGAAAAAAGCAGCCGTCAGATGGAAGACGGCAAGTATACCTTTGAAGTGCTCCCCAAGGCGAACAAGGTGGAAGTGAAAAAGGCCGTAGAAGAAGTTTTCAAGGTCAAGGTTCTTAAAGTACACACCATCAAGGTTCGTTCCAAGCCAAAGCGGCTTGGTGCGTTTCTGGGGCGGTCCCGATCCTGGAAAAAGGCGATCATTACCCTCGCCCCGGGAGAGCGGATCGAATTCTTCGAAGGCGCCAGCGTGTAGGGGGAAAATCCTATGGGAATTAAAAAATACAAACCCACAAGCCCCGGTCGTAGAAACATGTCCGTCTCTACCTTTGAAGAGATCACCAAGAGCACTCCCGAAAGGAGTCTTGTGGAGTCTCTCACCAAGACCGGTGGACGGAACAACAATGGGCGCGTTACTATGCGCCATCGCGGCGGAGGGTGCAAGCGGAAGTACCGGGTTATCGATTTCAAGCGTAACAAGCTTGGGATACCCGGCAAGGTGGCGGCCATCGAATACGATCCTAACCGTTCTGCCCGCATCGCTCTTATCCACTATGCGGATGGCGAAAAGCGGTACATCCTCGCCCCCATAGGGCTTGGAGTTGGGGATAGCATCATGGCGGGGCCGGGTTCGGATATCCGTCCTGGAAACGCTCTGAAGCTTAAGGATCTTCCCCTGGGAACCACGATTCACAACATCGAACTTCGGCCCGGTTGCGGAGGCGTTCTTGTGCGCTCTGCAGGAAACTCTGCCCAGCTTATGGCCAAAGAGGGAAAGTACGCCTTTGTGCGTATGCCCAGCACGGAGCTGCGGTTGATACTTCTGGAGTGCATGGCCACCGTCGGTCAGGTGGGGAACGAGGATTTTGAGAACATTACGGTGGGCAAGGCCGGAAAGAGCCGCTGGCTCGGACGGAGGCCCCACGTACGCGGTATGGTTATGAATCCTGTGGACCATCCTCTCGGGGGCGGTGAAGGAAAAACCAAGGGGAACAAGCATCCTGTCTCTCCCTGGGGTACTCCTGCCAAGGGTTTCCGCACCAGGAAGAAGAAGCAGTCTGACAAGTTTATTGTCCGGCGTCGCAGTGCGAAGTAGGGCGTGAGGAGGAGTCACACATGCCTAGATCGTTAAAGAAGGGCCCTTTTGTAGAGGAAAAGCTTCTCAAAAGGGTGCAGGAGATGAACGAAAGCGAGAAAAAACGGGTTATTAAAACCTGGTCCCGCCGTTCCACGGTCTTTCCTGAGATGGTGGGGCATACCATCGCCATTCACAATGGAAAAACCCATATTCCCGTCTATGTGAGTGAAAACATGGTGGGACACAAGCTGGGCGAATTTGCTCCCACTCGGCGTTTCGGAGGCCATGCAGGCCAGGAACGCAAGAGCCGCGTCAAGTAGTGGAGGAGGACTGGAGACATGGAAGTACGTGAAGCCCGTGCTACGGCACGCCAGGTGCGGATTTCTCCCACGAAGGTGCGGCAGGTGATGAGGCTTGTCACTGGAAAGCATGTGGGAGACGCCCTGTTGGCCTTGAAATATTCACCCAAGAAGGCTGCCCGGATTGTGGAGAAGGTTCTGCAGAGTGCCGTGGCAAATGCGGATCATAATTACGGCATGGACGTCGAAAGCCTTGTAGTTGCCCGGGCCTATGCCGACAAAGGACCAGTGATGAAGCGGTTCCGCCCCGTATCCATGGGAAGGGCGCATCCCTATCGTCACGAGACAAGCCACGTCACCGTCGTTGTGGCGGAGCGCTAAGGAGGGGTGGAATTTGGGCCAGAAAGTTCACCCGGTAGGGTATCGTATCGGTGTTGTGCGCGACTGGGAGTCCCGTTGGTACGCCGACGGAGATAAGTACGCAAAGAACCTTCATGAGGATATCAAACTCCGCAAATGGATCAAAGACCGCTGGGGTCATGCGGGAATTTCGAGTGTATCCATAGAGCGGGTAGGGAATGTTATCTGTTTCACCGTTTTGGCCGCCCGGCCTGGTGTCGCTATCGGCAAGGGTGGACAGGAGATCCAGGATGTTCGGGACGAGCTTCAGCGCATGTCCGGTTCACGGGTGATGATCAACGTTCAGGAGATCAAGCATCCCGACATGGATTCTCAGGTGGTGTCAGAGGGCATTGCCCAGGCTCTGGAGCGGCGGGTAAGTTTCCGTAGAGCCATGAAGCAGGCAATCTTCCGGGCCATGAAATCCGGAGCCAAGGGAATTAAGGTGCAGTGTTCCGGACGGCTCGGCGGTGCCGAAATCGCGAGAAGAGAGTGGTATCTTGAGGGGCGTCTCCCTCTCTCCACCATTCGTGCGAACATCGACTACGGCTTTGCGGAAGCCCGGACGATTTACGGAGTCATCGGCGTAAAGGTGTGGATCTGTAAAGAGGAGAGCACCGGAAAAGGGAAGGAATCTGCCCAGGAGGCGGAGACTTCCGGCAGAAGAAAGAGGAGGTAGAGTGACGCATGCTGAGTCCGAAGCGCGTCAAATACCGGAAGCCCCATCGTACGCCCCTTAAGGGGATTACCAAGGGGGGGGGCTATGTAGCCTTCGGTGAGTACGGTTTGCAGGCTCTCGAAGGAGCCTGGATTACGGCCCGGCAGATAGAAGCAGCCCGAGTAGCCATCTCGCGAAAGATGCGCAAGGGCGGCAAGATCTGGATTCGCATCTTCCCCGATGTGGCACTTACGAGAAAGCCCCTGGAAACCCGAATGGGAAAGGGGAAGGGCAATCCTGAGTACTGGGTAGCTCCGGTGAAGCGGGGCAGAATCATGTTTGAAGTATCGGGAGTATCAAGGAGCGTTGTAGAGGCAGCCTTTATCACTGCGGCTCATAAGCTGCCCATCAAAGTGCGCCTTGTAGCCCGAGAGGGTCTGGGTGGTGAATAACGATGAAAAGTCGCGAAATGCGTGACCTTACGATACAGGAACTTAACGATAAGCATCGACAGTACAAGGAAGAACTTTTCAATCTCCGTTTTCAGCATGCCATAGGGCAGCTCGGAAACTCCGGAAGAATTAAAGAAGTAAAGCGGACCATCGCCCGTGTTCTTACGGTGATGCGGGAGAAAGAACTCACTGTCGAGCGCGGTTTAAGGAGGTAGTGGGCAATGGAAAACACGACTGCCCGAAGGAAAGTGCGTTACGGGGTTGTGGTAAGTACGAAAATGGATAAGACCATCGTGGTCAAAATCGATCGGAAAGCCAAGCATCCTCTCTACGGAAAGCCCGTTATTAGAGCTAAAAAGTACATGGCCCACGACGAGAATTCCGAATGCCGCACCGGCGATACCGTGCGCATTGAGGAGTGCCGTCCCCTGAGCCGCAGAAAGAGATGGGCCCTTAAAGAAATTATTGAGCGGGCTCCTATTCTCGACGAGTCCAAAGGAGAGTAGCCATGATTCAGCTTCGTACCGTATTGAACGTGGCAGACAACTCCGGCGCCAAGAAGGTTATGTGTATTCAGGTTCTCGGAGGAACCCGCCGCAAGGTGGCTTCCGTAGGAGATGTTATTGTGGCTTCTGTAAGAGAGGCTATTCCGAACAGCAACACCGAGAAGGGTAAGGTTGTTCGCTGTGTGGTGGTGCGCACGAAGAAGGAGATCCGCCGGAAGGACGGCAGCTATGTCCGGTTTGACGATAATGCGGCGGTTATTATCGAGAACAACGGCGAACCCCGGGGAACGCGCATTTTTGGTCCCGTAGCCCGGGAGTTGCGGGAGAAGCGTTATATGCGTATCGTCTCCCTGGCTCCCGAGGTCGTGTAGGGGGAGATTGTAGACATGGGAAAAATGAGACTTAAAAAGGGAGACAAGGTTCGGGTCATCTCCGGCAAAAGTGCCGGGATGGAGGGTAAGATTCAGCGCCGCGACCCCGTTCGGGACGTCATCGTGGTGGAAGGTGTCAACATGGTCACCAAACATGTACGCCCCACGCAGAAGAACCCTCAGGGGGGAATCGTCAAGCAGGAAGCCCCCATCTATGCCTCGAAGGTCATGCTTCTCTGCCCTTCTTGCGGAAAGGCCACTAGGGTAGGACGTGCATATCTCGACGATGGCCGCAAGGTCCGCCTCTGCAAGAAGTGCAGCGAGGTAATTGATAAGATTTAGGAGGATCCTGTGCCATGATGCCGAGAATGAAGAAGAAATATACCGAAGAAATTGTGGATCGCCTCCGTAAGACCTTTCAATACGGAAACGCCATGGAAGTTCCCCGGATTGACAAGGTGGTTGTCAATATCGGTGTAGGAGATGCGAAGCAGGATATGAAGCTTATGAACGCCTCCATGGACGAACTTGCCACCATCACGGGGCAGCGTCCCATGATGCGGCGAGCGAAGAAGTCTGTGGCAGGTTTTAAGCTCCGGGAAGGTATGCCCGTGGGATGTTATGTAACGCTTCGGGGGGCAAAGATGTGGGAGTTCCTAGATCGTCTGGTCTCCCTGGCTCTCCCCCGGATCAAAGACTTCCAGGGGATTTCCAGGAAAAGCTTTGATGGTCGAGGAAACTATAATTTGGGGCTCAGGGAGCAGCTTCTCTTTCCTGAAATCGATTACGACAAGGTGCTTCGGGTTCGCGGAATGAACATCACCATTACCACCACCGCAAAGAGCGACGAAGAAGGTCTTGCCCTTTTGTCCGAACTTGGCTTTCCTTTTGCCAAGTAGCATTTTCTGGGGGTAGAGAACATGTCCCGACTAGCGTTGGAGAACAAAGCGAAAGCGGAACCGAAATTCAAGGTGAGAAAGTACAATCGTTGCCCTCTCTGCGGGCGTCCTCGGGGGTTCATGCGGAAATTCAACATGTGCCGGTGCTGCTTCCGAGACCTTGCCAGAAAAGGACAGATCCCTGGCGTCGTCAAGTCGAGCTGGTAAATTGAGACGGGACGACGAAGGAGGCAGAAGGCATGTATGTAAATGATCCTATCGCGGATATGCTTACCCGGATTCGAAATGCCAACATGGTCTACCATGATATGGTGGATATGCCGTTGAGCAAGATCAAGGTGAGCATTGCCAGAATACTCAAAGAAGAAGGGTACGTCCGCAATTTCAAGGTGATCTCTGATCCCAAGAAACCGTATCAGGTATTGCGGCTCTTTCTTAACTATAGCGCGGAAAGAGAGCGGGTTATTCAGGGGCTTCGTCGGGTGAGCAAACCCGGCCGCAGAATCTATGTGGGTTCCAAGGATCTCCCCAAGGTAATGGGAGGGCTGGGCATTGCGCTCGTCTCTACTCCCAGGGGCTTGATGACGGATTCTCATGCCCGCAAAGAAGGACTTGGCGGCGAAGTCCTCTGCTATGTCTGGTAGAGGGAGGGTGCTATGTCTCGTATAGGAAACAAGCTTATTACCCTTCCCAAGGGTGTGGATTTTAAGGTTGACGGCACCAGTGTGGTGGTCAAGGGTCCCAAGGGGGAACTCTCTCTGGAACTTCGCCCCGAGGTGAGCCTTGAGGTCGGGGACGGTGAGGTCAAGGTGCTCCGAAGGGACGACTCCAAGCCCTGCAGAGCCTTTCACGGCATGACGCGGGCGCTGTTAAATAACATGGTGGAAGGTGTCAGCAAAGGTTTTGAGCGGGTTCTGGATATCGTGGGCGTAGGGTACCGTGCCCAGATGCAAGGAAGCAAGCTTGTTCTGAGCCTTGGGTATTCCCATCCCATCGAGGTAGATCCCCCCGAGGGGATCGAACTCGCCACGGAGGGACCCACCAAGATCTTTGTGCGGGGCATCGACAAACAGGTGGTGGGCCAGACCGCCGCGAACATCCGCGGCTTCCGTCCTCCTGAGCCGTACAAGGGCAAGGGTGTCCGCTACGCTGGAGAGCACATCATTCGTAAGGCCGGAAAGGCCGGAGCATAGGATTACGAGGTGAACTGCATTGATTAAAAAGCGCAGTCGAAATGAAATGAGAGTGCTTCGGCACGAGCGTGTACGCCGTACCCTTCAGGGAACGGCTCAGAGGCCTCGTCTCAGCGTCTTTCGAAGCCTGAAACATATCTCCGTCCAGGTGATTGACGACGATCGGGGATGCACCATGGTTTCGGCTTCCACGGTGGAGAAAAACATCAAAGGACAGCTTGAGAAGACTGGCAACCAGGATGCGGCGGCTTTTATCGGCAAAACCATTGCTGAACGGGCTCTTTCGAAAGGAATCAAGGCAGTGGTCTTTGACCGAGGCGGTCATAGGTTCCACGGCCGGGTAAAAACACTTGCGGATGCCGCTCGTGAAGCCGGGCTGGACTTCTAAAAGGAGGGACATTTATGGCCGCAAGAAACGAAGCTGCGAATCACTCGGACATGATGGAGCGTGTTGTCTCCATCAACCGTGTCAGTAAAGTTGTAAAGGGTGGAAAGCGTTTTAAGTTCAGCGTTCTCGTAGTGGTAGGGGATGGAGATGGTCAGGTGGGTGTCGCCATGGGGAAGGCTAAAGAAATTTCCGAAGCCGTCCGCAAGGGCATCGATCGGGCGAAGCGGAACATGGTAACCCTCAAGCAGGTGGGACACACCATTCCGCATCCTATCATCGGCCGCTTCGGCGCCGCCCGGGTTCTTCTGAAGCCTGCGGCTCCCGGTACGGGAGTTATCGCGGGAGGAGCGGTGCGAGCCATCATGGAGCTTGGGGGCGTGAAGGACGTGCTCACCAAGGTTATCGGCCGCACCTCAAACCCCGTAAACGTGGCTCATGCCACCATGCAGGCAGTGCAGTCCATGCGCACCCCGGAGGAAATCCGGAGGTTCCGGGGCCTCGAAAAGAAAGAGAAAAAGGAGCAGTCCCTGGCTGCTGAAGGAGCCTAGGAGGAATTCTCATGGTAAAGCTCAAAGTTACCTGGAAAAAAAGCGCCATCGGCAAGCCCGAGCGTCAGAGGAGAACTCTTCGCGCTCTCGGGCTGCGGCGGCTCAACCATGTGGTGGTCCACCAGGATACGCCGCAGATCCGGGGCATGCTCCGTGCGGTTTCCCATCTCGTACAGTGGGAAGAGCTTTCGGAGTAGCCTGAGGAGGGGAGAAAACACGATGAATCTTCATGAACTTCGACCCGCTCCGGGAGCGAGAACCACGCGCAAACGACGCGGGCAGGGTATCGGAAGCGGCAACGGCAAAACCGCCGGTAAGGGGCATAAGGGACAGAAGTCTCGATCCGGAGGAGGCGTTCGCCCGGGATTTGAGGGAGGGCAGATGCCTCTCGCAAGAAGAATCCCCAAGCGGGGCTTCAGCAACTTCCGTTTTGCCAAAAACTATCAAATAGTGAATCTTCGGGATTTGGAGAGCACCTTTTCTGACGGGGCGGTAGTAGATTTTGACGCCCTTCTGGAGGCGGGGCTTGTGAGGAAGGCGGGTGAACCCGTTAAAATCCTCGCCACCGGGGATCTGGGGAAGGCCCTTACCGTAAAGGCCGCAAAGTTCAGCGCTTCCGCAGCTGCCAAGATTGAAGCTGCAGGGGGAAAGGCCGAGGTGATCTAGGGTGATCAATTCTTTCCGCGATGCTTTCCGACTGCCGGATCTCAAGAGAAGAATTCTTTTCACCCTGGGAATGCTTTTTATCTTCCGTCTCGGAGCCCACATCCCCACTCCGGGTATCGATACGGAGGCCATGTCGCAGCTCTTCCAGCAGGGAGGAGTGCTTGGGTTCCTTGACATGTTTGCCGGGGGTGCTCTGCGCCGCTTCAGCCTTTTCGCTCTCGGCGTAGCCCCCTATATTAATGCGAGTATCGTTATGCAGCTGCTGGTGGTGGTTATCCCCGCCCTTGAAAAGCTTCAGAAAGAGGGGGAGGATGGCCGTAAGAAGATCGTGGCCTATACGCGCTGGGGAACGGTCTTCTTTGCCACCGTCCAGGCTATCGGTATGACCTTCTGGCTTCGTAACCTCGGCATCTTCAGCGGAGGTATGCTCGCGGGGGTTGTGGTGGTTGTAACGATCGTAACGGGATCCATTGCGGTGATGTGGCTCGGAGAGGAAATCTCCGACCACGGCATCGGCAACGGCATCTCCCTGCTTATCTTCGGAGGTATCGTTGCCCGGATCCCCGAAGCCATCATCCAGACATGGACCCTTCTCACCGTGGGGGAGCTGAGCATCCTGGCTCTTCTTGTGGCTATCATTCTCATGGTGCTCGTGGTGGCGGGGTGCGTTCTGCTCCAGGAGGGGCAGCGGCGTCTCCCCGTGCAGTATGCCAAACGGGTGGTGGGTAACAAGGTCTACGGAGGGCAGAGCACCTTTATTCCTCTTCGGGTGAATCAGGCGGGAGTTATTCCCATCATCTTCGCCTCCTCGGTGCTCCTCTTTCCCTACACGATCCTCAAGTTCTTCACGGGAGACTGGGCTATCCGGGCGCAACAGCTCTTTGCTCCGGGGAGCGTGGTCTACTTTGTGCTGTATATTCTGCTGATAGTCTTTTTCGCCTACTTCTATACCGCGGTGGTTTTCAACCCCGTGGATGTTTCAAACAACATGAAAAAGCATGGCGGATTTATCCTCGGGATTCGTCCCGGACGCCCCACGGCGGAGTATATCGAAAAGGTCATGAGCCGTATCACCCTGGGGGGGGCAACCTTTCTGGCCATCATCGCCATCATCCCCTCCATCATGACTTCGGTTGTGAAGGTCTCTACCTTCTACTTCGGAGGCACCGCAGTGCTTATTGTGGTAGGAGTTGCTCTTGATACGGTACACCAGATTGAGGCTCAGCTCCTTATGCGTCACTACGAAGGAATTCTCAAACGCAGTGACAAATCCGGAGGGCTTTTACGGCTCTGATCCGGGGAAAGGAGAGTTCCTCATGAAGCTTGTTTTTCTGGGGCCTCCCGGAGCGGGAAAGGGTACCCAGGCTGCGTCGGTGAAGGAAGCGTACTCGGTGGCACACATCTCCACAGGGGATATGCTTCGGGATAACGTCAAGCGGGAGACACCCCTCGGCAGGGAGGCCAAGGCCTTTATGGACGAGGGAAAGCTTGTGCCGGACGAATTGATCATCAACATGATCCGGAATACCATCTCTGGAGATGCCTGTACGAAAGGATTTATTCTCGACGGTTTTCCCCGTACCGCTCCTCAGGCGGAAGCCCTGGATGTACTTCTCCAGGAAATGGGGACCTCTCTGGATAGGGCTATACTCTTTGATGTGGATGACGAGACTGTGGTCTCCCGGCTTACGAGCAGGAGAGTCTGCAGCAGCTGCGGAGCCATCTATAACGTTCATTTCGATCCTCCTCCGGAGGACGGAAGGTGCCGGAATTGCGGGAATCTCACCATCGTTCAGAGAAAGGACGATACCGAGGCAGTTATCCGTAAAAGGCTTCAGGTCTATCACGACCAGACAGCACCGCTTATCGAGTACTACACCTCCCGGGGTCTTCTCTCCCGGATAGACGGAACGGGGCCTAAAGACGCAGTGCTGGCTCTTCTCGCTGAGCGGTAATGTAAAACCATGGGGCTTGTAAAAAAAGAACACGAGATCCTTCGTATGAGGCGCGCCGGACAGGTTGTGGGGGATGTACTACGAGCTATGAGGGATATGGTGCTCCCCGGAGTTTCTACCCTGGACCTTGATACCGAGGCGGAGCGCATCATTCGAAAAGCGGGAGGAATACCGGCATTCAAAGGGTATCGGGTACCCGGTATTCCCTCTCCCTTTCCCGGAACGCTCTGTATTTCTATTAACGAGGAGATCGTTCACGGCATTCCGAAAAAAGAAAGAGTGGTTCAGGAGGGGGATATCGTCAGCATTGATGTAGGAGTCGAACTTGAAGGCTACTACGGCGATGCGGCCTGCACCTTCGGGGCAGGTGAGATCTCTCCTTTGCGGAAGAAGCTCTTGCGTGTGACCCTGGACTCGCTTCATGCGGCGTTGTCTGTAGCTCGCGAGGGAAAGACCCTTGGGGACATAGGACATGCGGTGGAGACGGTGGTGATTTCCGAGAATTTTGGTCTTGTGCGAACCTATGCCGGTCACGGTATAGGAAAAAAGCTTCACGAATTCCCTCAAGTTCCGAATTACGGGAAGCCGCAAACAGGGGTGACGTTGAAGTCCGGCATGACCCTGGCCATAGAGCCCATGGTCATGACCGGAGGCGAGGAAGTTCTTGCGAAGGGCGATAAATGGACTGTGGTTACCGCTGACGGTTCCGATGCTGCGCACTTCGAGCATACCGTGCTCATCTGCGACGAGGGAATCGAGGTCCTGACGCCCTGGGAAGAATGGAAACCATCCCTGGCTGTATCGTAGTGCGGCAACCGAAAAAAAGACTTGAGGGAAGGTGAAGAATATATGGCAAAAGATGATGTCATTGAAGTTCGTGGTAAAGTAGTGGAGCCTCTGCCGAACGCCATGTTTCGGGTGGAGCTGGAGAACGGGTATAAAATTCTTGCGCACGTATCGGGCAAGATGCGTATGCATTTTATCCGAATCTTGCCGGGAGACAAGGTTTTGGTACAATTGTCCCCTTACGATCTTACACGGGGTAGGATCGTATATCGTTTTCGTTGATCTCCTCTGACCGGATGGGGGCAGAGGCCCACTCTCCGGCAAGGGATTCTACAAGGGAGTGTGAATTATCATGAAGGTGAAACCTTCGGTAAAGCCAATCTGTGAGCACTGCAGCATCATTCGCAGAAATGGCGTGGTGCGGGTGATCTGCAGCAAGAATCCCCGGCACAAACAGCGCCAGGGTGCAAGGAGGTAGTCGGTTAATGGCACGTATTGCAGGTGTAGACCTTCCCCGGGATAAACGGGTGGAAATCGGTTTGACGTACATATATGGTATCGGCCTTACCACATCCCACAAGATTCTTGCGGTCACTGGGATAGATCCCAATACCCGGATCAAGGATCTTACCGAGGAAGAGGCGGCAAAGCTTCGGGCGGAAATTCAGAATAACCACATGGTGGAGGGAGATCTCCGGCGCCAGGTGACCATGAATATCAAACGCCTCGTGGAGATCGGTTGCTACCGTGGTATGAGGCATAAGATGGGCTTGCCCGTCCGGGGTCAGCGTACGAAAACGAATGCGAGAACCCGGAAAGGTCCCA
Organism: uncultured Synergistaceae bacterium; assembly: GCA_964539095.1. Lineage (GTDB taxonomy): Bacteria > Synergistota > Synergistia > Synergistales > Aminiphilaceae > DAIPKP01. Next base: position 64,032 of record CAZIFL010000005.1, read on the forward strand.
AGAGGACCGTGGCAGGCAAGAAGAAAACCGGCAAGTAAGGGCCGGCCTAAGGAGGTAACATCGAGTGGCCAAGCGGACTGTACGTAGAGGAAAGCGCAAAGAGAAAAAACACGTATCTCATGGGGTTGCCCATATTTACTCTACCTTTAATAATACCATCATCAGCTTGAGTGACCGCCAGGGGAATCTTCTCTCCTGGTCCTCGGGTGGAAACGTGGGTTTTAAGGGAACGAGAAAATCCACTCCTTTTGCGGCCCAGCTCGCAGCTCAGGCGGCGGGGAAGGTTGCTCAGGATCACGGGGTGGTGGAGATCGATGTGGTGGTCAAGGGGCCTGGCCCCGGTCGGGAATCTGCCATCCGGGCACTTCAGGCGACGGGGCTTCAGGTGAACGTCATTCGTGACGAAACCCCCATTCCCCACAACGGATGCCGGCCCCCCAAACGTCGCCGGGTGTAACCCAGAACCATTCCCCGGTACTGGATAGTAAGGGAGGATACATTAAGAATGAGTAGATATACAGGATCGGCATGCCGTCAGTGCCGTGCGGAAGGAACCAAGCTTTTTCTGAAGGGAGATCGCTGCTACACCGAAAAGTGTGGCCTCTCCCGGAGGAATGTACGGCCTGGGCAGCATGGGGCGAAGAGGATCAAGGTTAGTGACTACGGACTTCGGCTTCGCGAAAAACAGAAGCTTCGCCGTTTCTACGGCATGACGGAATCCCAGTTTCGCAGCGTCTTTGCCAAAGCCGCCAAGATGAAGGGCGTTACGGGGCACAACTTCCTCCAGACTCTGGAGAGACGCCTGGATAACGTGCTTTACCGCCTCGGTATCGGGGTGAGCCGCCGCCAGGCCCGGCAGATCGTATGCCATGGTCATGTTTTGGTGAACGGACGGAAGGTGGATATCGCCAGTTTCCTCGTGAAGGTTGGGGATATTGTAGCGGTAGCCGAAAAGAGTAAGAACTCCCCTCTCATCAAGGAGAACGTGGAAGTCGCAGCGTCCCGGGCAATCCCCGAGTGGCTCTCCCTGAACTCCGAGAAGATGGAGGGATCCGTTGTCTCGTTGCCTGTACGGGAGCAGATTGATTCGCCGGTGAACGAACAGCTCGTGGTTGAGTTCTACGCTCGCTAGACCCTGAGAAAAGGCGGAAAAACCATGGAAAATCTCCAAATTGGGATCCATGTGGAGGCCGACAAAGCCCAGCCGGGAAAGCATGGCAACGTCATCGTGGAACCCCTCGAACGGGGCTACGGAGATACCCTGGGAAACGCACTTCGTCGGGTGCTGCTCTCCTCCATTGGGGGAGCAGCTATCTCTGCCGTACGCATTGAGGGAGTGCTTCACGAATTCAGCACCGTTCCAGGGGTAAAGGAAGACGTTATTGAGATGATCCTCAATCTCAAGCATGTCCCCCTGCGCTCCCACAATGATGAAGTAAAGGTGCTGCATCTCGAGGTGGAGGGGCCGAAACGGATAGTGGCGGGGGATATCTCGCCGGATAGCGACATCGATTTCGTCGACCCTGAAGCATTCATCTGCAATCTTGAGGCGGGGTACACCCTCCGGATGGATTTCTACATTGAGAAAGGTACCGGGTATGCTGCCATAGACCGTCCGAGGCCCGGCTATCTGCCGGTGGACGCTCTGCTCATTGATGCCATCTATTCCCCTGTGAAGAAGGTGAGCTACGAAGTGCAGAACGCTCGGGTGGGACAGCAGACCGACTATGACCGCCTTGTTCTCGACATCTGGACCAACGGTGTGGTTTCTCCCGAGAAGGCCGCGGGAGAGGGTGCTAAGATCCTTCGGGAACGTTTCTCTCTCATCTACATGTCTCTCAGCGGAAACTCTGATGACGGTCTCAAAGATCCTCCGGGGCAAGGGGGAACTCCCCCTGTGGAGGTGATCCCTCCGGAGGAGAAGTGGGAGGATGCCTTTCTTTCCCGCCCCATCCGAGATCTGGAGCTTTCCATCCGGAGCGAGAACTGTCTGCTTCGGGGGGGGATTCAGACCGTGGGAGATCTCCTGCAGCGTCCTCGGGAGGAGCTTCTGAAGATTCGCAACCTCGGCAAGATCTCGCTCAAGGAAATTGAAGAGAAAATTGAGAAGCATGGATACTCCATGTACAGTGAAAAAGAAAAGAATAAAAGTCAGGATATATAAAGCAGGAGGAGGCGCCTACAATGAGGCATCGGATGGATCACAGCAAGCTTGGCAGAAGCGGTGCGCACCGAGGGGCTATGCTTGCGAATTTGGCAGCCAGCCTTTTCGTGAATGGTTCTGTGCACACCACTCTTGTTCGAGCAAAGGAGCTTCGCAGAACAGCGGAAAAACTTATCACCCGGGCTCGGGGAGGATCGCTTCAGGATCGTCGCCTGGTTATTGCCCGGATGAATCACAAAGAGGCAGTGAACAAACTTTTTGATGAGGTGGCACCGAAGTACGTAGGGCGTCCCGGCGGCTATACCCGTATTGTAAAGACGGGATACCGCAAGGGGGACGCGGCCCCCATGGCGGTCATTGAACTGGTGGAGTAGATCCGTCATATGAAGGACCATGTGGTGTGTTCCTTCTCGGGGCTTTCGTTTCAATACCCCGGAAGTGACACACCCGCATTGTGCGATGTGACCCTGAACCTCCGTGCCGGGGAGTGGCTCTCTCTGGTGGGGTCTAACGGTTCAGGCAAATCCACCCTGGCAAAGATGATGAACGCCCTGCTGATTCCTACGCAGGGCCATTCTTATGTATGCGGTTATGACAGCCGGCTTCCGGAGAACCATCGGGCGATCCGGGAGCGGGTTGCCATGGTTTTTCAGAATCCCGAGAACCAGATCGTGGCGGTTACCGTGGAGGAAGATGTTGCCTTCGGCCCGGAGAATCTGGGGCTTCCCGAAGAATCTCTGAAGGAGCGTGTTGCCTGGGCCATTGAGGCGGCGGGTCTTCAGGGGTTGGAGAGGCAGCCCACGTATGCCCTTTCGGGTGGGCAGAAGCAGCGCCTTGCTGTGGCAGGGGCCCTGGCACTCAACCCTCTCTGCCTCGTGCTGGATGAAGCCACCTCCATGGTGGATCCCCAGGGGCGGAAGGATCTTATGGAGATCTTCCGCAGGCTCCACCGGCAGGAGGGGATGACGGTGGTGAACATTACCCATCGGCTTGAGGAGATCTGGGATTCCGAGCGCATTCTGGTGATGGAGGAGGGGAGACTCCTCTGGGAGGGGACTCCGGAAGAGTTTCTCTGCGCTCCCCGGCAAAGCTGGGATCTCCCGGATACGCCCATGATGGAGCTTGTTGCGAAGCTTGAGGCTCGGGGGGTGATCCGGAAGGGGGTTTTTCCTCTTCCTGGAAAGGTGGCAGATGCCTTATGTCCATAGAATTTTCCCAGGTCTCCTTCAGCTATCACAAGGGAACCCCCCTGGAAAAAAAGGCTCTTCGGGATATCTCCCTCACGCTTCTTCCGGGGGAATGGAAGGCCGTGGTGGGGCATACGGGGAGCGGTAAATCTACGCTGGCCCAGCTTTGCAACGCCCTTCTTCTTCCCGAGGGGGGGCGTATTGAGAAGGACTCCCGGAGTTATGCGGCCATGGATAAAAAGGAGCTGCGCTTTCTTCGCTCCCAGGTGGGGCTTGTCTTTCAGTACCCTGAGCAGCAGTTCTTTGCGGAGACCGTGGAGGAGGAGATCTCCTTTGCCCCCAAAAACTGGGGGGTGCCACCGGAGGAACTTCCCCGAAGGGTAGCAGAGGCTCTTGAGATGGTGGGATTTCCGCAGGAACTCTCCTCCCGGAGCCCCTTCGCTCTTTCGGGGGGGCAGAAGCGTCGGGTGGCCATCGCTTCGGTTCTTGCGGGGGAGCCGGAGTATCTCGTTCTTGATGAGCCCACCACGGGGCTGGATGCCCGGGGGAAGAGAGAGCTTCTCCTGCTTCTGGAAAGTTTGCGGCATCGGGGGATGGGGATACTCCACATTACCCACGACCTCGACGTGGCCCTCTCCTGGTGTGATAGAATTCTCGTGCTGCATGAGGGGGAGTCTGTGGCCAGAGGGACTCCCCGGGAGATTCTGGAACATCTTCGGGAGCATCCCATACGAGGTCTGGTTCTCCCCCCCGTGGCAGAGCTTTCCTGCATTCTCCGGGAGAGAGGATTATCCCTTCTCCTCACCAACGATATCCGGGAAATCCTGGATTTTTTTACGGAGTGACTTTATGAAATTTCTCAACCATCTTACCCTGGGCCAGTATATACCCCTGGATTCCTTTGTGCATCATCTGGACCCGAGATGCAAAATTCTGGGGGTGCTCTTCTTCATGACTGGCGCCTTTCTCGTACAAGATCCCCGTTTCTTTCTCTTCTGGGGGGGGATCCTCATGGTATGTGCCTTTCTCTCCAAGCTCTCTCTGGGGATTCTTCTCCGAGGGGCCAGGCCCATTCTGATTCTGGTACTCTTTACGGTGGTGCTGCACCTCTTCTTCTCTGATGGAACCCCCCTCTGGTCGTGGGGGATCTTCCGTATCACCCGGGAGGGGATTGTGGGGGCCGCCCGGATGGGAATCCGGCTGCTCCTCCTGGTGATCTTTGCGGGGTATCTCACCCTCACCACCTCTCCCATGGAGCTGGCGGACGGTATGGAGTCCCTCTTCTCCCCCTTCCGAAAGTTTGGCTTTCCCGCTCATGAAATGGCCATGATGATGACCATCGCTCTCCGTTTTATTCCTACGTTGCTGGATGAGACCGATCGTATCATGAAAGCCCAGCTTGCCCGGGGAGCCGACCTTGAAGGAGGCGGGATCTTCCGAAGGCTCCGGGCCTTTATCCCTGTGCTGGTGCCTCTCTTTCTCATCGTCTTTCAGCGGGCGGAGGATCTTGCCATCGCCATGGATGCCCGCTGCTATACCGGAGGAAAGGGACGAACCCGTATGCACCCTCTCAACTGGCACATGAGAGATTCCGGAGCGTTGCTCTTCTCCTTCCTGGTTCTTCTCTTCTCCCTTTCTGCGGAGAGAGTGGTATTCTAGGAAGATGCATTATGCGATTCAAATAGCCTACGATGGAAGACCCTACTCAGGCTGGCAGAGGCAGGAGCGTTCCCGGGGAATCCAGGAAGAGGTGGAGAGGGCCCTCGGGGAACTCTCCTCCTGCGAGATTACCGTGGTGGCTGCGGGGAGAACCGATAAGGGGGTTCACGCCCGTGGTCAGGTGATCTCCTGCGAGCTTCCCCGCATCTGGGAGCCCCAGAGGCTGCGTCTCGCTCTGGATGCCCGTCTTCCCTCGTCCATACGAACCATTCGGGTGGCTCCGGTACCCTCGAACTTTGATGCCAGGTATGATGCCCAGTGGCGGGAGTATATCTACTTCCTCTGGTTTGCCCGGTATACCTACCCGCACCTCTCGGGATACTCCTGGTCTCTCTATCGCCCCTGGAAGGATGAAGCGGTGCGCCAGGGGTGCGCCTATCTTGAAGGAACGCATGATTGTACCTCCTTCTGCAGGGCGTCGGATCTTCCGGAAAATCCTCTACGTACCCTTTATCGGGTCTCGTACCATCGAAAGGGGGATTGGGGGTGGCTTCGGGTTCGAGGAAATGCCTTTCTCACCAACATGGTGCGCATCATAGTGGGGTCCCTTCACGAAGTGGGGTTAGAAAGGCGAGATCCCCTCTGGATACGAGATCTTCTGGAAGAGCGCCAGAACCGCGAGGCTGCGGGGAGAACCGCCCCTCCCGAAGGGCTCTTTCTCTGGAAGGTGGGGTACGAAAAGGATCTCTGGAATGCGTGTGTTCCGGAATCTGGAAAAGAAACGACATAAGGGAGCTTCCGGTGCAACGGCGCCATTTTCGGCGTGCTCGAAAAAACGTATATAAAACGCCTCTCCCTGAAAGCACACCTCCAGGGGAAGCCGTTTCTGGTAAGGGGGGTTTCTGTTGTTTGGAACGGATATCGGTATAGATTTGGGAACTGCCACGGTACTTATCTTCGCTTCCGGAAAGGGAGTTGTTCTCCGGGAGCCTTCGGTGGTGGCCTACGATCAGGAAAGTGAAAAAATTCTGGCGGTGGGAGGAGAGGCCAAGCGCATGCTCGGCAGAACCCCCGGGCATGTGGTGGCTGTGCGTCCCCTCCAGGATGGCGTGATTGCCAACTACACCATGACAGAGGCCATGCTCCGTTACTTTATCAAGAAAGTCACCAAGGGGATGAATAAATTCTTCCGGAACCGGGTGATGATCTGTGTCCCCTCGGGGGCAACCGATGTGGAGCGCCGGGCGGTCCTCGAAGCTGCCATTGAGGTGGGAGCCCGGGAGGCCTATCTCATCGAAGAGCCCATGGCCGCTGCCATCGGTGCAGGGATCAGCGTGGCGGAGCCCCGGGGGAACATGGTGGTGGATATCGGAGGGGGAACTTCTGATATCGCCGTGATCTCCCTGGGAAGCATCGTGCACTCCGAATCTCTCCGGGTGGGGGGAGATAAGTTCGATGAGGCCATCATACGGTTTGTGCGGAAGAACTTTAATCTTGCCATCGGAGAACAGACTGCGGAGCTGCTTAAAATTGATATCGGTACCTGCTATCCCATGGGAGAGATGCGCAGCATGGAGATACGGGGGCGGGATCTCGTACTGGGGCTCCCCCGGGAGATCGAAATCAACAGCTACGGTATCGCCGAAGCTATCAGCGAGTCCGTGGAAGCTATTATTGATGGAATTCGTCGTGTTCTGGAGCTAACGCCTCCGGAGCTTTCCGCCGATATTATAGACAGGGGAATTTTCCTGACCGGAGGGGGTGCTCTTTTGCGCGATCTTGCCACCCTCATCTCGGAACATACCGGGATTGCCTGCTACATAGCAGAAAATCCCATGGAGTGTGTGGCCCTCGGCACAGGAAAGGCCCTGGAAGAGCTGGATAGTATGAAAGAGGCCGGTACGGTGCTCTCGGCGTTACGGCGCGGGAGGCGTCTCGGTCGCTTCTAAGGAGGACTAGCCCATGTTTCGGGGATTCTATGCGGGAACATCCGCCATGCTGGTACAGGAAAAAATGCTGGACGTGACGGCGAACAACCTTGCTAACGCAGATACAGCAGGATTCCGGGGCCGTATAGCGGTGAACAAATCCTTTCCCGAACTTCTCATGGAAAAGGTGGACGGTAACCCCGGAGAGGTCTATCCCCCCAAGCCGGAACGCTGGAAACGGCGGGAACTCATTGGGGATATGGCCTTTGCCAACGTGCTCTCCGAAACCGCCCTCGATCTCCGGGGGGGGGCCCTGCGGCATACGGGAAACACCCTCGACGTGGCCATCTCGGGTGAAGGATATTTTGCGGTAGAGGACGGAGCCGGCAATGTTTTCTACACGCGCTCCGGGCAGTTTCTCCGCAGCGGAGAAGGGCAGCTGGTGACCCATGAAGGGATGGCCGTTATGGGGCAAGGCGGGGCGGTTGAACTTGGTGAAGCCACCCGGATCTCCATTGACGAGCAGGGGCAGATCCTTGCGGATGGCGAGGTTGTGGATGTTCTGCAGGTGGTGACCTTTCCTGTTCCCACCTATCTGCGTCACGAGGGGCGCTCTCTTCTTTCGGAGACCGAAGATTCCGGGGCTGCGGCAGATGTCGAAGAGGTGCGGCTCTCCTCGGGCTTTTTGGAGATGTCCAACGTCAACATCGTAAGCGAAATGGTTCGCATGATTGCGGCGAACCGAGCTTACGAGGCGGCGGCAAAAACCGTGACGATCCAGGACGAAAGCGCAGGAAAGTTAATTCAAACCTACGGAAAGAGCTAACGCTTCCGTGGAGGCGTGACGCTCATTCTTTATTGTATATCTTCTCTATTCCCTCTACTGAAGGAGGCGGAGCAGCATGATTCGATCGTTGTATTCCGGGGCGACAGGAATGATTGCCCAGCAGACCAACCTGGATGTGGTATCCAATAACCTCGCCAACGCCAACACCGCGGGATTCAAAAAGATCCGGGCGGATTTCGAGGATCTTCTCTACCAGATAGATCGGGAGCCCGGAGCGCCGGTAGAGCCGAACTCCATGGTTCCCACGGGAATTCAGGTAGGGCTGGGGACGCGGGTTGTGGGAACCAACCGTATCATGACCGCCGGAAACCTTCAGGTTACGGGAAATCCTCTGGATGTGGCCATTGAGGGGGACGGCTTCTTTCAGGTAGCGCTCCCCAACGGAGAGATGGCCTATACAAGGGACGGTTCCTGGAGCATCGACGGAGAGGGGCAGATGGTCACCTCCAACGGCTATCTTCTGGAGCCTGCCATCGTTATCCCCGATGATGCCCTTGACGTCATTATAAGCGCCATGGGAGACGTGAGCGTTACCATTCCCGGCGAAGTGGATCCCCAAAACGTAGGGCAGATTGAACTCGCCCGGTTTGTCAACCCCGCAGGCCTCAAGGCGGTGGGGAAAAATCTCTTTCTCGAAACTCCTGCCAGCGGTGCCCCCATCGTGGCAGAGCCCGGAGAAGAGGGGATGGGCACCACCATCCAGACCATCCTGGAACTCTCTAACGTTCAGGTAGTAGAAGAGATGGTAAACATGATCGTGGCCCAGCGTGCCTACGAGGCGAACTCCAAAACCATCCAGACCGCAGACAACCTTCTCCAAATAGCGAATAATCTCAGAAGGTAGCGGAAAAGATGTCTGTAAACAGCCGAGGGCGGGGTAAATCCCGCCTTTTTTTGTCTTTTCTCGTTCTTCTCGCAGTAACGGTTATACTCTCTCTGCTGGAGGATACCTCCGCTGCGGAGCCGGAGCTGCATATCCGCATCACCGTAGAACATTTCGAAGCGGGGCGTACTCTTCGGCTTGGAGAGGTGGCGGATATTCATGGGGAGCCTCCTCTGGTATGGAAAGCCTCCCTGGTGGAGATCTTCCCCCGGGGAGAGAGCTTTACCTCGGAAGAGCTTCTCTCCCGCATGGTGGAGGCCGGTTTCGGCGGAACCCTTCTCTCCCTCAGGATGCCTCCGCAGATCCCCGTGCTCCCCGAAAAAGAGATCGCCCGGATGATCCGGCTTCTGGCAAACTGGACATGGAGAGTTTCGGTGGAACATGATGGCCCGGTCCCTTCGGCTCCTCTCACATCCCCTCGCAAGATAGCCCCCGGCACAAGTCAGACGGTACTTCGTTTCCGTGACGGCACCATCCTCCCCGTACGTATCCGATGGGAGCAACCCGTCTGTAAGGCCCAGCGGAGCCTTATGAAAGGGACGATTCTCAAAGAAGAAGATCTTTGTCTCTCTTCCGCAGAGCGCATCGGCAACCGTATCCCTGCGCTGCCGAACCAGGCTCTGGGCGCCCGCGCCTCCAAGAACCTCCCTCGGGGTGTCAGCATCTACACCTCGGATATCGACCTTCTTCCCGCAGTAACCCGGGGGCAGCAGGTTACTCTTCTCTATCGATCTGGAACGCTCTCTATCCGTGCATCAGGAGAGGCACTTGAAGGAGGCGCATTAGGTGATATCATATCCGTACGGAACGAACATACCCGGCGAGTGGTGAAAGGAAAAATTCTCGCTCCCGGCATAGTGGAGGTGGAGTAAGGCATGAACGCAGCAAAAGAACAGAGCGCGCGGCCGGGGTGGCGTAGTCTGTGGACCCTTGGAGTTCTTCTTATTCTGGCTTTTCCAGGGTCTCTTCCCGCCACATCTCTTTGGCAGGACGGAAGCAGTCTCTTCGGAGACGAGCGTCCCTCACGGGTTGGGGATATCGTAACGGTGGTGGTGGATGAAAAAACCAAGGTCACCGACGAGGCTACCACAGAGATCAAGAAAGATAACTCTTCCTCCGGGAGCAACCCCGATGGAGGATGGGGGTTCCTCAGCTTTCTCAGCAGGCTCGGTTTCAGCTCGAACGTGAACATGACCGGAGAGGGGAAGACCGAACGGGAGCATAAGGTCTCCTCCCGGATCTCCTGCCTCGTCACGGAGGTGCTCCCCAACGGCAACCTTGTGGTGGAGGGGACCCGGGATCTTCAGACCCATAAAGAGACCCTCACCGTGGTCTTCAGGGGGGTTATCCGCCCTCGGGATGTGAAGCCGGATAATACCATCGACTCCACCCAGGTGGCCAACCCAGAACTCGGCATCCAGGGAAAGGGAGCGCTCTCCAGAGTGCAGCAGCCCGGAATTCTCACCCAGATTCTTCATGCTATTTTCTAGTAAGGAGCGACGAGACATGATGCGCAGGATCTTTACAGGCGGAGCTTTTACTCTTTGTATCCTTCTCTTCTCCTCTCTGGTTTTTGCAGCCTCTTTCCAGCCCCTGGTACGTATTAAGGATCTCACCGATATCCAGGGAATCCGGGATAACCAGCTTGTAGGAATGGGGCTTGTGGTGGGGCTCCCCGGAACGGGAGACAAGGGGGACATGGCGCTGCGGATGATGCAGAATATGGCCCGTCAGTACGGCCTGGGAGTAGATCTCAAGGCGATCAAGAGCAAGAACGCCGCAGCGGTTACCGTTACCGCCCAGCTTCCAGCCTTTGCGCGCCCCGGTCAGACCGTAGATGTCACGGTGGCTGCCATGGGAGATGCCAAGAGCCTTCAGGGGGGAGTGCTTCTCCAGACCCCTCTTCGAGCGGCCAACGGTGACGTCTATGTGGTTGCTCAGGGGCCTCTGCTTGTGGGAGGCTATGAAGCGGGAGGTGCCGCGGGGGCGGTCACCAAGAATATCACTACCGCAGGAATGATCCCCGGAGGCGGGCTGGTGGAGCGGGATGTTCCCGTCTCGCTCGGCCGGGGGGGAAATATCGTCTTCCAGCTCAAAAATCCCGATTTTACCACAGCCCAGCGGGTGGCAGACACCATCAATACCCTCTATTTCAACGTGGCATATCCTGTGGATGCCGGGAGAGTGGAGGTCCGGCTCCCCCAGGGGATGGGAGGTAATCCCTCCCGATTCATCGCAGAGCTGGAAAACCTGGAGATACGCCCGGATGCTGTGGCCCGCGTTGTGGTAAACGAGCGCACCGGTACGGTGGTTATGGGGGCTGGTGTTCGGATCAGTACCGTGGCTGTGGCTCACGGAAATCTTACGGTACGTATCGAAGAGCGCCCTGAAGCATCGCAGCCGGAGCCTTTTTCCATGGGAGAGACCGCCATCCTCCCCCGCACCGATGTGGAGGTTACCGAGGATATGGGGCAGTTCCTGGAAATTTCCACCAATACCAATGTCCAGGAGCTGGTAGAGGCCCTTAATGGTGTAGGAGCCTCCCCAAGGGATGTTATTTCCATTCTCCAGGCCATTGATCGGGCGGGAGCACTCTATGGAGAGCTGGTGATTCAGTGATGAACGAAAGCCTGCACGGCATCGCCCCCAAGGAAGCGGAGCTTCCCTCACTCTTTCGGGAGAACGCTCTCGAAAAGTCTGCAAACAGAAAAACTCGGGATCAGGAGAGCCTTCGGACCTCCTGTCAGGAGTTCGAGGGTATTCTCCTCGGCATGATATGGAAAAACATGTTCGCCCATGCCCGTTCTCTTGACGGCAAGGACGAACGTCCCTTCGGCGTTATGGAAGATCTTGCCATCGAAATGGCGGCGGATTCCATGAGCAAGGCAGGGGGGGTAGGGCTCTGGAAGATGCTCTACGCCCAGCTCGTACAAGCTCTTCCCGATGACATCTCTTCTGAAGAGAGCTAGGAAACCCGAACCCTTGAGAAGTTTCGAAAATCAACGCTGGTGGAAGAAGGGTTTATTTTTTGAATGTGTCGGGTGCGGGCGCTGTTGCCGAGGGGAGCCCGGAGCCATATGGTTTACCGCCGAAGAGGGGGACGCCATAGCGAACTATCTCGGACTCTCCCGTGAGGCCTTTTCGGCCTCTCATGTCATCTCTTTGCAGGGGCGCCCGAGTATCCGGGAGCATCGCAACGGCGACTGCCTCTTTCTTGATACCGAAACACAGCGATGCCGGATCTATCCGGTACGCCCTGTCCAGTGTGCTCTCTTCCCCTTCTGGATCTCGGTGCTTCTCTCCCCCGAAAAATGGGCCGCCCATGCCCGGAAATGCCCTGGTATGAACCGGGGGCGTCTCTACGAGGAGGAGGAGATTCTCGCCCTTTTGCGAAAGTCTCCTTTCAGAGATCTGTAGAAGCGGAAGGGTTCTTCCATTTGTCCTCTTTTGGTGATATGGTACGAATTGTGCGCTATTTTCTATATATTCCCCCCTTGCTATTCGGGGAATTCGGCGTTAGAATATAAACTGTTTACAGACATGGGTACATTTTTTAGAGGCAAACTGTGTAGGCAGTTTTATTATGTTCAGAGGAGGCACAACAGAATGGCAGAAGTACGGTATTCGATAGCGCCGGAGGATGTTTTTTCCACCATCGAAGAGGTTATGCTCCGGGATGGTTTCGATATTTGTATCGATATGGAAAAATCGAAGGGGAGCCATATCTATAATAAGATTAACGGTGACGAATGGCTTGACTTCTACACCTTCTTTGCCTCTGCTCCCTTCGGTATGAACCATGAGAAGCTCGCCAACGACGAGTTCAAAGAAAAGATCTTCCGCGCCGCCATCAATAAGGTGGCCAGCTCCGATATCTATACCCAGGAGATGGCGGAGTTCGTGAAGACCTTCAAAGAAGTGGCCATGCCCAAAGGGTTCAGCCACCTCTTCCTCATCGATTACGGCACATTGGCGGTGGAAAACTGCTTTAAGGTTGCCATGGACTGGAAAGTTCGCAAGCTCATCGCCGAGGGGAAGCTCACCAAGGGAGCTGCCATAAAAGGGAAGAAGGGGACCAAGGTTATCCACTTCAACGAGGCCTTCCACGGCCGCAGCGGCTATACCCTCACGGTAACCAACACCAACGACCCCAACAAATACCAGTACTTTGCCCAGTTCGACTGGCCCCGGGTACTTAATCCTAAAATTGTCTTCCCCCTGGAGGAGAACCTCGGCATCGTAGAGTGGATGGAGCGTACCTCCCTCAATCAGATCAAGGCCCTCCTTGAGGCAGATCAGGACGACTACTGTGCCATCATTCTTGAGACCATCCAGGGCGAGGGCGGGGATAACCAGTTCCGCACCGAGTACCTTCAGGCCCTTCGCGATCTCTGCGACAAGCACGACGTGCTTCTCATCTTTGATGAAGTGCAGTGCGGCATGGGAATTACCGGCAAGATGTGGGCCTGGGAGCATCACGGCGTGAAGCCCGACATCTTCAGCTTCGGCAAGAAGGCCCAGATCTGCGGACTCGTGGCAGGCCCTCGGATCGACAGCGTCGACGGCAACTGCTTCCAGGTCTCCAGCCGGATTAACTCCACCTGGGGCGGCACCGTGGTGGACATGGTTCGGGCTACTCGGTATCTCGAAATCTACCGGGACGATAAGATTCTCGACTACGTGAGCAACGTGGCGGGCCCCGCCCTTCTGAACGGTCTCAAAAAGCTTCGGGAGGAGTTCCCCCAGTTCATCTCCAATGTCCGGGGCAGGGGTGTCATGTGCGCCTACGACTTCCCCAACTCCGAACTGCGAGAGCGCTTCAAGAAGGGGTGCTGGCAGAGAAAGATGCTCATCCTCCCCTGCGGCAACGTTACCATGCGTTACCGTCCCGCCCTCAACGTTCCTGTGGCGGATATCGAGAGAAGCATTGAGATCTCCCGGGAAGTCCTCAAAGAGATGGTCAAGGAGTGCGGTTGCGGCTGCGGTTGCGGTTGCAACTAGGTTTTGGAAGAGAGCAAAAACTGTCAGTCTGTTATCAAAAAGGGGCCCGAGGGCCCCTTTTTTCGTGAATCCGTGCTATTATTAAGGGGGTAGGGGAAGAGAAAGATCCTTTTTTCTCTATCCTCTCTGTCGAGGGGGGTTGGCATGGCTCTTCTGTTTGAAGCTAATTGGAGTTTTATTATCTCGCTGCTCCTTCTGAGCGGAGGTATTGCCTTTCTGGGAGATCTTATCGGTCGCCGTATAGGTCGTCGACGGGTCTCTCTCTTCGGGCTCCGGCCTCGGCATACCTCCTCGCTCATCACCGTCTTCACTGCCCTCTCCATAACCCTTGGAACCCTCTTTGCCCTAGCGGTGATGAGCGACTCTGTCCGCATCGCCCTCTTCCGTATGAAGTTTATTCAGCGTCAGGTAATGGAACTTACGGCGGAGTTGGAGAAGAAAACCGAAGAACAGGCTACTATGCGGCAGAGCCTCTTCGAAGCCCAAGCCGATCTCGTCTCTCTGGAGCGGCAACGGGGACGCCTGGAAGAAGAGATCCAGGAGATGAAGCAGGGGCTTGAACAGCTTCGGGAGGGGCGTATCGTGGTCGTGGCGAAGGAGATCCTGGCGCAGATCGGCCTGGATAGTCCGGTGCTCTCCGAGGATATTCCCCCTGCCCTTGAGGCTCTTCGCCAAAACGCCTCTTTCGCCCTCTCGGAACGATTTCGTGGTCAGGAGATTCCTCCGGAAATTTTTCTCGTTCCCACAACTCTGGAGAACGTTTTTGAGGCTTTAGACGAGTTCGGGAGCGATCGCCTGGTGCTTCGCCTGGCGGTGGAGGAAAACGCCATTTACGGAGAACCCGTCACCTGTCGGGTGGATGTTATCAAGAGCCAAAAAATTTATGAACCCCTTCAGGAGCTTGTGCGCCAGACCTTCCCCTCAGGGTTGGATCGCTCTTGGGCGGAGCAGGAACTCTATGCCCTTCTCCTCAAGGTGAACCGCAAGGCAACGGAGGATGGAGTGCTTCGGGATCCCGTCCGGGGAACTGTGGGAAATCTGGAAGGGACCGATTTCTTCGAGGCCGTCGATTGGATTGACAGAGCACCTTCCCCCGTTACCATCACTGTTCGGGCTGCTGAAAAGGTCTATACGGAGGGCCCCGTGAAAGTTCTCCTTGAACATTTCTTTGAGGAGGAGTACAACTAAGCCGATACAGTCCTCGGCAGAAGATTGCTCCGAAGTTATGGTAGCGATTACTCTCTACGTACGAAAAAGTGTAAAAATGCAGGGATGTAGGAATGCAGCGGATGCACAGACAGAAGGATTTTGAGAGAGGGGACGAGCAACGGTGATCATTGTGGCATGTCAGTTGTGCGGTGAAATGAAGGTTCTGGCGGGGGCTCCGGATTCGGATGGATTGGCCCGGGTAAGCTGGATATGTCCTTCCTGCGGGGCGGGGCAGGTGGTGCAGATTCCGGTAAGCCTGGATGCCCGGGGAGGGAGTTTGCGAGGAATCTGCGGGGGCCTTTCGGTGATGGCCGAAGAGGGTTATGTATCCGCAAAAGCCTAAACTTTCGCCTCTTCTCGAAAACTACGTCTTCTACGACAGTAAACAGGCCGTCTCTCCTCAGGGGATCTACCCCCTCTATCGCTTTACCCGGTGGGGAAAGAGCCGCACCGTGGATCAACTGGAGCGCATGATCCAGGGGAGTAGCCTCTGTTGTAGTGTACACTACGAAAATCGGGAGATCGTGGCCTTCTGCAGGGTTCTCACGGATTTTATCTTCCGGGCAACCCTGTGGGACATTCTTGTACATCCCGATCATCAGGGCAAAGGCGTGGGGAGCGCCCTGCTGGAGTATGTGCTTCAGCACCCCTCCATACGGCAGATTCCGCTTATTCTTGCCTTTACAGGAGATCTCGGCCCCTTTCTCGGCAAGTTCGGCTTCTCCGGAAGCGATACCACCTACACCCTTCTTCGGCGTCCTTTGGAGTACTCCTGATGCCTCCCCTCTTTTTTGTCTCTGCCATAGATTACGAAGCCGCCTTTCTCCAAGCCCTCTTCTGGACGGTGCTCTCCGAAAGCCTTGCCCTCTGGGTAGGGCTTTTTTGCATGCAGTATGGGCGTTCTCTGTGGCGCAGAGGGTGGACGTGTGGTGGAGGGAGTGCGGGGAATGGGGAGGATGGAGGTGATTGCCACCGTGCAGAGTTGGCAGGAGAGCCCGAGAATCTGGTAGAGGAGAACCTCTTTGCCTCCCCCTGGTTCTCTCCGGGGAGGATATTCCTCGGGGGATTTTTTGCCAGCTTTGCCACCTTGCCGTATCTCTGGTTTGTTCTCCCCCGGTGTCTTTCCTCCTACACCCTCTATGCCTTTGGGGGGGAGGCCTTTGTTATACTCGGGGAAGCGCTCTTTTACACCGCCTATTTCAGATTTTCTCCCAAAACCGCCCTTCTTCTCTCCTTGGCGTGCAATCTCGCCTCTCTGGGGGTGGGAAAGCTTCTGGGGCTTTACTGATTTCCTTGGGTAAAGCTGTGGGTTAGCCTGACCCTTTGACAACCCGCTTCTCCCTGGATATATTAGAAGAAGTTTGAGTGAAGAGAATTCCGGGGCTCCATGCCAAGGGGTATGTTAGGGAGGATGGATAATCATGGCAACCATGAATTTTAATACCACAAATGCAACCTTTCGCCAGATTTTGGGTAATGGCCTTAGCTACTGCGTTCCTCCTTTTCAACGGGATTACTCCTGGACCGAGGATGAATGGGATGACCTGTGGCAGGATATTCTCGGGCTCTTCGAAGAGGATGGTGAATCATTTCACTACATGGGATATCTCGTCCTTCAGTCTTCGGACAGCAAGAATTTCGATATCATTGACGGGCAGCAGCGCATCACCACCCTCAGCGTGATGATCCTGGCGGGGCTTGGGCACTTGCAGGATCTCGTAAACGCCGGGCTAGATGCGGCAGATAATGCAAAGCGCAAAGAACAGTTGCAAAACAGCTATATTGGGTATCTTGATCCCGTCAGCCTGATTCCAAGATCAAAGCTTGCGCTGAACCGCCACAACAACCGGTTCTACCAGACCTATCTTGTGCCGCTGGAAAAGCTTCCTCAGCGGGGGTTAAACGCTTCGGAACACCAATTGAGAACGTCCTTCCACTGGTTTAAAGAGCGGATCAAAGGGTATACCGGGGGGAGCGCCGAAAGCGGAAGAAACCTTGCGGCTTTCATTGACTCCCTAGTGGATAAGCTCTTTTTTACCGTTATTACCGTCACGGATGAGCTGAACGCCTTCAAGGTGTTTGAAACGCTCAATGCCCGGGGGGTGAGACTTTCAGCTACAGATCTGCTTAAAAATTATCTTTTTTCCGTTATCAGCACCCAGAATGCTCATGAGGTGGAGCTTAGGGCTTTGGAAGAGCGGTGGGAGAGAATTACGGGGCTTTTGGGGGGCGAAAGCTTTCCAGAATTTCTACGTCTCTTCTGGAACAGCCGAAATAAACTTGTTCGCAAATCCGATCTTTTCAAGACCTTCCGAAAGCGGATCACCGCACGTGACCAGGCCTTTGAACTGCTGCGGGCTCTGGATGAATCCGCCGGGGTCTATGCGGCATTGAGAGATCCCCAGGATGTAACGTGGAGCAAAGAGGAGAAATCCGCCTTGGAACAACTGCGGATGTTCAATGTCTCCCAGCCCCTGGCCATGCTCATGGCGTGTTATGCCAAATATTTTGAGCACCAAAGAGTCTTCTTCACACGAATACTGAAGGCCGTGGCTGTTATTTCGTTTCGCTATAACGTCATCTGTAACCTGCCCACCCATGAGCAGGAGCGTCTTTACAATGAGATCGCCTGGAAAGTAACCTCCGGTGCCATGAGCACCCCCTTAGATGTGATGGCCGCCCTGCGGGAGGTGTATCCCGAGGATAATCAATTCAAAGCAGCCTTCACCGACAAGGAGTTTCGCACCACCAACAGCCGCAACAAGAAAGTGGTGCGCCATGTTCTTTTTGAAATCGAAAAACAATGCTCTGGAGGGGACTTCGATTTTGAGAGCGCCACCTATAGCCTGGAACACATCCTTCCGGAGAACCCCTCCCATGCCTGGGAGCAGATAGAGGAGGCAAAACAGGATCGCCTGATCTACCGCATAGGGAACATGACTCCCTTGGAGACCAGCAAAAACCGTGATATCGGCAATGGGGACTACGCCTCTAAACGCAGCATCTATGAACAGAGTTGCTTTCAGATCACCCGAGGGGTGGCAGAACATTATGAATCCTGGGATGAGCGTACAGTAGAGGCCAGACAGAAGCGGCTGGCTTCTCTTGCGGCGGGGATATGGAAAGTTGCGTTTTGAGCTTTTTGAGGATCATGTGTGCAGATTTGCTGAGAGGATCTTCCGGAAGTCATTTCCGGGATCTGTTGTTTTTGTGGAGATACTGTTCCGTGTAGGCACAGTAGGGGTAGTTGGTACAGTTTGTGAATTTCCCATGTCGTCCCTCCTTGATTCGCAGGATTCCGGAAAGACATTTTGGGCAAGGACGATAAGACGTGGGGACATGCTGTGATTCGTCGATAAAGCAGATTTTTCGAGAATCCTTTTCCCGCAAAAGTTCTATCACGAAAAAGGAGGGATTTTGAGGATCATAGACCAGGAATACTCCATGGCGAGCCCGGGTAAGAGCAACGTAAAAAAGCCGTCGTTCCTCTGCAAAGGGATATTCCTCCGATTGGGGAAGAAAGAACTCAATGGCGGCATCGGTTTTTTTCTGGGAGGGAAATTTTTTGTCTACCACATCAAGAACGATGACATAGTCTGCTTCCTTTCCCTTGGCTCCGTGAACGGTCATAAAGTCCATATCCATTCCTGGGAATCCGTCTTTCCTTTTGAGCTTTTCCGTGCGGTAGGTGTAATGGTACCTTCCCAGAACAAGAAGGCTCTTCTTCTCCTTGGATTTTTTGTATTCCGGAAGTTTTTTTATTTTTTGGAAGATTTCTGGGAGTGCCTCGGATGAATCTGCCATGGGAACCAGGTACACCGCAGGGTGATCCACAGTGGTGATGGAGTGGATCTCCTTTTGCACTTGCCGGGGATTTTTCATGATGAATTTGGAGGCCACTTCAGCAATGACATCGTTGCATCGGAAGCTCGTATCCAGCGTGACTTTCGCCGCGGGGCCGTAGTGCTTTTCGAAGTCCCGCATGTAGGATATGTCGCTTCCCGCAAAACGATAGATGGACTGCCAGTCATCGCCCACGGCGAAAAGAATCGTCTCAGGATTCTGGTGGATCAGTGCCATCACGAGATCCATTCTCGCTTTGTTGATATCCTGAAACTCATCGATAAGAATATGCTTATAGGGAGAGGCATAGGCCCCCCTTTTTATGTACTCCGTGGCTTGGATGATCATGTCTGAGAAATCAATCTGGTTCTTTTCCTCCAGGTCTTTTTCGTAGGCCTCGTAGATGGGGTGAAAGATCTTCAAGATTTTTCTTGTGGGAGAATTGCCGATTTTTTCCAGATTTTCATCATTAAAAATTTTCTTGTCATGCTCGGATTCTTTGAAGAGGAAGATCATTCTTCCGAGGAGTGCTGATAGCTCTGATTGCACAAATTTCTTGTTAAGTTTTTTTAGTAACCTGTTCAGTTCCTGGAGTTTCTCCATGCTAGATCGAGGAACAATAGTGACTTCTGCCTTTTTCAGGAGTTCCTCAAGGTACATTTCGAGAATCCCTTCCTGTTGTAAGTACGAGTAGGTTTCCAGAAGGAGGGTTCCATTTTTCTTGTGGAGTTCTCTTTTCCAGCAAATGCCCTGAAGGTATTCCCGTTGGTTAAAGTGCTTCGGGGGTTTCCTCTGGCGGTTTATGGCAAAGTGCTCTAGATAGATGCCTTTTCCCTTGATGTAGAAATCGGGTTTGTACTGCCGATGGTCTGGTGTTTGTGTGGTAAATTTATAGGGTGCTTCATATTCGTATTCTACACCGTGGAGAGCCAGAAAGTTGGCAATAATGCACTCTTCAAAGCTTTTCACAGACTCTCCTCTGAGGGTTGTGATTTGGTTTTCAGCGATGTATTCCCAGTATTCTTCCATGGATTCAAAATCAAAGGGGCTTTTATAGGGATACCGCCCTCCTCGGTAGTAGCTGATGATTTCCTCACAGAAGGCGGCATCTTTTTTGCAAAGGTTTTGGATGGTCTTTTCAATGAAATTTAAGAGACGATAGTCTCCTTCTGCAAAGGGAGTAATGTCATATCTTCTTCCGCAAGCCTTCCCCACAATTTTGTTTCCCAGAGCATGAAAGGTTTCGATGGTAGGTAACGTATTGCTTCCCAGGCGCAGCCATTTTTTCAGCTGTGTTTCCTGGCGTTCCCGCATCTCCTCGGAGGCCTCTTTTCCAAAGGCGAGGAGGAGGATTTCCTCCGGGGAGCATTGTTTTGATGCCAGGAGGTATCCTGTCCGACCGATTATGGTACTTGTCTTTCCCGTGCCTGCTCCTGCAAAGACAAGATTCCTATCGTCATTGATAACACAGGCTTCACGTTGGCTTTCCGTGAGGGGGTTGCTTTCGATGGAGTCGAAGAAAAAGGCGAATCGTTCTGTTTCCTTCGTTATGAAATCTCCATCTGTTTTTGCTAAACGAGTTTCTATGGTCTTCAAAAAGTCTTGGAGTTCTCGGAATTGTTTGTTTTTCTGGGGAAAGAAAAGAAATGCTCCAAAGGGAAGCTCCGTTTCCTGAAGGGTTTTTTGAGCCCTTTGGATGGAAGCTGCTTTTTCGGAGTGTCGGATATACGTCCCTCTTGTAAGAAGGTTTTCAAGGTCTGTAGCCTGAACCTGAAGCATTTCAAGGTGGCGGATGATTTTTTTGCGGATTCCCAAGTAAAACATGCCTAAGAATAGCAGGGTAGCCAGGGATAAAGGATTGATGATGGCTGAAAGTTTGACCGATCCCAGAAGAAGGCCTCCTTTAATCATGGGATTGCCAGTACGTTCAAAAAGCGTATTGACGACTTTTTTCAGAAAGAGTATACCCTTTTCAGAGCTTCCTTGAAAGAATTATGCGCACTTTTTTCTCTGTTGCCCCCTTTTGCAGAGTAGTGCTACTGCATCATTCCTGCTTATATTGTGGCTTTGGGTGAACTCCAGGAGCCGGAGCTTGTGTGTCCCCGGCAGCGACATAGTGGTCGGCGAGTGCAGCTTTGCGTCGCGGAGGCCCGGTATCGGCACAGGACGTGCCGGTAAGCCCCAGCCGCGCAGCTGGTTGGCGGAAGTCTGGGGTGACGGTTCTGAGCAGCAAAGCAAGGGAGCGGTTCGACCACTCGGGAGCAGAGGGGACACAGAAGCGGAGGCTCCCATCCAAGAGCACTCTGTAACGTGGAACAGCTCACTACACTTGTTCCAACAAAGATCTATGCAGGTTTGCAAATACCGAAGGTAGCATGCTCGGAAACGATATGTACATGAAAACCATGGGGTTAAAAAGTTTGAAACGCTTTAGGAAGACCTGAGGAGGTGGGGGGATGAGTTCCTTTGAAAAGCTCGGAAAGTGCGAAAACCTTGAAGTTCTTGAAAAGCTTGCTATGCTTGACACGCTTAAAGAAAAGCTGGATGCATACCGCCCATTGCCTCCGGAAATTGTTGCCAACCTTCGGGAAAACCTCATTCTTCACTGGACCTATACCTCCAACGCCATGGAGGGAAACACCCTTACCCTCAAGGAGACGAAAATTGTGCTGGAAGGGATCACCGTGGGGGGGAAAACTCTGGGAGAGCACTTCGAGGCCATCAACCACCGGGAGGCTATTTGCTTTGTAGAGGGACTTGTACAGGAAAAAGCGTTTCTCACAGAAGGAGTTATCAGGGGCATTCACGGGCTTATTCTCAAAAATATCGATGATCTTCATGCGGGGGTCTACCGAAAGACCAATGTCTTTATCGTCGGTGCGGAGCATCGTCCCCCCGAGGCCTGGCGAGTAGAGGGGGAGATGCACGATTTTATCCACTGGTGCCAGCATCAAGGGGAGGCTCTCCATCCGGTGGAACGGGCCGCCCGGGTGCATGCGGATTTTGTGAAGATCCACCCCTTTGTGGATGGCAACGGCAGAACCTCACGGCTGCTCATGAACTTTGAACTTGTGAAAAGCGGTTTTCCCCCGGCAATTTTGCCCGTGGAAAAACGCCTGGAATATTATGAAACTTTGGATAGAGCCCACACAAAAGGAGACTGTGTTCCCTTTCTTCTGCTTATTGCGAAGATGGTGGAGGAGGGGTTTGAGCCCTACTGGTACGCTTTAGGGGTCAGACCATGATAACCTTGATCCTCGGGGTGCAGCAGCTTTCCTTTGCCGGGTTTGCTGGAGTAAGCCGCAAGAAGGCCCCCGGAAGCTCCGAGGGCCTTTAGTGATGCTACCTTTGAGGGCACTAGCGGCTCATTACCGCTTATATTGTAAACATAAGGGGACATGCTTACCTCATTCTGCGCGGGGACTCCCGGTGATCCGAGACATAATATTAGGCGGAATAGCCCACTAGGTGGTATCGGCACTGTCCGGGTTAGGCGTTTTAGGAGAAAAGAGCCTCTCCCTCCTGCCGGGCTTCTTCCAAAAGGGCGGTATTATTCTGAGCGTCCTGGGCCTCTCCCAGCCCTCCCCGGCAGAAGATCAGGGGGGTGGGCATTTTATGAAGGCCGCAACTCCGTTTAAAGGAGTAGATCAGGCCGTCGAAGGCATCCTTGCCGGTATCCCCTCCGGAGGAGACGAGAATTCCCTTCTTTCCCTCCAGCCGAAGGGGGGTGTTCTTGGCCACGTAGGGGAGGAGCCGATCCCGGAGGGCCTGAAGAGGAGCGCTCCAGGCGTACCAGTAGAGCGGGCTGGCGAAGACCAGATACTCCGACTCCTTGATGGCAGGATAGATCTGCTGCATATCGTCATCCAGAATACAGGGCTTTCCGGTGCTCCAGCAACGGCGGCAGTCCACGCAATCCCGGATGTTCATGGAGAAAAGCCGAAATTCCCGAACCTCCCAGCCCTCTTTCAGGGCGGGGGCCAGAAGAGCCTTGGAGAGGGTTTCGCTGTTCCCCCCCTGTCTTGGGCTTCCTAGAAAAAGACATATTGATCCCATAGTCTGTTCCCTCCTCAAGAGAAAAATGTGGGAAAACTTCCCCTCAAGGGAGAGTATACCAGCAACGGGCTATTTCTCCTCTCCTTTTTCTCCTTATTTCTCCTCTTCCCCTGCTTGTTCCGGGGAAGAGGAAGGCTCCTCAAGATTTTGCCAGGTGGCACAGCTTCCACTCTGGGAGCACCCTCCGCACCCTCCGGGGCAGCTCCCCTCCCGAGCACTCTTCAGGAAAGTTCGCCCGAGAAAGAGCGCCGCTCCTACCACGATAAGAACCACCACAACGGTCTGCATGATTTTGTCTCTCCTTCCTCTCTATATTCCCAACCCTAACAGGGTTCCCAACTGGAAAACTCCCACGGAGAGAAGAAAGGCTATAAGGGTATTGAAGAATAGGGCGAAGAGAGCCCAGCTCCAGGAGCCCGCCTCCTTGGCGATACAAACAAGGGTGACGAAGCAGGGGGCGTAGAAGATCACGAAAAGAATCACCGAGAAGGCCTTCAGGGGAGACCAGTCCTTGGAGCGCTGCAGCACCTGGCTCAAGGAGCCCCCTTCCTCGGGGTCGATCTCTCCCAGAGAGTAGGCGGTGCCCAGGGTGGAGACGATAACCTCCTTTGCCGCCACCCCTCCAAGAAGGGCGATGTTGGTGCGCCAGTCGAACCCTGCCCAGCGGGTAACCCGTTCGATTCCTTTACCTAGGCGCCCCGCCAGAGAGTTCTCTAGGGCCTCCTCAGCCCGGCGCCCCTCCAGAGCGAGAAGCTGCCCCCGGATCTCCTGCTCCTGCGGGGTAAGCTCCTCCTCGGGGGTTTCGTAATCGAGTATTCGTGACGCGTCTTCCAGAGCAGGGGTTTCCAGAATCTCCCCGCGAGCCTCCTCAAAGAAAGCCTCCTTCTCGGGAGAGAGAAGAGGAAAGGTCATCATGGCCCATACGAGGATGGAGATGCCTAAAATCACGGTCCCCGCCTTTTTGATGTACTGCCAGGTGCGTTCCCAGGTGTGGATGCAGAGCCCCTTCAGGGTGGGGAAGCGGTAGGGAGGAAGCTCCATCACGAAGGGGGTGGACTCTCCCCGAATCACCGTAAGGCGTAGAATCTTTGCGGTGAGCAGGGCCCCCACCCAGGAGATGACGGTGATGGCGAAGAGCATCTCCCCCCGGGCGGTGGCGAAAAAGGTTCCCACCAGAATGGCGAAGATGGGGATTTTGGCACCGCAGTTCATGATGGGGACGGTGAGTATGGTAGCGAGGCGTTCCTTCCGGGATTTGATAGTCCGGCTCGCCATAACCCCCGGCACAGCACACCCCCCCGCGATCCCCCCGGAGATGATAAAGGGCATGACGGAGCTTCCATGAAGGCCGAAGATACGGAAGATCCGATCCAACATAAAGGCCATCCGGGCGAGATATCCCGAATCCTCCAGAAAGGAGATGCCGAAGAACATGAAGAGAATCAGGGGAACGAACCCCATCCCCCCCCCCCCGCCGTCGATAACCCCCGACACGATCATGGAGCGCACAAGCCCCGGAGGAAGAAGGTTCTCCGCCGTATCCCCCATCCAGCCGAAGAAGGCCTCGAACCACCCCACGGGGATCTCGCTGTAAGTGAAGGTCACCTTGTAGAGAGTCATCAGAATGGCCACCATGAAGAGAGGCCCCAGAAAGCGGTTGGTAAGCACAAGATCAATCTTGTCCGAAATGTAGAGCTTACTCTGATGGGTGGCGTAGTTCACAATGCCGTGGCTCACCAGAGACTTGATATAGCCATACCGCTGGTCTGCAATCAGCGCCTCGGGGTAGGTGTTCAGAGTGCTTTCGAGATGTTTGAGAAGCTGCTGGTACGCTTCGTCGAAGGCCTGGGCTATTTCGGGATCATGCTTTTTGCAGTACTCCATGATTTGCTCGTCCTGCTCCAGATACTTCAGGGAGAACCACCGGGGATCGTAGCGCCCCTGCAGCATGGCATGACCCTTGATGCGATCCTCCATGCGATCCAGAGCCCGGTCGATATCCGAGCCGTAGCTGATTCGAAGAGGCTGGGGAGGGGGATTGTCCTTCATGGCGAGAGCCGCATCAAGAAGCTGCTCCACCCCCTTGCCGCTGCGGGCCACCGTGGGGATAATGGGAATGCCAAGAAGCTGAGAGAGCTTTTCCGGATGAATGGTGATCCCCCGGCTGGAGGCCACATCCATCATATTCATGGCCCCGCAGAGGGGAATACCCATCTCCAGAATCTGGATCATCAGGTAGAGATGCCGCTCGATGTTCGAGGCATCGATAATGTCGATCACCACCTCGGGCTTCTCCTGCACCAGATAATCCCGGGTGACGATCTCCTCCAGGGAGTAGGCGGTGATGGAGTAGATCCCTGGAAGATCCACCACATGGATGGATTCTCCCCGATGGGTGAAGGTGCCCTCTTTAAGTTCTACCGTAACGCCGGGATAGTTGCCCACATGCTGCCGGGCTCCGGTAAGTTCGTTAAAAAGGGTTGTTTTCCCGGAGTTTGGATTTCCTGCCAGAGCAATGGTTGTCATGCCTCATCCACCTCCACATCAATATGATCCGCTTCGCTGTTCCGCAGGGTGAGGGTGAACCCCCGAAGACGCAGGGCCACGGGATCGTAGAGAGGGGCCCGCCCCTGAATGTAAAACTCCGTCCCCGGTACCAGCCCCATATCTCGGATGCGGCGTCCTAGCTCTCCCTGGGCCCGGACGGCCCGGATAATTCCTTTTTGATTGTCCTTCATGTGGCGCATGGCGATAATTGGCATGATCTCTCTCCTCCGATTACTTCTGAAAGCTTTTGAGAATGCAGAAATCCTCCCCAAGGGAAGGTTCTTTCATGTACAATAGAGTATATCTACTGCGTGCAGAGAAACATCTTGCGTATGGTCTGTGTAGAATTCTGACACCTGGGAGATCTCTCCGTTCCTTGGTATCTCCTCATATCTCGCAGCAAAGTATAGCACGGAGGAGAATATATGTTCAATAGGTCAAACAACGGGATTCCCGGAGTTGCGAAAAGGGGCTTTTTCCCGGAGCCTTCAGGAGAAAAACTCCCCGAAAGATGCATAAATCTTAAGGAGGGTATGCGATGAAACAGACTGTAGAAGCTCTTGTGGATGATAAGGGAAATGTCCGTTTGATAGAGCCCATTGCCGTTAAGGGAGTCCGTAGGGCCTTACTGACAGTGCTTGACGAACTTCCTGTGAACCTCGATGAAACGCTCTATGCCGCAGAGAAGAGTTTTGGGGAAGATTGGCTCCGGAAGGAAGACGCCTCTGGAGGCTTTCTCGGGGATGCTCCATGAGAATGGCAAAGGATGTTGCGCTTGATTTGACAAAGCAAGCATCATATTCGGTGTAGAAAGGAGCGAGATTTTGGGGCATAATAGCCCCACCTCTCTGGGTGTAGTTTTTGTTGTGATAGCAATGCCTTACACCTGCTTCGCGCAGAGGACAGAGAGGTTTTTGCGTGTCTTCATTTTCCGACTATTGCGACAACGCCCCATCTCGACATCTCGCTGCCCCAAATTTCTTTCCATCATTTTTCAATAATCTCGAGTGCAATATTCCACCTTCAGAGTGAAAAACTTTCTCCTCAGAGAGCCTTGTGGTTGCTCCGTTTCTGCTGGTTTCCCTCTGGGAACCTGCGGAACGAGATTGTTCTATGAGTTCTCTTGAGGAGTCACTCGAAGGTTGTATAATCGGAGGCAAGGAAAGGGTCTTCACCGAAACGCCCTTTCCGAATGCGAAAAGCGAAGGAGGTTCGCCGGTGAATGGAATAGTGAACAGTCTTATCAAAGACGATTGCATCGCTGCAATGAGACAACTTCCGAACGAGTGTGTAGACATGGTGCTTTGCGACCTGCCGTACGGGACGACTCAAAACAAATGGGACAGCGTCATTCCGCTCGACGAGCTTTGGAAACAATACCGGAGAGTCGTGCGGAATGACGGCGCGATAGTTCTCACATCCCAGGGCCCGTTCACTGCAAGACTTATCATGAGCAACGAAAAATTGTTCAAATACAAGATAGTCTGGGTTAAGTCGAAGCCTACTAATTTCCTGAACGCGAAAAAACAGCCTCTTCGAAAGCATGAAGATGTCTGTGTCTTTTACCGGAGACAGCCGGTGTACAATCCCCAGATGTCGCCGGGAGAACCCTACACGAAGGGAACGAGAAAAGACCAGTTTTCCGGCAGTTACGGAGACTTCAAGCCCGTTCTCGTCCAGAGCGGTAACGGAGACCGCTACCCCGTGGATGTTGTCTATTTCAAGACTGCGGAAAGTGAAGGTCCCGTATGGCATCCGACCCAGAAACCCGTAGAGCTCGGCCGCTGGATGGTACGAACATTCACCGCCCCCGGCGACATCGTTATGGACAACGCGTTCGGCTCGGGAAGTTTTCTGGTGTCCGCGATTCTCGAAGGCCGGAACTTCATAGGAATAGAAAAAAACGATTCCCCGGAGCTTTTCAAAGCCGAAAGAATCGACCTCGTGAATATCGCGAAGGAAAGACTTAAAAAAGCCTACGAAAGCGTTAGGTGTACTCCTCCCGGAGAATCGCTGCTGATGGAGGGGCTTTTAAAGGAGTTCGAATCCGATCTTTGCCCTGTTCAGTCCGCTCAGCTTCTCGAGAAAGCGAATCCGGCCAAAACTGTTTCTTCGGAGCCCGTCGAAGAGAGGGGTTGCTCTAATGCCTCCCTCTAAGAATCACGTCGGCTTTGTGAGAGCAAACGAGCGAAGCTGGGCCATAGACGTGATCGGATACGTCAATCGACGGGTGTCCGCGGCATCTGGCGCGATAAAAAAAGCCGGAGGGGAATATTCGACAAGCGATGAAAAAGGAAGTCTCTTCCCGGACGTTCTTCTTTTCGGGATTCTGAATCACGGAACCGTGCTACAGGGGTGGGAACTAAAATTTCCGGACACTGCTGTCTCAGATCCGAAACTTCTTGAAAATGCGGCCAGAAAAGCGCGGGGTCTTGGAACCTCCAGTTTCCTTGTGTGGAATGTCAACGAGGCCGTTCTCTACTCGTTGTCCGGGACGGGTTCCCTCGGCTTCTCGCCGTTGAAGTCGTGGTCCATTGGCGCTCCTGTTTCCAGAGCCTCGGTCGAATGCAATGCGGAGAGGTGGCAAAAGATGCTCTCCGAAATCATCCGCGACTTGGAGTATTTTTTCTCGACGGGGGGCATAGCATCCTCTTCGGTGATTAGAATCGTAGAGGAAGGCACTCTTTTCGAATCCGTCGCTTATCACAGAAAAAATGTCCGTGACCATGTCGCGAACGAGGCAGCCAAAAACTCCGAATTGAATGCCGAAATCGATTTCTGGTGGCATTCGGCTTCCGAGGAGCACCCGGACAAAGAGGAGAAATTCAATGCTTTCGCCGGCGTGCTCCTTCTCGAATGGTTCAACAAAATCCTCTTTTGTCACGTCCTGAAAAGCTTTCACTCCGACGCTCGGTTGGTAGAGTCCATTGATGGGAATTGTGACCCCCTGTCTGCCGACAGGGTTTTTGTGGAAATATCCGAGAAATGCGACTTTCTCAATATTCTCAAACCTTCGGTGGCATTCGTTCCTCTCCCCGACGCGGCTTGGAATTCTCTTGTTGAGGTAAACCGTTTTCTGTCGTCGTTTCCGTTCGAGAAAATGAACGCCGACGTTCTTCATAAGATACTTGAATGCACCGTTAACGCTTCGAAGAGAAAAGCGGCCGGACAATACTCCACACCCGAGAAGCTCGCGGAACTTCTCGTCAAGTCAGCTATGGTGAAAAGGGAGTGGGTTTTCTTGGACCCTTGCTGCGGAACAGGAACAATTCCGAGGGCGGTGTACCGGGAAAAGCGTTCCAGAGGAATAGGGGCAAAGGATGCCCTTGCCCAGACTTGGGCCGGCGACAGATTTTCGTTTCCGGTTTCGCTCGCGACGATGGGGGTAACTTTCCCCGAAAACATGGGTGAGACCGTTCGTGTATTCCGTTCGGACGTGGCAGACATAGTTCCCGGCAAGAGCATTGTTCTAAAGAACCCGCAGACGGGGGAGCCGGAAACCTTCCAGTTTCCGCTTTTCGACATCGTCGTGTCGAACTTTCCCTTCATAAGAACCGAACAGGCAAAAAAAATGAATCAGCCGATTATTCTCTCGGCGGAGAAAACACTGGCCGAGAACGGGGAGCCAGAAGGACTCGATGGAAGAAGCGACCTGTATGCCTACATGCCGTTTCATCTGTGGAAATGTCTTGAAGAAGGCGGAACTCTCGCGTTCATTTCGTCCAATTCGTGGCTTGGCGCGGAATGGGGCGAAAGATACTATGAACTTCTCGGCAGATTCTTCAAAATCAAAAAAGTAATAGCATCCGGGAACGGACGCTGGTTCGACAACGCCAAAGTTGTGACAACGGCACTCATCCTGGAACGGAGGAATCCTCCGTCGTCTGAAAAGGTGCGGATTCCGGAAGAAGAAACAGTTTTTATCCTGTTGGAGAAAAATCTTAAGGAGTGTTCTTCCGATGATATATCTTTGCTTTCATCGGCAATAATCAAGGGCGTTTCCTTTGATAAGCTATGTACGGCACGGACACTTACAGGCGCCGAAATGCGAATGCTCGTTCGCTCGGGGGTGGGAAGGAACCTTTTCTTTTTCAACACAGCGCCTTTCTTGAAATTGAAGAAGTCCCGAAGGACGGATGCTAGGAAACGTAGCGTTCTCTTGCCTGCCGGAGCTTTTTTTGATTTTTTCCGCGGAGAGAGAAGAGGATGGAACCCTCTTTTCTATCCCCCGAGAGATAGTCGTATCGACCCCGAGTATCTGGACAAGGTCCTCATTCGGTCGAAAACGATTAAAGGATTCATCGCCAAACCGGACGCTCTCGGATTCTTCTGCGGAAAGAGTAAGGAAGAACTCGACCGACGCAAGCATTTTGATACGCTTTCATATATCAACTCTTTTTCTGGATGTGTCAACAAAACAGGAAAACCTCTTTGCAAAGTTCTGTCCCGGCCGGGTTGTTTCTGGTACGAAATGAAAAAGGGAGCCAAGCCCGACATGGTCGTACTGGTAAACTACGATAAGCGGCTTTTCTTCCCGTTGACACCGGATGTCCCGTTCATAGACCAGCGCTTCATCGGGATGTCTCTCAAACAGTCTGCGGTGAAAAGAGATGTTTCAGCGGCTCTTTCTCACGCGCTTCTTAACAGTGTCTTCGGTCTTTTCTACATCGAGGCGCTAGGTTTCGGGCGAGGACTCGGAGCTCTCGACCTTAGCAAGGACCGGATAGAAAAGGGGCTTTTCATGCTGAACCCTCTTATTCCGAGCTTGCCGGAGCGCAAAAAACTTGTCGACGCGTTCCTGCCGCTCCTTTCCAGAGAGGTACTCCCACTGGAAAACGAGTTGGAATCTCAGGACAGGAAAGAGTTCGAGAAATACCTTGCCACAGTCTACCAGATCCCGGACGAACTTGTAGATGAACTTGCAAAATCTTTGGTTTCCATGCAAAGGGCGCGTCTTTCTGTCCTCTGAAGCACCCTGTACGATGATACACGGAATGCTTCGTTGCAATTGTTTTGCGGACGGGAGCGGAACCTCTTTCTACGTCTTCCCAGCGGCCTCCAGCCGGAAAAGACGTTTTCGTTAGCGTTGTCTATCTTGTGAAAACGATCTGCTCAAGTCGCGTGCAGTAGCTGATAAGGCCCCAGGATCCCCTGTTTTTCTTGTAGTTGAAGAGCGATCCAAGGATTCCCATCTTGAGTTCCGTGTTATCCATATCAAAGGTGAGAAGCCAGAGGAGATTCAGCTTCCAGGCATAGAGAAACTTCCCGGTGAAGACATCCCACCAAGTTGAGAAGCACGAGGGCGAGTACATGCTCTGAATCCTTTGCACCACGGCCGTTTCTTGCGCCCACGCACACGTCAATTGCTTTATCAAGTCCCATTTTATAGAAAGGTCTGATTGTTAAGCACAATCCCCCGAAGGGGGTAAGGTTGCTGCTTCCTTCCTGCATTTCGATGTCGATTTTTCCGGCGTTTTTTGGCATAATGGATCGCACCTCTCTGGTGAAGGTTTGTGTCTACGCAAACACTACCTTATCACTGTTCTACGAACAGTCCAGAGAGGTTTTTGTTTTTTTGCCTGTGGATTTGGGCAACGGGATTCCCGGAGTTGCGAAAAGGGGTTTCCTTCGGAAACCTCCCGGGGAGAAACTCCGGTATGTACTGAAAAAGGAGGATTGTTGAGTATGAGAAAAAAAACTGTTCTTGCAGTGGTGGTGATCCTGGGAGGGTTTCTTCTGGGATTTGGGGCGTTACTCACCACGAACATGGGAACCGCCTTCATCGGCAAAATTCTGGTGGAGCAGGCTCGAACCCATCTTGATGCGGCGTTCACTTTTCAGGAGCTTCGGGGGAATCCTCTTCGGGGGTATACCATAGAAAATGTGGGACTCCTCAAAGAAGGGGCTCCTCTGGTGCGGATGCGTCAGGGGTTTGTAAAGGTAGAACTCATGCCTCTCCTCAAAGGGGCCTTTGAGCTGGACCGGATAGAGCTTCGGGATTTCCAAGTCTTTCCTCAAGAGCTTGCCCCCTTTATGGAGCCCTTGAGAGATCTTCCTCCGGAGCTTCTCCGCCCTCTTGAGGGAACGCATCTGGAGCTGCATCAGCAGGGGGATACCTTCTCCCTGATGGGCAAACTTCGGTACGGCACGCTTCCCCTTGAAGGAGAAGGGGTCTTTCGGCTGGCCTTCTCTCCCCGGGGAGAGGGGATAGAACGGATCGAGTTGCGGCGTGGGGAGGTCGATCTCGGCATCGGGGCGGGAGGGCTTCGAGCAGAGGGGCTTCTCTTCCCCCATTTCGATCTCCGGGGTGAGCTGCAGACAGCGAATCTGGAGGAGTTTCTGAAAGCTTTCAATATACCCCAGGGGGCTGGGCTCGCCATTCCCCTCACTGCCTTTCTGGAGGCTGCGGGGACCGGGGTGGAGGATCTGGTGCTCTCCGGAAGGCTTCTCACCCGGCCGGGGGTCCTCTTTGGGGTTCCTCTGGGGGTGAGCGTCTGTGACTTCTCCTGGGCAGAAAACCGTTTAGAGATGAAAATTCCCGAATTCCGTCCCGGGGGGATCCCCTTTCAGGGGTACGGTTCGTATCAGTTCTACGAAAAGCCCGGGGTAGACCTGCCGGGAGTACTCTCCCTCTTCCTTTCCGCGGAGAACATCCCTCTGGAAGAGCTTCGAAGCATCCTCCCTGCCGCCTCGCAGATCCCCCTGGGGGGAACTGTGGAGGAGGGAACCATTCAGATAACGGGAAAGGACGGGGATTTTCAGGGAGATGCCCAGATCTACGCCCCTCGGGTCTCCCTGGGGGATGAGAGCTTCTCGGAGCTTAGGATGCAGGTCAAGCTTCGCGAGCAGAACACCCTCCACATCACTGCCCGTGGAGAGGGATGGGGTGGCACTGTGGCCCTCTCCGGCAAGGGTTCCTTTCCGGGTCCCTCCCTGGATCTTTCCTTCAACTCCAAGGGGCTCCGGCTGGAGCGGCTCCAGAAGTTTATCCCTCCTCTTCAGGGGTATCCCCTTCGGGGGGATGTTCATCTGGGGGGAACTGTCCGGGGAAAGCCGGGGTCTCTGGTTATCGCCGGAGAGCTGCAGTCTCCCAAACTGGCTGTGTTCCACACCTTTATAGATGACCTGCGCATCCCCTATTCCTACCGGGAGAAGGAGCAGTCTCTGGCTCTCCAAAAGGCGACTGCCCGGATTGAACAGGGAAGTTTGCATCTGGATGGGGTTTTGCGGAATCTCAAAGCGGCCTCTCCCACCGCTGAGGGAGTGCTGGAGCTTCGGCAGGTTCCCCTCGCCTCTCTGGGCAGTTGGTTCCCCGAAATGAAGGATGCGGGGCTTAAAGGGGATCTCACCATGAAAGCCTCCTTCCGAGGCCCCTTGAACGCCCCTGCCCTGGAAGGGACCGCCTATGTGCCGCTGCTTACCCTTTCGGATGGCACGGTGCTGCGACACGTCAAGGGAGACGTAGCTCTCGCTTCGGGAGAGATGCCCAAGCTTCTGGCAGGGCAGATCAAGGAGCTTCCCTTCACCCTCTCTGCCGGGGATATTCGGCATCCCTCCGGGGTGCTTCTGGAAAATCCCCGGGGAGAGCTTGCCTGGAGCTTCGGAGAACAGAAGCTCCGGATATCCCGACTGGAGAGCCGCATGGGGAAGGCCACGCTCCAGGGTAAGGGGGAGATGACTCTCGCCACCCCCGCCGCCAAAAGTGTTTTCCGCTTGGAACTCGCGGGGGAGAATCTGGACATCTCCCGGCTCTATGTAACCGATGCGGGAGCCATGCCTCTGCAGGGAACCGCCCAGATGGGGATAACCGCCCAGGGGAGCTTTGAAAATCCCCGCTTCGGGGTACAGGTCGGCGCTCCTAAAGTGCGGTACGATACCTTTACCCTGGAAAAGGTCACCCTTCGGGGAGAAGGGGGCTTGGAGGGCTTTACCCTCTCCGAGGCCCGGGGCTCTCTCTACGGAGGAAGCCTCAACCTCTCCGGGGGGGTGCGTTTCAAGGGGGAGGCCCTGGAGACGGATATCCGGGCAGATTGGGCAAACCTCAGCCTCCCCGCTCTTGGAAGAGACTTTCCCAAACTCAAGGATCTGGAGGCCCAGGGGACTCTCTCGGGAACCTTTACCCTCAAGGGTTCCCCGGGAAATCTCCGGGGGAGCGGAAGCGCCACGGTGCCCCAGCTCGGTCTCTTCGGCCTTAAGGCGGAGCAGGTGGTGCTTCCCCTGGTTCTCGAAAAGGATACTCTCAAAATTGCCGCAGGAAAGGCGAACCTCTACGGGGGAACTCTGGGGGCAAACTTCTCGGCGAACTTCGTCACCGGGGCCTGGCGCAGCGATGCCAGGGGGGAGCTTGTCTCCATGGGTCCCCTTCTTCGGGATCTCACTAAAAGCGACAAGGGGCTTCACTGCAACGGGGTGCTCGATTTCAAAGGGGCGGGGAACTTCCTCTCCGGGGCCGTTCGGGGGGAGGGCTCCTTCGCCACCTCCAAGGGGCATCTCACCGGGGTACCCTGGGCGGATCTCATGGCCAAGCTTCACGGAGGGCGCCGGGTCTCCTTCGAGAAGATCTCCGGCAGCTACGAGCTGGATGCCTACCGTTTTCTGCTCCGTTCCGGAGAGGTACAGCCCGAGCCGGGGGATCCTCTCTATCAGTCCCTCCAGGCCTCGGGACCCATCTCCTACCAAGGCCCTATGAACATCGCCGTGGAGGGGATGCTGAACGTGCAGCTCGTGAACGCTCTTGCAGGAGGCACTGCGGGAGGCGTGGCGGGCCTTATCCAGAATCCGGGCTCTCTGGAGGGGATTCTTCAAGGCATTCTCGGAGGGGTTACCGACATGGGAAGGAGTCGTGACTTCCGCAAAGTCACCTTTACTCTGGAGGGAACCGCCAAAGATCCCGTCATGAAAAATTTGAAGATGGATCGGCCTCAGCCCACTCCGGGAACTCCGGTCATCGCCATACCGGAGA
Source organism: uncultured Synergistaceae bacterium (assembly GCA_964539095.1). Taxonomy (GTDB): domain Bacteria; phylum Synergistota; class Synergistia; order Synergistales; family Aminiphilaceae; genus DAIPKP01. The sequence goes on from CAZIFL010000005.1 coordinate 98,318, forward strand.
CACCGCAGCCTGGGACTCCCCCCTCCCCCACCCAGGCACCTCAGAGCCTGGAGGAGAAGGTGAAGGAAGAGCTTACCAAGGAGATCCTCAAACTCTTCGAGTAGGCGGTGGAAGGAAATGACAGTGGTTGCGGAATCCCTCAAGAGCGTATCTCCTGACAGACCGGGGCTTTCTTCGGAAAGCCCCGTTTTACGGAAAAGATGGGAGGCAGATGTATGACCTCTTGCAACATTGATCATCTGGCAATCGTTGCCCCTTCTCTTGAAAGCGGGGCGGCACTAGTGGAGCGAGTTCTCGGGGTCTCTCTCCAGACCGGGGGGGAGCATCCTCGTATGGGAACTCACAACCTTCTTCTCTCTCTGGGGGAGAGCCTCTATCTCGAAGTGATAGCCCCCAATCCTCGAGGGGACGCTCCGGAGCGTCCCCGGTGGTTTAACCTGGATGTCCTCCGTAAGGACACTCCCCCCCGCCTTGCCACCTGGGTGGTCCGCACACCGGATATTTATAAATCGCTCCGGGATGCCTCGGAGCATCTCGGCGTCGAGGAGCCCATGTCCAGGGGGAAACTGAACTGGCGCATCTCCATCCCCGAAGATGGTTCGCTCCCTCTTGGGGGGGTAGCCCCCACACTCATCCAGTGGGAGGCCGGGGCGTTGCATCCCGCAGCAAAGCTGGAGCCCCGAGGGATCTCCCTCAAGGAACTCCGGCTCTACACCCCGGAACCGGAACGCCTCTTGCGGCTACTGGCATCTCTGAGTTTTGAAGGGCCCGTCTCGGTACATCCTCTCTCCCCGGGGGAATCTCCCCGGCTGGAGGCTCAGATGGTGACCCCTCATGGGCTCAGATTGCTCTCTTGTGTAAGCCCTGATCTCCCAGAGTAAGAGCTAAACGCTCTTATTGTGTGACTTTCCAAAAGTCTTTGTCCCTGGGATTCTTCCGGGGTGCTTTGTGGCGGCTTAAATTATGTAAGGGGGAGATAGTTTATGAATTCGCTTCGTGGTAGGTTGATCGGAATATTTCTTGTGGTGGCCCTTTCGGCTATGGGTATCATCGGGTTTTTTGCGCTCTCCCGTTCCAGCCAGGCCATTATTGATGCCAGCTGGAAAGAGGGCGATGCCCGGGCGGCGCACCTGGGGGACCGCATAAATGCTTACCTTCACGAGCGGGCCATGGTGATTCGGATGCAGGCGGATCGACACGTGGTTCGGGGAATGAATTGGGAGCAAGTGGAGCCTTCCCTGGCAGATCTTTACAATGAGTATGACTTTTTCGATATCTTCGTCATTGATCTTGACGGAAGAGGACGTTTCGTCAGTCGAGATAAAGAGGGGAGTTATACGGATAGGGAGTACTTTATCCGAGCCGTGAAGGAGAAAAAATCCACCATCACGGAGCCCCTTATCTCCCGTTCCACGGGAAAGCAGATCTTTGTCATCGCGAGTCCCATTATACGGGAGAACCGTGTGGTGGGAGTTCTTGCAGCCACCATTACCCTGGACACTCTCTCTCAAGAGGTCGGCGCAGTGCGATGGGGCGAGAGTGGTTATAGCTATCTCTTGGATAGCAAGGGGATTCTTGTAGTCCATCCGGTAAAGGAACTCATCGGAGAGCTTAACGCCACTGTGGCAAGTGAACGTATTGCTCCGGAACTCGCCATTGCCATGCAGCGGGGACTTAAGGGGGATGCCGGCCGAGTGGAGTACTTCTTCAACGGCCGAGACCAGATGAACGCTTACGCCCCGGTACCTCTCACAGGGTGGCTCGCCGCTCTTACCGCCCCCCGTGAGCAGTTTCTCGCCCCGGTGCGGGCCCTGCGTAACGTGATTCTTCTGGCCTCTCTGCTGGTAGGTTTGCTGATCATAGGGATATCCTTCTTCTTTGCCCGGAGCATTGCCAAGCCTATCGGAGGTGTGGTGGAGCTTCTCACCAAGCAGGCAAATCTGGATTTCCGATTTGACCATTCTAAAGCTTGGCTCCTGAAGGTGAAGCTTAAGGAAGTAGCCCAAATGGTCAAGGGGCTTGCCACCATGGAGACTGCCCTGAAGGATACCATCCGTTCCATTGCGGGGGTGGCGGAAAGCCTCGGAAGAGATGCTGAGGACTTTTCCGCCGTGGCGGAGGAGACCAACGCCAGCGTGGAAGAGGCCCGAAGCGGAGCGGAGACCTTGGGAAGCTCCATGGAAGTTATCGCCGCCATTGGAGAAGAACTCAACGCCAGCGTGGAGGAAGTGGCCTCCGGTGCCAGCACCGTGGCCGCCAGAAGCAGCGAAGTGGCGGAAGAGGTGGAAGCCGCCCGCCATGCGGGAGAGGCGGGCATGGCGGCGGTAGGGGAGACGGTGAAGGATATGACAGAGCAAATTGCTCGGGTGGAAAAATCAACCAAGGCCACGGAAGAACTCGGGGAAAAGGCCGCTCAGATCCAGAAGATTGTCACCACCATCACGGGGATTGCAGACCAGACCAATCTCCTTGCCCTGAACGCCGCCATTGAGGCTGCCCGGGCGGGAGAAGCAGGCCGAGGCTTTGCGGTGGTGGCAGAGGAGGTTCGCAAACTCGCAGAGGAATCCAACTCCGCCGCAGGGAACATTGCGGATCTTGCGGGTTCCATAGCTTCGGATCTTCTTTCGGTGCAGCAGGGAGCGGAGCGCAACATGAAAGGCACTCGGAACGTGGATAAAAATGTTCGGGATGTCTCGGAGAAGATAGCCCTCATCATGGAAGCCCTGGAAAAGATCGCCAGCTCTGCCCAGGATCTCGCCGCGGTGGGGGAAGAGCAGGCCGCCTCCAGCGAAGAGATCGCCGCAGCGGTGCAGGACATGGCGCAGAAGGTGAATGACTCCACCGGGGTGGCGGACTCCCTTCGGGGGCAGATGGGAGAAGTTGCTTCCGCGGCGGAGCGCGTCGCCCTGGGAGGCGAGGAGATGGCGAAGATCAGCGAGGATCTTCAGAAGCGTATCGGGGCCTTTGTGCTGGAGGAAGAGACCTCTTCCCCGCACAGTGCCCCTAAAGTTCTTTCCGTCTCTTCCTCCTCCAGAGCATAAAAAATACGAAAAGAAACAAAGAAAAATGAAAGAACTCCCCGGTTTTGAGGAAGAAAGCCTCGAAACCGGGGAGTTCTTGCGGCGAAGGGCTCTTCGAGAAAAGGCTTTCCTCCTCAAGGAGAAGAGAAGTAAGAACTCTCTTTCCTTTGATCCGAAGAATTTCATGGATTGTACGATGGAGAATCTTCTCGTCTTTAAAAGATCTTTTCTTTTTTGTCATGACTAAATTCAGGCGCTCCAAGGGGTTTCCTTGTGTTTCAGAGAGGGAAACCCTATAATTATGACTAAGCTGGACCCGCAATTAAATTCAATTTTTTAATAAAAAACTTTACCCTTCTGGTCGGGGGAGTGCTTTTTTTTGCGAATCTTCATATTTTCATATTTTACGAAGGAGGGGTGTTCCATGGCGTTACGGATGCGGTTGCGCGTGCGGGGTAAAATTGTGGTGATGGTGCTCTCGGTGGTTCTGGGGGTCTTTTTGGCGGTTTTCGGTACCGTGGCCTGGATGAATCAGCGGGAGAGCCTGAGGCAGGCCCAGGAGCTTTCTCTGGCCCTCTCCCGGGAGTTTGCCCATCAGATTTCCGGCGAGTTCGAGATGGCTCTGGATACCGCCCGGGCTTTGGCCTTTGCCTTCGAGGGGCTCGCCGAGGCGGGAAAGGCGGATCGGGAGGTGCTCAACAGCATCCTGGAGCAGACCCTTCGCCAGAGCCCTGCCTTTATCGGGGTGTGGAGCTGCTGGGAGCCCAACGCTCTGGACGGCAAAGATGCGGAGTATGCCAACGCAGCGGGGCACGATGCCACGGGGCGGTTTATCCCCTACTGGTACCGCCAGGATGGCAGGGCTGCGTTGGAGCCCTCCCTCGGATACGATGTTCCCGGAGATGGAGACTACTATCTTCTTCCCATGAAAACCGGCAAGGAGACCCTTCTGGAGCCCTACTTCTACGAAGTGGGGGGAGAGAACATGCTTATCACCAGCCTGGTGGTGCCGGTGGAGGTGAAGGGGCGACGGGCGGGAGTTGTGGGAATTGATGTGGCTTTGGAGACCATTCAGACCATCACCGAGAAGGCCCGGTTTTACGAAACCGGGTTTGGTCGCCTTCTTACGCACCAGGGGATGGTGGCGGCTCATCCCGAACGAAGCCGGGTGGGAGAGATAGCCAGAGAGATTCAGGATCCCGGAGGCGAGGAGGTCCTTAAGGATATCCAGAAGGGAGAGAGCTGGTTCCAAGAGGCATGGTCTGTGGCACTCAAAGAGATGACCTACAAGGCTTTTGCTCCCGTGCAGGTGGGGAACACCGGAACCCCTTGGAGCTTCAGTGCCGTTACCCAGGAAAGGGAGGTGTTCGCAGGGGCTAAAAGGTTGCTGTACCTCACTTTTCTCCTGAGTACTCTGGGAATGCTTCTCATCACAGGTGTGCTCTTCTGGATCGCATCGCGCATCGTCAGACCCCTCAAAAAGGTGGTGGAGCTTGCGGTGCGAGCCCAGGGGGGAGACCTCACCATTACCCGGCAGGAGTTCGGCATCTCCAGTAAGGACGAGATGGGGGATATGGCGGAGGCTCTCGCCGCCATGGTCCACACCCAGGGTGAGACGGTGGGGCAGATTCGGGAGGTGGTCCAGGAGGTAAATCAGGCCGCCGCATCTCTGGTGGAACTCTCGGAGAAGGTGGATCGGGATACGGAGGAAGTCAAAAAGAGCATTGACGAGGCCTCGGAGCTTTCGGAATCCAACAGCGCCTCCATCAAGGAGACCACCGCGGGAGTGGAGGAGGTCTCCGGAGGAGCCCAGACCATCGCTAGGGCCGCCTTGGAGGGAGCCCAGGCGGGAGCCAGGGCGGGGGATACCGCCACCTCCTCTGTGGAGAAGGTGCGGGCCATGGTGGGTAACCTTGATGTGGTGGGAGAGAAATCCCACGAAAGCATTCAGGCCATATCGGGACTTGCAGCGGCAGTGAAGAACATCGCAGGCTTTGTTACTATCATTACGAACATAGCGGATCAGACCAATCTGCTGGCTCTCAACGCCGCCATCGAAGCCGCCCGGGCGGGAGAAGCGGGGCGGGGCTTTGCGGTGGTGGCGGAGGAGGTGCGTAAACTCGCGGAAGAGAGCAACCAAGCCGCAGGAGAGGTCTCCAAACTTATCACCCAGCTTGAACAGAGTACTAAAAGCTCCATCGCCGTCACCGAAGAATCCGGGGGGATTCTCAAAAATACCCTGGAGCAGGCCCGGGAGGCCCAGGAGGAGCTGCATCTCGCCATGGAGGAGATCCGCATCGTGGTGGCCTCCATCGGAAACGTGGCCTCCACCTCTCAGGAGCAGGCGGCCTCCAGCCAGGAGATGGCCTCCGCCATGGATCAGATCACCCTGGGGACCACCCGTATCGCCGAACGCATCCGGGATATCGGTGGTGCCTCCGAGAGCACCGCGGAAAACGCCGAGGCGGTGGCGGAGCTTGCAAAAAATCTTCAGAGCCGGGGAGAGGAGCTTCTGCGGCGGGTGCAGCAGTTTCGCACCTCGGAAGCCTCCCGAAAGCCCTCTCTTTCCAGATAGTTCCGGAGGAGCATTATAGGAGAATCCTTTACACAAACAATCCGAGACACTCCTATCCAAGAGAGTGTCTCGGATTGTTTGTGGGGTTCCCACAAAATTTTTGAGAGCCTTTGATGGATTGCCACCAAAAAGGAAAAAATCATGCCCTTTTGAGTAAATTTCATAAGTTCTTCTTTTTTCCCATAAAAAGTTTGTTAGAATGGAAGAGTAGCAAACACTGCAGAAGCAAACGTTGCAGGGGTAATAGAGCGGGAAACTCCGAAAAGGCTGCTTTTCGGAGTATAAAGTAATTTCTAAATAAGCGTATCCATGGAGGAGTTGACGAGTATGAACACGTATGTAGCATGGCTCCGCAGTCGAAAATTCTGGATGCTTTTGGGAGGAGTTCTGCTACTCCTTCTTGGGGGAGGAGGTTTTCTCTGGGGAATCCGTTTCCTGGTCGTAACAGCCCTTCAGGGGGAGGAGGCGGCCAGGGCATCCTCCCTCCTCAGAGCACTTGGACTCTCCTTTCTCTTCTCGCTCCTTTTCTGGGGGGGGATTTTTCTCGGAGGGCTCTTCCGGCTCCAGGGGCTTCTTCGCAGTGCCACGGAGCATGCCCGGAACCTTAGGGAGGGGAACCTTGAAATTGAGATAGCTCCTCGGCTTTTGCAGCGTCGTGGAGCTTTAGGGGATCTCTTCCGCTCTCTGGATACTCTGGGGGGAACGCTTCAGGGGCTGGTAAAAAAGCTTGAGCGAAGCACGGATAATCTGGCCTTCATCGCCGAGGCCCTGCTCTCTCTGGCGGAAAAAGAGGGGGGCTCCGTGGAGGGGATTCGTAACTCTATACGCCAGGTGCGCTCTCTTGCAGAGGGGAACTCCCAGGCGGTGGGGCATACCAACCAGAGGGTGGAACTGGTCTCTTCCGGGGCCAGGAATACTGCAGAATCCGCCCTTCAGGGGGTGGAGGCGGGGAAGAGTACCCTCCAGGGTGCCCGCTCTTCCGCTGCAAGCATTGAAGAGACTATTGCCAGCATCAACCATGTGGGTGAAAAGTCCCAGGAGTCGGTGCAACGTATCGGTGAACTGGCGCAGTCGGTGGAGCGGATCGGAGGATTTGTTGCCACCATCACCAAGATCGCGGATCAGACAAACCTTCTCGCCCTGAACGCCGCCATTGAGGCCGCCCGGGCGGGGGATCAGGGGCGAGGCTTTGCGGTGGTGGCGGAAGAGGTGCGGAAGCTTGCTGAGGAGTCCGGCCGGGCGGCGGGGCAGATCTCCGGGCTTATCGAAAAGCTTCAGGAAAACGCCCAGGCCTCTTTGGATGTAACCTCCCAGGCGGGGGGGATCATGGAGCGGGCGGTGGCCTCCTCTCTGGGAACCCGGGACCAGCTGGGCCAGATGGTACAGCAGGTGGAGCAGCTTCTCTCAGCTCTGGATCATATCGCCTCCATCTCGCAGGAACAGGCAACCTCCAGCGAAGAGATGATCTCCTCCATGGAGACTCTGGGAGACTCCTCGGGAGAGCTTTCGGAGCTTGCGGGAGAGGTGAACGAGTCGGTGGACGAGGTGGTACGGGTGGCGGAAGAAGTGGTGGGAGAGGCCCAGAAGCTCAACGGTGCGGCGGACGAACTGCGCGATCTTCTGGAGGAGTTCGGGGTCTCCCGGGATATATGTTTCTTCTAGAGAATACATTCCTGTAGACGTGAGAGGGTGATCCCGTTGGAGATCTTCGAAAATCCTGATCCGAGCGCTCTTCTTCGGCTGCTGGAAGAGATGGAACCCCGGTATGAGCCCTCTTTTGTCTCCCTGGGCTACCTGATTCAAGAGATGTACGGCACAGTGCTTTCTCTCGTCTCCCGGGTGCTGGAGATGGAGAGGCTCGGGGCTTTTTCAAAAGAGCCCCGGTACTGCCATATTCCCCTTGGGGTGGAGGCTCTGCGGCGGCAAACCGAGGGTCTTATGGAGCTTCTGCAGTTTCCCGATGCCGCTTGTCAGCGGAGGGGGCATATCCTCCAGGGACTTCGGGAATTTTACGAAAGGCCCTCCTCGCTCCTCCTCGAACTTCAGAGCACACAGCTTGAAAAACTTTTAGAAGACACTGTACACTTTCGCATGGAATGTGCCAGTACGACAAAAGCGATGGCAGATCAGGTTTTTTATATGCGGCAAGGCCTCGAAAAAAAACCTCTCCGGAAAGGAACAGCTCTCTCTCTGGAAGGTTCTGGGTATGTTTCGCTTCAGGAAGTTTTGCTTCCTCTGGGGGAGGAGGCCTTTAAGATGGACTCTCTGGCCTTTCTTTTTCGGAAGGAGGGAGCCTTTATCGAAAAGCTTGAAGAGGAATACAGTACCGCCCTTGGGGAGCTTCGGAGAATAGCCGAAGAAATGACACCTTTTCAGGAAGCCTCGGAGGGGATGCCGCAGGGCATTTCAGGAGATATCCCCCAGGAGAGGGCATTTTTGCAGATCTTTCAGGGCTACTCTACCCGCGAGGAACGCCACGTTTTTCGTGAGTTTTTCGCCTCCCGGGGAGGCATACCGGAATATGCTGCTTCTGCGGAAGATGCGGAACAGGGCGACATCTCCGGAGTAGATTTTTTTTAGCCTCCTTTCACAACAACCCGCAAGGGCGAGGCCGGAGATGTTCCGTGAGAGAGATCAGTTGCAGAAAATTGTTACGGCAAGTTACGGAAAGGACCGATGCGGCCATGATGGTACAGCAAGAAGAACATGAAGGAGTTCTGACGCTTCGGATAGAGGGGGCTCTCTCCATCTACGAAGTGGCCCACTGTAAAGAAGAGCTTCTGGGCTCTCTTCACCATGAAGGCCCCTTGGAGCTTGATTTACAGGGCCTCACGGAGTGCGATCTTGCGGGACTGCAGCTTCTGCTGGGGTGTCGCAAAAGCAGAATCCAGCACAAACGACCTTTATGCTTCACGAATATCCCCCAGGTGGTGAAGGATCTTGCCAGAAGCGGGGGAATTCAGGAGAAAGATCTGCGGTAAAAATGCCTTTTTTCGGGAGGTGCGCCGAAGGGGAGTCTGGGGGAAGAGATGCCACCATGGCACGAGAGCCCTGGAGATTATGGCAGGGATAGACGAGAATGTGGCGCGGGGAGGTTTGAACATGAGTAAAACTATTATGACAGCAGATGATTCCACCAGCGTACGGCAGATGATCTCTACTACCCTCAAGGGGGCGGGGTACGATGTGATCGAGGCGAAAGATGGCAAGGATGCCCTGGGCAAAATTCAGAGTTCCCGGGTGGATATGCTGATTACGGATCTTAACATGCCCAACATGAACGGCATTGAATTGGTGAAGGAGGTTCGGGGGCTCTCCCAGTACCGCTTCCTTCCCATCATTATGCTTACCACAGAATCCCAGGATTCAAAAAAGCAGGAGGGAAAGGCGGCGGGTGCCACGGGATGGATCGTGAAGCCCTTCAAGCCGGATCAGCTCATCACGGTGGTAAAAAAGGTTCTCAAGTAGCTCAAGAGGCTACAGGATGTACAGAAGGGGGAATTTCTATGGCACAGACCATTCTTCTGGTAGAAGACGCTCCGAGTTCCCGGAAGATGTTTAAATTTACCCTCACCAAGGCGGGATACCAGGTGGTGGAGGCGGAAGATGGCAGAGATGCCTTGAAAAAATTGCAGTCCCTTTCGCCGGACCTGCTCATCACGGATGTTCACATGCCCCATATGGACGGCCTTTCCTTTGTTCGGGAGCTTCGCAAAAATTCCCGCCATAAGGATGTCCCTGTGATCCTGCTGACATCGGATTCCACAGATCCTGTGAAGGATGAGGGAAAGGCTCTCGGAATATCTGCGTGGATCGGCAAACCCTGCAAGGCGGAGCGTTTTCTGGAGCTGGTGAACAAAGTGTTGCAGCAGCGTTCCGGGAAGTAATTCCCAGATGGGGGAGTATTTTTCATGGACATAGAACGAGAAGCATATAAAGAAGAAGCCTCGGAACTTCTTCTGGAGCTGGAAGAGGGGCTTATTGACCTCGAAGGGAGCCCGGAAGATCGGAGTGCGGTGGATCGGGTTTTTCGGTGTATGCACACCCTCAAAGGCTCCGGGGCCATGTTTGGCTTCACAGAGATCGCCGAATTTACCCACGAGATCGAGACCGCCTACGATCTCGTCCGGGAGGGAAAGCTCGGGATCACCCGAGATCTGGTGGATTACACCCTCACTGCCAAAGATCTTCTTCGGGAGATGGTGCGGGAGAGCCCTGTGGATCCTTGTGTGAAGGAGAAGGTGCTGGAGGGATTCCGCGGCCTTCTTCCCTCGAGAGGGGGCGGGGAGAGCGGAAAAAACGAAGAGAGCGGGGATGACAGGGAGATACATGCGAAGGAGGAGTCCTTCGGTGGAGGAGAAAAACAGACCGCCCGAACCTGCCGTATCCGTTTTCGCCCCGCCCCGGAGCTTTTCGCCTCGGGGACTAACCCCATTCTTCTTCTGGAGGAGCTTTCTACCCTTGGTTTCTGCCACGCTGTGGCCCATCTCGACAAAATCCCTCCTCTGGAGGAGATGAACCCCGAAAACTGCTATCTCTACTGGGATATCCTCATCACCACCTCCGAAGAGGTGAATGCCCTTCGGGATGTCTTTATCTTTGTGGAGGATCAGTGCACCCTCACTATCGACGTGATAGATGAAGAGGATGAGCTTGAGCTGGAGACCGAAGAAGATTACAAGCGTCTCGGAGAGATTCTCATGGAGCGGGGAGATGTGGATCTTGACGCGCTGCATAAGGCCCTTGCCTCCCAGAAGCGGCTTGGGGAGATCCTTCAGGAGAGCGGTTTCGTAACTCCCCATGCGGTGGAGTCCGCCCTGATGGAGCAGCAGCATGTGAAGGAGCTGCGGCAGATGCGTCGGGCGGAAAATCTCAATGCCAGCGTTCGGGTGGGGGCGGATAAGCTGGATATCCTTGTGGATCTTGTGGGAGAGCTTGTGACGGTGCAGGCCCGTCTCAGCCAGAAGGCGGGGCAGCACGAGGATGCGGAGCTGCTGGATATCGCCGAGAATGTGGAGCACCTCACTGCGGAGCTACGGGATAACACCATGGGGCTTCGGATGATCCCCATGGGCACCACCTTCAACCGGTTCAAACGCCTGGTGCGGGATCTTGCCAACGAGCTGGGAAAAGACGTGATGCTCACCACCGAGGGAGGGGATACAGAGCTGGATAAGATTGTTATCGAGCGACTTAACGATCCCCTTACCCATGTGATACGCAACTGTATTGACCATGGCATTGAACCGGTCTCGGTCCGCATAAAGGAGGAAAAGCCCCCCCGGGGGAGAGTGCACCTTTCGGCGGTGCATGTGGGGGCCCATGTACTCATCAAAATTAAGGACGACGGCGGAGGGCTGGATGCCCAGGCCATCCGGGCCAAGGCTGTGGAGAAGGGGCTTCTCCCCCCTGGGGCGGAGCCGTCGGAAAGCGAAATTTTTGCCCTCATCTTTGAGCCTGGGTTCTCTACGGCCCGGGAGGTCTCGGATGTCTCCGGCCGGGGGGTGGGGATGGATGTGGTAAAGCGGGTGATCGATTCCCTTCGGGGTTCTGTGGAGATCGAATCCCGCAAGGGACAAGGGACCACCATTATCTTCAAGCTCCCCCTTACTCTGGCCATCATCGACGGCCTTCTTGTGCGGGTGGAGGATACGAATTTCGTCTTTCCTCTGGCCAGTGTGGAGGAGTGTCTTGAACTGCATGCGAAGGATATCCAGGGGAGCCGGCACACTATCGAAGTTCGGGGAGAGCTGGTTCCCTTTGTGCGCCTTCGGGGGCTCTTCGAGATGCGGGGAGAGCGTCCTCGGATTGAGCAGATCGTCGTAACCGAAGTGGAGGGAAACAGCATCGGCTTTGTGGTGGATGAAATCGTAGGAAAGCACCAGACGGTGATCAAACGGCTGGGGAAGGCCTATGAGAAGGCCCGCTGTTTCTCCGGAGCCACCATTCTGGCAGATGGCAGGGTGGCCCTGATTCTCGATATCCAGGGGCTCTCTCAGGTGGCGTTGCAGGAAGAGAGGAACTGCTGATTCCATGGCTTTTACCTATTTTTTTCGAGATATGCAAACCCTGGAGATGATCCAGGAGCACGTTCTTCCGGAGTTGCGAACCCGACGGTATATCCGCATATGGGATGCGGGGTGTGCCATGGGGCCCGAACCCTACTCCCTCTCCATCGTCTTTCGGGAGAATATGGGCCCCATGATCTTTCGGAACGTCCGTATTCATGCCACGGATATCGACGAAAGTGGCTCCTTTGGAGAGGTTATTCAAGACGGTATCTATCCCGAGGAGCAGGTGAAGCGCATCCCCGGGGAGATCCTCTCCCGCTACTTTCAGGAGCATCAGGAAAAGCCCGGTTTTTTCAAAATCGCCGAGGAGATTCGCAAAAGCGTCTCCTACGAGACTCATGATCTCTTGAGCTTTGAACCAGTGCGGAAGGACTTCGGCCTCATTGTCTGCAAGAATGTGCTGCTCCACTTCAAAGAACCCCAGCGGATCCGGGTGATCCGCATGTTTCACGAATCCTTGCAAGAGGGGGGATTTTTCGTGATGGAACAGACCCAGAAAATGCCCCGGGAGCTTGAAGATCTGTGGGAGCCCCTGGTATCCAACGCCCAGGTGTTTCGCAAAATTTTGTAACGTGACGTAGCGTGACGGAGCATAATGAAAATTTTGAATCTGGCGGCGAAAAACGGAGTCTACAGCTGCAACGTCTATCTTGTGCTGGGGAGCTGGAACGCCCTTCGGGATATGAATACTCTGGTAGATGTGGGGCGGGATCCATCGCTCTTCGAGCGCCTTGATCAAGCCTCCACGGGGGTGGGAAAGAAACGGGTGGATCAGGTGATTCTCACCCACAGCCACTACGATCATGCGGCAAACCTCCCTGCGGTGCGGGAGCGCTACGCTCCGGTGGTGCATGCCTTCTCCTCATCTCTGGAGGGGGTAGACTCCCTTCTGGAGGATGGAGAGGAGCTTCGTCTGGGGGATCGCCTCTTTGAGGTGCTTCACATTCCCGGCCACAGCTACGACTCCATCTGCCTCTACTGCGTCGAGGAGAGGGTGCTCTTCCCCGGGGATACTACCCTGCAGATCCAGACGGTGGGAGGAAGCTACGAGATCGGTTATGTCCTGGGACTGGAAAAGCTCTGCCGCCGGGATATCCGGGGGATCTATCCCGGCCACGGAGACCCTATCCTGCGGAATTATAACGAGGTTCTTCGCAGCACCCTGCGCAACGTGCTCTGTTCCATGCGGCAAGAAGATCCTTCTCTTGCAAGGATCTGGGAGGATTTCGATCCCAGAAAGGAGTGTCCATGAAGATTACAATAGTTAACAACAAAGGAGGCACTGGAAAGACCACCACCTCGGTAAACCTCGCGGCCGCTCTGGCGACTTCGGGGCGTCGGGTACTTCTGGTGGATCTCGATTCCCAGGCCTCTGCCTCCCTCTCGCTAGGGGTGGCACGAGAAGATCTCTCCCCCTCCACGGCGGATCTGCTCTTCGATCTTGCAGACCCCCGGGAGATTATCCGTGAGTCCGGCATCCCCTGGTTGGATCTCATCACCGGGGAGATGAATCTCGCCAGCTCGGATATGATTTTGGCGGAAATTCCCGGAAGAGAGCTGCGCCTCGCCCGAGCGCTACGGGGGATGGATGAGCGGTATGATTTTATTCTCTTCGACTGCCCCCCTTCGCTCTCGCTACTGAGCATCAACGCCCTCATGGCGTCGGAGTATTACCTTATCCCCGTCTTCCCTGAGTATCTCGCCCTGGAGGGGCTTTTGAGCCTTATGGAGGGAATCCAGCGGCTTAAGCGGGGGATGGGGCTTAAGGCCCAGCTTCTGGGGATTCTTCTCACCTCCATGAGCCACCCCGTGACCCGCAAAAAGATCAACCGTGAGATTGCGGGGCTCATCCGGGAGCACTACGGCGAGGCGGTCTTTGAGACCGAAATCCCCCGGGATATCCGGCTGGAAGAGGCTCCCGCCTACGGAAAGAGCATCTTGCAGCACGCCCCCCGCTCCCGAGGAGCCCGGGGGTATGAGAAATGTGCAGGAGAGCTACTGCGGCGCTGCGGTATAGAGCAGGGTTCCTGACGTATCCGGATTGTACCGGTTTCGCAAGAGACCGGAGTACCCTATAGAGAGATTATTAAAGAGGGTAACTGCTCCCATTTATGAAAGCGTTGAGAATGCCAGTATTAAGGAGGACAAAAATTATGGGAAAGAAGATTTCGAGAGATATTTTCCAAAGTTCCGTTCCTGACGGAGGGAGTCGGAATGTGCGGGAAGAGAGAGAGGAGATTCTCTCCGGAGCTGCGCCTGTTCTTGAGGAGAGCGATGCGAGCCGGGAACTTGTAGAGGCGGTGGAGGAGCTTATCCGTGCCGCAGTGGCGGGAAAGCTCGATTTCCGGGGTGATACGGGGGCTTTTGAGGGAAACGATCGAAAGATCATAGAGGGGATCAACCAGGTTCTTGACGCGGTAATCGGCCCCTTGAACGTCACCGCGGAGTACGTGGACCGCATCAGCAAGGGAGACATTCCCGAGAAGATCACCGATGAGTACAAAGGCGACTTCAACGAGATCAAGAACAACCTCAACCAGTGTATCGATGCCCTCACGGGAGTTCTTCACGAGATGCGGCGCATGTACGAAGAGCACAATCTGGGAGATATCGACGTTATCATCCCGGCGGAGAGCTTCCAGGGGGCTTACCGGCAGATGGCCCAAGGGGTCAACGATATGGTAAACGGCCACATCGCGGTAAAGAAAAAGGCCATGGCTTGTGTGAAGGAGTTCGGACAAGGGAACTTCGAAGCTCCTCTGGAGCAGTTCCCCGGCAAGAAGGCCTTCATCAACGACATCATTGAAGAGGTTCGGGCGCATCTTAAGGCTCTTATCCAGGACGCCAGAATCCTTGCGGTAGCCGCCGTAGAAGGGCGTCTTGATACCCGTGCGGATGCCTCGCGTCATCAGGGAGACTTCCGGGCCATCGTGCAGGGTGTGAACGATACGCTTGACGCGGTAATCGGCCCCTTGAACGTCACCGCGGAGTACGTGGATCGCATCAGCAAGGGAGATATCCCCGCAAAGATCACCGATGAGTACAAAGGTGACTTCAACGAAATCAAGAACAACCTCAACCAGTGTATCGATGCGATAGGCGCCTTGGTGGCGGATGCTAATACGCTCTCTCGGGCCGCCGTAGAAGGGCGTCTTGATACCCGTGCGGATGCCTCGCGTCATCAGGGAGACTTCCGGGCCATCGTGCAGGGTGTGAACGATACGCTTGACGCGGTAATCGGCCCCTTGAACGTCACCGCGGAGTACGTGGATCGCATCAGCAAGGGAGATATCCCCGCAAAGATCACCGATGAGTACAAAGGTGACTTCAACGAAATCAAGAACAACCTCAACCAGTGTATCGATGCGATAGGCGCCTTGGTGGCGGATGCTAATACGCTCTCTCGGGCCGCCGTAGAAGGGCGTCTTGATACCCGTGCGGATGCCTCGCGTCATCAGGGAGACTTCCGGGCCATCGTGCAGGGTGTGAACGATACGCTTGATGCGGTAATCGGCCCCTTGAACGTCACCGCGGAGTACGTGGACCGCATCAGCAAGGGAGATATCCCCGCAAAGATCACCGACGTATACAAAGGGGACTTCAACGAAATCAAGAACAACCTCAACCAGCTCATTGATGCTCTCGACAAGATTACCGAAGTGGCCCAGAAGCTGGCGGTGGGGAACGTGAAGGTGGCGGTGGAGAAGCGCTCCAGCCAGGATATTCTCCTGGAAAGCCTGCAGAAGATGATCGGCAATATCCAGCACGATGCAGAGAACGTGCAACTCATGGCTCAGGGGAAGCTGGATCTCGATATCCAGATCATGTCCGAGGATGATCTCATGGCCAAAAGCTGCGTGATCCTCCGGGATAACCTCCGGGCTCTTATCAAAGAGATGCAGCACATGTACGAAGAGCATAATCTGGGAGATATCGACGTTATCATCCCGGCGGAGAGCTTCCAGGGGGCTTACCGGCAGATGGCCCAGGGTGTCAACGATATGGTGAATGGGCACATCAGCGTAAAGAAAAAGGCCATGGCCTGCGTGAAGGAATTTGGAGAAGGAAACTTCGAGGCTCCTCTGGAGCAGTTCCCCGGAAAGAAAGCCTTTATCAACGAAACCGTGGAACAGGTGCGGCGCAATCTCAAGGCCCTTATTGAGGATGCAAGAATGCTTGCAGGAGCTGCGGTGGAAGGCCGTCTCGATACCAGGGCGGATGCCTCCCGTCATGCGGGAGATTTCCGGGTCATTGTGCAAGGTGTGAACGATACGCTTGACGCGGTGATCGGCCCCTTGAACGTCACCGCTGAGTACGTGGATCGCATCAGCAAGGGAGATATTCCCGCAAAGATCACCGACACATACCAGGGTGACTTCAACGAGATCAAGAACAACCTCAACCAGCTTGTGGATTCCATGAATACCGTTACCCGCATAGCCCAGGAAATTGCCGGAGGGAACCTCACCGTAAGGGTGGAGAAGCGCTCCGAGCAGGACGAGCTTATGATGGCTCTAGCGAACATGGTGGAGGATCTTACCAAGATCGCCGCAAACCTTCAGGACGCTGCGGAGTACGTGGCGGGAGGAAGCGAGCAGATCAGCTCTGGAAGCCAGCAGATGAGCCAGGGAGCTACGGAGGCCTCGGCGAGCGTGGAACAGATCTCCAGCTCCATGGAGGAGATGAACTCCACGGTAAGCCAGAATGCGGATAATGCCCGGCAGACCGCCGCTATTGCGGAGAAGTCCGCCCGGGATGCCCAGGAGGGCGGCGCCTCCGTGGTGGATACGGTGAAAGCCATGAAGGCCATCGCCGAGAAGATCGGTATCATCGAGGATATTGCCCGGCAGACCAACATGCTCTCCCTGAACGCCGCCATCGAAGCGGCTCGGGCGGGGGACGCGGGGAAGGGGTTCGCCGTAGTGGCGGCAGAGGTGCGGAAGCTGGCGGAGCGCAGCCAGACTGCAGCCAAGGAGATTATCGGCCTCTCCAGCACCAGCGTGGATGTGGCGGAGAAGGCGGGAAAACTCATCGAAGACATCGTGCCGGGGATCCAGAAGACCGCGGAGCTGGTGCAGGAGATCAACGCCTCCAGCGCGGAGCAGGCGGAGGGGATCAAGCAGGTGACCAAGGCGATTGAGCAGCTTGATCAGGTGGTACAGCAGAACGCCAGCGCCACCGAGGAGATGTCCTCCACCAGCGAAGAGCTGGCGGCTCAGGCGGAGCAGCTTCAGGAGGCGGCGGCATTCTTCAAGATCGAAACCCTGCGGGATCGCAGCGGTGGAGCCCCCCGGAAGAGTCGGGAGAGAAGTGTTGTCAATGGAAGAACGCCCCATATTTCCAGGGGCGTGGCGGGAAAGCGGGGAGGCACCTCCTCGGGAGGCGTGCATCTCGATATGGGAGATTCGGACGATAGCGAGTTCGAGCGCTATTAGAGAGGATCTCACGGGATGACCGGAGGGGGGGGCTGGTTTTTTGGAGGTTCTCCCTCCGGGGTTTTCGGAAACGGGAGGTGGCGTCATGTGTGCCGAAGAGATAATGGAGAATGCAGTAGGAAAAAATCAATACTTTACGTTTATTCTGGGGGATGAGGTCTTTGCCCTGGAGATCGGCAAGGTTCGGGAGGTTCTGGAATACACCATCATCACCAAGGTTCCCCGGATGCCCGAGTTTATGCGGGGTGTGATCAATCTGCGGGGGAATGTGGTTCCCGTGATCGATTTGCGTTACAAGCTCGGCATGGGTACGGTAACCCGCACAGTGGATACCTGTGTCATCATCGTGGAGATCATGATAGATGGAGAGCTTATCCCCATGGGAGCCCTGGCGGATTCGGTGAAGGAAGTCACGGAGCTTAATCCGGATCAGATCTCTCCTCCCCCTAAAATGGGAATCCAGGTAGACAATCGCTTTATCCGGGGGATGGGAAAGCAGGGGGAGAAGTTCCTCATCATTCTGGATATCGAAAAGGTCTTTACCACCGAAGAGTGCGAGGTGCTGCAGCGGGGCGGCGAAGAAGCTCCTTCGGGGGTCTCCGGGGAAGCCCTCTCCGTCTCTCTGTAGATTTGCGAGAAGCTTGAAGGCCCTTATGTTCGGGGAGGCGCTGCAGAGGCTTCCCCGCACGTTCCTTTTTTTAGGAGTTTTCGGAGGTGTCCCTGGTGATGAGCCCCATGCCAACATCCTTGATGAAGGATATGCCGGATGCGGATTTTCGGCGGTTTCGGGATCTGATCTATGATCAGTGTGGCATTAACCTTACATCTGTCAAGAAAACCATGCTCACCTCCAGGCTTCGGAAGCGCGTACGGGCTCTGGGGATGGACTCTTTCGGGGAGTATTATACCTACGTGATGCACTCGGCAGAGAGTTCCCAGGAGCTTCTGCGCATGCTTGATGCGGTGACCACCAACAAGACGGATTTTTTTCGCGAGCCCACACACTTTGACTATCTTAAAAATGCCGTCCTCCCCGCTTTTGTGCAGGAAGGCCGCTGGAGGAGAGGGAGAAAACTGAATCTCTGGAGTGCTGCGTGCTCCACCGGAGAGGAACCCTACTCCATGGCCATGGTGGTGGCGGATTACGCCTCCCGCTACTCGGGAGGAGACTTTTCCGTTCTTGCCTCGGATCTCTCCACCGAGGTCCTTGAGACAGCCCGTCGGGCCATCTACCCCGAAGAGGCGGTTCGCCCGGTGCCTCACGACTTGCGACGGGCCTATCTTATGCGGGGAGTCGGCTCTAAGACGGGGTACTGCCGGGTGGTGCCGGAGCTTCGAAAACAGGTCTCCTTTCGCCGGGTGAATCTCAACTCCCGGGAGGTGGGTGAGATGCGGGTGCCGATGGATATTATCTTTTGCCGGAACGTGGTAATCTATTTTGATCGGGAGACCCAGAAAAAACTTTTCGAAGAAATCTATCACTGTCTTCTCCCTGGGGGGTACCTCTTTATCGGCCACTCCGAGAGCCTTCACGGCATCAGCGATCGTTTTGAATCTGTGGCGGGGGCTACCTACCGGAAGCCGTGAGGCTCTGCGGGGCGCGGAAACTCTTACTTGTGCGGAAAGGTTCGTGATGCTTCATGGGGGAAAAAATCAGCGTGCTCATCGTAGACGACTCCGCTGTGGTTCGCCGAACCCTTAAGGATCTTTTGGAGTCGGATCCCGCTCTCTTCGTTCTGGGAACCGCTGCGGATCCCTATGTGGCGGCGAATATCATGAAGGAGACGATTCCCCAGGTGATTACCCTGGATATCGAAATGCCCCGAATGGACGGGTTGACCTTCCTTCAGAAGATCATGACCCAGCATCCTCTGCCGGTCATCATCTGCTCCAGCGTGGCGGAGAGGGGATCGGAGAACGCCCTTCGGGCTATGGAGTACGGAGCGGTGGACATTATCGAAAAGCCCAAGATTGGCACCCAGCAGTTTCTTCAGGAGTCGAAGATTCGGATCTGCGACGCCGTGAAGGCCGCCGCCCGGGCTAAGATGCAGCCTTGCCGGGGTGCGGTGCGGGTGGAGCGCAAGCTCTCGGCGGATGCGATCCTCGAAAAGGCCTCTCGAACCCGGGCTATTGAAACCACCGAAAAGATTGTGGCGGTGGGAGCCTCCACGGGGGGTACCGAGGCCCTTCGGGTCTTTCTGGAGGGGCTTCCGGGGGATTCTCCGGGGATCGTGATTGTGCAGCACATGCCGGAAAACTTTACCCGGGCCTTTGCGAATCGCCTGAACCAGACCTGCGCCATGGAGGTAAAGGAGGCTGCCCAGGGGGATTCGGTGCTTCGGGGGCGGGCTCTCATCGCTCCGGGGAACCGGCATCTTCTCCTCAAACGTAGCGGAGCGAGGTACTATGTGGAGATCAAAGAAGGGCCGCTGGTCTCCCGACACCGTCCTTCCGTGGATGTGCTCTTCCGTTCTGTGGCCCGCTACGCCGGAGCCAATGCGGTGGGGGTGATCATGACGGGGATGGGGGATGACGGAGCCAAGGGGATGCAGGAGATGAAAGAGGCCGGTGCCAGCACCATTGCCCAGGATGAAGCCACCTCGGTGGTCTTCGGCATGCCCCAGGAGGCTATCAAGCTGAACTGCGTGGATGTGATTGCTCCCCTGGAGGCCATTGCCGGGGAGGTGCTCCGGCGGTGTCGCCTCTAAGAGGGAAAGACTGCGTCAATCTCTGTATCGGAGAGTACTGGGCAAGCCGGGAGCCCGCGGTGATCAGCACCCTTCTGGGTTCCTGCGTGGGAGTCTGCCTCTTCGATTGCCGCTCCCGCATAGGAGGAATGAACCATATTCTTCTTCCGGGAGAGGCGGATATGGGGCGTTTCGATGACGTGGCCCGGTATGGCGTGAATGCCATGGAGCTTCTCATCAACACTATCTTGAATCTGGGAGGAGCAAAGCGCTCTCTGGTGGCCAAGGTCTTCGGAGGGGCCCACGTGCTCCCCGCCCTCTCCGGGAGCTTTGCCAAGATGGGGGAGGCCAACGTGACCTTCGCCTTCGAGTTTCTTGAAAAAGAGAGCATCCCCGTGGTAAACGCCGACGTGGGGGGGCGGGAGCCCCGGAAGATCTATTTTCATACCGACACCAATGATGTCTTTCTTCGGAGGGTCCCCTGCCGGGTCTATCCACGGGAGGAGGACTGGAGAATCCCCCTGCTGGAGAGGGATATTTCCAAAGCTGGAGAGATTACCTTCTTCGATTCCTCGAAGGATGATGAGGAGGGGGTATAAAGCGGTGAATATGGAAAGAGATGAAGCCTTCTTCGATCGGGAGGGATTTTTGGAGAGGCTTGGGGGATCTGAAGAGATGGTCCAGATCTTTCTGGAGGATTTTTTGAAGGAGATGATCCCCTGGATGGAGGAACTCCATGCCGCAATGACGGAACGGTCTTGGGAAGAGATCCGGCAGGGGGCCCATAAGATCAAGGGTTCTGCGGCGAACATGGGGGCCCTGGGGATCCAGCGGATCGCCCGGGCCATGGAAAGTGCGGGAGCCCGAGGGGATTCCGAGGAGTTGCAACGCCTCATGCCTTCTCTGGTGAACGAACTGGAGAGGCTTCGGATGTACATTGAAATTACTCTGTTGGAGAGGTAGCCCCCCCCGTTTTCTCCTTCAGGGGTGGAGCGCGGGGCTACTCTTTTTACACAGCCAGTTCTCGGGGACACTCCTGGGGAGAATCGAGGTGGTATTGCATGCAAGACCAGAAGGAGCAGCATTTTCATGATCAGATTCTACAGCAGATGCCCATGGCCTATGCCTGCCATAAAATACTTTGGGATCCCCAGGGAAGGCCTGAAGATTGGGAGTTTGTGGAGGTAAATTCCGCCTTCGAAAAGGTGATAGAGCGTTCCGCCAAAGATCTGAAGGGCCAGCGGGGGAGCCAGATCTTTCAGGAGCGCCCGGAAGCCTTCGCCCTATGGCTTGAGGAGGGGGGAGCGGTAGCCCTCGAAGGAGGAGTGCGGCAGGGAGAGCACTATTTCGAAACGCTCGAAAAATGGTACAGCTATCGCTTCTACGCCCCTCAAAAGGAGTATTTTGCGGTATTCCTCTGGGATATAACCGAGGAGAAGCAGAAGCTTCGTCAGCGGGAAACCCTGCTCATGTTTTTACACCATGCTGTCTTTACCCTGGACGAGAACTATGTCTTTAGGGAGGTTTTTCCGGGATGTGAGGCAGATCTTTTTGTCTCTCCCGAAAAGTGTCTGGGAAGATCTATGTACGATCTTCTCCCCCGTGAGCTGTGTGTGCAGTTTGAAGAGGCTTTTCAGGAGGCACGGGAGAAGAGAAAGTCCCTGCTTTTCTACACCTCTCCCTTCGAAGATGATCCCCGCTCTTTCGAGGGAGATATCCATTACGTGCAGGATCTCCGAAAGAACTACTTTGTGATTTCCGTAAGGGACGTTACCCTCCGGACGGAGCAGGATCGAACTCTTCAAGAAAGCCTTGAACGGCTGGATCTTGCTCTGGATGCGGCTCATGCGGGGCTCTGGGATTGGGACCTCGCTTCGGGAAAGGTCTATTTCGATGCCCGGTACTATACCATGGCGGGGTACGAGCCAAACGCCTTTCTCCAGAGCTTTGAGGAGTGGCAGAAGCTGGTACATCCCGAGGATCTCCCCCGCTGCCTGAAGACGGTGCAGGCGGTCTGTGCCTCCCAGAGGCTCCAAGGGTTTGATATGGACTTTCGCTTTCTCCGTAAGGATGGAGAGTGGATGTGGATTCGGGGGTATGGAAAGGTGGTAGCCCGGAGCCCTGAAGGGAAAGCCGCCCGTATGGTGGGATTTCATCTGGATTCCTCGGAGCGTAAGGAGATGGAGGAGCTTCTCTTCGAGGAGAAGGAGCGCTTCCGCACTACCCTGCTCTCCATCGGAGACGGTATTGTCGCCACGGATGCCTACGGCCATGTGCTTCTCATGAATCATGTAGCGGAGCGTCTTACAGGCTACACAGTTGAAGAGGCCAGGGGGAGGCCCTTACGAGAGATCTTTCGGGTGGAGCATGAGGAGACCGGGGAGGCTGTGCGTGATCTGGCGGATCGGGTACTTACCTCGGGAGAGGTGGTGCATCTCGGTAATCACGTGGTGCTTCTGGGGAGAGATGGCGCCAGGACCCCCCTGGAGGATAGCGCCGCTCCCATCCGGAATGTCCGGGGAGAGATCACCGGGGTGGTGGTGGTCTGCAGCGACATGACGGAGAAAAAAAAGCGGCAGCAGGAGATCCTCTATCTGAGCACCCACGATCATCTTACGGGGCTGTGGAACCGGCGAAGCATGGAAGAGACTCTCCAGAAGCTGGACACACCAGAACACCTCCCCCTGGGGATCGTGGTGGCGGATGTGAACGGTCTCAAGCTCATCAACGATGCCTTCGGCTACGCCATGGGGGATACGGTGCTTCATACTGCGGGGGAGCTGCTCTGCCGGGCCGTCAGCGAGGACGGGGGAGTTGCGGGGCGTCTCGGAGGAGATGAGTTCGGGGTCTTCCTCCCCCGCAAAAATCATCACGATGTGGAGGCCTTTATCGAAAGAGTTATGCGCCATGTTGCCTCGGTAGACTTAGGTTCCGTGGTCTTTTCTCTTGCTCTGGGGTATGCGGTGAAGACCCGGGGGGATGAGAAGATCGAAAAGGTTCGGATTCGGGCGGAGAATGCCCTCCATCGAAACACTCTCCGGCATGCCCGGGAGGTGCGAAGCGAAACGGTGGAGCGGGTTCTTATGCATCTGAACACACGCTACGACCGGGAGCAGATGCATACCGAAGGGGTTGCTACCTATGCGGAGGCTCTGGCCCGGGCCCTGGAGTATTCCGAGCATCAGGTGGAGATCGTTCGCGCTGCCGCGGTACTGCACGATATCGGCAAGATCATGGTTCCTCTGGAACTTTTGAATAAGGTGGAGCCCCTTACGGAAGAAGAAGTTGCCACCATCCGAAAGCATCCCGAGACGGGGTATGAAATTCTTCGATCCGTGGAGGAATACGCCGGTCTGGCGGAGTATGTGCTCTACCATCACGAGCGGTGGGACGGCCGGGGGTATCCTCAGGGACTTCAGGGAGAGGCGATTCCTCTGGTATCTCGGATCATCACCGTGGCGGATGCTTACGAGGCCATGACCGCCCAGCGCCCCTATCAGAAGCAGAAAACTTCCCAGGAAGCGGCGGAGGAGATCCGGCGCTGTGCGGGCACCCAGTTCGACCCACGCCTGGCCCACGTGTTTCTGGAGCGTGTGTTGTAAGGGGGGGGCTTTGTTTGTTCCATACGAAGGAGAGTTTTTATGAAAATTCATCATGTGGCGCTCTGGTCCCGAAATATTGAGAGGCTTGCGGCCTTTTACTCCAGATATTTCGAAGCCTCTCCAGGAGATCTCTACGTTAACGAGAAAAAAGGCTTTTCCTCCATCTTTCTGCGTTTTGCCGATGGGGCCAGCCTGGAGCTTATGCATATGGCTTCCATTCCGGAAAATTGCAACGATCCGGACGAACAGCATACCGGGCTCATCCATTTGGCTATCTCTGTGGGGAGTGTCGAAGAGGTGGATGCAAAAACCGAGGAACTCCGAAAAGATGGCTATAACGTGCTCTCCGGGCCGAGATGGACCGGGGACGGATACTACGAAAGCTGCGTTTACGATCCCGACAGGAACAGAGTCGAAATTACGGTGTAACGGAGAGAGGGAAGCCCCTTTTGAAAAGCCGGGATTTTTGTGATAGCATGGAAGGGCATTAAAAATTTTGACCTTAATAAGGAGCGATTGTCTGTATGCTGAACAATAACGTACTGGAGATTGCCGTGAAGACTCTCAACTTTTTGGGGGGATATCGGCACTAACGAGAGACCGAAACACCAGCCATATGCCTCCCAAAAGTTTGGCGTCATTTCTTGATTTTTAGCAGTGGTTTTTGTGGCTGTACAAACTTTTGGAGGTTAGAACATTGCATAAATTGCATAATATAGATATGAGCGATCTTGGCCTTTCGAAAAATATGAAGGCCCAGGCGGCTCTGTATATGGACCTACACCTGGGGCGCATTATCTCTCAATCCAGAGATCTCTACCGGGTGATAACCGAGCAGGGAGAAGCTACGGCGGAAGTTTCCGGCAAATTTCGGTTTTCTGTACAAACCCCCGCGGACTATCCCGCAGTGGGAGATTTTGTGTTGCTTGATCGTGCGGGCCATGCGGAGGGGCACCCCATCATTCACCATGTGCTTCTCCGGAAAAGCGTCTTTATCCGAAGAGCTTCGGGAACCGCCCACCACGAACAGGTGGTGGCGGCGAACATTGACACGGTCTTCATCTGCATGTCTCTCAACAGAGACTACAATCTTCGGAGAGTGGAACGCTATCTTGGTATAGCCTGGGATAGCGGGGCTGTGCCTGTGCTGGTGCTTACCAAGGCAGATCTGTGCGACGATCTTTCGCACAAGCTGGAGGAGCTGCGGAAGATCGCTCCGGGGGTGGATATTCTGGTTACCTCCAGCCTTACCGAGGAGGGACATCTCGCGGTGTTGCCCTATCTGGGCCGGGGGGAGACCGTGGCATTTCTCGGCTCCTCCGGGGTGGGCAAATCAACCCTGATAAACCGCCTTATGGGTGCAGAGATTCTCGAAACGAAGGAAATACGAAAGGATCAGCGAGGCCGGCATACCACCACCAGGCGGGAACTTCTGCTTCTCCCCGGAGGAGGTATGGTGATCGACACCCCGGGAATGCGGGAACTCGGTATCGAGAGCGCTGATCTCGCCAAAACCTTTGCAGATATTCAGGAACTTGCGGGCATGTGCAGATTCCGGGACTGTACCCACACCAAGGAGCCCTTCTGTGCGGTGCGTCAGGCCATAGAGGAGGGATCCCTCTCGGAGGAGCGTCTGGAGAGCTATGGCAAGCTGCAAAAAGAGGCCCGCTATGAGGGGCTGAACTCCCGGCAGATCGAGAGCGAAAAAATCGCCACCATGTTTGCGGAGCTGGGAGGGATTAAAAACGCTCGCAGGCTTGCCAAAGAGAAAAATCGACGTCGGGGAGGGTACTGAGATGGATATCCGTATTCGGCAGTGCCACCAATTGGAAATATGAACAGGATTTTCCCCGTGCCCATGCCATAGCGGTGCACCGGCCTTGCGTACCTGCCGCCTTCTTTACGGAGGATGGCAGGTACGCTTTATATGCTGGACCCCGAAAAGGGAGCTTTTTGGCGCGTTACATTCCCTGGTGTGTGGCTGTACAATGAATTTTCAGGTCTCCTCAAGGCTCGGGGGCTCAAGAAGAATTTTTTGTTAAGAAAGGAGAGATGGCAAGGTATTATGCGTATTTTTAAGAAATTTGCCTCCTACTACAAACCCTATCGTTTCCTGTTCTACATGGATTTGTTCTGCGCTCTGGTGGTGTCGGTAATCGACCTTTCGTTTCCGCTTATCCTTAAAACCCTGGTGGATGGGCTTTTTCGCGGGGAGGCGGGGTATATTTTCAGGGTCATAGGCTATATCGGGGTGGCTCTGCTTGTCATGTATGTGGTGCGCTATTTCGCTCAGTATTTCATCACTTCCTGGGGGCATATCATGGGCGCCAGGATGGAAAGCGACATGCGCCGGGACCTCTTTGCCCATCTGCAAAAACTTAGCTTTTCCTATTATGATAAGAATAACACCGGGGAGATGATGTCCCGCATTGTGGCGGATCTCTTCGACATCTCCGAGCTTGCACACCATGGCCCCGAAAACATCTTCATGTCGGTGCTCAAGCTTGCGGGTTCCTTTATCATTCTTCTGATGCTAAACGTTAAGCTCACCCTGGTCTTGTTTATCGTTACGGCTTTGATGATTGTCTTTTCCTTTTATCAAAATAAGAAAATGCGGGCCATCTACCTGGAAAATCGCCGTAAAATAGCCGACGTGAATTCCCGTGTCCAGGACAGCCTTTCCGGTATTCGGGTTGTAAAATTATTTGCCAACGAAGGCTTTGAAAACGAACGATTCGAGAAAAGCAACCATCGGTTCCTGGAATCCAAAAACAACAGCTATCATGCCATGGGGGGGTACATGGCGGGAAATTCCTTTTTTCAGGGTCTCTTCTACACCATCATCATCGTGTTCGGGGGTATCCTGATTGCCAAGGGGGAGCTTCCGGCGGCAAACCTTGCGCTCTACGCCCTGTATGTCAACATTTACATGAACCCTATACAGCTACTCCTTAATTTTACGGAGCAATTTCAGAAGGGGTACGCTGGATTTCGGCGCTTTATGGAAATTCTGGACACGCCCCCGGAAATTGTGGATGCCCCGGATGCGGTGCCCCTGGAAGATGTGGAAGGCCACATTGAATACCGGGATGTTTCCTTTTCCTACGAAGACACGGTTAATGTTCTTGAGAACATTAACGTAACCATTGAAGCAGGAAAAACCATGGCCCTTGTGGGTCCCTCGGGAGGAGGAAAAACCACCTTCTGCATGCTCTTGTCGCGATCCTACGATGTGGTGGGGGGGAGCGTGCTCGTAGATGGAAAGGATATCCGCTCCCTCACCCTTAGCTCTCTGCGTTCCGCCATCGGGGTGGTACAGCAGGATGTGTACATATTCTCCGGCAGCCTCAAAGACAATATTGCCTACGGAAGGCTTGATGCCACAGATGATGAGATTGTGGAAGCCGCCAAAAATGCCAACATCCACGACTTCATCATGTCCCTGCAGGACGGTTACCATACCTATGTGGGAGAGCGGGGGGTACGTCTTTCGGGGGGACAGAAGCAGAGAATTTCCATCGCCCGGGTATTTCTGAAAAATCCGAAGATACTGATTCTCGATGAGGCCACCTCTGCCCTGGATAATGAAAGCGAGAGGCGTATTCAGGAATCCCTCGAAAGGCTCTCCCGGAACAGGACCACCATCGTCATCGCCCACAGGCTCAGCACCATCCGCAAGGCGGATGAAATTATTGTGATCACGGATGAGGGTATTCTTGAGCGGGGGAAACATGCAGAGCTTCTCAAAAGCGGGGGGCTCTACGCACGTTACTACAACATGCAGTTTGAGGGGATCGAGAAGATTTTTTGATGGCCATCACTGATGGTCTGGCCTTCTCGACCCGAGACTCTGACTCTGGCGGATTTTCAGGTACACGTTCTTCCTGCAAATCTTTACTGCTATACTGCTATGCTCATGGGACATGATGTCATCAGGGGAAAGGGTGGTTCTGGGGGTAGAAATTAACCTTTCAGCACCGTAATACGAGAATTTTTCCCAGAGAAGAAGGAGAGGAAACGTATGAACATTCGGGCTGCCGCCATGGGAGATATTGAGGGGGTTCTCGCACTCCAGGAGTTGAACCTGGTAACGAACCTTTCGGAGGAGCAGAAAAAGGAGGGGTTTGTCACCACCCCCCTTTCGCACGAACAGGTGGAGGAGCTTGTGACGATCCATGGGCTGGCGGTAATCGAGAAGGAAAAAAAGATTCTCGGATATGTGGTGGCCGCAGGGTGGAATTACTTCAAGGGGCGTTCCATGTTCGACTACATGCTCGAGCGGTTTCGGCAGATAACCTACAGAGGTATCCGTATCACCCCGGAAAACTCCTACGAATACGGTCCGGTATGCATAGATGTCTCTCTTCGGGGAACCGACAGCTTTCCCCGGCTTTTCGAGAAGAGCAGAGAGATGATGGCCCCAGAATATGCCATCGGGACAACCTTTATCAACAAGGTAAATCAACGATCCTTCGAAGCGCATACCCGAAAGGTGCATATCCACCTGATCGACGAGTTTCAATTTAACGGGAATGACTACTACGGCCTGGCTTTTTTAACCCGGAGAAATTGACCTCCTGGCGTCATGGCGCTATGATGCTGTTGTTTCCAAGGAGAAGGGAGGAGGGGAAAAGATGTCCAATCTATCCAAACGTTCTACAATTTACCTGGAACCGGACCTCCACCAGGCTTTGCGGATGAAGTCGCTGGAGACTTCCCGTTCCATGTCCGAGATAATTAACGATGCGGTAAAGGAAGCTCTTGCTGAAGACGCGGAAGACCTTGCGGTCTTTGATGAAAGGCACCAGGAGCCCCTGTTGAGTTACCAGGAGATGCTTGAAAAGCTGAAAAAAGATGGCCGGATATAGCATCTTTTTTAAAAAATCTGTCTGGAAAGATGTGCAATCTATTCCAGACAAGGATTTGAAGAAAATACTGTCATGCATTGAATCTCTCGGGGAAAATCCTCGTCAGGCTGGTTCGAAGAAACTCAGTGGTCAGGAGAGATACCGGTATCGGGTTGGAGTGTATCGCATCATCTACTCCATTCAGGATGAGCAACTCACCGTGTGGGTGGTCAAAATCGGGCACCGAAAGGAAATCTACCGTTAGATTCTGTGTGGATGGAAAAAGTGCGGATTTGGGAAACAGGAGCGAAAAAAGGGGGCTCAAAAGTCATGAGCGCAGAAGACGTATACCTTGCGGCGAGGCTGCTTTCCGTGATGGAGGAGGATATCTGTCCTCTCACGGAGAGAGAGGTTCCCAAGGGAAACAAGGTTTTCGGGGCCGCGGTGCTGCGTAAAGAAGATTGGTCCCTCGTGGTGGCGGGAACCAATCGGGAGGGTGCTAACCCCCTCTGGCATGGGGAAATCGCCACCATGAACGACTTTTACGCCCTTTCCTCCCACCCCCGGCCGGAGGAGTGCCTTTTTCTCTCCACCCATCAGCCCTGTTCCATGTGCTACTCCGCCCTGGCCTGGGCGGGATTCCCCCGGGCGTACTACCTTTTCGGTTTCGAAGAGACCCGAGACCTCTTTTCCATACCCCACGATATACGCATCCAGCAGGAACTTTTCGGCTGTACCTCCCCGAACAGAAAAAACGCCTTTCTTGAGCTTATCTGCCTGCGGGAGATGATCCCCCCGGAGCGGGAGGATCTGCAGGAACGCATAACAAGGTTGGAAGAACGCTACGCCGGGCTTGCGAAGGCCTATGAAGAGGTTCGGGAGTCCTGCGAGGAGATCACCCGGAAGTAGCTGGGGGAAAAGCTCCGCTTCTTGCTGTGAAAAGATGGTGGCGGAGAAGGGGTGGTTGCTCGTAGTTGCTCGCATAAGGAGAGAAGAAATGATACAGAGCATCAAGTTGAAAAATTATGGCCCTCTCGCCAGGCTGGATTGGCAAAATTTAGGAAAGATCAACCTAGTGATCGGCGGCAACGATACCGGGAAGACCTTCTTGCTGAAAATCCTTTACAGTGCCATGAAAACTATTGAAGAGCACCGGCGAGGGGACGATCAGCGTTCAGCTGCGGAGATCCTGGCGGGCAAACTGTACTGGACTTTTCAGCCGGATAAAATCGGAGATCTTGTTACCAAGGGAACCGAGAGTCCTCTTTGCTGTAGAATGAAATATAATGATAAGGACTTTATCTATAAATTTGGCAAAGATACCACCAAGCAAATTTCCTCTTTGGAAAATCATGTTCCCCCTCGGGGGAGTAATTCCATCTTTTTGCCCGCAAAAGAGGTTCTCTCGTTGCATCATATTATTTTAAAATCCAGGGAGCAGGACACCTCCTTTGGTTTTGATGACACCTATCTCGATTTGGCTCGGGCGTTGCGTCTCTCTCCCCAAAGGGGGAAAAACTACAAGGAGTTTTCCGATTCCCGGCAGAGGCTTGAATCCATGCTGGGGGGTACAATTGAGTATGACGATGCCGGAGGGCGTTGGCAATTCAAAAAGGGAAATCAAAAATTTTCTCTAGGAGTAACTGCGGAGGGGATCAAAAAGATCGCCCTTCTGGATACCCTGCTCGGCAATCGCTATATGGATATTCACTCCATTGTCTTTATGGACGAACCTGAATCCGCCCTTCATCCCACCGCTATTTCAGAACTTCTGGATATTGTGGCGGTATTGGCGGAACGGGGTATCCAGTTCTTTCTGGCAAGCCATTCCTATTTTGTGGTGAAGAAACTGTTTTTGATCGCCCAGGAGAAGGGGCTTTCTGTTCCTGTTCTCTCCGCTCAGGAGGAGGAGTGGGTTCAAAACGACCTGCTGAAGGGGATGCCGGAAACCTCGATTATTCAAGAATCCATACGGCTCTACAAGGAAGAAGTCGGGCTGGCCCTCAAATGACGGCTACAACTATTTTGGAGTCCCGCATGACCTTCGGTCCCTATGCGGAGGGGGCATGCTTTCACATCGAAAAGAGCCACAGCTATGCGGCTCTTCAGAAACACGTTCAGATGGGGGAGTTTTTACTTCTTCGCACTGATAACAAAAGGCCTCCTGTGCTCTGGGTGGTGGAAGCCAAGTCGAGCAGCCCCCGGCCGGAGACGCAGCCACATTTTGATGCCTTCATCGCTGAGATTCGAGAAAAGCTCGTCAACGCCTTCTCTTTAGGATGGGCCTGCTGTCTGGGAAGGCATGAGCACGCCGAGAGGGATCTTCCAGAGGCTTTCAAAGAGCTTGAGTTGTCCAAGGTTGACGTGAAGTTTATTCTCGTGATTAGCGGGCATAAAGAGGAGTGGCTGCCTCCTCTTCAGGATGCCTTGAGGGCGGCGCTTCGCTCTACCGTAAAAACCTGGTCCTTTTCCCCCACATCTGTGGCGGTTCTTAATGACGTGCTGGCGAGGCAGTACGGTCTTATTCTCTAGCGGATATTTGGTTGGGGTTTTGGTGGGTAAGGGGGTAGAGAGATGCCTATACAAATAAAAATTCCTCGGGAGGCCCTTGATGTATTTTGCCGTTCCTGGAAAATTGCCGAACTGGCATTTTTCGGTTCTGTGTTGCGGGAGGATTTCGGAGAACAGAGCGACATTGATATTCTTGTTACCTTTGCTTCGGATGCCATGCCTTCCCTCTTTGACATGGTTACCATGGAGGATGAGTTGCAACGTATTTTTGGCCGTTCCGTGGATCTCGTGAGTCGGCGTGGGGTGGAAAACAGCCGGAATGCCATCCGTCGACAGGCTATTCTGGTCTCTGCGAAGGTTGTCTATGCGGCGTGACCACGTATATCTTCAAGATGTTATTGGTTCTGTAAGGTATAGTGGACCCGGTGGAGGTTCCTTATTTCCCATAAATTGGAGCATGAAAATGAAGAATGTTTTTGTGATGCTTTTGCTCTTTGCCATAGCTTTTCCGGCAAGTGCCGTCAACAGCCGGGACGTTGCATTCCCCTCTCGGGAAGTCGAAAAAGTGATGCCCCTGTTGTCTCAATGCAACGAAGAATCTCCTTATGACTATATCGAGTCGATATTGGGGCAACCGGACGAGGATATGGGCAGTGGAATGTACATTTTGGAGTTCAAGTTGGAAGATGGAACCAGTATTACAGTTGGAACGCCCGATAAAAAAGAAGTATGGTATATCTATCGCACAGGTCCGGGGATAGATGATGATGTGATTCAAGTTTATAAAAAGGCCGAATAGTTATGGCGAATACAATAGGTAGGCTGTTTTTCAGGGGGAGGGAAGAAAATATGGAAAAGCTGTACATACTGTGGACGAACGCCGATGAAGTGGTTTTCAAACAAATGGTTTTTATGTACGCGCGAAATTCGAAGCTCAAAGGATGGTGGGAGGAAGTAACCCTCATTATCTGGGGCTCCACCGCAAAACTTGCGGCAGAATCCGAATTGGTGGCCCGGGGAATACAAGAACTCCTTCGAGTGGGAGTAACCGTTTCCGCCTGCAAGGCGTGCAGCGACTCCCTGAACACCACTCCCAAATTGATCGAAATGGGGGTGGATGTCAAATATTGGGGAGAAGGATTGACTGAAATACTGAAATCCGGGGAAAAGCTGTTGTCGGTGTAATGGTTTTTTTGTGGTTCTATGCAGGGGTTGTTATCCTGGAATAACTTGAGGCATAGCAAAAAAGCACCTCTTCGGAAGTGCTTTTTTGCTATGCCTGCTTTCGGGGTTTTTGTGGAAATACGAGCGCCACGTAAGAGTGCAGTTAATGTAAAATGTGGAGTTTTTCTACCCCCGAGCTTCCCCGGAAATCTTCGGCAAACTCACCCCTAGGGCATTGGCGCACTCCAGGGAGTGGAAACAGAGAAGGCCCCCTTCCACGGCTCCCCGACGGAGGGCGAAGCCGTCCCGCAGGGCGGTCTGTTGGTTTCCCGGAATGTTCACCAGAAGATCCCATTCTTTGGCGGTAATTCTTGTGAGAAGCTCTTTTCCCTTGGGTACCGGCTGTACTGGAATGCCCCATTTGCCCAGATGCTCCGCCGTGCCGGGGGTAGCGAAGATCTGCCATCCTGCGGCGGCGTAGAGGGCGGCGGTGGCGCAGCAGGCGGATTTGGCCCGGTCATGCACCGAAAAGAGTACTTTTCCTCTCTCGGGAAGGGCTGTGCCGAGAGCTGCCAGAGCCTCCCGCAGGGCTCCCGCGAAGTTTGCGGAGACCCCAAGAACCTCCCCGGTGGATTGCATTTTGGGACCCAACCGAAAGTCGATCCCCGGCAGCTTTTCCGTGGAGAACACCGGGATCTTCACCCCGAAGGGGCCTTCATAGGAGAGAAGCCCCATCTCCGGGGCAATTTCCCGAAGAGATTCTCCCAAAGCCACCCCTACCGCAAGATCCACCAGGGGGACGTGGGTAAGCTTGGTGACGATGGGTACGGTTCGGCTTCCCCGGGGGTTTGCCTCGATCACGTAGAGGGTGCCATCGTGGAGCACGAACTGGATGTTGAGAAGCCCCTTCACATTCAGCTCCTTCGCAATCCGGGAGGTGATGCGCAGAATCTCCTCCCGGTGCCGGGGCTCCAGAGAGAGGGCGGGGAAGAGGGCGATGGAATCCCCCGAGTGGATCCCCGCGGGGTCCAGATGTTCGAAGATCCCCGGAATCACCACCTCCGATCCCTGACAGACCGCATCCACCTCGAACTCCTTTCCCGGCAGGAACCGATCCAGAAGCACCTCCTGATCCTTTTCCAGAGAGAAGGCCTCCTCAAGGATGCCTTGCAGCTCCCGATCTTCGTAGACCACCGCCATGGCCACCCCGCCGATGACAAAGCTGGGGCGCACCATGAGGGGATATCCCAGTTTTGCCGCAATCGCAAGCCCTTCATCCACCCTGCGGGCCACTGCCCCCGGAGGAAGGGGGATCCCCGCCTTTTCAAGAAGGGCGGAAAACTCTCCACGGC
Source organism: uncultured Synergistaceae bacterium (assembly GCA_964539095.1). Classification (GTDB taxonomy): domain Bacteria; phylum Synergistota; class Synergistia; order Synergistales; family Aminiphilaceae; genus DAIPKP01. The sequence continues at coordinate 131,582 of CAZIFL010000005.1, forward strand.
TCTCTGCCCGGCGGATTCCCGAGAGATCCGTTCCCAGCAGGGGGTAGCGGGGGGAGATCTGCATCCCCAGGCTCAGGGAGGTTTGGCCTCCGAAGCTGGCAAAATACCCTTCCACCTTTTCCCGCTCCAAAACCTGCTCCACTTCCTCTTTGCAGAGAGGTTCCAGATAGAGGGCATCGGAACAGTCGTGATCAGTGCTCACCGTTTCGGGGTTGTTGTTGATCATCACCGCCCGGTATCCCCGGCGTT
>CAZIFL010000006.1:0-101721 GCA_964539095.1 uncultured Synergistaceae bacterium
GCCATGCCGATCACAAGGCTCATCAGCCCGAAACCCTTATTCCGCGTGTTCCACTGCTTTTTGTTCATACTCGCGTTCCTCCTGTTCCTCGTATTTGTTCCTGTTGCACATCCTGCTTGCCGACTTGTTTTTGCCTGTGGCGTTTCTTTCATATACACACCTCCTTGTTTGTTTCTTCCAACTCGCGCCCCCAGAGTTGGGGGGGAAAATACCAACACAATATATGTTTCAACCCACGCCCCCGCATGGGGGGGGAACGACTCACAAGGGATTATATCCTCCTCATTTCAAAAACCCCTGTTTCACGGAACTTTCGGAGAAAACGCCATTTTTTCTGTCAATCTCTTCTTTCGGATATCGCCCTGGAGGAATTTCATTCTTCAAAATCTGCGATTTGGGTGGAATCGGGGGGAGGGAAAGGAACGTGCTGGTTCTCGTGAAATGCGGCAAAACTGCCCTCCTGCCTGGAGAGTAAGAGCCATGGGTACACACCCAAGGGGATATTCGATGTATCGGCACAGAACCAGGACGGGCTTGCACGTGTATATGAACGTGTTACAATGGAGGTGTCACAATTGGGGGGTGGGAATCATCCGGAAAAGATATAGTTCCAGAGACCTCATGAAAACACTTCGGCAGGACGGCTGGAACATCGTCAGCATTGAGGGGGATCATCACCAATTCAGGCACCCCACGAAGAAAGGGAAAGTCACAGTCCCTCACCCGAGAAAAGATGTCCACCCGAAAACAGCCTCAAGCATTTTGAAGTAAGTAGGGCTCAAGTAGCCCCGCAAAACTTTTACAGGGAGGTGCGCACTTATGCAAGACACTTATGTTTTCCCCGCTATTTTTACTCATGATGAAGACGGGTACGCCGTGGAATTCCCCGATCTCCCCGGCTGCGTTACTTGTGCGGATACGGAAGCTCAGGCGATCAGATGCGCTAGAGAGGCCCTTGCGTTGTACTTGTGGGATAGCGAGAAGGAAGGAGATTCCATCCCGGAGCCATCCTCTCACCAGAGCCTTGCCAAAAACCTTCAGGAGGACGAATACGTTGTTTCGGTGGATGTCTTCATGCCCCCCTTCCGTCATGCCAGAGAAAACCGGGCCACCAAGGTAACTACCACCATCCCCCTCTGGTTAAAAACCCAGGCGGATCACGCAAAACTGAATTATTCCGCTCTGCTTCAGCACGCCATCAAAGAGCAGCTTGGGATGGAAGAAATTCGGCGGTAGTTTGTCAGAGAAATAATCCCCAGTCGGTGATTCCGGGGTTGCCACGAAAAAAGCCACCTGCCCCGAAGGGTGGTGGCTTTGCAAGCATTTAGACTTTGGAATCACTCTCTATAACGCTCTCGTTCTTTCATGAGGTCAAAAACCGTAGCGAATCCATACAGGATAAAGGCGATGCCACAAGCAATAACATGGTGAACACTTGTGAAGGGTTCCTCGATACTGTGCCCCCAGAGTATCGACACAGAAAAGAATAAAAATCTTCCGAGATAGTAAAGTACCGCAAGCGCTATCGCAGAGTGCACGCAAATCTTTCTCCAAGGCGGCCTGTATCCCAAATCTTCGAGAATTTTGGTCACAAGCTCAGATATAGTTTTATCGGCTTTGTCCGCAATGCTCCCGGTTCTTACAAGCTCTTCCCACAAAATTTGGACATTCTCTTGCGGAGGTGGGCACCCATGCCTTTCCGAATAAACATCCGAGTAGCTCTCCACCGCCTCTCTCGCAAAAACAGAAACCAAGTGAGGGCGTAAAAGGGCGTTCAAGCGTTTTCTAAGAAACCTTTCCACGTCCCTCTTGCTCATAAGATCCCAAGTTTCCTTTTCGTTTCGTCTCTCATCTCTTCAAGAATATCGTTGCTTCTTTCCCGGATACGATCCTGTAAAAATTGGGCAAGATCCCTTTGCTCTTCTTCTGTGCTCCGCTTTTTCTCCTTGAAATCTTGAATTTCCTCATCTAAATGCAAGAGAGAAACGAGGGAGTCTTTCTCGTCAAAATACTTCGAGTTTTTCCTTTGCGAATAGTCTCGGACGGGCTCCGGCTCGACATCAGCCACCACAAGCTGACATATGCGAATTCCGGGCACTAATTTAACCGTAAAAGTCCCGTTATTTTTTATTATGATAGGCAGTTTCCCTTTATAGCCCGGGTTGATGTATGAGGCAGAGGCAATATCCAAGCCCATACGGGCAAGGCTACTCCGGTTATGTATGTGCCCGGTACAAGATCTCGGAATCCCTATGGTTTCTCCCGTTTGCCCTAAAAGCATTTTCCCTGGCTCAAGACAATATCTTTCCACTACCCCGATTTCTTCAAAAGGCTTGGCATTATCTTCAGTAAGATCAACGACCGCACCCTCTTGAGGCTTCTTGAGAAGAGGATCAAGTGTGAGATCAATGGAAGACGGCTGAACATGAGCAAGCACAAAAGGCGAAATAATCAGCTTGCCATCAAAAATGCTCTCGATCAATCTCACATCGGAAAGCACCGACACAAAAACCACCCCCTTCGGCTCTGCAAAGCATAACTCAAAAGTGACATTTTTGTCCACCGGTACATTCCTAGCTCGCCCCTACTCTCCGCCATTTCGTGGTTTCTGGTGGAGAATCCCTGGTTTTACTTTCTCGGTGGCGGCATGGATATACGTTTCCTCAGACATTTATGGAGACATGTTCTCGGACATTTTTTTGGACATATATATTGACACTTCCACGGGTAAAATCTATACTTTCCTTTGCAAAAACAGAATTAAAAGGAGGAGGAATCATGTCTAAAAGAGCTTATGAAACAAGTCATCCGTGGATTGATTTCAGTCCTGATCTCAGGAAAGCCAATAAAGAACTATGGATGCTCCTTGGAGCCGCACAGTCTAAATGCCGTCATCTCGCCAAAGTTGCGTTACTGCCCCAATTATCCGAGGAGATGCACCTGATTTCTCTTGCCAGAGGGGCCTTGGCAACCACTGCCATAGAAGGTAATACATTACGAGAAGACGAGGTAGAAGCCTTTTTGAACGGGAGTCTTGAACTTCCCCCTTCGCGTGAATATCTCAAACAAGAAATAGAGAACATCGTCCATGCGTGTAATAAAATCGCCGAAAAAACGCTTACGTTCCAAGATTTATCTCTTTCCTCCGAGGAGATTCGAGAATACAACAAGTACGTACTTCATAACCTCAAAGTGGAAACGGATGTTACCCCCGGAGAGTACAGAACATATTCCGTAGGGGTGGAGAAATACCGGGGAGCACCGGCAGAAGATTGCCCATACCTTATGGATCGCCTTGTTGACATGCTTCAGGGGATCACAGACCCGGAAACCCCTGTTTTGGGAAAAAATTTCAAAATGGCCTCGGGAATTCTTGCGGCTATCCTGGCTCATCTCTATATTGCATGGATCCATCCCTTCGGCGATGGAAACGGCAGGACAGCCCGACTTATGGAATTCAGATTCCTCCTTGAAGCTGGCGCGCCCACTTTGGCAGCTCACCTTTTAAGCAATCACTACAACAACACTCGTTCCGAATACTACATTCAACTACATGAATCCTCGAAACGGGATAACGGCGTTTTGCAATTCCTTGAATACGCCCTACAGGGCCTTATCGACGGGCTGGATGAACAGATAGATCTCGTTCAAGCACAGCAAAGAAGCATTCTTTGGGCACATTTTGTCAATCATAGCTTTAGCAAAGACAACAGCTCTACAGATCCCCGGAGAAAAAGGCTTGTTTTTGCTCTTACCGCTTCGGAAAACCCTGTAGAAATCGACCTTCAAGAAATTCGCAAACTATCCCCGGAACTTTCTGATGCGTACGCAGACAAAACCAAAAGGACGCTCAGTAGGGACATAAAAAACCTTATGGAACGGCACCTCATAGTAAAAGGTGGAAATAAAATCAAAGCCAATACGGATATTGTCTTAGCCCTTCTTCCCCGCCGACGAATCTGAGCTATCCTTGCCACTCTTCGCAAGCCGGTGATTTCGGAGTTGCCACGAAAAAGCCACCTTCGAAAAACCTCACGAAAGGAGTGCTTCGTATGCAGGATAGATATGATTTCCCCGCAGTGCTGCACTATAACTCAGATGAGCGTATAGGCATATACTTTCCGGATCTCCCCGGTTGTGCCAGCCAGGGAGAGAACGATACCCAGGCTATTCGGCGTGCCACGGAATCCCTGGAGCTTCATCTTTTCGGCATGGAGGAAAATGGGGAGACTATTCCCGCCCCATCGCCTCTCTCGGCAATAAAGCTTGATAGCGATGAAAAAACCGTCATGATTACCGCCATCATGCCCCTTGTTCGAGAGGAGATGGAAAGCAAGGCCGTCAAAAAAACCCTGACTATTCCCTATTGGCTTAACCGGGCTGCCGAAGCAAAGGGGGTCAATTTTTCCGCCCTGCTTCAGCACGCCATCAAAGAGCAGCTTGGGATGGAAGAAATTCGGCGGTAGTTCATCAGAGGCAACTCCCGGATAGGTACAATCGACAGCCGGTGGTTGGGGGGTTGCCACGAAAAAAGCCACCTGCCCCGGGGGGTGGTGGCTCAAAATAGTTAAATTAGAAATTTTCGACCACTCATCTTTTTTCGATAAATCTTGATTGCAGGGAGAGCACGCTTTTTTCATGCATCTATGCTTTTATTCCCAGGCGGTCTTTCAGACCTTCCTGGAGAACCATGGAATAGCTGATTTGTGCTGCTTTTGCTTCCACGTCGAGCCACCGGGGAAGCGTCACCATGCGGTTCACCGCCTTGTTGTTCATCTTTTCCCGGAAGGATGGCATGAAAACATCCACGAGCACTATAACCTGACCCTTTTCAGGGGAAAGCTCTGTCGGGCGGGTAGGCTCCGGAATTTCGTCCCCATCTTCTTCCATACCGAAAAGGTGGAGAGAAAGAGCCTCCCGAGCCATGCGCAACGCTTCTTCTTCCGGGGCTCCCTGGGAGACGCAGCCGGGAAGATCGGGGAATACCACTCCGATTTCCTCACCTTCGTCGTAGCAGAAAAATGCGGGGTATACGTATCTGTCTTTCATGAGAAAAACCTCCTTCGGGGCTCTTATATCTTGAGCCCCGATTGTCTTTTGATGCTTGCCAGAACTGAAATATTCAGATCTTTTTTCGGATGGGGAACCGTCACCTTGCCTTTTTTTGCCGGGTGTTTGAACTGGTGGTGATCTCCTGTAACCTTGTCGAGGAACCATCCGTCTTTCTTGAGCAATTTGATAATTTCTGATGAAGAATAGCTTTTGCTCATACCCCCAACCCCCTTCACAAGCAGAATAACATATGTTTAGACATATGCAAATGAATGCTCGAAAGGAGGGCCACCATGTCCCGAGGGAGTGCGGCATAGTCAGGGTAGTCGCTTCTCTTGTCTCTTCTCGTTGACTGTGAGTAGTTTTTAGACTACAGTTGTGCCATGATGAGAAAAGTCCTTCAGACCGAGACCTACAGAAAATGGGAGAAGAAGCTCAAGGATCGGCGGGGGCAGAAGATAATTACCGCCAGACTGTACCGTATCGCAAACGGCCTTTTCGGTGATACCCCCCCAGTGGGCGAGGGCGTAAGTGAGTTGAGAATCCACTATAAACCGGGGGATCTGATCTATTTTCAAACAGGAAGGCGACATCATCATTATCTTGTTGTGTGGTGGCAATAAATCTACCCAGGAACAGGATGTCCAGAAAGCCAACGAGATTGCCAAGAGAGCGGAGGTTGACGAGCTGTGAACGAAAAAATGAGGGAAAAACTGCATGGGTATAACTTCGAGGAACACCTGGACGATGCGGAGTCCATAGAGATTTTTCTTCAAGATGCCTTTGAAACGAACGATCCCGGCTACATCGCAAATGCTATCGGCGTGGTAGCCAAATCGAAAGGGATGGCGGAAATTGCTCGAAAGACGGGGCTTTCTCGGGAGCAGCTCTACAAATCCTTGAGTCAGAAAGGAAACCCCACGTTGAAAACCTTTCTTTCCGTCCTCTCCGCAATGGATTTTGAGATCACCCCCCGGCGGCGTGCAGGGTGAGATAGGCGCAATGGGTAGCCGCTGGTTCCAGGGTTGCCACGAAAAAAGCCACCTGCCCCGAGGGGTGGTGGCTTTTCGATGTCTAACCGCTGAGGGAGGGCATGTACCCAGAACAAGAGGGTATTTTCACTGCTCCGGTGTATTTCGGAAGACATGGCGGTATCAGTCGATCAAGGAGGCGATCTTGCTGTTGAGATACCGGTTCAAGCTCACCTTGGATTCCGCTGCCCGAATGACAAGCTTTCTGTGGAGATCCGAAGTGGTCCGCAGGGTGATATTCCCCGAATAGGATCCACATGATAAAGGTTCTGGAAGTGCTTCCTGATTTCCCTCCATCTCCGCTACCACCTGGGATACAAGAGAGCGGATCCCCGAAAAAGCTTCCTCGTAGGTTTCCCCGAGCCAGGAGAGGCTGGGAAATTCCGTGCAGAGTCCCACGTACTCCCCATCTTCAGGAGACCACTCCACCCGGTATATATAGTGCAATGTCTTCATTGGGAAACCCCCCTTTCCACAGCATCTTGAACACCGCATGGCTGCTACCACTTTGACGGCAGGGGCCAAAATAGAACTCGCAAAGCCCCTTCAGATCTTCGAACCGGATATCGGTATTGCCATGACGAATCTTTTTGAGAAGCTTCGCATGTTTATCCATGCCATCTTTTTACGGGAGCGAAGAATTTGAATTTTTCCAGAGACCGAAGAAAAAATGCACAGGCCCGTGTCCCTCTCCCAGGGAGTAGTCTTTTCCCGCTTCCAGAGCGTCGGAAATATATGCTTTTGCTCTTTCTACAGCCTCTTCCAGGGGGAGTCCCCGGGCGAGCCAGGCCGCCAGAGCGGAAGAGAGAGTGCACCCGGTGCCGTGGGTGTTTAGAGTTTTTATCCGGGGAGCTTTGAAGATCCGGTATCTGTCGGTGTTGGCACAGTAGAGTAGGTCGTTGCTTTCTTTGCCCGAAGCGTGCCCTCCTTTGAGGAGTATCGCCGAAGCTCCGAGATTTGCCAGGTCCCGGCAGATCCCTTTCATGGTCTCTTCCGAGGGGTTTTTTATTGAGAGGGGGTCCCGGTTCAAAAGTACCAGCGCTTCGGGAAGATTGGGTGTAAGCACCTCTGCCAGGGGAAGAAGCCTTTTGCGCATTTCTTCCACCGCGGTGTTTTCGAGAAGCCGGTCTCCTGCGGTGGAAATCATTACGGGGTCCAGCACCATATGGGGTGGGGCATAGCGTTTCAGCCCTTCCGCCACGGTTTCGACAATATCCGCATGGTGGAGCATGCCGATTTTTACCGCATTCACTCCTATGTCCGAGAAAACCGCATCCATCTGGGCCGCCACGAACTCCGGAGGGATTCCATGAATGGCGGTGACCTGCCGGGTATTCTGGGCGGTGAGGGCGGTGAGCACGCTCATGCCGTAACATCCCAGGGCGGAGAAGGTTTTGAGGTCTGCCTGAATTCCAGCTCCGCCCCCGCTATCAGACCCCGCAATAGTGAGAACCCGGCGGTATCGCTTCATGCCTCTACTGCCTTCCCGAAAGCCTGGCAATACAAACTTTTCAGGTTCTGTACGGTTTTTTTGGGGTTTTGGCTCTCCATAATGGCAGAAACCAGGGCTATCATGTCTGCTCCGGCTTGAAAGACCTCCTTGGCGTTCTCCTCCCCCACACCTCCGATTGCTACCAGAGGCAGTTTCGTGGATTTTCGGGCCTCCCGGAGCCCCGAAAGTCCCCAGATGTGGGGGGTGTCGCTTTTTGTGGCGGAGGGAAAGACTGCGCTTATGCCGAGGTAGGAGATTCCCGGGAATTTCGAAGCCTCTTCGAGCTGTTTCGTGTTTTCCACGGAGATCCCGATAATGGCTTGGGGACCCAGGATCCTCCGGGCCTCTTCGTAAGGAAGGTCGGACTGCCCCAAATGCACCCCCGAAGCACCCAGAGCGAGGGCTATATCCACCCGGTCGTTGATGATGAGGGGAACTTCATAGGAATCGAGGAGTTTTTTAACGTTCTTTCCCCGGCGGAGGAACTCCCGGGAGGAGCACTGTTTTTCCCGAAGTTGCACCAGCGAGACCCCTCCTTCCAAGGCTTTTCGGAGAATGGATAGGAAGGTTTCCTCCCCAAGCCTTTCTCCGGAAGTTACGAGATAAATTCCTTTCAGGGATGTCATAGAATAATGCTTCCTTTCAGGTGCCGGGAGATGTCCTCTTCCGTAATGCTGTGGAGGGAGTCTAAAAAGTTTTGCTGGAGGGTTCCGGGGCCCTTGCTTTGGGAAGCCCCCATTTCTCCCGCTATACCCATGGTGGCCATGGCGTGAAGCACCGCCGAAAAGGGAGAGCCCCCCAAGGCAAGAAAGGCTCCGCAGAGGGCACTGGCGGTGCACCCCATGCCGGTTACCCGGGTCATCATAGGATCTCCGTTTTCCATGCATCCCTCTTTTTCTGGAGAAATCACGTAGTCTCGGGGGCCGCTGACGCAGACCACGCAGTTATATTTTTTTGCCAGAAAGGCCCCGGCTTCCCGGGCATTTTCGGAATCTGCCAGGCTGTCCACCCCCTTGGTGCGCTCCCGGCTCCATGCAAGGGCCCGGATTTCCGAGGCGTTTCCTCGAAGGGCCGTTACCGGTGCGGTTTCCAGAAGGGCGTGCACCACGTCACCCCGGTAAGAGGTGGCTCCCATTCCCACGGGGTCAAGTACCACGGGTATATGCAGATCCCGGGCTTTTTGCATGCCCCGCTTCATGGATTCCACCCAGGGGGAGCTTAGGGTACCGATATTTATTACCAGAGCACGAGAGATGGCCACCATCTCTTCCACTTCACGGATTTCGTGAGCCATCACCGGAGATGCTCCCAGAGCGAGAAGAGCGTTGGCAGTGCAGTTCATCACCACATAATTGGTGATGTTGTGCACCAGGGGAGCTTCTTTGCGAATTCGGCATATATCTTGCCAGAGAGAGTCTGCGCAAAGGTTCATGAGAGAGCCTCCTTTAGTTTTTTTGTTATATTTTCCGCACTTACCATATGTTCATGCATGAGGATGTCGGGGTTTTTCCAATATTTTCGGGGCAGGGAACACTCGTATATTTGGGGAGATCCCTGAAAAACCTTCCGTAGATGTGCCCCCGTTTTCCGCCGTCTTTCGAGAACTCTCTGGAAATCTCCGTAGGCATCCCCGGAGGCTTCGTGGGCCCCAAAGTCCTCCACCAGAAAGATGTTTCCCCAAGAGTATGGGAGATATTCTTTCAGGGTTTCCCAGAAACCTTCCTGTTCCTTGAAAAATCCCAGATCTGCGGAATTTGCTATTCCTAGGAAGCCCTGGGGGATCTCCAGGGCTTCCTTCACGGAAATTCCCCGGAGACCCATCCTTGCAAGCTCTTTTACGATATGTTCCGTGGCTTCGGCGTAGTGATCCGTAACGATAATTCCCGTGGTTTTCTTCGATGCTCCAAGAAATTCCAGCAAGGGTTTCCATACGTCATCAATTCGGGAGGCACCGAAATAAAGCTCTCGAAAATGTTCCGCCCCTTTCAGGGCTTTATCAGGGGGGGCGGCGCACTCTTTTTGGAGAGCTTCTGCCAGAAGTGCGGTATATCCCACGGAGGAGGCGCCCCCTCGGTTCCAGAAGGGGGCAATGCATCGGCTCCAGAATTCTTCGGGATTTTGTATCCCCAGGGATTCAAGACCGCTTTTCTTCAGGGCTGTGGAAATGTTTTCCGGGGAGCCGAAATGTACCGCTCCCATGCTGAGGGTGCCCGAGAAGTCCAGAAGAACCAGATGATATTTTTTCGTGTTCGTGCACATCAGAATTTCTGCTGGTTCCGAAGGGCGCACCAGGTTCCGCACATGGAGCAGGATCTCTTTTCCGAAGAGGGGAGAGATACGGTTTCGAGGGTGGCCTGGAAATGCTTCGGATCCAGAGCGTGCCGTCCTTGTTTCTCCCAGTCGAAGTTACGCCGCCCCAGGGAGATACCGTTGCTCTGCTGTACCGCGTATTCCTTGCCCCGGCTAAGGTCGGCGGCGGCGGCGGCAATCTTTGTGGCCATCACTCCCTGATGGACATCCTCCAGAGAGGGGAGCCGCAAGTGTTCCGCCGGGGTGAGGTAGCAGAGAAAATCCGCTCCGTAGTAGGCTGCCAGGGCTCCGCCGATGGCTCCCGCTATGTGGTCGTATCCCGCCGCATGATCCACCACCAGAGGCCCCAAGACGTAAAAAGGGGCTCCGGCGCAGATCTCTTTTTGAAGCCGCACATTTTCCTCGATACGGTGCAGGGGGACATGCCCCGGTCCTTCCACCATCACCTGTACTCCCGCCTTTCGGCAACGGGTTACGAGTTCTCCCAGAACCCGAAGTTCTCCGAACTGGGCCTCATCGTTGGCGTCCGCAGTACATCCCGGCCGGAGGCCGTCCCCCAGAGAGAGGGTGATATCGAATTCTCTGGCGATTTCGAGAATGCCATCGAAATTCTCGTAAAGAAAGCTCTCCTGATCATGCTGCCGGATCCAATCCATCATGAGGGAGCCCCCTCGGCTTACCACCCCGAGAAGACGCTTTTCCGCAAGAGGGAGATGCTCCTTTAAGAGCCCCGCATGGATGGTCATGAAGTCCACTCCCTCCTCGGCCTGGGTACGCAATACCCTGGCGAAGCTCGAAAAGGATAGATTTTCCGCAGCCCCCTCTTCCCCTGCCGCCTGATAGAGAGGAACCGTTCCCAAAGGAACTCCGAAAGCCTCCATGATTTGCCGCCGGAAGGCGCTGTTTGTTCCGGGAATGGAAAGATCCATCAGGGCATCCGCTCCCGCAGCGACTGCCCTGCGGACTTTTTCCATCTCCTCGGAAAAATCCCGTTTTTCCGGAGAGGTCCCCACGTTGGCGTTTACCTTTACCCGCATATTTTTCCCTACAGCCACAGGAAGGAAGGGTCCCCTTCTCCGGTTATTTCGGGGAACTACCACGGTCCCCCGGAGAATCTCTTCTGTCAGCCACGAGGGGGTTACTTCTTCGTATTTCCCCAGAGCAGAAAAATAGGGAGGGATCTCTCCCCGTTGCAGCTTTTCGATGAGAGTAGACATGAAATGAGCCTCCTTGAACGTTTTTTTCCGGCCCTTCGAGAGAAGCCGGTTTGAGAGCACACCACAACAGCGCCATGCGACGCATGACGATACAAAGGGAACTTACCGGTAATCCTGGGTCAGCGGAAGGAGGAGGAGTATGCCGGACACGGAAGGCATAAGGGGTGGCATAATCAAAAAAACAGGGACCCCGCGTATACGAAAGTGCGCACACGGTGTCCCTGTCTATGGGTCCATCTCGCCGTAGTGTTTCCTTACGCTGGTGCTAACCAGTTCAAGTTTAAGGGTGTTATCTCAGCCCTGCTTCGGGCACCCCTAACACTTGGCATTATGTAATTGTCTTGTTTCCGGAACCAAATGTTCCTTTTGGGATCGTTTCTCCAAGGAGATCATCCCACAAAGGGGGAAAAAGGGCAAGGAGCATCTCAGCGGATCTTTATGGAGCAGTGTCCCGAAGGGGGCGCTAGATGCTGAGTTCTCCCCGAAAGACCGTGATGCCTCCGCCACCGACCTTGATCCCCGTGATGTCCTTCCGGTCTCCCAGCACCTCCACCGAGGCCTCTCCGGGGCGAGAGAGCCAGTGCCCCTGCTCTGCCAGGAAGGCCGGCTCCTTGAGAAGCTCGTAACGCCAGAGATAGGCCCCCATGCTTCCGGTAGCAGAGCCCGTGAAGGGATCTTCCAGAACCTCCGGAGGCGGGGAGAAGTGCCGGGCCGCGGTGGCTCCCCGGGCAGTCATGCCCCCCATACAGAAGAGGTGGATGCTGGAAAAATCACTCTCCTTTACGATCTTTGCAAGGAGGGAGAGATCCGGTGAGGCTAGACGCAGAGCACGGTGTCCCCGGAGAGGTACCATGAGCTGGGGGGTGCCGGTGCTTACGGTTTGAAGGGGGAGATCATCCAGAAGATCCTCTTTGGAGAGAGAGAAGCAGGGGAGGATGTCCTCGGGGCGGTAGGTGCGCAAGAACTCCGGCGCATTCTGCGTCATGGTTACCCGAAGAGCCCCCCCTTCCGCTCTTTCGAGGAGCACCGGAATATTTCCTACAGGAAGTTCCAGGGAGATCTCGCGCATCCCCGCTCCGGGAGGAAGCTTCAGAAAGCCCGATGCCTCCAGGGCGATCACCGTGGCCACGGTGGGGTGTCCCGCAAAGGGGATCTCCCCGGCGGGAGTGAAGTACCGTGCTCCGAAATCCGCAGTATCTGAGGAGAGGGTAAAGGCCGTTTCTGAGAGGTTCATCTCCTTGGCGATCATGAGCATCTCTTTATCCGAGAGAGAGTCTGCCCCCATGACGACGGCGCAGGGATTCCCCCCGAGGGGGGTATGAGTAAAGGCATCCACTTGTAAAAGCTGAAAGCTCCGCATGCTATATGCCTCCTTATGTTTGAGAAATCAGGTATATGTAAAACTCTTTTGAGCGAAGAAAGGCGATTTTTTATTATTATCCCACATTATCGCACGTTTTTGAGCCGAAAGGGAAAAGGCTTTTTCGATGGAGGCGCTTTTCTTCAAAAAAGCACAGACGATCCGGGGGGAATGTGAGGGAGAGACACATTGAAAAATATTTTTAGATGAAGAATCTCTTGTGCAAAAAATCTGAGAATAACCTTTCGTAAAAAGGCCTTTTTGGGGTAAGCTTAGAGTGAATCGTCATATCCCGTACTGAAGGATTTTCTGACACAATGTGACACGATGATAACCGCATTCTTCCCGAAAAAAGGGGGATTTTCCATGGTTCTGAGAGGACATTCTTTCGGAAACGTAGACCAAAAGTTCCTATCCCTGTTTATGCCGCCCTTCGAGGGGTTTGAGAGAGCCCTTTCGGTCTTCGCGATTTCCGAAAAGAGGTGCCTTTCCCCCAAAGGAGCTTTGCTTTCTCTCTTTGGGAAGATCTTTGCAGTGGTTCTGCTCCTCTGCTTTTTTCTTGGAGGAGGAACCCCTGCGAACTGCTCGCAAGATCTTCTCACGCCTCAGGAGCGGGAATATCTTCAAGCCCTTCCGGCCATTACGGTCTGCCCTGACCCCGACTGGGCTCCCTACGAATATCTGGATGAAAAGGGAAATTTCGCAGGCATCGCAGCGGATCTGCTGGATCTTCTCGCCCAGCGTCTCGGCATGGAGTTTACCTATGTCATCCCCCGGGACTGGGACGAGGCCCTGGCTCTCTCCAAATCTGGAGAGGTACTGATTCTCCCTTTCTTAAACCAGACTCCTCAGAGGGAGGCGTGGCTACTCTTTACGGATCCTCTGCTTGTGGATCCCACGGTCTTTATCACCCGGCAGGAGCACTCCTTTATCGTGGATGCTACGCAGCTCGTCGATAAAAGGATGATCCTTCCTTCGGGAACCTCCATGGAGGAGCGGGTACAACGGGATTTTCCCAATCTCCAGGTGATTACGGTTCCCCGGGAGGAGGATGTCTTTCGGGGTATTGAGGAGGGAAAAGCGGATCTTACTCTCCGTTCTCTCATCATGGCGGCCTACACCATCCGGAAAGAGGGGTATTTTAACCTGAAAATCGCGGGGCAGGCTCCGGAGGGGTATGTCAACAGGCTGCGCATGGGGGTTTTCAAGGACGAGCCCCAGCTTCGAGATATTCTCAACAAGGGGATCGCCACCATTACCCCGAGGGAGAGGGAGGAAATTTTGAACCACCATGTGAACATCACCATGGTGACCTCCGTGAACTATGCCCGCATCTTTGGGATAGGGGGGGTGTTGGGGGCCTTCCTGGTGCTCTCTTTCTACGTAAATTTCCGTCTGAAGAGGGCAAACAGCGCCCTTGAGGAGAGCGAACGGAGCAAATCCGTGCTTATCGCCAATCTTCCCGGAGTGGCCTACCGCGGCCGGTACGATGCCTCTTGGACCATGGAGTTTATTTCCCAGGGTTGCCTCGACCTTACGGGATATGCTCCGGAGGATCTCATCGAAAATAAAACCGTTGCCTTTTCTGATCTTATCCTGAAGGAAGATGCGGAGAACGTTTGGAAGGTTTGGGAAAAGGCCATTGCCACAAAAACCACCGCCACGTTGGAATACCGCATCCGTACTGCCCTGGGAGAGGAGAGATGGGTTTTCGAGCAGGGGGTTCCTCTCTATGATGCTTCCGGAGAGGTAGCCTTTCTGGAGGGGCTCATCATCGATATTACGGATCGAAAGAGGGCGGAGGCTGCCCTGAACCAGAGCAATACTCTCTATGAAGAGCTTGCCCGGCAGAGCCGTACCGTCACCTGGGAGATCAATCGGCAGGGGCGCTATACCTACGTAAGCCCTGTGGCGGAGCTTGTACTGGGATATGCCGCCGAGGATATGGTGGAGACCATGTACTTCTACGATCTGAGCCTTCCGGAGGAACGGGAGGAAGTTAAGGAGTATGGACTGGGGTGTATGGAGCGGCGAGCAGAAGTTCGGGGTGGGGAAAGGCGTTTCCTGACGAAAGAGGGGAACCTTCTCTGGATAGCTGTGGATGGTCTCCCCCTTGAGAATGCCCAGGGGGAACTCCTGGGGTTTCGTGGAAGCTATCGGGATATCACCTGGCGCAAGCAGCTGGAGAAGAACATTGAACGTAAAAATGCCCTGCGGGAGCTGGTGGCCCAAATTTCTGCGGATTTTGTCAACGCCAGCCGAAGCAATGTGGATGACAAAATCCACTCCATGCTGCAGAGGGTGGGAGCCTTTCTAGGGGTGGACCGAACTTTCCTCTTTCAGTTCTCTCCAGATGAGATGTACATGTGGAACACCCACGAGTGGTGCGCTCCCGGGGTTTCCTCCGTAAAGGATATGGTACAGAACTACCCCGTTCGGGAGGTCCCCCTCATCGCAAGGATCATCCGGCAGCGGGAGACGCTCTTTGTCCCTTCCGTAGAGGAGCTTCCTCCGGAGTGGGAGGCGGAGAAGAGAGAGCTTCGGCAGCAGAAGGTGCAGTCTGTTCTTGCCCTTCCTCTTACCAAGGGAGAGATGCTTCTCGGCTACTTTGGGTTTGACTCTGTGTGCATCCAACGGGATCTTGATACGGAGGTTCTGGAAATTCTGCGGATTCTGGGAAATATTCTGGCGGACGCCCTGGAGCGGGATCTTCTGGAAAAACAGATCCTTGCCGCCCGGGACGCAGCCCAGCGTATGGCTATGGCCAAGGGAGAGTTTCTGGCAAATATGAGCCATGAAATCCGTACCCCCATGAACGGCGTACAGGGGATGCTGGAGCTGCTTCTGGAGTCGCATCTTCTGGAAGAGCAGCGCTTTTATGCGGAGACCGCTCGGGCCAGTGCGGAGTCCCTTCTCACCATCCTCAACGACATTCTGGATTTCTCCAAGATTGAGGCGGGGAAGCTGGATCTTCAGATGCAGCGATGTTCCCTTCTCAATATCCTGGACGATCTGGGAGGGGCCCTGGGAATAAAGGCCCGGGAGAAGGGGATAGAGCTTCTTTTGCGGATGGATTCCCAGGTGCCTCTGCATGTGCAGGCGGATTGCCATCGGCTACGACAGATTCTGCTCAATCTGGCCTCAAACGCCATCAAGTTTACCGAAAAGGGTGAGGTGGCGCTGGCCGTAACAAGGGTTCCCGAGAAGGAAAAGCCCCGGAGAATCCTCCTTCGTTTTACCATTCGGGATACGGGTATTGGCATCTCTTCGGAGCAGCAACAGCTCCTCTTTCATAAGTTTTCCCAGGTGCACCGATCTGCCAATCGAGCCTATGGCGGTACCGGGTTGGGGCTTGCCATTTCGAGGGAGCTTGTGGAACTCATGGGGGGAGAGATTGGCGTTAGCAGTCAGGAGGGGGTGGGGTCGGAGTTCTTCTTTGAGATTCCCCTGGAAAAGCCTGAGGAAGAGCATTCTCTCTCCTCCTTGGGTGCTCCGGTTCTCAAAGGGGTACGAATTCTCGTAGCCTCCGGAAACCCGCGTTGCCGGGATGCCCTTACAGGATGTCTTGCCTCCTGGGGAATGCGCCCCTCTGGCGCCTCCTCTCTTGAAGATCTGCAGAAACTTTTTCGGAGTGCCCGAGAAGAGGGGGATCTTTTCAGCATGGTTCTGCGGGATTCCCTGTTGCCGGGGGAGGCGGGGTATCCCGAAACTCTTGAAGAAGCTCTGGGGTGGCCCAAAATTTTTGGATGTTCCGTGATTATGTTTGCCCATCGGGGAGGAGCGCAATCTCTTCCTCCGGGGGCCTTTCTGCTGGGCAAGCCTCTGCGCTATCGGGAGCTTGCGGGGCTTTTGGCATCTCTCGGAGAGAAATCCTCCTCGGAAAGAAAAGAGCCATCTCCCAAAGATGCCTCGGGAGCCACCGGAAAACCTCAGGAGGCTCCCAAAGAGATTCCTCCGGGGATACCCTCCTTTCGGGGGCGTACCATTCTGCTTGCGGAGGATAATCACATTAATCAGAAAGTAGTTACCCGTATGCTCGAAAAGACCGGAGCCAGGGTAGTGCTCGCAGAAAACGGCCAGGAGGCCCTGCAGATGGTGGAAGAGGGGGTGCCTGATCTCGTGCTGATGGATCTTCACATGCCCCGGATGGATGGTTTCGAGGCTGCGGGGATTCTTCGGGAGCGCTATCCGGATCTTCCCATTATCGCCCTCTCTGCAGCGGTGATGGAGGAAGATCGTCGCCGCACCATGGAGGCGGGGATGCAGGAACATCTCGGAAAGCCCATAACCAGGGAAGTCCTTTACGGAACTCTGGAGCGATACCTCCCCCCGGAAGAGGTGCAGGCTCTCCGGGAGGAAGCTTCTTCCTGGCCCGAGGAGCTGCCACACGAACTGCCTGGATTCGATCTCTCCCAGGGGCTTGTACTTTTCGGAGGTTCCGGGGAAGAGTACCGAAGCGCTCTTGAGCAGTTTTTCCAGGAGATTCCTCTGGAGTATGAGCCGATATTGCGGCTTTTGAGGGAGGAGAGAGTGGAGGAGTCCCGGAGGTTGCTCCATACCCTCAAGGGAGTGGCGGGAACTTTGGGAGCCAAGAGAACCCGGGAAGCTGCAGAGGCTCTGGAGCAATCTTTAAAGTCCTCTGGGGAAGTCCCCGAAAGGATGCGGCAGGATCTGCAGGATGCTCTGCATGAAGCCCGGAGCGCTGAGAAATTGCTCCCTCCTCTTCGAGAGAGAGAAGCCCTTTCGGAAGAAGAGGCTCGGGGCGCTGTGGAGATCCTCCGGAAAAAACTCAAGGCGAACGAGTTTGTGGAGGAGCATATTCTCCATAAGGCGGGGGGGATCCTTCATTCCCGAGGAGCCGAAGTTGCTCTGTCGAAGCTGGAGGATCTCGTACACTCCTTCGAGGTGGAAGAAGCTATTGAGCTTCTGGAATCCCTTTTCCCTGAAGGAGAGGAGGGAAAACATGAGTGATACCGACCTCCGTACCATCCTGATAGTGGACGATGCCCCCGCCAATATTCGGGCTCTGGCGAGCTTGCTCAAGGGGGAGTACCGCATCCTTGTGGCTCTCAGTGGAGAAAAAGCTCTGGAGATAGTCCGGGGAGAGTCGCCGCCGGATCTGATCTTGCTGGATATAGAGATGCCCGGCATGGATGGGTACGAGGTCTGCCGGCGCTTGAAATCCGAGAGTCCCAGTAATCGGATTCCGGTGATCTTCGTTACCGCCAAGAGCGGGGCGGATGAGGAGGAGCTAGGGTTCAATCTCGGTGCGGCAGATTATATCATCAAGCCCTTTTACCCTGCGGTGGTGCGCGCTCGGGTGCGGAACCATATGAATCTTAAAATCCGCACAGATCTGCTGGAGGAACTCTCTCTGGTGGACGGCCTTACGGGGGTCTTCAACCGCCGCTATTTCGACGATCACTTCGAAGAGGAGCGAAAGCGGGCCCTCCGGATGGGGCATCCTCTTGGGGTGATCATGATGGATATCGATAACTTCAAGGCTTATAACGATAACTACGGCCATGGGGCGGGGGATGAATGTCTGCAGAAGGTGGCCAGAGCCTTGAGGGAAGCGCTCCCTCGCTCGGGGGATTTCGTGGCCCGTTACGGGGGAGAGGAGTTCGTGGCTCTTCTCCCTGGTACGGAGGGGGAGGGAACTCTGAGGGTGGCGGAGCGGCTCCGGGGGGTTGTGGCGTCTCTGGAAATTCCTCACGCCTATTCACCTACCGCCAAGGTGATCACCATAAGCCTGGGAGTAGCCTCTTCTGAGGCCCTTGCCTCTCCGGAAGAGGCGCTAGCCCTCCTCAAGAGGGCGGACCAGGCCCTGTACAGATCCAAAAAGGAGGGACGGAACCGCTCTACCCTCCTGAAGGATCAGAAATACCGTAGTTGACGATGGGTTTTCAGGCTTTCTCAGGGGAGGAAAAAAGGTATGCACGGATTGTGGTTTGTGGTTCTTCTGGGGCTTCTAGGGGGGGCTGCGGTGGGGGTTCAGGCTCCCATAGCGGGGATGATGGGGCAGAAGATAGGAGGAACCGCCGGGAGCATGGTGGTTCATTGCAGCGGTTTTATCTTCTCGGGGATACTGCTTCTCTTCCGGGGGGGCGAGGAGGTCGCCCAATGGAGGAGTCTCTCCTGGTACATGTGGGGAGCGGGTATTTTCGGGGTGATTCTCTATCAGACCATTAACATTACACTCCCCCGTCTCGGAGCGGTGTCCATGCTGGCCCTCATTATTATCGGCCAGCTTCTTGCGGGGGTGGCAGTGGATGCCCTGGGGCTTTTCGGAACGGTTCCCCGGCCTCTTGATTTTCCCCGGATTGCAGGAATGCTGCTCCTGCTCTCCGGAGGATATCTGGTGATGCGGTAGTATAACGCTCTTTCCGGGGAGTGGAGACTCCCCGGAAAGAGCGTCTTGTTTAGATCTGTTCTCGAATTCCCCGAACCCGGAGCCCTGGCTGGATGCTCTCTTCCGGAGCGAGAAGCACCTCGTCTCCCGAAGAGAGCCCCTCTCGAATTTCCACCCACTCGGGGTTCTGCATTCCCGGAGTTACCTCTACCTCTTCTGCGCGCCCTTCCCGGATAACGAAAACTCCCCAGCTCTCCCGAGGGCCTCGAAAGAGGGCTGTCCGGGGGATGCAGAGGGCTTTCTCCTTTGATGTGGTGGTGATGCGCACCCGAACTCGGTATTCCAGCCCCAGAGTGCGCCCTCCTTCCTCCCGAAGCCTTTGCAGCTCCCCTTCATTGAAACCGATGATCACATCCACCCGCTGCTGCTCCACCCCCAGAGAGGAGAGCTTGGTGTATCCCTGGGGTTTGATCCGGAGTACCTGTCCTTGCAGAGGGCTTCCCCCGATGGTCTCCCCGAAGATCTGCACAGGATCTCCCGGAGATACCCGTACAGCCTCTTCCGTAAGCAGGGGGGCAGTAACCTCCATCTCTTCCAGATTCCCGAGATCCAGCAGAGGTTCTCCGGGCTGCAGCATTTTGGCGTTCCACACGTATCGGCGCAGCACGGAACCCTCGATGGGACTTTCGATGACCGTACGCTTGAGGCTCCGGTTGATGAAGATGGGAAGAAGCTTGCTGGTGGAGTTCAGAGCGGCGTAGGCGTAGGAGAGGGCTTCACTCCCCTCGGTATCCATGGCGGATTCCAGATAGTCCGTCTTGGCCTCCCGGAAGAGCTGCTCGCTGATGGCTTTTTTGGCGTAGAGCCCCTCTCGGGCCTCCGCAAGCCACTTGAGATAGTCCCGCCGGGCCTTGCTTGCCTTCACCTGAGCCTGGGAGGAGAGCACCGTACTTGCCATGGCCTTTACGATGGAGTGAGCCTCCCGGAGGGCATCCTGAAGATCCACATCCTCCAGCCGGGCGAGGACATCCCCCTTACGTACCGTGTCCCCCTCCCGAAGGGAGATGGGGAGCACCCTTCCCTGCTGGGGCATGGTGATGTGCACGATCTGGGGAAGGCTGGTCTGCCCCCGGTCCTCCACGTACTCCTCCAGAAGGATTTCCCGGGCGAGGGTGCTTCGTACCTCCCGTACCTCCGTGATGGTGGCGTAGATTCCCCAGGCTCCTCCAGCAAGAAGAAGAGCGAACATGCCTATCCAGAAAAAAGACCCTTTCTTTCGGCCCATAGAATCATCTCCTTTGTTTTTCATCTATTCCTTTACGTTCAGCCCCTCCTGCCAGGGGAGGCGGCGGAGAGAGCGGTAGAGAACGCCGTAGCTGAGAAGGACGAAGAGCAGGGCGAGCAGCAGCGTCCAGAGGCAGCTCAGAGGATGCACCACTCCGGGGAAGGCGTAGAGATCGTTTTCGAAGGCCTTCACAAGCCCCAGAAGCCCGAGATATCCCAGAGGGATCCCCAGCACCGCCCCGGTCAGATTGGTAAGCAGGATCTCCCGCAGAAAGAGGGAGCCTATGGCGGCATGGCTGTACCCCAGTACCTTGAGGGTGGCGATCTCTCGTTTGCGCTCCTCCAGGGAGATGAGGGCGCCGTTGAGGATAGAGCCGAAGAAGATGATTCCCGCAAAGAGGATCATCACCAGGGCGGTCCCTCGGAGAGAGCCGTCGAACTGCTCCTGAAGAAGCTGCTTCTCTCGGGCTGTATCCGCCATAGACTCTATTCCAGGCCGTTCTTCCAGGGCCTTCAGAAGGCGCCGACGGATATCCGGACCGCTTCGGGGCTCCAGCACCAGAGAAACCTCCGAAAGGGTATCCTCTTCCCCCATCATTTTTTGCAGATACTCCAGAGGGGCGTAGACCCCAAGCCCTAGAGTGCTGTAGATCACCGATGCCACCGGAAGGATCTTTTCCTCCTGTTCTCCCTGAAGAGGAAGAAAGCGGAGGGAATCCCCCGGAGCGACCCCGAGCTGTCGGGCCATGCGCTCCGTTATGAGAAGTCCTGCGGAGGGAAGAGGTACCGCCTCGCCTTGGCGATTCCGGGGAACCACAAGATCCCCCTGGGGGAGAATCCCCGTAATGCTCCCCCGTTTGCGGAGATGACCCTGGATAAAGGTTCCCCCCACCGAGAAGAGCGGCTCCCCCCGAAGCACTCCCGGAAGGCGGGAGAGATCCTGCAGGGCTTCTCCGGAGAGATGGTTTTTGAAGGTAATCCGGTAGTCGCTCCGCAAGACTTTCTCGAATTGGAAGGACATCATGCTGTCCATGGAGTCCACGAAACCGAAGGCCAGAAGAAGGATTGCCGCTCCAAGGGCGGAGGAGAGAAGGGCGATAAGGCTCCGCAGAGGCTGGCGAAAGACGCTGCGGAGTACCATCTTCCAGGGGGCTCCCAGAGATATGGCGAGGGCGAGAACTTTCTCCAGAAAGACGGTTTTTCCCCCCGGCGGTGAGGGGAGGCGCATGGCCTCTGCCGGGGAAAGCCGAAGAATGGTGTACAGCCCTCGGAGAGTTCCCAGGGCGGCGAAGAGCACCGAAAGGGTCAGGGCCGCCACAAAGACTCCGGGATAGAGCCCTGGGGAGAGCCGGGGAAAGGTGAAGTAGCTGCGGTAGATCAGGGTGAGCCCTTGGGAGGAGAGAAAACCCAGAAAAGATCCCAAAAGCCCCCCCAGAACTCCCGGAAAGATGCCGAAGCCGAGGTAGTGAGGGAGAAGCCGTGCGTTGGAGTATCCCAGAGCTTTCAGGGTTCCCGCAGTGGTGCGTTGCTGCTCCGCCATCCGGGTCATGAGGACATTGAGAATGAGGGCGGAGATCCCCAGGAAGACCAGCGGAAGCACCACGGACATGGAGCGGAGCCCCTGGATCTCCGAGTCGATGAGCAGGGCGGAAAACTGCTCCTTCCGTGGATAGGCGGCGTAGACCCCATAGGGGGTGAGGCGCTCCGAAAGTTCCTGTAGCAGGGCGGGGATATTTTTCTTCCCCTCCGGGGAGAGAATCCCCACCAGATTGTTGCAGGCCCCTTCGAAGTTGTAGAGATCTTCGGCGAAATCCTGTTTGATGTAGAAGACCCCGTAGTTTTTTGTATCCTCCATGAGGCTTCCCGGAGAGGCGAGATAGACAAATTCCGGGCTATCCGCAGTGCCGGTTACCACAAGCTCCTTCCGCACCCCCCCGGTAATCAGGGTGAGGGTGTCTCCGGGGTTGATCCCTCGGGAGCGGGCGAACTTCTCCGAGCATATCACCTGGTTGCGCAGCTCGTAGGTGAAGGAACTTCCCCGACGGAGGAGAATATCGTTCACCGGGGATTCTTGATCCGGAGGAAGGGAGAGTACCATACCGCTCACCGGTTCGGTGCTTCCGGGGATCTCCACCCGGGCGGGAAAGACGATACGCTGTCGGGCGGTGAGGATATCCGGAAAATCTTTGAGAATGCGATCCATCTCCGCGGAGGGGCATTTTTTGAGTTCCACCCAGAAGTCCCCCATGGCGTAGGCGGCGTAGTAGTTGTCTCGGGCTCCCAGGAGGTTGAAGTAGGAGGAGAGAAGGGCTACGAAGCAAGTGTTTCCTGCGGTGATGATCAGGATAATGGCCAAAAGCATCCCCCGGGAACGGAAAATATCCCGGAAAAGCTTGCGGGTAAGCACCCTCACCAGGGAAGCTCCTGCGGGGAGAGAGGAGTCTCCCGAAGGGTGACCGATCGGATTACCCCGTCTTCCAGAAAGAGACAGCGATGCCCCATCTCGGCGATGGCGGCGGAATGGGTGATCATGATTACCGTGCTCTTTTGGGTGGCATGAAGCTCCTGGAGAAGTTCCAGAATTTTCACCCCGTTTTCTCGATCCAGAGCCCCCGTGGGCTCGTCACAGAGGAGCAGCCGGGGCTTTTTGGCGAGAGCCCGGGCGATGGAGACCCGCTGCTGCTGCCCCCCGGAAAGCTGGCTCGGAAAGTGATCTCCGTACTCTCCGAGCCCCACCATCTCCAGAGCCTCCTGGGGATCCAGAGGCTCCTCCACCAGCTCCGCTGCTACCCCTACGTTCTCCCGGGCGGTGAGGGAGGGGATGAGGTTGTAGAACTGGAAGACGAAGCCCACGTGGTTCCTCCGGTATCGGGTGAGTGCTTTTTCCGAAGCCGCCGCAAGATCTTCTCCTTCTACGAGCACCTTCCCTTCCGTGGGGGTGTCGATCCCCCCCAGAATGTTCAGCAGGGTGGTCTTTCCCGAGCCGGATTCTCCCAGGATGACGGTGATCTCTCCGGGGTAGATATCCCCGGTCACCCCCCGAAGCACCCGCACAGGCACCTCCCCCATCATGAAGGTGCGGTGCACATCTCGGAGTTCTATCATCTCCTCTTGCAGGCTTCCAGGGTGTTGAGGAGGAGCATGGCGATGGTCATGGGCCCCACCCCTCCCGGAACCGGGGTGATCCAGGATGCTTTGGGAAGAAGGTTCTCAAAATCCACGTCCCCTACCAACCCCTCTTCCAGGCGGTTGATTCCCACGTCCACGATAACCGCTCCCTCCTTGATCATCTCCGCCGTAAGGAATCGGGGCTTTCCCAGGGCCGCCACGACAATATCCGCCTCTCGGGTATGATGGGCGATATCCTGGGTTCGGCTGTGGCAGAGGGTGACCGTGGCATTCTGAGCCAGCAGGAGATGTGCCACGGGCTTTCCCACGATGTTGCTCCGCCCCAGTACCACCGCCTGTTTTCCCTCGGGATTGATGCCATACTCTTTGAGAAGGTAGAGAATTCCCTTGGGGGTGCAGGGCTCGGTGCAGGGGAGTCCCATGACGAGATTACCCATATTTTCCGGAGCAAAACCGTCCACATCCTTTTCCGGAGCGATCCCCCGGATAACCTCGGCGCTGTCCATCTGTTCCGGCAACGGAAGCTGTACCAGAATGCCGTCAATCTGGGAATCCTCGTTCATGCTCTGTAACAGACGGAGAAGCTCCTCCTGGGGGGTCTCCTGGGGGAGGCGGTGGAGAATGGAGCGAAACCCCACGGAGGCACAGGCCTTTTCCTTCTGCCCCACGTAGACCTTGGAGGCGGGATTATCTCCCACGATCACCACTGCCAGGCAGGGGGGGCGCTTCCCTTTGTTCTCAAGCTTCAGCACCTCGCTGGCGATATGCTCCCGCACTCGGGCGGCGGTTTTTTTCCCGTCAAGAATCTGGGCTGTCACGGAGAAACACGTCCTTTCGCAGGGAATTTTATGAACATTCTGGTTGAAACAATATTATTTTATTGGATTGAATGAGATGTTTTTCCGAAGAGTCGTTTTTTCAGGAAGTCCCATGCTATATTCCGGTTCTGAACCCAAAGGGCGGAAAACATGCCCAGTAATCCTGTGGTTGCCATGTTTACAGGGCATACTTGTTGTCCGCAAAAGGGGCAAATGGTGACCGCAGAGTAAAGGTTCGTAAATCCGAACCACCAGCCAAAGAGTTGTAAGAGATGTCGGAATACGGTTTTTTTGGTTTTTTCAGGAATCTTTTTGGACTCTTTGGAGAGGATGACGTCCCCATATTCGTGTCCCTCATGGGGAGGCAGGGATACGTTTTCTTGAGGGGCATGGTCACATTTCGTAGGGTTCATGGGGTTTACGGTAAAAAGGCCGAGCCTTTCCATGGTCAGGTTGCTGCTTATAGAAACTGTCTTTCCGGGAAAAAGAAAACTTTTCCGCATCATTTCACCTCCTATTGGAGCGGTTGTGGAAACGATGTTTGAGAAAGCATCTGATGGATGAAACCTCTATCTGGGTTACGTGATTTTACGTTTTCAAGAAAAATGGTTTTTATGCCTTTGAATCTGTGTTTCAAGAATTTTTTCATCGTCCGCCATGATATCAGGAATGAAGAGAAAAAACCAGTATTTGGGAAAACTTTTTGTATGGTTTTTCAGAGATTCCAGGAAACAAAATTTCCCATCTCGTCCTCTTCCAGCGGTACAGGCTCCTGCAGAATGTCCATATCCGAATGCTTTGCCACCTCTTCCCGAAGGGAGGTGGAGAATTGGAGATATTCCAGAGAACGGGTATCCCGAAGGCGAATCACTTGGGCCTCCGGGGAGGTTAGAAAGAGGGCCCCCTGGAGCACCTGCCGATGATTTGCCAGAATAAGGGGGAGCTTCTCCGTTACCCGGGCGGTGAGAGCGTTGGCGTAGGTGGTGGCGAGGTCCACCTTGCGGAGCAGTTCTTCCGTGGCGAAGTCTGCCATGCCGATTCCCGAGGCGTTTCCTTCGGAGCCCTCCGAAAGATCAAGAACCCCTATGTAGTCTGCCTCGAAAGAGCGCCCCTCCTTGGGAGAGCCGTCGCATTTTCTGCCGATAACGTTGGGATCCATTCCTGCTCCGGAGATATCCTTTCCCATGCGGTCCAGGAGCAGTATTTCTGCCTGGGGGAGGAGTATTTTTCCCATGAGACTCCGGGCACGTTCCAGGAGCTTCGGCTCCTCTTGGGGGATCTCTTCGGGGCGGAGCCCCGTCACCGAGGCAGTCTCTTCGTGGGCGTTTTCGATGATCCCCAATCCTCCCAGGATAGGGCATTTTTCCAGAATCACCTTCCGGAAGGCGAGGAGTTCCTCTCCCAGGGCCTGGAGCCCCACACTGTGGCAGGAGGCGGCTCCCTTGAGTTTCCCCAGCCCTACGACCATCATCTTGGTGAGGCCGCTTTCGCAGGGGCCGGAGATATCCGTATGGGGTTTGATCCGGTTCAGCAGCACCACTCCGTCAGCCTTCCATGCCTGGGCATCCCAGTAGATGCGAAGACCCTTCGGGGTGGAGCCCACCTCAATGGTCTCCATAGAGGAGAGGATGGAGGCCCCCACGCTCTCTTCTGTAATGCCCAGGTGGCGTAGTACTTCAAGCTGTCCCTGGGCGGTACCTCCTCCGTGGCTTCCCATGCCGGGCACCAGAAAGGGCTCTACTCCGGCGCCCCGAAGCCAGGCCACCACAGTGCGGTGAATCTCCGGAATATTGCTGATTCCCCGGCTTCCTGCGGTGATGGCTATGCGGGCTCCGGGAGGGAGACTTCCCGGCGGGAGGATGTGCTCTAGGGCGAGGGTTATTTCCGAAGACAGGTTCTCTAGTCTTGGTCGGGGGAAACGCTGCCGGGCGAGCCCCATCAGAGGAAGTTCCTGATGCTGCAAAAAATGTTCCAGATTTGCCATGAGGGTTCT
This sequence comes from uncultured Synergistaceae bacterium, assembly GCA_964539095.1. Taxonomy (GTDB): domain Bacteria; phylum Synergistota; class Synergistia; order Synergistales; family Aminiphilaceae; genus DAIPKP01. Next base: position 26,039 of record CAZIFL010000006.1, read on the forward strand.
CCTTTTGTAAAGCCATGCGAAAGGGTGCCCCTAGGTAAAGAGCACCCTTGAGATTGATCCTGAGAGCCTACTCGGGAAAGAACTCCTTCGGAAGATCCAGAGAAAAACGCTCTCCGTAGCCCTGGAGTTCTTTCCAGGTAATTTCGTCCAGGGGGACCCCAGATGCCAGGGCTTTCTGTCGCTGCTCCCGCTCCTTTTCGCCGTGAATATAGATTCGTTCCTCCCCCTCTGCACGAGAGGAGGAGCGGATCTCTTCGAGAATATTCTCTACCGCGGTGGCGATTTCCCAAGGATCTCCGAAGAGCCGCAAATTCAGGGCAGCGAAGAAGTGGGCTATGGCGCCTCCCGTCTCGGGGGTGAAGGTATGGCGGCTCCAGGTTCCTCCCGAGAGGGCGGCGCAGAAAAGCTCCACCAGAAGTCCCAGGCCGTATCCCTTATGGCCTCCCAGAAGCTCTCCCCGACCTCCCAGCATGAGCTGGCCTCCCAAAGGAAGAGGGCTTTTGAAGAGGGTGCTCATCCCCGGTGCATCTCCGGTATCCTCCCCTTTATCGTCCACCGCCCAGCCCAGAGGCATGGGGAGGCCTCGCCGGGCGTAGACCTCGATTTTGCCGTGAGGCACCGTGGTGGTGGCCATATCAAGAAGAAAAGGCTCTCCCTCCTTTGCGGGAAGGGCCACCGCCAGAGGGTTGGTTCCCAGGAGGCGTTCCTTGCCGTGGGTGACGATGGCAAACTTTTCGGTGTTCGTCATGGCCACCCCGATGCACCCCTCGGGAACCGCCATTTCCGCCCAGAGCCCTGCCATGCCGTAGTGGTTGGAGTTGCGCACCGCACAGAAACCAGAGCCTACCTTTTTGGCCCGGTCTATGCAGAGTTTCATGGCCTGATCTGCGATATCCATGCCGATGCCGTTATGACCGTCCAGCACCACGGAGTTGGGGGTTTCGTGCACCTTCTCAAGAGGGGCGTGAGGGCGGAAGAGCCCCTCTTGAACGTAGCTTTCGTAATCCCCCAGGCGTTGGAGGCCGTGGGAGGGGACCCCACGGGCATCCGCTTCCACCAGAGCCCAGGCGGTGATGGCCGCCTTTTCTCGGGGGTATCCGATATGCTCCAGGATGTTGGTGGCGAAATTCTGCAGTGCTCGGTAGTTCGAATAGTGCATGAAGCGCGTCTCCTAGCCGCAGAAGTAGAGGGCGAAGGGGGCCAGGAGAAATACCGAGAGCACCGCCCGGATAACGTAGATCACCGTAAGTTTTCCCGCCCCCAGAGGGATGGTGGAGTTCAGAATCAGCACTCCCACCTCGGTCATGTAGATGAGCCCCGTGGCGGAGATTCCTGCGCACATGAACTTTGCTGCCTCTGCCACCCGATCCGCTCCGATTACTGCCGCTAGAAACTGGTCTGCGTAGCTTAGCACGAAGGCCGGAGCAACCTGAGCGGCTTCGGGAATGTTCACCAGCGCAAGCATCCAGGCGAAGGGAAGGGAGATCCACTGGAAGATGGGGGTGTTATTGGCAACGATGAGCACTAGGGTTCCCCAGGAGATGACCAGAGGCATGGTACTCACGATAAGGGAGGTGAAGGTGCGGAGGCAGGTGGCTACCACCGTATAGGCCCCCTGATCCCGAGCTTTCTCCACCGCCGAGTGCAGAGCCCACTCTCGAAGGGTGAACCCCTGGGGGAGATCCTCCCCGATCGGCTGCTGCTCTTTCCCCGAGTAGTCGTCCTTCATCCCCCGGAGAGGCCAGATACGGGGCATGAGAAGAGCCAGGATAAACGTCACGATATAGATGGAGATGAGAAGCTGAAAGTACATATGAGGAAGCCCCACGAAATCCGCCATGAGGTAGATATAGGCGATGCTGATCACCGAGAAGCAGGTGGCGATGATGGAGGCCTCCCGATCGCTATAGTAGCCCTCTCGATGCATCTTGGTGGTGATGACCACCCCCACGGAGCTACTCCCTACCCAGGAGGCCACGCAATCCACCGCGGCCCTTCCGGGAAGGGTGAAGAGGGGGCGTAGTATCGGCCGGGCCATGGTGCCGATGTACTCCATGAGGCCGAAGTCCGTAAGAAAGGGAACGATAAAGGCCAGCACCGAGAAGACAACCAGAAGTGCCGGGGCGAGCAAAAAGCCGGGAGTTCCCCCGTTATCCATGTGCCAGATGATTTCTGGCCCCACTTTGAAGTAGATGAGGGGATAGAAGATCGCTCCCAGAAGACGGGAGAATACCCAGAAGGGAGAGACCATGAAAAGCTCCGAAAGAAAATCGTTTTCCCGGACGAATTTTGGTTTTGCCAGTACCGCGTAAAGGGTGAAGAGGGCCCCTGCACAGACAAGGATCATGGCTAGAAAGGGGAGCTGGCCTTTGAGAGTTCCCTTACCGAAGTCGATGGCCATCCCCAGCAGGGTGTTCATGGTGGTACCCTGAGGGATAGGCATGAGAAAGGCCACGGCTCCTACAAGAGATGGAATAAGAAATTTCATAATTTCGCTGGTGCGAAGGGGGCGCTTTATTGGTTGCTGCTGATGGATTTCGTTCATTTTTATACTACTCCTTTCAACGATATGGTGCGATTTTCGGGAGCTATCCCCGGCGACGGTATCTCTCCATGGCTCGGGCTAGGCGGGCGCATCCTTCTTCTGCTGCAGCGGGGGAGACCTTGGCGAAGGAGAGCCGCAGGGTGTCCCGGTAGTTTTCCGGGGAGGTGAAGAAAATTTCCCCGGGAATGAGGCCGATCTTTTCTTCGGTTACTGCAAAGGTGGCAAACTCCATGGAGTTGTGTAGCCAGGGAGCCCGACCCCAGAGAAAAAAGCCCCCCCGGGGAAGCTCGTAGAGAAAATCTTCCGGAGCAAGATGCCTTTTCAATGCCTCCACCATACCATCTCGTTTTTCTCCGTAGGTTTTACGGAGAGTTTTGAGGTGATCCTGAAAATCGTAATCCGAGAGAAAACGGAAGATCCCTTCGTGCAGAATGGTGGGAAGGTTGAGATCGTTGGTCACCCGGATCTGGTGAAACTTTTTGTAGAGTTCCGGGGGGGCTATCATCCAGCCGCAGCGTATTCCCGGAGCGATGAGCTTGGAAAAACTCCCCAGATAGATCACTCGACCGTCGTTTTCCTGCATGGCGAGGTAGGTGCCGGGGGGAGGGGCATCGTAGTAGAGATGGCGGTAGGGATCGTCTTCGAGAATGAGAAAATCGTATTTTTTGGCGAGTTCCAGAATATCCAGGCGGCGCTGGGAGGAGGTGACTCTTCCTGAGGGGTTCTGGAAGTTGGGGATCGTATAAAGAAGCTTGATATGGTGTTCCCGAGCCAGAAACTCCAGCCTCTCCGGCAGGGGGCCCTCATCATCCATCTCCAGGCTGTGGAAGATTGCCCCCTCCTTGGAGAAGGTCAGAAGGGCCTCGGCGTAGGACGGAGCCTCCACCGCTATGGGATCTCCTGGGTTGATAAGCCCCTCAGCGGTGATGTTGATCCCCTCATGGGATCCCGTGGTGAGCATGAGTTGGGGCCAATCCAGCCCTGGCGGAAGAAGGTTCTCACTGCGCATCCATTGGGCTATCCAGCGGCGCAGGTCCTCGTGACCGTCCGAATCGTGATAGTAGGTAAGCATCTCCGGCCCCCTGTCGAAAGCTGCGCTGAAGGAGCTGCGCAACTTCTCCAGAGGGAGAAGATCCTCCGAAGGTTCTCCCGCAGTAAAGGAGAGAGCCTGATGCTGGTGTACCAGCTCAATCATATCCTGAATATCTGAATCGTAAAGTCTTCGAGCCCGGGTGCTAAGATGAGAGAGTATTTTTTTCATGGGAACACCACCCTTTCCTTGAAATTGGATCCACTGGATCCAATAGTATGAGCCGTATGGTATCATCCTGAAAGAAAAGGTGTCAACAGAAAAAAATTGCTCATGGTGTATAATACCAGGGAGGGGTATTTATGGGGCGAAAGCATTTTGGGAATAAGGGAGCCTTAGAGGGGCGGTATGTAAAGGGCAGTCCGGGGTTGCTCCAGGAATCTCCGGCGGATCGGGTATATCAGGAGGTGCTCCGGCAGATTGTGGCGGGAGAGCTTGGGGCGGGAGAACGGCTTCCTGCGGAGCCTCTGGCGGAGCAGATGGGGTATAGTCGGATGCCTGTACGGGAGGCCCTGCAACGTCTTGCTTCCGAGGGGATTGTGGTGATTACTCCGGGGTGTGGAGCCCGGCTTGTTTCTCCTTCTCCTCAAGAGATCCGGGATGTCTACGCTGTACGGGTGGTGCTTGAGGATATGGCCCTCCGTCTGGCTCTGAAGCAGACAACCTCTTTTTTCTTTGCTTTTCTGGAAGATATTCTCTATCATCAGAGGGAGGCTCGGGAACAGTCCTACGAGGACTACCTGCGTCAGGACATGGCCTTTCACCGTGCTCTGGCGGAGTGGGGAGGGAATGCCTTTCTTGGGGCCTCCGTAGAGAGTGCTCTTGCGGCCTCTTGGGTCTATCGCATGCTTTTTGAGACCCGCCGGGGGCGCGGGCTTTTGCCGAGCCCTGAGGAGGAGCATGGGGATATTCTCGAAGCCCTGCGGAGGCAAGATGAGGAGCATGCGGTACTCCTGATGAAGGAGCATATACTTCGGGGGATCGAAGATCTCGGCTTTGGGAAGAAGGAAGAGCCCGAAGCCTTTAGTTCGTCATAGCTGTATGATTTGGCAAGATAAGAGGAGAGGAGATGTGAAAATGAAAAAATATGATGTCCTCGTTATCGGTATGGGGCCTGCGGGAATGGCTATTTCAGCCATGGGGGCCGCCATGGGACTGGATGTATTGGGAGTGGAAAAGCACAAGGTGGGGGGAGAGTGCCTCAACTGCGGCTGCATTCCGAGCAAGGCCCTTCTGAAGGCTGCGGAGGCGCTGCACGGTGCCCGGAACCTGGAGCCCTATGGACTTCAGGCGGAACTGCAGCTTTCCGGAGGAGATCCCATGGGGGTGGTGCGCCAGAAAGTGCACGCCATCAACGACAAAAAGCTCATGAAGGCTTTCGAGCGGGTAACTCTTATCTCTGGGGAGGCCTCCTTCGAAAGTGCGGACACCGTCAAGGTGGGAGAAGAGCGCTATACCGCCAAGAAGATCTTTATCGCCACGGGAACCGAGCCCTTTATCCCTCCCATTCCAGGGGTAGATTCGGTGCCGGATATTCTCACCAACATGAATATGTTCGAAGTCAAGGAGATCCCTGAATCCATGGTCATCATCGGAGGGGGAGCTATCGGCACCGAAATGGCCCAGGCCTTCTCCCGGCTTGGCAGCAGAATAACGGTAGTCCACATGGATCCCCATCTCGTCCCCATAGGGGATACGGAGGCGGGACATCTTCTTCAGGAGCGTTTCGAGAAAGAAGGCATTACCGTGCGCAACGGAGCCCGGATTGAGAAGATCTCCTATGAAAACGGTACAGTGTCGGTTCATGCGGGAGGAGAGGTTTTCTCCGCCCAAAGGCTTCTTATGGCGGCGGGGCGCATGCCGGTGCTCAAACCGCTTAATCTGGAAAAAGCCGGGGTGGCCTACACGAAAAAGGGAATCACCGTGGACGATTTCATGCGAACTAACGTGAAAAACATCTATGCCGCGGGAGACTGCAACGGCCAGGCCCTTCTTTCCCACGCCGCCATGCACCAGGGGATGCTGGCCCTCATGCACTCCTTGAGCCCTCTCAAGCTCGGCATGTTCCGGCGGAGCCGCTATGTCGTCCCCTGGGCGGTCTTTACCCAGCCAGAGGTGGCCCAGGTGGGGCTTACGGAGAAGCAGGCCCGGGAGAAGGGTGGCTTCTTCGAGGTGGTGAAAAAGGAGTTCCTCAGCTACGGGCGTACCGTGGCGGACGGTCACCCCGAAGGGTTTGTGAAGGTGATTCTCGGTAAGCGAGGGCGCATTCTCGGTGCCACCGTGGTGGGAGAGAATGCCAGCGAGCTTATTCAGGAGTGGACTCTGGCCATGCAGTACAAAAAGAACATCTTCTCCATTCTCATGACCCAGCACGCCTTCCCCTCAATTTCCATGATCAACAAGATGGTGGCAGAGCAGTGGATGATGGGGAAGATGCAGTCTTCGTTCCTGCGCAAGCTGATCCGGTTCTTTGCCCGGTAGAAGTCTTTTGGCCTTTTGATAGTTCTCTTTCGCAGAGATACCCGGGGACGCGTTGACGTGTCCCCGGGTATCTTAGTTTTCCGACACGGAGCGTATGAAAAAGCGCAGCAACTCCGGAAGCTCCCGAAGGGCGTAATCCCGCTCGAGGCGTTCCGTATGTTTATGAGGGTCTCTTCCGAGGGGGCCCAGGTTCAGCACGGGCATGTCGAGTTCCTTCATAGCATCTGCCGGAAGGGAGTAGAAGGTCCCCCAGCCGGGAAGGTTGTTCCGGAGAATCCGGAAATCCTGAGGATCTTGCTCCCATCCGAGGTAGCTGAGGTCGCAGAGACCTCCGAAAAAGGGATCTATCTCCAGAGTCCGGCCGTACTGTTCTTGAGCGTGGAGAAGCACCTTTTGTGCCCCCTCAAGAAAGATTCTCTCTCGGGGATTGTTTGAGCGGTTGCCCCGGTGAGGTATGAAGGGAGGGAGAAAACCCACCACGATAAGGGGTTCCCGGCTTCCGCGCCAGGGGAGAAGCTTCTCTACCAGTTTGAGGCAACGCTCTCGAAGATCAAGATCGGGGGAGAGGGTCTCCTGCCATCTCTGGTACTCTTTCTGAAAGTCTCCGGGGTAATGAATGGCAGCTCTGCGGCGGAGTTCTTCGAAGGTGAGCACCTCGGCTTCCCAGGAGGGTTCACCCTCTCCCCGGTATCCACGCCGGAGCAGATCCTTCCACGCCTCCTGCATCCGCAGCGCCCCTTCACGGGCGGCCTTAGAAGCTCCCTCCAGGAGAAGACCGATCACTGCTCCGGGGTTGTTTCGGAGTGTGAAAATGTTGTAATAGGAGATACTTTGGTAGGGAATGGTCACGGAATAGGGGGCCTCTTGGACGGTGCCCTCCCGAAGAGCCGCCGGTGGAAGGCTTACGGTTCCCTCCACGGTTTCGGAGTACCGGGGATTTCCCTCAAACTCGCGGCTGATGCAGCTTTGAAGCAGTGCGGCGCTCATCCCCTGGAAATAGCTTCCGCAGTGGGTTTCTTTTCCCACCGCATAGAACATGGCCAGGCACTTTCCCATGGAGCCCGTAAAGATAAGGGGGTGTTCGGTGCCGCTCCTCCCCGCATCCGAAGGTTCCGTATTCACCGCCCCGATAAAGTCGAGGTTCAAAGCCTTTGCATGATCCTGAAGAAAGGAGACTCCCCGGATCATGCCGGTGTTGGATCCTTCTTCGTCGTATACCGAGAGCATGGCAAGATTGGCATCATAAAGTTCGGGGTTTCGGGCGAATTCAAGAAGAAGATCTGCCTCCAGAGCAACCCCGCACTTCATATCCATTACCCCTCGGCCGAAGATCCAGTTCCGGCTTTCGAGATCTTCCCGAACCTGCAGAGGGAGCTGCTGGGGGTTGAAGGCATCCTCCAGCTTTTCCGAATCATAGGCGAGATGACGTAAATCTCCGTAAACATCCACCTCCACCACGTCGAAGTGGCTGATGAAGAGCAATGTTTTTGAAGTGCTTCGAGATGCCTTTACCAGAGCGAAAAAAGAGCACTTTCCTTTTTCGTCCTCCGGCGTAAGAGCCAGATGCTCCGGATACTCCTTAAAGTAAGATTCTCCTGCGCAGAGGTCGTAAAGATATTGTGCGGGGGTACACTCCTCGGGCGATCCCGTAACGCTTGGAATATGGACGAGATCCTTGATCAATTGTTCCAACTGTTTTTCCCGATCTTTCTTTCCCAACGAAAAACCCCTCCTCGACTCGAATCCTGACAAATTCCAAAAGAGTATACACCCTGAGCCTCCGGGCTGCCACCGGGTATGCAAAAAGAGAGGGAAACGTGGGAGATTTTTCTGTGTAAAGAAGAGTAAAGAGGTGTTTTTTTTGATTTTTTCGGGTATGCTTATGGGTGGGGGAGAATCTCAAGATAAACACGATAAATAAAGAGGCTCCCGAAACTTCGGGAGCCTCACAGCACAGCGTCCTCCGGGGGAGGAGGAGGGGGCATGTTGTTCTATCGATTGGCGATATCGCGAATCATGCGGTAGACGGGGTGGGTTTCCTTTTCCAGTCCTGCAAGGATGCGTTCCCGCCGAATCAAGGCTTCCACGTATTTGCGCACCATAAGCATCTCCTTCCGTCATCTCTGTTTTGAGGAGGAGTTGTTCCTCCCTGCCTATGACAGAAGGATACCGCACAGCTCTTTGTATGTCAATATCCGACAATTACTTACTATTTTGAACAATTCTACATTATTTTTGTTTTATCTCTTCGTTTGGAATAAACCCGCTTTTCCTCCGTGTTGCTTGAGAGGAGGGGATGCGGTATCTTGGTTTGTCGTGTCCGTGTCGCCATGGTAGCCGCAGAGACAAGGAGGGCTTTATACGTTATGCTCATTTTTCGAAGAAAAACCGGAGCTGTTCTGGGAATTTCGTTTTTATCATGTTTTATATTTTCTGGCATCCTTTTTGCGGAACCCCTCTCACCGGATGTGTCGGTTTTCTCTGAGGATTTCTCTTCTCTCTCCGGAGATGTCCCGGAACCCCCCTCGCCGGATTTCCCGGTTCTCTCCGAAGACCGCTCTTCTCTCTCCGGGGATATTCCTGTTACGGTGGTTATGGGAACCACCGTGGAAGATGCGGCAGAAGAGGCTTTTTCCCGAGGAGAACAGTACTTTGACGGTGTCGGGGTCTCTCAGGATTACGAGGAAGCCGCTCGCTGGTATCTGATAGCAGCGGAGCTGGGGCACGGTATCGCCCAGTACGGTATTGCCACTCTCTACGAACGAGGGATGGGAGTCCCTGAGGATTTCGAAAAGGCGGCTTTCTGGTACCATGAGGCCGCCGCCTCAGAGAGTTCCACTTCTCCAAAGGCTCAAGCCGCTTTGGGGATCGCTTACCAGATGGGGATGGGCGTCTCCCGCGATCTTGTTCTCGCAGCCCAGTGGTTTGAAAGGGCAGCCCCCGAGGATGCTACCGCCAAAGCGCATCTTGGAGAGTGCTATTACTACGGCTGGGGGGTAGAACGTCATGCTAACCGAGCCTACGAACTTTTGAAAGAGGCTGCCGCATCAGATGATCTGTATGCCCAGGGACTTTTGTTCCGTATTGATCCACAGAAGTTTGAGCAGTACAGCCATGCCTATTCGGTATTCCGAAAACTCAAGGCCAAGCGGCAGGCCTTTCTCTCCTACCGAGTGGTGATGAATGCTGCCGACAGTGGCTATGGATCTCTTCGTTTTGCTCTTGCCACCATAAGCGATGGGGGAACCATCGTTTTCAGTGCCGGCCTTGCGGGAAAGACCATCGTTTTTGAGAGCCCCATGGTTATAGAAAAGGACGTTACCATTGCAGGCCCCGGCGGAGGGGTGACTATCTCGGGTAATCGGAGCTGCCGGGTTTTTTCCGTACTTAGGGATGTGGTGGTGACCTTGGAGAATCTGCATATTGTACAGGGAAAGGCTACGGAGACCGGAGGGGGGATCCTCAACGAAGGAACTCTCATCATGAATGACTGTATCATTTCAGAGAGTGAGGCCGCTCATGGAGGCGGTATCTGGAACAACAGCGTTCTTGCCATGACCCACTGCACCATTGCGGAAAATCTTGCTTCGGGAGATGCGGCTTCCTGCGGAGGAGGGATCGGAAACCGCAAGGGTGGTACCATTACCCTTACGAACTGCCTTATCGTGGATAATCGCGCAAATATCGGTGGAGGAATCGGAAACGGAGGAACGCTCTCCATGGGGAGCAGTATCTTCGAAAATAATCATGCCCTGGAGCCTCAGGGTTTGGGAGGAGCTATCCGGAATGCCCAGGTGCTTTCTCTCAAGAATACGACTTTTCTGGGAAACCGCGCCTCTTCCGGAGGGGCTCTGGAGAATGCCTTTGCTGCTTCTGCCATGCTAGAAAATGTTACCATGAGCGGGAACGAAGCTTTGGAAAACGGCGGGGCTTTGGCGAATACCGAGGGCTTTCTCATTCTTAACGCTGCTACGGTTACCGGAAATGCGGCTCCCCGGGGAGGAGGTCTCTTCTCGGGCTCCGGAGGAACCACTCGGGTGCGGAACTCCATTTTTGCAGAAAATGATGTTTTTGGGGGAGAGGGGGGAGTCTCCCTTTTACGGGATGTGGCGGGCTCTTTTCGCAGTCTGGGATATAACTTTTTCGGGGTGCTCCCGGAGGAGTACGGTATTCTCCGCTCCGAGACGGATCTTTGGGGCACCTCCGAGGATCCCCTTTCTCCTCACCTCTCTTCTCTCGAGAGCGGGGGGTGCTCGATCTTTGCGGGAGCCTTTTCCCGAGGAAAGCCCATCCCTTCACGCATCCCCCTTTCGGGTAGCCCCGTGGTGGATCTGATCCCCTTCTCTTCCACGGGGTGCAACGAAGCTCCCGATACGGATCAGTGCGGCGTCCGGCGTCCTCTCCCCCCGGGGGGATACGGAGATGTAGGGGCTCGGGAGCGGATTCCCGGTTTCCGGGAGCCTCTTTCGGAGGGTTCTGCTTTATCGGACGCTCCTTCGGGGGCTGCAGAGGGATAGAAGAAAAACTTCGAAATTTGACGGAGCATGAAAAGCTCGGTATGATAGCGTTCCATGGAGCCTATCCGTGGGGCGTTGCACAAAGAGAGGAGGAATTGGTTATGCCCAAAAAGATTCTTGTTCCGGTGGATTTGAGCAAACATACGGAGAACCTTGTTGCCTACGGTCTCGGACTGGCGAGGCGTCTCAATGTGGAAGTGGATTTTGTGCATGTCATATCGCATCCCTTTGCCTGGAGAGGATACGAGCCCTGGATTCCTCCCAAGCTCGACGAAGAGATCAAGACCATCGCCCAGAAAAAGATTGGCCACTGGATACGCCGGGCGGAGGAGTCTCTCGAGAATCCTCCGGAGCGTGAGAGCCGTATTATTATTCTGGAAGGAAGTCCCGCAGAGGAGATTCTTCGCCTTGCCAAGGAGGAGGAGTACAATCTCATCGTTATTGCTCGGCGGGGGCATTCGGGACTGCAGCACTTCCTCGTGGGGAGTGTGGCTACCAACGTGGCCCGGTATGCCCACTGTTCGGTGTTGATTTACCGTTCGGGGCTTGAAGATGTCCTCTAGCCCCCTGGGGGTGATGTGACATTTCTTGCCATCTGAATCTATATGCCGCATACAAGATGGCCCCGAGGGGCCCTCTTGTGGTTTTGTGAACCTGTGCAGCTGTGTAGCAATGTTTCTCCTGCGTTATTTCTCCTTTGCCAGCGCCTCTGTTACCGCACGTACAACCTCGGGATCTTCAATCCAGGCCTGCCAGAGATCGGGGTTGGCCTGTAAAAACCAGACCGCCGCCTTGTCGGGGTTGTTGCCGTGGGCCTGCATCCACGCCAGAACTTCGTTGGTCTTCTCAAGGCTCATGAAATAGTTTTTCAGAAGAGGCTCCACTTCGGGATGTCTTTCCAGCCAGGCCGCATTAGCAGCCTTTTCCACTGAAAATGCCGGGCTCTGGCAGAGCTGGGTCTCCTGGAAGATCTTTTCGTCGTAGTCCGGTTCCTTCAGGAGGATCATGTCCAGCTCTCCCAGGAGTGGGGTGGGTTCCCAGTAGTAGGCCACGATGGGCTGTCCCTTCTGGTAGGCCCCCTTGATGGCGGTGGAGAGGGCGGTCTGGGATCCTGGATCGAAAAGGTTAAAATAGGCCATGAGAGGTTTGCCATCCACCATGTATCCCTTGAACTTCATTTCGTGCCGTTCGTTGGCCTTCCACCCCGAGACGGCGTTATAGGCCCTTCCCTTGGAGGGGTCTTCGGGGTCTTTGAAGAGATGCTGGTACTTGGGAAGATCGAAGATGGAGACGAGATCCGGTGCCAGCGGTTCGATCCCCCGTTCGGGGTCCCCCTTCACGAGATAAGCGGGGATGTAGAGCCCGGAAGGGGCATCGGGAAAGACCTTGCCGAACTCTCGCACCTTTCCGGAACCCCGGGCCTTGTCCCACCACTCTTGGCGGGCTTCGGTCCAGACCTCCAGAATGATATGGTTATCCCCGCGCTCCAGGCCGATGAGGGAGGGCATGGATTCCGAGAAGTTGAAGGTGGGCTTCATGCCGTAGCCATGTTCCAGAAGATAGGCCATCACCCGGTGGTGAAACTGTATGCTGTCCCAGGATTGATCTCCGAAGACCACCTCGTCTTTCGGAGCCCCAAAGGCTACTGCGCCTACGCCGCAGAACAATACCGCACAAAGCATGATGCCGATAATCCGTCTCATGAAAAAACCTCCTTTGCGGTTGTTGTGGAGGAGAGATATGACCTTTCCTCCCGCAACGCATTATAAATGAGTGGAGGTCTTTTGTAAAATTTTGAGGATATGGCTTTTCCCGTCTCCTTTCGCCCGTGTTTTTTCGCTGATGGGAAGGTGTGGTTTTTCTATCCTGTCGAAAGAAGCGCACAAAAACGCTCCGGAATGGAGATATTCATCTCCGTTCCGGAGCGTAGCGGTTCCATCAGCGATTCGAAAGAGCTACCCTCCTCCAAGGAGCGGGAAGATTGCAACTGTCTCGCCGTCTTGCAACGGGGTGGAAGCCCCTCCGGTATGGGCCACATGCCTGCCGTTCACCATGATGATCACCTGGGACGAGAGTGCCTCTCCCTCAAAAACTTCGTCCTCGAAGGTTGTGCCGTAGCGCTGGGAGAGGAGCCGGAGAAGCTCCTCTATCGAGGAGACTCCTTCGGCAGTGGTCTCCTTCTCTCCCGTGTGCTCCCGGAAGGTGGCGAAAAAAAGCACCGTGATCATAAAGGAGCTACAGCCCCAGCTCCTGCAGCCTCTCCTGGGTGGGAATTCCCTTGTCGCTCCATCCCCGAAGCTCGTAATACTCCGGAAGCATCTCGGGGAGCCGGCTTACCATTCCCTTGGAGGGGCCGTCGGGAATGGGGGTCTTCAAGAGCCGTTCCGGGAGCGTGTCCTCTTCGGGGCCGATTCCCTCCCGAAGGTTGAAGAGCCGCTCCAGATTCCAGATGCGTTCCCCAGCCTTGAGAATCTTGCCTCCGTCATAGTCGAACCCCGTGGCGGCCTTGAGGAAGGCGGCGTAATCATCTGCCCCCAGAGCGAAGGAGGTGAAGAGGCACATGCCGGAAGAGTCGATGGCGGCGGTGAGATCCTGGAAGATCTTTACCCAGAGGGGCCTCCCCTCAATGGCTGCGGGGTCCAGTTTCTCCGGAAGGCCGAGAACCTCCGGGGAGATGGTGTAGCCCCGAACGTGGCAGCCTCCCCGGTTGGAGGTGGCGTAGTTGAGCCCGATCCCCTGGATGGCTCGGCCGTCGTAGGCGGGCATCTCCTGCTTCTTCACGGACATGGAGACCTCCGGGTGTCCGTAGCTCTCGCAGAGGCGGTACGATCCCTGGGCGAGCTTTTTCCCGAATCCTTCCAGAAGCCCCATCTTTTTTGTCCAGTAGGTGATGGCCTCGCCGTTGCCGAAACGCAGCTCCGGACCGCCCTGAAGCTCTTCCTTGGGGATGTACCCCTTTTCGTAGAGTTCCATGGCTGCCGCAAGGGTTACCCCTGCGCTGATGGTATCCAGACCGTACTCGTTGCAGAGATAGTTCGCCTCGATGATAGGCTCCAGAGGCTCTACGCCGCAACAGACCCCGAAGGCGAAGATGGTCTCATACTCCGGCCCCTCACCGTGACGTTCCCCCACCTTGGTAACCCGGCCGCAACCGATGGGGCATCCGAAACAGGAATACTTTTTGGTGAGGAAGTCTTGAGCCAGAGTCTCTCCGGACTGAAGATCCGCATTGGCCATGTGGGCGCTCTCCCAGTTCTTATAGGGATACCCCCCGAGCTGATTCAGGATATTGACCAGCACCGCCGTACCGTAGGTGGGAAGCCCCTGGCTGGTGACGGGGTTGGCCTTGATCTTCTCCATGGAGCTTCCAAGAAGAGATTTCATCTCTTCGGGGTTCGCCGAAGCGGGGCGGGTGCTTCCCTTTACCACCAGGGCCTTGATGTTTTTCGAGCCCATCACGGCTCCCACGCCGCTTCTTCCGGCGGCTCGGTTCTTGTCGTTCATAATAGCTGCGAGGTGAGAGAGCCTCTCTCCCGCGGGGCCTATGCAGGCCACTTTGGCCTGGGGATCTCCCACTTCCTTAAGAAGAGCATCGGTGGTTTCGTGGCTGTTCATCCCCCAGAGAGAGGAGGCGTCCCGAATTTCCACGGCGTCGTCCTTAATCCAAATGTACGAAGGCTTTTCCGCTTTTCCCTCAAGGATGACCATGAACCATCCCGCCTTGGCGAGTTCTGCCCCCCAGAAGCCGCCGGAGTTGCTGCTGGCGATGGTGCCTGTGAGAGGGCTTTTAGTGATGACCATGTAGCGCCCCGCTGCAGGAGCTGCCTGTCCCGTGAGAGGGCCGTTCACGAAGAGGAGCTTGTTCTCCGGGGAGAGGGGATCTGTCCCTTGAGGAAGCTCCTCGTAGAGGATCTTTGTACCGTAGCCCCGTCCTCCGATAAAGTCCTCCGCCGTCTTCTCGCAGACCTGTTCTCTGGAAATCTCTCCGGTGGTAAGATTGATGCGCAAAACCGATCCCAATGTGTTCATGCTCTGTACCCCTCCTTTTGATATAAAAAGTGTTTCGTGGTGTTGGGAATGCAAGCGAAGCAAGAACAAAACAAAGAAGGACGACCCCCCTCTCGGGGTTTTCGTCCTTCTTTGCAAACACGGCGGGCGAAGGAATCACTTCCCTCACCTAACGCCTCTTTCCCCTCAGAGAGCGAAAAGAGGTCGAAGGTCTTTTTATTAAGATATGTTGTGTGGTGTTTTTTATGGTGTGAGAGGGGGAGAGATGTATTTTTGGAATTTTCCGACGGTATGACGCGGTTACTCCTCCTCTTGAGGTTATTCTAGCATAAAATAAAAAAATTGAAACACCTCCGTTTTATCTCTCTTTTCGCTATGGTGGCGGCGAATCTTTCCGAAGAGGATGGGATTCTTCGAGAAAATTGGGAGTTGCCATAAGGTACGGTTATTGCATAGAATAGACAGGTGGTTTATGAGGTGTATAAAGAAACGTGTAAACGTTCTCTACGTGTCTGCCATATCCTCGGGAGAAGCTCTGCTTGTTCTCTTGAGCCGATGTGTAGAGACCGTGCTTTTGTAACGATCACGGAGGAGGAGATTCCATTATGGCCATAGTTTTTGCAAAACGTACCGAGCAGATGAAACGTTCTGAAATTCGGGAGATCCTGAAGCTTACCGCCCAGCCCGAGATGATTTCCTTTGCGGGGGGGCTCCCTGCAAAGGAGCTTTTTCCGGTGGAGAACATGCAGAAAGCGGCCCAGCGAGTGTTGGAAACCATGGGGCAAGAGGCCCTTCAGTATTCCACCACGGAAGGATATGTTCCTCTTCGCGAGAAGATCGCCGCACGGTCGAACAAGCTCTGGAAGACCAACGTTACCGCCAGAGATGTACAGGTGGCTACCGGCTCCCAGCAGGCTCTGGACTTTATCGGCAAGGTTTTTCTCGACGAGGGGGATGCGGTGATCTGTGAAAGCCCCACCTATCTGGGGGCTCTCAGCGCTTTCCGTTCCTATGAGCCCCGATTTGTCGAGGTGGATACCGATGCGGACGGCATGATCCCCGAGGCTTTGGAGCGAGTCCTCCAGCAGGAGAAAAAGGCCAAGCTTATCTACGTTATTCCGGATTTCCAGAACCCCACGGGGCAGAGCTGGTCTCTGGAGCGCCGGAAGGCTCTCATGGATCTGGCGTGCACGTATGAGATCCCTGTGGTGGAAGATAATCCCTACGGAGAGCTTCGCTTCGAAGGAGAGCACTGTCCTTCCCTTTCTACGTGGGATACCAAGGGATTGGTGATCACTCTGGGAACCTTCTCCAAGATTCTTGCGCCGGGGCTTCGGGTGGCCTGGATCATCGCCCCCGAAGAGGTGCTGGAGCGAATCATTCAGGTGAAGCAGGGGGCAGATCTTCAGACTCCCACCATCACCCAGATGATGGTGGATGCCTATCTCGACATGTTCGACATCGACAAGCACGTGGATCTTATTATTGATCTCTACAGGGAACGGCGGAACGTCATGGCGGAAGCCTTCAAGACCTATCTTGGGGGTGCTTTTACCTTCAATGCCCCCAGTGGAGGGCTCTTCTTCTGGGGGAGCTTCACCTCCGGGATCAGCAATCGCAAGGTGCTGGAGCGGTGCATCGAAAAAAAGGTGGCCTTTGTTCCGGGAGATGCCTTCTATCCGGGAGGAGGGCACGAGGACACCCTGCGACTCAACTACTCCTGTATGGCCCCGGAGCTTATCCGGGAAGGTGTGAAGCGTATGGGAGAGGCTCTGAAAGAGTTGGAATCCTAAAAAGCTTCGGAAGAACCAGGCGTTTTTTCAAGCTTGAGACATGAAAATAACCATGGTGCTCCGGAAACAGATCATTTTTCGGGGTATCATGGTTGTTCTTTATTCAAAGGGTGTTTCCCCCGATAAAGGAGGGCTATCATGAATTCTCTTGATGTTCAGAAAGAATATTGGAACCGCGTAGCCCGGAGCAAAACCTTTTCGCACCCCCTCCATATGGAGCGTTTTGTTCCGGATCTTCCCCGGAGTGCAGCCATCCTTGATTATGGCTGCGGATACGGTAGAACCTGTGAAGAGCTTTTAGAACGGGGCTATGAGAATGTTCTGGGAGTGGATGTGTCGGAGGCCATGATCCGCCGGGGAAAGGAGGGAGATCCCCGTTTACGGTTACAGACGCTTCGAGAGAAAAAGCTCCCCTTCGAAAAAGATTCTTTCGATCTCTGTCTCCTTTTTGCCCTGCTTACCTGTGTCCCCACTGATGAAGGACAGAGACACATCGTTCGGGAGTTATGGCGGGTCCTGAAAGAGGGGGGGGTTCTTTATCTCAGCGATTACCCTCTTCAGAAGGATGATCGTAACCGGAAAAGGTACGAGACATATGCGGAGGAGTTCGGAATTTACGGAGTTTTTCGTCTTGTCGACGGAGGCGTGATGCGTCATCACCATCTTTCATGGTTAGAGGAACTTTTTGGAAATTTTACTCCGATTCACCGAGAAATCCTTGAAGTGAACACCATGAACGGAAACAAGGCATCCATTCTGCAGATGGGGGTCCGGAAAATCCGAAAAAACTGAAAGAAAAGGACCCTATAAGAACTTTCAAAGCAACGATTTATCAGGAAAGGCGGAAAACATGCACATGGAACGGATACCCTCCGGAAAGGGAGCGGGGCGGTTCGAACATTTGCTCTATTTCCCTTCGGGAGAAAGCGAGAAAGCCTCCCTTGTACTGCTTTTCCATGAATATGTCGGCATGGATGAAGCACTCCATATCAAGGCCCGGGCTCTTGCAGAAGAAGGGTTTCTTGTGGGGATGGTGGATCTTTATGGGGTGGAGTGCCGGGATCTTTCGCCGGAAAAAGCCCGGGAACTTCTGAAGCCCCTTCGTAAGAACCGGTTGCTTCTCCGGGAGCGGGCCCTCGAAGCCAGCGAAGCTCTCGGGGCCGCCACCAGAAGAAAGCCGAAGGAGACCTTTCTTCTGGGTTTCTCACTGGGAGGTGGCGGGGTGCTCGAAATGGTGAGGTATCAACCCTGGGCGGGAGCCGTCAGCGTTTATGGGTATCTCGATAGTCCTGTCCGGGAAAGCGAAGGTTCTCGGGAAACGCCTCTCTTGGTGATCCATGGTATGAAAGACAGGGTGGTACCTCCAGAAGATCTTTTGCTTTTCCTGGAGGAATTGGAGCAGAGGGAGTGGCATGCCGAGGTGCTACTCTATTCCGGGGTGGGGCACGGTTTCTGTAATCCCTCGGGAACTGCCGATTTTTCCAGGGGAAACTTCTACCACCCCGAATACCATGCAAAGGCATGGAAACGGATTCTGGAATTTTTCGAATCCCTGGAAGACCTTCGTAAAGGGGGATAAAGGTGTATGGGAATAGAATTTCTTGCCCTCGGAGGAGGGGCTTTTCTTGCTGGAGGAGTAATCGCCTGGGTTATCCAACACTACCGCTCTGCCGCCTGGGAGGGGGGGACCCCGGAGGAGTTTGAGGAGCTTCAGGAGGAGCTGCGCCGAAAAGATCTGGATCTGGCCCGGCGGGAACAGACCCTGACATTTTTAGAGGGAGAGCTTGGAGATTCCCAGAAGGATCGGGAGAAGCAGCGGCAAGAGATTCTGGAGCTTCGGGAATCTCTCGTGCGGGAACAGACGGAACGGACGAGTTCGGAGAGCCGGGTTCGAGAGCAGTTCCAGGAATTTGCCCAAATGAAGGAACAGCTCCAGAAAGATTTTGCGGCTCTGGCAAGTGCCATCTTCGAAGAGAAAACCGCATCCTTCAACCGTATGAGCCGGGAGAGCCTGGAAAGCCTTCTGATCCCTCTGGGAGAACGGATCGGAAATTTCCAAAACCGGGTTGAGACGGTGTACAGCTCGGATACCCAGGATCGGAGCCAGCTCCGGGAGCAGGTTCGGCAGCTCGGAGAGCTGAACCAGCATATGGCCCGAGAGGCTCGGGATCTTACCCAGGCCCTCAAGGGGCAGGCGAAGGTCATGGGCAACTGGGGAGAGATGGTGCTGGAGCGTGTGCTGGATCTGGCGGGGCTTGAAAAGGATCGTGAGTATCGCCTCCAGCCATCCTTTACGAATCATGAAGGGAAAAGGCTTCAGCCTGATGCGGTGATCTATCTCCCTGGAGGACGGCATCTCATCGTGGATTCCAAGGTCTCCCTCGTGGCCTACGAGAGCTACTGCCGGGAGGAATCCCCCGAAGCGCAGTCGGGGCATCTCAAGGAGCATCTTGCCTCTCTCAACAGGCATATGGCCTCGTTAAAAAGCAAAGGGTACGAGGCCCTGGAAGAGCTTGGAACACCGGATTTTGTCTTCATGTTCGTTCCTCTGGACCCGGCGCTACTCCTGGCGCAGCAGAAGGAGGAGAGCTTCATGCAGCGGGCCTTTGAGCAGGGGGTTTTTCCCGTCTCTCCGGGAACGCTTCTCTTTGCTCTGCGCACCGTGTCCAACCTCTGGCAGCGAGAGAAGCAGAGTCGCCACGCCCTGGAGATCGCTCGGCAGAGCGGAGAACTTTACGATAAGTTTGTGCTCTTTGTGGAGGAGCTGCAAAACTTGGGGGTGCATCTCCAAAAAGCTCAGGGCTGTTATGAGGAGTGCCGGAACCGCCTCGTTCAGGGGCGGGGGAATGTGGTGCGCCGCACGGAGATGCTCCGGGAACTCGGTGCTCGGGCCCGGAAGGAGCTTCCCCGGGATATGACGGAGCAGGCTCTGGAAGAGGATCTTCTGGAATAGCTCCTGTGGCGGTTTTTAGGAAAGACGCTGAAAGGAGAGAGAGATGGCCAAACGGAAAAAGCTGCGAAAGAGGGCGGAGGAAGAGGAGCAGAGCGGAAAGGAGAAGCTCTCTGAAAAAGAGAACGAAACCTTTCTGGGAATGCTGGATTCCACTGTGGTGGGGCTTCAGTACCATCATGGCAAGGTGGCGGCTGGGGAGGTGGTCTATCTGGAGCGGGAGCCCGAGAATACCCACGATTCCCGGGCGGTGCGGGTGGATACGCAGGATTTTCACCCCCTGGGATATCTCCCCCGAAGGGATGCGGCGTGGCTGGCTCCTCTGCTGGATTGGGGATTGATTCTCGGAGATGCCCGTATCCCTGAAAATGCAGTCATAACCGATCAGAAGGCTCCTCTTGAGATTCGGATCTTCGCATCCTCCAAGGGAACGGAGCTTCTACAGCTCCGTTCTCCCTGCACCACTCCGGAGGAGGGGGTCCGGAATCTTCTCTTCCACGCCTGGCAGATGGGGCAGAGCTGGGAGGATCCCCGGGTCATCCGGGAGGTGGGGGCGAAGCTTGGGAGCCTGGTGGATCGCTCTGCTCTCCCCGAGAGCGTTCTCTATCTCCGTCTCTTTGAAGGTCTGGAGAAGCGGGCGGAGGAGTTCGGGAAAAAACATCTGAAAGAGGCCTTTTGCCAGCTCACTCTGGAAGAGCCCTCGCGATGGGAAAACTACACCGTTTTCTGGTTTGCCTCATCGGAGGAGCCCTCAGCCTCCGATGAAGAGAGACCGCTTCTTCTGGAAGAGGCCCTCCGGGAGGGGAGTGCGGAGGTCTCGGAGATCTCTTCCGAGGGGAGCGTTCCGGAGCTTCGGGTGCGCAACCGCGGAAGCCGCCCTCTTCTTCTGCTTGAGGGGGAGCTTCTTCAGGGGGGAAAACAGCACCGGGTGCTTCGGGTTACCCTGATTGTTGCTCCCGGAGAGGAACATATCATCCCGGTATGCTGTGTGGAGCGGGGGCGCTGGCATCACGGAGGGGGCGCCTTCGAGGCCGCCTCCTTTGCCCCTCCTTCAATCCGTCGGCAAAGCAACCTTTCCGCCGATCGTGGAGAGGCTTCCCGGGCTCAGGGTAAGGTTTGGGAAGAGGTGGAAAGCCTGCTCTCTTCCAGAGAGGTGGATTCATCGACGGACTCTCTTTTGGAGGGGTATCGGAGTGAGAAAGCCTCCTTTGATGCTTTTCAGAAAAATCTGCTCCCTCCTCCAAAAGCTTTGGGGTGTCTTGTTTTTCGGGAAAAAGAGATTCTCGGCATGGATGTCCTGGACTCTCCCGAAGCCTTCAATGCTCTCTGGCTGAGGCTTGGAGAAGGATACTTTCTTGCCCTCCGAAGGGAACTCTCGGAGGAGTCTCCGGATATGCCGGATCGGAGAGATGCGGAGGAGGTGCAGCGAAAGATCGGGGAGGCGCTGGAAAAGCTCAGGAAGGATGAGGAATACCCCTTCCGCTATCTCTTCGAGGATACTCTTCTGCAGGGGCATGGAGTGCTCTATGGAAACCGCCTCCGGCATCTTGCGGTATTCCCCCGAGAATGAGAGAATGACGAGTGTTTTATCCGTCTTTCGTGAGTTTTTTGATGGATTCATATATTTCTTCAAGGAGGTCGGTAGTATGCGTAACAGAGTAGGAACCTACGCGAGAAGAGCCTTTTTCGGAGGCGCTCTTCTGGGGCTTCTCGCAGGAGGGGCTTTCGGATGCACGGCGGTCTTTGTGGGAAAGGATGCCTCTGCCACGGGGCACCCTCTGGTGGCCCGCATGGAGGACGGCGCCTCGGCGGTGTCCAAGTATCTCGTGGTGACTCCCGCCCGGGAACTCCAGCCCGGAGAGACCGAGGTCTTTTACAACGGTTTGGAGTGGGGGTACCCCGAGGGGATGACCAAGAGCCTCAAGTTCTTTTCCATGCCGGATTTCTGCTACGAAGACCATAGCGAAGACTCCTGGGATGGAGGGTTGTGGCCCTACAGCGCCGCAGGAGTGAACAGCGAAGGTGTGGTGATCACTGCCACGGAGACCGAAGACCGGAACGACCTTTCCAATGTGGCAGATCCCGGAACTCCTAACGGTGTGGAGGAGTGCATGATCCCCGCTCTGGTGCTTCCCCGGGCCCGAACCGCTCGGGAGGGAATCCTCCTTCTTGGGGCGGCGGTGGAGAAGTACGGCAGTGCGGAAGATCCCTATAATGAGGGGTACGGAGAGATTGCGGGGCTTGCCATCGCCGACCGGGATGAAATTTGGTACATGGAATATGCGGGGCACCAGTGGGCAGCGGTGCGTATTCCCGACGACATGTACGTGGTGAACGGCAATATCACCCGGATAGACGGCTTTGATGTGGAAGATGCTCTGGGAGAGCAGAAGAACTTTATGGGCTCCCCGGGAGTCTACTCCTTTGCGGTGGAGCATAACCTCCCCGGAGCCGAGCCGGGGCAGGAGAAGAACTTCGACTTCGCCCAGGCTTACGGAGACGTGAGCGATGAGAACATGGCCAAGGGGTCCGGCATCCGCAACTGGTGGGGGCATCGCTGGTTCAGCCCCTCGGTGAAGCAGGAGCCCGGCAAAGCCCGCTATCCCTTCCTCATGAAGCCCGATAAGCCCATATCCGTTCAGGATATTATGGCCTTTTTCGGCTCCGACAGCTATACTTACGAAGAGGATTTTGACTTTGAAGGATACCGGGTAATCTCCCGGAAGAGCAATATGGAGTCTCATATTTTCGAGATGGGAGAGACCGACTCCGTCCCCTGGCAGATCGGGGTAGTCATGTGGATGGGTCTTGGGCCTGTCATGGATAGCGTCTATCTTCCCTTCCACGGAGATATTCAGGCAAGCCCCGCAGGATACACCGAGGGGACCGACGTCTATGACAGCACCTCCGCCTCCTGGGCCTTCCGCTCTCCCTCGGCGCTGGTGCGGCAGAATTCGGAGTGGCAGAAGAGGCTTCGGAATTTCTGGGGGGAGTACCAGAAGGATCTCTTGGTGCAGCAGAAGGAATCCGCTGCCCGAGCTCTTGATATCTGGAATCAGGGGGATCCCGAAAAGGCGGTAGCCCTGCTCTCTCAGGAAGATGTGGCACGGGCGGAGAAGGCGGTAGCGGTGGCCCGAGCCCTGGAGGCCCAGCTTATTACCGCTCTTGCCATGGAGGATGAGGATGCCTTCGATCCCAAGGTGGAGGACTTCCGCTAAACCAGCGACTTTCCGGAATTTTTTGATTCTGGATATGTAGTGGGTTTTCTTTGAAAAGGGCGGGGCTTCCCGCCCTTTTTAAATGAGGGAAGAGGACATACCTTGTGTCAGGTGAAAGGGGAAAAGGAGAATGAAATTTCTTTGTATCAATGGAAGTCCCCGGGGGAGAAAAAGCAACACGCAGATACTGGTGGATGCCTTTTTAGAGGGAGCCGCCCGGGAAGGAGCTACGGGGGAGACCCTCTTTGCCTCGGAGCTTTCCGTAAAGGATTGCGTGGGCTGTTTTTCCTGTTGGAATGTAACTCCCGGAGTCTGTATCCATAAGGACGATATGCCTGGGGTATTCGAAAAAATGCGGGGGGTGGATGTCTTTATCTGGGCCACGCCACTCTATCATTACGGTATGACCGCCCGATTGAAACGGATTCTCGAAAGAACCCTCCCCATGGTGAAGCCTTGGATGGTCAAGGATGGAGAGCATTTTGGGCACCCCCTCCGCTATGGAGGCGATCCCTGGAAGCTTGTGGTTATTTCCAATTGCGGCTTCCCGGAGCTCCATCATTTTCATGCTCTTAAGGTTCATTTTTTACAGCTTCTGGAAGGACACGAGGAAAATCTTCTGGGCACGGTCTTCTGTACCGCCGGGGAGATGCTGCGGGTTCCTGAATGCCGTCCCCTGGTGGCTCCCTATCTCGACATGGTTCGAAAGGCGGGGGAAGAGGTAGTTCGGGAGGGGGGCATTTCGGAGGAGACATCCTCGGGGCTTTCCCGTCCCTTTGTGGACGTAGAAGCCTTTGTGCTGGAAGCTAACAAGAGCTGGAATGTTCCTGGAGAGAGTCCCCCCGAAGACTCGGTTGCTTTGGGAAGATCCCGGTAACATCTTTTTCGGAGTTTTCCGGAAGGAGGCGTCTGTCCATCATGGAGACCGGTCTATCCATGGAAATACGGATCCCCAAAAATCTCCGCTTTGTGGCTCCCCTTCTGGGAGCTTTTCGGGGGTTCATGGGGCTCTTTGCCTTTACCGAGGGGCCCGAGAAGATGGAGCTTGCTCTGGAGGAGGCCTTTTCCGCCGTCATCGGGGGAGGGGATCCCTCGGAGGAAGTGAGCGTCTCCTTTCGTCGGGTTCCCCTGGGAATTCGGGTCATTCTCTCACTTTCGGAAGCTCCCTCTCTCAAGGAGAGCATGGCGGATACGGGATCTCCCGGAAATTTTCAAGACTCCGGGCCTCACGCCATGGGGCTCTTTCTTATGAAACATCTTGTGGATCGGGTAAGCGTTACAGATCAGGAGAGTTCCGGGACGCAGATTCACCTCTTCCGGCGTTACGTGGCACTGGGAAAGGGAGCGCCTCCCCCCCGAGAGACGGGGGAGACCCTTCTGGAGGAGCATTCCGGAGTAAGTGAAAAGGTTGGTGAAGAGATCCCCGAGGTCTTCTCGCTGACGGAGTTCTCCTTTCGTGATGCTTCGAAAATCTCTGCTTTTCTCTCCACTCTCCCCCTTCGGATAGGATCCTTTCTGCAGTATGCCTATCAGAGTGAGGATATCGGCTCTCTCATTCGGGAGGGGCTTCTCATCCCCCTGGGAGCTTTGGATTCCCGCGGGAAGATTCTTGCCCTCGGGGCTCTGGGGGTACAGGAGGAGTGGGGAGATCGGCTTTTCTGGATTCTCCCCATGATATCGCGACATTTAGAGCATTCCCCCCGCCGAGAGGCTCTTCTAGAGGATCTTGAGGGGGCAGTCCTGGAGAGGGCGAAAAAGCTGGGACGCAAGGAACTCTTTGCCCTGATCCCTCGGAACGAACATCAGGGGCTGGAGCGCTGTGCACGGCTCGGCTTTCGGGAATCCGGCGCTGTGGAAGCCTATTTCGATCGTATCGACCCCCGGGGGGTACTTCTCTTCAAACCCCTGGGAGAGATGGAGGAGCAGGATCTGCACCCCCCGGGGGACTATGCCCCGGAGATTCGCAGAATCTGCGAAGAGCTTGGGCTGAAGGTGCGCTTTCCCAAGCCTTCCCTGCAGCCCGAAGCCTTTTCTCTTCGTCAGAGCATGATAACCCTTGATGTGGACCACTCGCGGCATCGGGCTTTTCTTACGGTGCTTCGCTACGACGTAGATCTTCTGGTACAGATTCGCCGGCATCTGGAAAAACTTTCCGGCGAGGGTGTGGGGTGCATGCTTATACGGCTTCCTCTGGAATCTCCGGGTACCGCCTTTCTCGAAGGGGTGGAGAAGCTGGGGTTCCATTTTGCGGGAATTCTCCCCGGCACGGGGGGAGGGACGGAGCTGCTTCTGCAGTGGCAGGGAGAGATCTCTTCAGAGCCCTGAGGAGGGGCGAGAGAAAGGGATTTTTCTAAAAAGGCGTTTTTCCCATTGGCCTTTGAACTTTCTTTTGCTATGCTTTCCCCTGGTTTACGAAGAGTTCCCTCTCTGTGCAGCTCCCCATCCTGGAAAAGTCACACAAGGGGGCTGCATTGTTGTTATGAAGATTGTTAAGGAGGAATGCGGGCGTGCGCAGAGATGAGCTGAGGCGATGGTTGCAAGAGAGGGAAAGGCCCCTGGTGATGGATGGTGCCATGGGTTCTCTCCTGGGAGAGCGGGGGTGGGAGCCTCCAGAGCTTCCCGAAGAGGTTCACATGCGAAATCCCGAAATCCTTGAGGCCATCCATGAGGAGTACTGTTCCGCCGGGGCGGATATTCTGGAGACCAACAGCTTTGGAGGAAGCCCTCTCAAACTGGATTGCCGGGGTTTAGGAGAAAAGGCTTTCGAGATCAATGCCCGGGCTGCGGCCATCGCCAAAAAGGCCGCCCGAGGGAGGGCCCTGGTGGCGGGTTCTGTGGGGCCGCTGGGGGAGTCGCTGGCTCCCTTGGGGCATCTCTCCTTCAACGATGCCCGCAGTGCCTTTCGGGAGCAGATCCGGGGTCTTCTGGCGGGGGGTGCGGATTTTATCCTCATCGAAACCATGCTGGATATGAAGGAGGCCAAGGCGGCGGTGCTGGGGCTCAAGGACTGTGATCCCCAGGGGGCCTTTGTGGTAAGTTTTACCTTCGATACCAGGGAGGCCACCGTAACGGGGGTAACCCCCGAGGCTGCCGCAGTCTGGGCGGAGTCCATGGGAGCCGTAGCTGTGGGGGCTAACTGTGGGGTGGGTCCCGAGGCGTATCTTCCGGTGGTGCGGCGTCTGGGAAGCGTTACCGCCCTGCCGATTTTCGTCTACGCCAATGCGGGGCTCCCTGGGGCTCCGGACTACTGTACCCCTGAAACCTTTGCCCGCCTCGGAAGAAAACTTGCCCAAAGCGGTGCCGCCGTGGTGGGCGGATGCTGCGGCACCAACCCCGAATATATCCGGCTTCTTCGGGAAGCTCTGGAGGGGGAGCCTCTTCTGCCCAGAGACGAGCCCCGTGAGACCTTTCTCTGCAGCCCCAGCCGGGTGGTGCGTTGCGGGAACGGCGAGCCCCTGCGGATCATCGGGGAGCGGATCAACGTATCCCGGAAATCCCCCCTCCGGGATGAGGTGGCATGCTACGAATACCGCATGGTCCGTGAGGAGGCCCGGCTTCAGACCGCTGCGGGGGCGGCGCTGCTGGATGTGAATGTGGGGCTTCCCCAGATCGACCGGTGCCGCGCCATGAGAGAGGCGGTGGAGGCGGTGGAACGGGCTTCGGAGCTGCCTCTCTCTCTGGATAGCGATGATGCAGAGGTGCTCAGGGCGGGCCTTGAAGCCTGTACCGGATCGGTGCTTCTCAACTCCGTCACCGCCAGCGAAGAATCTCTCACCGCGGGGATTGAGCTGGCGCAGTTTTACGGGGCCTCTCTGGTGGTGCTCTCTCTGAATGATCAGGGGATCGCCGAAACCGCCGAGGGGCGTCTTCGAGTGGGGGAGGAGATCGCTCGGATAGCGGATCGTCTCGGCTTCCCCAGGAAACGTCTCTTTGTGGATGCTCTGGCCATGGCGGTGGGGGCGGATGCCGAGGCTCCTGCGGTGACCCTCCGGGTGGTGAGGGGGCTTAAGGAGATGGGGTTTTGTACCGTCCTCGGGATCAGCAATGTCTCCCACGGTATGCCGGTACGCCCCCTGCTCAACCGTACCTACCTCGCCATGGCTATTGCTGCGGGGCTTGATGCGGTGATTGCAGATCCTCGGGATGTCTTTCTTATGGATACCGTGGCGGCGGCGAACGCCCTCTGCGGACGCACCGAGGGGGGGAAGGCCTACATCGAAAGAGCCCCCCTTCTCAAGAACCGCTACGCTCCGGGGGGTTCCTCTTCGGGGGGAGAGAAACCATCGCCCCCCTCTTCAGGAGAGGGAGAGACAGCCCCCTCCCCAGAGAACCCTCCAGAGAAGCTCTTCTCCCTGACGGGGCTTCAGGAGAATATCCTCCTGGGAGAAGAGGCTCTTGCTCTAAAGATAGGAGAGGCTCTTTTTGAAGAGGCACAGCATCCTCTGGAGATTGTCAATCTCGGTGTTATCCCCGCCCTGGACAGGGTGGGAAGGCTCTACGAGGAAGGCTCCTTCTTTCTCCCTCAGCTTGTCGCCGCCGCAGGGGCGGCCCAAAAGGTCTGCCGTATGGTGGTGGAAAGGCTCGGAGCTTCTGGAGAGAACGCCTATCGGGGAACCATCCTTATGGCCACTGTGAAGGGGGATCTTCACGATCTCGGCAAGAATATCGTGGGTACCGTATTGGGAAGCCACGGCTATCGGGTGGTGGATCTTGGAAAGGACGTCTCCCGGGAGAGCATCCTTGAGGCTGTCCGCTCCGAATCTCCCCAGGTTCTCGGGCTCTCTGCTCTCATGACGAGTACTATGAAGGAGATGGAGGCCGCTGTGGCGGCGGTACGTCAGGGGGCCCCGGAGGTAAAGATCATGGTGGGAGGGGCCTCGGTGAACGCTACCTTTGCGGAGCGTATCGGAGCGCACGGCTACTCCGAAGATGCGGTGAGTGCGGTGCGGCTTGTGGAGGCCCTGCTTTCGGGAGACAAAGGCTGATTTCTTCGAGAAGCTTTTGTAGAGAAAAGAAAAAGATCCTTCGCATAACGTTATAATAGGGAAAGGCTCAATGCTTCTGTTCGAAGAGGTGAACAGGTTTTCTCGGACAAGAATAAAGAAAGACTGAGGGGGAAGAAAGAATATGCTGTTTTTTGGAAACAATGTCTTTACGGGGCTTTTTATCGGCCTCTGTATCGCGCTCTACGTCTTCTTCAGCGGAACGCTCAAACGCCGGGCAGTGAGAAAATACTGGGAGACCCACCTTGCAGTGATCTCCCGGGGTGAGGAGGCCCTCAAGAAACAGATCGAGGCTTTGGAGAAGGAAAACCGAACCCTCCAGAAGAATATGGATACCCTCTACCGCAAGCCGGATAGGGCGGATCGCCGTACCCTCTACATCTACGAGAAGGCCATCGCCATTCTTATGGAGGAGTATCCCGGCTTTGCGGGGGTGTGGGGGCGGGCTACCCGACGGGCGGAGGAGGAGATGGAGGCTGCCGAAGGGGGGCGCTCTCGTCTCGCTCCCAGGCTCAAAAAATTTTTGGGGCTCATGCCCTCTAACCCCGGCACGGCGGGGGCGAAGAATCTCTTCGAGGAGGAGGCTCGGGAGCTTCCCCGGATAAGCGCAGGAAAACCTTCTGTGGAGCGCAAGCCCTCCAAGGAGCATGGAGGCTATACTGAGGGAGAGTTCGAGGAGCACCGGGAATCCACCTGGGAGGCGGCAGATGTTTCTCGAAAGGATAAAGACTCTTCCGGAGAAGATGATGCCCATGACCGTTCGTAACCGTCTCTATGGGGAATATCCGGTGATCTCCTTCGAGATCTTCCCCCCCAAACCTGAATATCCTTTGGAGCAGCTTGTTCCCAAGATCAAAGCCCTGAGCGATCTGAACCCGGACTTTATCAGTGTCACCTATGGGGCCGGAGGGAGCAGCCGGGGGAGAACCGTGGAGATCGCCTCCATGGTGCAGAATCGTTTCAACCTCCCTGCCCTGGCGCATCTTACCTGCGTCGGCTCCTCTCCCCAGGAGATTCAGGGCATTCTGGAGGAGCTGGAACAGGAGGGGGTAACGCATATTCTCTCCATGCGGGGAGATCCCCGGGAGGGAGGGCCCGCTCCGGAGGAAGAGGCCTTTCGGCACGCTTCGGATCTGGTGCAGTTCATCCATGCCTCCGCACCGGGAACCTTTACCCTGGCGGGAGCGGCCTATCCCGAGGGACATGCGGAGTGCGAGAGCCTGGAGAAGGATATCGAACATCTCAAGATCAAGGTCGATCAGGGGGTGGACTTTCTGATCACCCAGCTCTTCTTCGATAACGAGATTTTCTTCCGATTCATGGAAAAGATTCGGCATGCGGGAATCGTCGTCCCGGTGCTTCCGGGGATCATGCCGGTGCTTCAGGCAAAGCAGATCAGCCGCATCGTCTCCCTCTGCGGATCGTCCATACCTCCTAAGCTCGCCCGGCTCCTCGCCCGCTACGAAGGCAATCCCGAGGCTTTAGAGGAGGCGGGGATTGCCTTCGCCACAGATCAGATCATCGACCTCTTCTCCTGGGGGGTGCCGGGGATCCATCTCTACACCATGAACAAGCCCGAGGTGGCGAGAAGAATCCTCGCTAACATAGGGAACATCCGCTCCTTTCCCCGGAGAGGTGGTCTCTCTTCAGAATAGCCTGTCAGGCTGTCAAGCTTTTTCCTCGCTCCCGGAAATTTCCGGGGGCCTTTTTTTATGCTTGGAGTAGAGGGAGGTAAAGAAGACCGCTACGAGCATGGCGACATTGTCCACGATTTCAATGAGTCCGTGGCTTATCCCCGGCTCGTAGATACGGATCTCCGCGGAGATAAAACCCAAGAGGAAGTAGCACCCCCAAACGCCGGTGATGACGTAGTTTTTACGTAAAAATGCCGGATCGTTCCAACGTTCCTGAGGGACGTGCTGCTTGGCGTAATCTATGGTAAAGGGTTTTTTGATGAGCATGGATCCCCAGGTGATGATGTTCAGCATTATCTGGGCAAAAAGCCCCATCTTCGTAATGAACCACATCTGGGGAAAAGCCACTACAAGAAGAAAGCTCAGGGCAAAGAACAAGATGTTTCCCCAGTACAGGAAGCCTCTGATCTTGCTCTTTCTCGACTGATAGAGCGAGACGAGGACGGCCATGACAATGGCGATTCGGAGCATGGTAAGAGGGTCGCCAAAGGGGAGATCCGAGACAATTTTGAGAATAATCCAGGGAGCGAAAGAGAGTAGGAGAATCCAGGGATTCATGCGAAAAACCTCCTGAGCGAACCGGAAGGGTTCTTGAGATGGGTAAATAGTGCAACGCCGGAGATCGTATCTTTTTTTCTCTCTAAGGTCAACGAAAACTTTTCTTATGAAAATGCTGCGCGCAAAATATTTTTAGAAGGTAAAATATTTTTTCAAATAAATATATGCATTTTGCATTTTCCGGAGGCCTTCTCTTGGGTCGTAAATTTTCGAGAGCCTTCAAAGGGTATAAGTGTTGAGAATAGTTTTCAGAGGCCCTGAAATTTGACATTTGACGTTTTATGCGTTAGGGTAAAAAGGGATTGCGAAAAAACGGCATGCAACCATACGTTTTCACATACGTGTTAGGGGAGTCTCTTTTCCCTCAATCTTCTGGAACTTGTACCCGGTCCGCCGGGGAATCAACAGGCGGCGGTATCTCTCTTCTCTCTCTATTTCGTGTAAGGTCGTTTTGAGACATGCTTCCTTATGTACTTCGGTTCCGTGGCGTGGTGCTGCGGGAGCACATGTTTTGTGCGCTATTTTTTCAGAGGAAGGTGTTACGATGGATTTATGGACCGGCGGATCTTTGGTGATTCGCACGCTGGAACACTGTGGGGCCAGGGTTGTTTTTGGCATCCCCGGAGTTCATAATTTGGGAATCTACGAGGCTCTTCAGGAGTCCTCTCTTTGTCATGTAACTCCCCGGCATGAGCAGGGGGCGGGTTTTATGGCAGATGGCTATGCCCGAAGCTCCGCTCTTCCCGGAGTGGCCCTGGTGATCTCCGGGCCGGGACTTACCAATATTCTTACCCCCCTGGGGGAGGCGTACCACGATTCGGTGCCTCTTCTCGTTATTTCAAGTAACATTCCCAGAAACCGCCTGGGAGGGCGCACGGGAACCCTTCATGAACTCAAGCAAAGTACTCTCATGACTTCTTCAGTAACCAAGGCTTCCTATGCGGTCTCCCGGGGAGAAGAGATTCCCTGGATTCTCTCCCGGGCCTATGCCCAGACTCTGGAAGGGCGTCCCGGACCGGTGCATGTGGAGATTCCTTTAGATATTCTCGAAGAGATGACCTCCTTCTCTTCTCTTCAAGAGCTGGAGCGGGAGTATTGCTCCCTTGTGAAAGAAAGCCGAACCCCTTCTTCGGAGGATCTCCGGCGAGGAACGGCGCTTCTGGAAAAATCCCGAAAGATTGCCCTTATCTGCGGGGGGGGCGCCGTGGGGGCCTCCGAGGAGGTGCGAAAGTTTGCGGATCGTTTTGGAGCGCCAGTGTTCTGTACCGCCGCAGGAAAAGGAATCTACCCCGAGGATGCTCCCTTAAGCGGGGGATGCCGGCTTCATGTTCCCGCAGTACGAGAGTATCTCCAGAGCCGAGACGTTCTTTTGGTGGTGGGTACCGAACTCTCCCCGGCGGATCTCTGGGAGCAGCCCTTTCCCCGGGGGCCCGAGATTATCCGAGTGGATGCGGATCCCCAAGCCTTGCATCGCAATGCTCCCGCCTCAGTACCCCTCTGGGGGGATGCCTCTCGCACCCTCCGAGGGCTTTGTGATCTTCTCTCTCCAAAAAAGAATGCTTCCCCCTCAGAGGAGGAGAAAAATCTACAGGATCTGCGCCAGAGCTGCACGGAAAACCTCCAGGTTCTCACCGGCATGGGAAAGGCGCTTCCCAAAATGGAGGCCATGCTCCGGGGATTGCGCCGGGGTATCTCCCGGGAGGGAATTCTGGTGATGGATATGACCGGAGCGGCCTACGTGGGATTGAGCGAATATCCCGCCTATGCTCCCGCCACCTACCTGCATCCTGCAGGGTTTGGCACCCTGGGGTATGCCCTCCCCGCCGCCATAGGCGCCAAGGTGGCAAACCCGGAAAAACAGGTATGCCTCTTTTCCGGAGACGGGGGCTTTCAGTTCACCCTCCCGGAGCTTGCCACAGCCTGTGAGGAGAAGCTCTCCCTGCCGGTAGTCCTCTGGAATAACCGGGGGTATGGAGAGATTCGGCGCAACCAGAAAGCTCGCTCCTGGAAAGGGTACGTGGCGGTGGATCTCTACAATCCCGATTTCTGCGCCCTTGCGAAGGCCTACGGCATTTCGGGAGAGCTTGTAGATACCGAAGAAGAACTTCTCCGGGCTCTGGAGCGGGCCTGGGATCGTTCTCTTCCTTCGCTTATCGAAATTCGTTCTGACCGGGAGGTGGGATAGTGGCTTTAGAAGGATTACGACAGACCATACAAAACGTACAGCCCTATGTGGCGGGACTTACCACCGAAGAGGTGCAGCGCCGCTTCGGCTTGGAGCGGGTGCTCAAACTGGGCTCCAACGAGAACAACTACGCCCCCTTTCCTTCGGTGATCAAGGCCATGCAGGAGGAGCTTCCCCGGGTGCACATGTATCCGGATCTTGCCTTTAAGGAACTCAAGGAGAGCCTCGGAGCGCTTTATGGATTACAGCCCGAGAACATCGCCCTCTCCCACGGGGCCGAAGGGGCTTTGCAGACCCTGGGAAAGATGTACCTCGATCCCGGAGATGAGGTGGTGATCCCCCAAGTTACCTATGGGCTCTACCGGGAGATCTCCCGGGTTATGGGAGCCACCATCGTGGGGGTTCCCCCGGAGCCGGATTTCGGCATCTCTCTGGAGGCTTTACAAAAAGCACTTACTCCGAAAACCAAGCTCCTCTGGTTGGCGAACCCCAATAATCCCACGGGAGCTGTGCTCGATCCCCACATCTTCGAGGAGCTTTTCCGAATGCTTCCAAAGAAGGCCCTGGTGGTGCTGGACGAAGCCTACGGGGAGTTTGCAGACCCCGAAAAGCTTCCCCCCACGGCGGCGTATATCCGCGAGGGATACCCCCTAGTGGGGGTGCGGACTTTTTCCAAAGCCTACGGTCTTGCGGGGGTGCGCCTTGGGTATCTTCTGGGAGATCCCCAGGTGGTGGCGGCCTTTGACGTGGTCTCCGAGCCCTTCAACGCTAACAGGGTGGCTTTGGCGGGAGCCCGGGCAGCCCTTCAGGAGGGGCGCTCTGAAATGGAAGAGGCCCGGCAGCGCATCCTTGAGGATCGAGGGCGTATGGAGCACGAGCTTGCCGCCCTGGGGTGCGAAATCTTCCCCTCCCAAACCAACTTTGTCTTCTGCAGTATCCCCTGGAGCGGCGATCTCTTCGCCCAGCACCTTCTCCGCCGGGGAGTGATCGTACGCTCCTGCGGCGTATGGGGATTAGAGAATATGCTGCGTATTACCGTGGGAACGTGTGAGGAAGTTACCCTCTTTCTCCAGATCTTCCGGGAGCTTTTTCAAGAAGCTTCTCAGAAGGGGCTGGGGGAACTCGAAGAAGTGGACGTAATGCTCTAAAAAGGTGGAGGTGCCCATGGTTCGTTTTGATCACGTAACAAAGATATACGAAGGAGAAAACAAGGCGGTGGACGATCTCTCCCTTGAGATTCAGGAAGGGGAGCTGGTGGTCTTCATCGGCCCGAGCGGATGCGGTAAAACCACCAGTCTCAAAATGGTGAACCGTTTGGAGAGTGTTACCTCCGGCAGTATCTACGTTAATGGGAGAGATATTAACAAGGTTAATCCCGTGAAATTGCGCCGGGATATCGGCTATGTTATTCAGAGCATTGGCCTTCTCCCCCACATGTCTGTGGCGGATAACATCGGCATAGTGCCCAAACTTTTGGGGTGGCCCGCAAAAAAGATTCAGAATCGGGTGGATGAACTTATGGAGATGGCAAAGCTCCCCCCCGCTAAATATCGCTGGCGTCTGCCGGATCAGCTTAGCGGTGGGCAGAAGCAGCGGGTGGGGGTGTTGCGAGCCCTGGCGGCGGATCCTCCGGTGATCCTCATGGATGAGCCCTTTGGAGCGCTCGATCCCATAAGCCGGAACGTGCTTCAGGAGGAGCTTGTGGAATTACAGAAAAAGGTGCAGAAGACCATCATCTTTGTAACCCACGATATGGACGAAGCTCTGAAGATGGCGGATCGGGTGGTGCTTATGCGCCAAGGCAGGATTGAACAGCTTGGCACTCCCGCAGAGCTTCAGAACAGCCCCGCCACGGAGTTCGTAAGGAATTTCATCGGGGAGGATCGTCTTGCCCAGCTCTCTCCGGAAGACCCGGTGGAGGGGCTCTATCGGGAGCCCTGGCTTCTCGTCTCGCCGAAAGAGCGTCCCGGTGACGTTCTGGAGAAGCTGGAAGATCTTGGGGGTGATACGGCGCAGATGCTGGATCCCAGAACCGGGAAGTGGTTGGGGATGATTCACATGCCGCTTCTCAAGAAGACCCTCCGGAGCGGAGGAGAGCTGAAAGAGGCTCTCCGAAAAAACCGCAAGCTCTACGTGGAAGATGCGAACCTTCGGGATGTGGCGACCCTGTTGGCGGATCAGGATATCCCTATTCCTATTTTGAGAGAAGATGAAACTTTCCTCGGCATTATCACCAGTTCTGATATGGCAAGGCTTGCTATCGGCCGTCTCGGGCGCAATGCGAAGGGGGGAGCATAAATGTTACAGACAAAACCTTTCTGGGAACTTTTCTACAACTACGTGGTCCGGTACCACGAGCGGATTCTCAATCTTACCTGGCAGCACATTATGATCTCCGCCATCGCTCTGGGTATCACCCTGGTGGTTTGCATACCGCTGGGGATCTATCTCACCAAGAAGGAAAAACTTACTCCCTACGTTATCGGGTTGGCCAACGTCTTTCAGACCATTCCGAGCCTCGCCCTTCTCGGGTTCCTCATCTTTATCTTCGGCATCGGGAACGATAACGCCATCTGTGCACTCTTTCTCTACGCCATGCTTCCGGTGCTCCAGAACACCTATACGGGGATTCGCAGTGTCCCCCAGAGTTTCGTACAGGCTGCCCGGGGGATGGGGATGACGGAGATGCAGATTCTCATGAAAGTGCAGCTTCCGCTGGCCTTGCCGGTTATTCTGGCGGGGGTTCGGGTAGCTACTGTGTGGATCATCGGTACCGCCACCTTGGCAGCCGCCATCGGTGGAGGCGGACTGGGGCGGCTGATCTTCTCGGGACTCGCTTCCATTCGTAACGAGGTGGTGCTCGCCGGAGCGCTTCCTGCCACGCTTCTGGCTTTGGCAGCGGATCAGGGGCTCAAAATCTTTCAGGCCTCTCTGGATCCTAAAAACCGGGCCGCAAAGCTGGCGAAGCGGCGGGAACTGGAAGCCTAGAGATTTTTTAACAAATTGTGTGCAGGTGGGTGCAGGGGCACTCACACGGTATAGCGTGTGTATCCGCAGCGTTACATGACGTTACATGAAAGGAGAAATTTTTATGAAGAATGTGTTCAAAAGCGTAGGATTTGGTCTGGCAGCGGTTTTTCTCGGTATGGTCTTTCTCGGAGCGGCTCTTCCCGTAGTGGCAGCTCCCTCGGAAGATCCCATGGAGTACAAAGGCAAGGTTATGGTGGCGGGGCAGACCTTTAACGAATCCATCGTGCTGGCCTGGATTGCCAAGCTTCTCATTGATGAATACACCGGGTTGGATACGGAGATCAATACGGAGTTTGCCGCCTCCTCGGTGCTGCATCAGGGGATGGTTGGAGAGCAGATTGACATCTATCCCACCTGGACGGGAACCCAGCTTACGGGAATTCTCCGGTACGAGGAGGAAGATCTCAAGGAGCTGAACACCCCGGAGAAGGCCTATCAAGCGGTAAAAGAGGGGTACGAAAAAAACTTCCGCATGACCTGGGCAAGGCCTTTGGGCTTCAGCAATACCTATGCCATGGCGGTGCGTCGGGAGGATGCGGAGAAGCACGGCCTGAAGAAGGCTTCGGATCTTGCCAAGGTGGCTCCCGAGTGGCTTCTCGGATCGGACGAGAACTTCGATACCCGTCCCGATGGCTATCCCGGCTGGTCTGAACACTACGGTATCACCTTTAAAGATGCTCTTCCCATGCAGTACTCTATCATGTATAAGGCCATTGAGGGCGGTGAGGTCCAGGCTATCGCAGCCTACACCACGGATTCCCGGATTCGCAAACTCGATCTGGTAACCCTGGAGGATGACAAGCACTTCTTCCCCGATTACAGCGCCTGCTACGTTATCGACATGGATACTCTGGAAAAATACCCCGCCCTTCTGGATGTGGTGGAAAAGGTAAGCGGTGCCATCGACGAACCCACCATGGCGGGGATGAACTGGCGTTTCGATGACGGCGAGGAGCCCGAGGACATTGCCCGGGACTTTTTGGTAGAGGCAGGACTTATTCAGTAACAAGGGACCGCATAGAACAGGAATGAACAAAAACCATATCAGGAAAGGCTCTCTACAGGGGGCCTTTCCTTTTTTTTAAAGAGTAGGGTATCATAGACGAGAGCTTTCTTTGATGCAGAGAATGAAGAAGAGTTCGGAGCCCTTCGGGGAAAATTCGTTGTAATCTTTTACTTGATGTATCTCCCCATTCTCCCAGAGAAAAGCCGATGTCAGGCATACAAAAATACTATTTCGCTATGAAAAGGAGGGGTATCTATGGGTACCTTCAGCACCAGTGTTCTTTACGAGGAGCCGGGGCACCGTTTTCTACATCTCGGCTGGGAGGAAAAGGAAGAGCAGGGAGTAGTACAGACAAACCAGTACGTTATTGTTCACGGCAACGAGGTGGTGCTTCTCGACCCGGGGGGGGCCCACGTCTTTCCCCGGGTGCTTGCCAACGTGGCGGAGATGGTGAGCATCAACGATGTGACGAATATCTTTTACTCCCATCAGGATCCGGATGTCTCTTCCGGAGTAGCCCTCTGGCTTTCCATTACAGAGAGGGCAAAGGTGCATATCTCCTCTCTCTGGATACGCTTTCTCCCCCACTTTGGGATCTACGATCAGAGCCGCATCAATCCCCTGAAAGATGCGGGGGAGGAGATTCGCCTCAAGGATGGATACACCCTGAAAACGGTGCCCTCCCATTTCCTCCACTCCACGGGATGCTTTTCTCTCTACGACCCCAAGTCAAAAATTCTCTTCACCGGAGATATTGGTGCGGCGGTCTTTCCTCCGGGGAAACGCCACCCTGTGGTGGAGGATTTCAATGCCTACCTTCCCTATATGGAAGGATTTCATCGCCGCTACATGAGTTCTAACAAGGCCTGTGCCAACTGGGTGGATCGCGTCTCCTCCCTGGAGATTCGAGGGATTGCCCCCCAGCACGGAGCCTTTTTTCCCCAGGAGCAGGTTCCCCGGTTTCTAAACTGGTTCCGACAGCTTCGCTGCGGCGTGGATATCCTTGAGGAGTTTGTCCCCTCTTCGAAATCCCTCCGTCGGAATTAGGAGGGGCGTGTTATGAACGCAGGAGAACGGGATGCTCTGGAACGGTTGGCGAGCGCTCACTTTGCCACGGTGGTGCTCAACTCCTTTACGGGGAATTTCGACGAGGTTATTGCAAGTCGGGTTATTCGTCTTCAGAAAAAACTTACGGATCTTTCGGGGACTTTTACGGAACTCCATGGGAATTTCGCCCGGCAGATCGGGGATTTCGAGAGAAGCGCCGCCAGTGCTCGGGAGAATGCCCTGCGGATCAATGCTCTTAACGAAGAGCTGGAGGAGGAGTTCCGCCGATCCGGCACCACCATGAACGGTATGAGCGAGAACGTGGCCACCACAGTGGATGCCACCTACAAGACCCTCAATCAGTTTCTGGAAGTGAAAAAGATGTCCGAAGATATCCAGAAGATCGCCAAACAGACAAACCTTCTGGCGTTGAACGCCTCTATCGAAGCTGCCCGGGCTGGGGAGCACGGCCGGGGTTTTTCTGTGGTGGCTCATGAAGTGCAGAAGCTTTCGGTGCAGTCTCACGAAGCTTCGGAGCGTATCACCGGGCGAGTGACGGAAATTTCCTCCGCCGTGGGGGAGGCCATGGAAAATATCCGCCAGGTAAGTGATGTCTTTGGAGTGGTGCAGGAATCTCTGGAAAAGTTCCAGGGGCTTCTCGAATCAAGCAAGGAGTTCATGGGGAGCATTATCTCGGTACTCGACGGAGCTTCCACAGGGATGAGCGAAGGTCAGGAGGGGCTCACGGATGCGGTGGGTGTGCTGGACTATGCCCGGCGGAATTTCGATGCCATGGAGGCCATCGTCTCCTCCATCGGCAAGGCCCAGAAGAACCTGGAGAAAATCCGCCTCTAACCTTTGAGAAGGCCTACGTGACGTGGGAGAGTCAGAGAGGAGAATAACGTGATGGCAGAAAAAAAAGTATACGGTTACGGAGGATCCGAACTCTGGGTGGATCTCTCTCGAGGGAGTGCAGAGAGGCGCCCCCTCCGGAAGGATCTTCGCAAATACTGCGGCGGCGCGGCCTGTGCCGCCCGAATCATCTACGATGCCTGGGTTCCTGGAGGGGATCCTCTGGGAGAGGAGAACCTCCTGGTCTTTGCTACGGGGCCCCTCACGGATCCCCGGGTTCCCGGAGGCGGCAGTCTGGAGATCTGCTTTGTTTCTCCCCTTACGGGGCTCTGGGGGGAGAGCCGCATGGGAGGAGAGGCGGGATTTTCTCTTCGGAAGGCAGGCGTCGATTTTTTAGTCGTCACCGGAAAGGCTACGGAGCCCACCGCCCTTGTAATTGACGATGGAGAAGTACACCTTCTCCCCTCCTCGGAACTCTCGGGGGAATTCTGTTCCCGCAAAGAAGAGCTTCTTCAGGAGCGTCTGGGGCCGAACCCCTTCGACATTCTCTCCATCGGTCCCGGAGGAGAAAATCAGGTTCTCTACAGCACGGTAATGCACAAGCACCGGGCGGCGGGACGATGCGGCGGCGGGGCCGTGATGGGTTCCAAGAATCTGCTGGCTCTGGCTCTGCGTGGTACAGGCACGGTGCCTCTGGCGGATGAAAAGGCCTTTCTCGGAGCCTGCCGGGAGGGGCATAAGGCGGTGGTGGCCTCACCGGGTACCCCGGAGTTTCGCAAATGGGGAACCATGGGGGGATACCCCTACTCCGACGCCAGCGGGGATCTCCCCACCAAAAACTGGAAGAGCAACTTTTGGGGGAAGGGGCAGGAGATTTTTGACCACTACTACGGTACGAACTTCCAGCGCCCACACGGATGCTACCGGGGGTGCACGGTGCAGTGCGGCCGAATTTTGCAAGTCCCCGACGGCCTCTGGAAAACCCCCTCCCACGAAGGGGGAGAGTACGAGTCCATAGCGGCCTTCACTGCTTTCTGCATCAACGAGGATGTGGATGCGGCGGTACACGCTTCCTGGCTCTGCAACGAATACGGCATAGATACCATCTCCGCCGGGGCTTCGCTTGCCTTTCTCATGGAGTGTTCCGGAAAGGGGCTTATCCCTGAACAAGATCGTTGTGCCTGGGGGGATGGAGAGGCTTTTCCGGAGATGCTTCGCAAGATCGCCTTTCGGGAAGGGGCGGGGGATCTCCTCGCCCAAGGGGTGCGCCGTATGGCGGAAAAGCTCGGAGAGGCCTCTTTCGACGGAGCTATCCATGTGAAGGGGCTCGAAGGTCCCGCCCATGACCCCCGATCGGGAAAATCCCTGGGGCTCAGCTATGCCACGGGAAACCGGGGGATGTGCCATATCCACCCTGTGGAGGCCAAGGGGTGGGATGCGGACAAGCAGGATTTCGGTCTTCTCCCCTATGGGCTCCCCTCCCCGGAAGAGGTGGATCCTTGGGGTGAAGAGGGCAAGGGGGGGGCGGTAAAGCTCCTTCAGGATGCGGGAAATCTCCCGGAGATTCTCTGTACCTGTAAATTCTATCAGTACGTGGGGGTTACTCTGGAGCATTACGCCGCCATGCTTCGAGGGAGCACAGGATGGGATATCACCGGAGAGGAGCTTCTGGAGACCAGCGAGCGAGGGATCAACCTTGAGCGCCTCTTCAATCTGCGCCAGGGGATGACCGCCGAGGCGGATGAGCTTCCCTCCCGCATACGCTCTCTTCCGGAGTTTGGTCGCTACGCCCGGGAAGAACGCTGCGTTATTCAGGATCTTCCCGGCATGCTTCGGGAGTACTATACCGCCCGAGGATGGGATAAAACCGCGGGGGTTCCTCTGGAGGAGACCCTGCAGCGTCTGGGGTTGTAAAAATAAGATTATGGAAGTGCAAAAAAACCTCTGCGGGGCCTCTCTTGAAGAGAAAGGCCCCGCAGAGGGAGGAACACCGCTCTTCCCGGAAAAAGGATTGTTCCCCGGGAGTTTTTCTGTACTTTCTCTACTTTGTTGTGCTTTTTGGAATCAGAGCTTTTTCAAAGCCAACAGAAGCGTTTCGTAATCCGGTTCTTCGGTTTGCTCCGATACGATGGCGGCATACCGGATGATGTTCTCCTGATCTACAAGAAAGGTTCCCCGGGCAAGAAGCCGAAGCTCCTTGATGAGCATCCCCCAACGAGTGCCGAAGGAGGCATCCCGATGATCTGAAAGCACCGAGATGGCATCAATCCCTCCTGCGGTACAGAATCGGGCGATGGCGAAGGGGAGATCCATACTGATATTCAGTATAGCCACGTGATCCCCCAGCGAGGCGGCCTCCTCGTTGAAGCGATGGGCCTGAAGATCGCAGACCGGTGTGTCCAGGGAGGGGGTGGTGCTGATAACCTTGATCTTTCCTGCAAAATGTGCCAGGGATACGGGCTTGAGGGATTGGTCCACCACCGAAAAATCCGGCGCCCGATCCCCCGGCCGCAGCTCCGGCCCCACCAGTGTGAGGGGATTGCCCTTCATGGTGATAATGCCCTGTCTCTCCATACTCGAACACCCGCCTTTGCATAAAGTGGGATAGCAGGGCTATCCTCGTAATGCAGATTGTATCGGAAAAACGCCAGAACCGGAAGAGATTTTTTCAAAAATAAAAATCGTTCTCATTTCGCTCGTTCCCCTTGAACTCTCCGCAGGCAGAACTCTTTTGGAAATACCACACATTCGAAACAAGGAGGTTTTCACATCATGATCCGAGTAAAACACCTTGTTCCATCGCTTTTCAAGGTCGCGTGCCTCTTCTCTTTGGGGCTTCTTTTCTGGGGAAGCTTTCCGCTTTCCTCGAAAGCAGAAAGCTCCTGTAGCCCCTCTTCTTCAGGAGTCGAGGAGCTTCTCGCCTCTCTCTCCTTGGAGCAGAAGATAGGGCAGATGCTCTTTCTCTGTTTTCAGGGCGGGGCGGATTCTCCGGAACTTCCGGAGATGCTCCGCCGCTATGCTCCGGGAGGTTTTATTCTCTACTCCTCTCTGGGAAATGTGGATTCTCCCGAGGCGACAGTAGCCCTCATTACCGAGGCTCAGGAAGAGGCCCGCCGTCAGGGAGTGCTCCCTCCCTTTTTTACCATCGATCAGGAGGGGGGGCTCATTGACCGTATTCGCCAGGGGATCACCATCTTTCCCGGCAACATGGCCCTGGGGGCTGCGGGAGATGTAGAGCTTGCGAGGGAGCAGGCAGAGATTATGGCACGGGAGTTGCGGGCTCTGGGCATTACCTGGAACTTCGCCCCCGTGGTGGATGTAAACAGCAACCCCGCCAATCCGGTGATCAACATACGTTCCTTCGGGGAGGATGCTCGGGATGTGGCCGCCCTGGGGGCTGCCATGGTGCAACCCTATAAGGATGAGGGGGTGCTCTGTACTGGCAAGCACTATCCCGGTCACGGGGATACCCATGTGGATTCCCATGTGGGGCTTCCTCTGGTGGATCGTCCTCTGGAGGTTCTGGAGGCGGTGGATCTGGTCCCCTTTGACGCTCTGATTCTAGCGGGGGTCCCTGCCATCATGACAGCCCACGTGCTGGTTCCCGCTCTGGCCCCGGAAAAACCGGAGCTTCCCGCCACCCTCTCCCGGGAGGTTCTCCAGGGTTTACGCCAGCGTGGTTTTTCCGGGCTCATGGTGACGGATTCCATGGGGATGGGAGCCATCCGCCAGGAGTGGGGTACCGCCGAGGCGGCTCTTCTCACGGTGGAGGCCGGGGCGGATGTGCTTCTCTACGGAGCGGATCCCGATTCGGGGCTCCCGGTCTTCGAAGAGGTCTTCAGGGCTCTTCTTGAGGCGGTTCAGGAAGGGCGTATCTCCCAAGAGCGTATCAACGAATCGGTGCGCCGTATTCTTGCAGCTAAAGTACAGGCTCGCCTGCTGGAAGATCCCTTTCCCCGATCGCGCTGGAGAGAGATCCTGGAGCGACCGGAGCATCTCGAAACAGCTCGACAGATCGCCCACAAGAGCGTCACCCTGGTGCGGCATGAAGGGGCAATGCTTCCTCTCTCTGGGAATATCTCCGTTCCTCTGGTGATCCCCGAGAGCCGGCGGAATGCTGCAGCTCCTCTTCTTGAAGCGGTATCTCAGTTCTTTCCCCTCTACGCAGCGCCTCCCGAAGAATCTTCTCCCCTGGGGCTCTCCTCGGAAGAACAAGCCCTCCTGGAGGAGGCCCCCTTCGTAGGTGTTGCCTCCTGGGGAGCCAAAGCCTTTCCCCAGATCGGGGCTCTCATGGAGGCCTTTCCGGAGAAGCCCTTTCTCTATCTGGCTCTTCGTTCTCCCTACGACCTTTTGCAGATTCCCCGAGCCGAGGCCTACCTTTGC
This sequence comes from uncultured Synergistaceae bacterium, assembly GCA_964539095.1. Lineage (GTDB taxonomy): Bacteria > Synergistota > Synergistia > Synergistales > Aminiphilaceae > DAIPKP01. The sequence continues at coordinate 68,399 of CAZIFL010000006.1, forward strand.
ACCTATGGGGATACTCCGGTTTCGCTCACGGCTCTGGGGAGTATCCTCACCGGAGAAGCTCTTCCCCAGGGGAAACTGCCGGTGGAGCTTCCCGGTTTTTACCCTCAAGGGTGGGGGATGGAGAGCTTTTAGCCTCCTTGCTTTGTTCGAAACACATAACATTTTCTTTATTTATGATCTCGGTCCTTTTCAAAGAAGCTGTTTGAGATGCCCTTCGCCCTTTCCTTTGCGGAAAGGGCTTTTTTCGTGATGTGTTCCTGTGAAAAAATTGTGAGACACTCTTGACAAGGAGGAAAAATTCCCTAGAATGGATCGCGCAATAGTTTTATTCATAAAACTATTGCGGCGTCTGTGGTTTTTTGCCCAAGTTTTTAAAAGATAAAAGGGAGGTTGTATCAATGTCTCGAATCGGTATTTTTTGCGGTAGCACCCTAGGAACCACGAAAAAAATTGCTCAGGATCTGGCGGTTCTTCTTGGAGAAGGAGCCGATGTTTACGATGTCGCTCAGGCGAAGGCGGAGAATCTTCAGGAATACGCTGTCCTTTTCTTTGGTTGCTCCACCTGGGGGTACGGAGAGCTTCAGGATGATTGGGCAAGCTTTATAGAGAGTCTCGACACAGTGAGTCTGGAGGGGAAAAAGGTAGCTCTATTCGGATGTGGTGATCAGGAGGGGTATGCGGACACCTTTGTGGACGCTCTCGGTATCCTTTACGATAAGGTTCAGGAGCGTCAGGGGGCCGTGGTGGGAATGGTCCCTCTTGATGGTTTCAGCTTCAGCGATTCCGCAGCAGTTCGGGAAAATAACTTTGTGGGACTTCCCTTAGACGAAAACAATCAGCCTGAGCTTACAGAGCAGCGTCTTGCCGCATGGGTGGAGAGTCTGCGGAAGGAGCTTCCTCTCTAGTTTTTTCGACCCTTTTGAAAGATGCTGAGGCTACTGTAAGAGTACGTTGATTTTCCCGAGGGGCTTGAATCGGCCGTCCTCAGACCGCTGGATCGCGAGGATCGGACTGCTCTCCTGATTCTCTCCAAGTATACGTACTGTGATGTTATGGGGATCCCCTCTGACGGAGTCCCTTGGTTGCTACATACAAAATCAGCTATTTATTTTATATTAAATAGCTGATTTTGTATTTTTGTTTTTTGTGGGATTTGGGGTTTTCTGTTTCTCCTAGTTTGTGATACGATTCCCCGAGGATGGTTTGTATCCATCTTGTCTTTTCGAGTAGCTATGATTTTGCTGGAAGAACTGTTGCGTGTGCTGTTGCGTTGGTAGATTCGGGGCGAGGATCGTAGTTGTATTATTGCGAGCAGCTGTAAGAGTTTCGTACATGTTCGCTTTCCCAAGGGTATTCGTGTTGTTCTTGAGAGTATGTGAGAGTATCTGAGAGGAGGAGTACCAATGCGGTGGTTTTGTTTCTTTCGTAACATCAAAATGCGGAGTAAGCTGGTTTTTTTCTTCATCCTGACAGGGCTTCTGCCTTTGCTGTTTCTGTCGTACATATCCCTTTCCAGGTCAAGTCAGGCCCTGCGGCAGGAGGTTTTTGGGAAAAACTCTCTCTTTCTGGAGGTCAAGAGGGGCACCATGCAAGCCATGAGAGAGGATGCCGAGGCGGATTGGAAGCTCCTCTCTCAAAACGCTACGGTGCGAAACAGCCTTCACCTGGTGCAGCAGAAGGGGATCGATTCGCCAGAGTGGGAAGAGCAGAAAAAAGAAGTGCGTCGTTACTTCAAAGAAGACGTGGAGCCCCTCTTTCCGTATCAGGACTATATCTTCACCGATGCGAGCGGGATCGTGCTCTTTGGGCTGAACTCTCCTCAGATAGAGGGGGCAAGCCTTGCCCAAAGAGATTATTACCAGGAGGTTGTGAAGGGACACGTTGCCTGGTCGGACTTTTTCTACTCGGAGCACGTGAGAAAGAGTCTTGTGGTCCTTGCTGGGCCAGTGATGGATGAGGGGAATTCCGGAAAGATCCTGGGAATGTTTTTCTTCTTTGTAGCCCAGGATCAGTTTCAGGAAGTGGTGCACGCCTACGCAAGGGATCTCGGTAAAACAGGGGATGCCTATCTCATCGACGCCGAGGGACTTCTTACCATCGACACCCTTCTGGGAGACTATGCCCAGGGGGCGGCCATGAAGGAAAAAATCACCGGAGATGTCTACCAGATCTTGGCTTCGGATGTCCGCAAGGGGAACACAGATTTCCGCTATACGGGTATCTGGAAGGACTATATGGGCAGCCCCGTTCTCGGAAGTGTGGGAGTGGTTCTGGCTGGAAAGAGTCCCCTAGGGCTTGTGGTGGAGGTGAACGAGGAGGAGGCTCTGGCAGGATTCTACTCTCTCCGGTGGATACTGCTTACGGTGACGGGGATTACGGTCCTTGTGGGGATACTCTTTACCTTCCTCTTGGCTTCGCTCATTGTGAAACCTCTCAAAACCATCACGGTTCTCGCGGGGCGTGCTCAGGAGGGGGATTTCACCATCACCCGGGAAGAGTTCCAGTACGAGGGGCGGGACGAGCTTGATGCTGTGGCCACCGCTCTGGGATCCATGATTGCGGGACAGCGGGAGATGATCCGAGAACTCAAACAGAAGGCTTTGCACCTTTCTGCCATCTCCGAAGAGACCGCCGCCTCCACCGAGGAGGTTACCAGCACCGCCGGAGAGGTGGCGGAGAGCAACAGTAAACTTGCGGAAGAGACTCGGGGGGGGCGCATCAACGCAGTGGAGTCCGCCCAGGTGATGTTGGAGATGAGCAGCCTCATTCAGATTGCCCAGACCCTAGCTACTAAGGCTGATGCCAACTCGAAAGAGATGTCCGAATCTGCCAGAGAAGGGCTGGAGACGGTGAAAAAGACCGTGGAGCATATGGACAGCATCAAGCTCTCGGTGGAGGGGACGGAAGAGCTTCTCAAGCAGCTTGACGCCTTCTCCCAGCGTATCGGCGTGGTGGGAGATACCATTACGAGCATTGCGGATCAGACGAACCTGCTGGCTCTGAATGCTGCCATCGAAGCCGCCCGGGCGGGAGATGCGGGGAGGGGCTTTGCGGTGGTGGCGGAAGAGGTGCGCAAGCTGGCGGAGCAATCCCAGCAGGGAGCCCGGGAAGTTTCGGATCTCGTCTCCAAGATTCTTGCGGGGACCGGTTCTGCGGTATCTTCCATGCAGAAAAGCCGCAAAAGTGTGGAGGAGGGGGTAGCCATCGCCCATGTGGCGGGAAATGCCCTAGAGGAGATCGGGAAGGCCATCGCCAGCTCCATCGAAGATGTCCGGAAGATCATCGACACCACCGATGAAGAAGTGGCCAAGTCGGAAAAAGTAATTACTCTTATCAACATCTCTTCCAGTGTCATGGAAAATACGGATGATCACGTGCAGGGTCTTGCGGCGGCTATGGAAGAGGTGGCGGCGGCCATGGAGAACGTGGCTACCGGATCGCAGGAGGTAAGCAGCACCTCGGAGGATCTGCGGAACATGACGGAGCACTTCAAAGTAGAGGATGACGATGAAAAGAGGGGTACGTCCCTCTCCCTGAGGGGGTAGTTTCTCTCTTTCTCCGTGCGTGCGGTGTTTTTTCATGGGTACAGGATTCTTAATTTTGCAGGAGGTGGCAGAGAATGCAGTTTGTACGGTCTTACAGGAGGAGTCGGTATACGGCTCTGGCAGTGGCGGTTTTTGCTTTTCTATGGCTTTCGGCCTCTTTGGCCTGGGCTCTCCCTGGGAGTAGCTGGAGCGCTGGGGAAGAATACGGCAGAAATCACGCCCAAGCTATCAGCCGAAGCGTCCAGGATATGCTGGATGCTGGAAAAGCTCGTGGAGTAGCGTATCAGGATGTTCTCGAAAAGGCCAAGCGCCAGGAGGCTCTCTATCAGGAGGTGCTCCCCCATAAGGTTGCCTGGATGCAGGGAGCTGCTCAGGGGGCGGGAGTGTCCTACGAGGATCTCCTCATTCTTAATGCTGCTCACCGTCAGATGACGGGTTTTGTAGGAGAGTGCACCACCTTCATGGCTCACGGTACCGCTCTTCAAGCGGGAAAAGGTGCTCTCATCGCCAAGAATCGGGATCTCGGATCCCATACGCTCAGTGAGGTGGTGGTGGAAGAGGCCCGGGAGTATGAAGATGCCGCGGTCTATCGGGCTGCCTACATTGATATCCCCCAGGTGAAAGAGACCTACCGCTTTGTGGGATCCCGCTCTGCCGGGCGCTGGGGTTACGGCATGGGAATCAACGAAAAGCAGGTGGCGGTGGCGGATAACGATGCCCCCACCCGGGATGCCCTCTCCTTTACCGAGGGGCTTCACGATAACGATTATGTTCGCCTCGTGCTTGAGCGCGCCGGCACTGCTCGGGAGGGTGTGGAGGTTCTTACGAAGCTTACCGAAAAATACGGCCAGGCCTGGAACTCCATCATGTTTGAAATAGCCGACCCTCAGGAACTCTGGGTGGTGGAGATTGCGGGATACCGCTGGGTGGCCAAGAAGTACGAAAACACCGTAAGCGCCCGGTCGAACCAGTTCCAGATAACCGACGACTACGATCTGGCGGCGGAGGATCTTATCTCCTTTGCGGTCTCCAAGGGATGGATCCCCGAGGGTACCGAGAGGATCAACTTCCGGGCAGTTTACGGGGGAACCACTCTCTATCCCGACGATAACGAAAATCTGGAGGAGCGCCCTGCCACGGAGATCCTCTACAACACAGAAATGCGCTATCAGCGGGCCATGGAGCTTCTCAAGGGACTGGAGGGCTCCATCTCCGCCAAAACCATGCTCCCCCTGGTGCGGGATCATTACGATACCTATGTTCTCCCCAGCGGAGAGGTGCTGGAGCTGAATCAGGTGCCCTTCTACAGTAGCAAGTATGCGGATATGCAGGAGTGGATCACCGCGTTCCCCGAAAAGGATACCGTAGAGATGACTCTTTTCCCCCGAGCCGTCTGCCATCATGCCTTTGAAGGCATCACCGCTTCTTCGGCCATTCTCGTGACCCGGCCGGAGGTGCCGAATGAACTGGGGAGCATGCTGCACTGCATCATGCAGCCCTGCAACAGCCTCTTTGTGCCCTTCTACGTGGGGGCCTCCTCCATAGATCCCCGCTTCGCCTCTCCTGAAGCGGCAAGCCTTTTCATGACTATCTCCAAGGTAGCCTTCGGAGCCTACGACCGCTTCCACCCGGTGATAAGGAGCGTCTTCGATCCCTACGAAGAGGCCCTCTTTGGCGAGATGGCTGCTCTGGAAGAGGAGTATGTGAAACTCGCATCTTCGGGGGAGGGAGAAAAAGCTCTGGAGCTTCTGAATGCCTTTGAGGCTGTCAAAACCCAGGAAGCCTGCGAGCTGGCGAATGAGGCGATTGGGGCCATGTTCGACGCCGCCGCAAAGTCCTCCGCCTGGGGACGGGAATAGCCCTTCGGCGCACTTATCCGTTACAAGTGACATCGAAATCTGATATCAGGGCCGGGAGAAACTTCCCGGCCTTTTTCGCAGGCCCTTCTCTGCCGCAGACTCTTTGCAAAACTTTGGTTTACTTTCCAGCGCAAAAAACTTTCTTGTTGACAAGGAGGGTGAACCTGAGTATACTCCTCAGCAGGTCGAAAACGGAGGTTGAGAGCCATGATGTCGGTGCCTTACTACACAGAATACATAAAAAAGACAAACCGTCTCCGATGCAGCTTTCCCGGTATGAGTGCGGAAGATTCCTGCCGTAGTGGTAGTGCTTGGGGAAAGACTGAAAGGAGATCGGGGAGTTATGTGGCAGAAAGACGAATGGGGCGGCTGGTATTTGGCGGATCAGAAATGCATCGGTTCCACCCCTGAAGCGACGGGGGCATGGAGCAAGGATGAGGAAACCGGAGCGTGTCCTCTTGCTGGTACAGTGGTAGAGGTAGCTTCTGGAGGATCCTACCGGCTGGCAGTCTAGGCGCGGAGATTCCGAAAAAGTAAAAGCACAAGGCGGAGAGAATTCCCTCCGCCTTGTGCTGTATCTGTTTCCTTTCTAGTGAGAAGCTTCTCAGGGAGTATAGCGGAAATAGAGATAGGCGCTGCACAGGGAGAGGGAGAGGAGAACTATGGTCATCCCCACCTTGCAGAACCTTGCAAAGGGCATGTGATGGCCTGACCGTTCCGCTACGTCCGCCACAACCACATTGGCAGCGGAGCCGAGAAAGCTGCCGTTTCCTCCGAGGCAGGCTCCCAGGGCGAGAGCCCAGAAGAGAGGTTCCGGGTTCAGCGTAAGTACCTCGGAGAGTTCTTGCACCACGTAGACGAAGGTGGCAGTGAAGGCTACGTTATTGATGAAAGCACAGAGAAGCCCGGAGATCCAGAGAATAGAGAGCATGGCGAGCACCGGTCTTCCTTCCAGAAGGGTGGCGAGGATCTGGGTGGCCTGGGAGATAACCCCGGTTTCCTTGAGGCCTCCCACGATCATGAAGAGGCAGGCGAAGAAGAGAAGGGTGGGCCACTCGATATCCTCATGGATTACAGCAGGGCCGTCCACCTTTGCTACCACCAGAAGCACCGCTGCTCCCAGCAGAGCGATCACCGCCGCATCGAGGTGCAGTACATGGTGGAGAAGGAATCCCACAAGAATGATTCCCATGATAGTGCCGGACTGTTTGAGAAGCTTCATATCCTTGATTGTTTTTGCTTCGTTTACCCGCAGAATCTTCGCGTACTGTTCCTCCGTAATGGTAAGATCCTTCCGGTAGTAGAGGGCGAGATAGATTGTCACCATCAGAAGAACCCCCAGCGCGGGGGGGCCCAGGTTTACCAGAAAATCCATAAAGGAAAAGTTCGCATAGGAGCCGATGATGATATTGGGAGGATCTCCGATGAGGGTGGCGGCGCCTCCTATATTGGAGGCCATGGTCTCTGCCATAAGCAGCGGAAGAGGATCCATCTCCATAAGATCTGCCAGAGAGATGATTACCGGGCTGATGAGAAGCACCGTAGTGACGTTATCCAGAAAGGCGGAGAGCACCGCCGTTACCAGAGCGATGGCAATGAGTGTAAGAAGGCCGCTCCCCCGGGTGATCTTCATGGTCTTTACCGCCACAAACTGAAAGATCCCCGTTCGGGAGAGCACCCCCACAATAATCATCATGCCGATGAGAAGCCCGATAGTGTTAAAGTCGATAAAGCGTACTGCCACGGCAGAGGGGAGAAGATGAAATGCCATGATAAGGGCGCTTCCAAGAAGAGCTGCCACACTCCGTGACGTTTTTCCCGAGGCGATGAGCCCCAAGGTGAGCATAAAGATGCCGAGAACCATCCACGCTTGAAAAGACATGATGTGCTTCCTTTCTCCTATGCCTTCGACTGCGTAGGCATTTATGATAGCAGAGAGCATACAGACAAAGGAAGAAAGGTGCAACCCATGTTCTATTCCGAATATTAGCGAAATGCTGTCTTGATACATGGTAAAAAAGTTGAATTATCGCTCTATGGCATTTCGGAAAGTACGCCAGAGGTAGCCTGAAAATGCCGGAAAAACGCGATCTCCCGGTAGGCTCCTTACGGTAGCTGTGCTACAATGGCACCTTAGAAAGTAGGTTTACCCAAGGAGGGAAAGGTAATGCAGATGCCCATGCAGCAGCAGATAACGCTGGACGAGCTTCTCTCTATGCTCATGGCCCGAGTGGATGCCATGTCCATGGCGGAGGAGAATCTTAAAACAAAAATGAACATTCTCGGAAGAGTTCTCTATAAAAAGGGAATCCTGACGGACGAGGATGTTATGGACTCCATCCGTGAAGAGCACCGGTTGCTCAAAGAGCTGGGGGCCATTGAAAAGATGCCTTCGGAAGAATTAGTAAAGCTTTCCGCCGAGGGGATCTTGCAGTGGATCCGAGGGGATGCGGAAGCTATTAAGAAGGGGATGGAGGAGTACGAACGAAAGGTTCGTGATCTTGCGGCCCAGGAGGCTCGGAAGCCCCGTATTGATGTGGCCAGCGCCTCCGTGCTGGATCAGCTTGATCATATGACGGGGAAAAGGCCCGGAGGGGGCAAGCTGATTCTCTAGCGTCTCCCTGGAAATTCAAGAGAAATAAAAAAAGAAAAGAGGAGAGGCCCCTTGAAGGGAGTCTCTCCTCTTTTGCGTGTTGCAGAAGTTTCATTCTCGTGAGAAGATGAATCCGTTGCAAAAGGATACGGATATTTGTGATGCGTGAGACAGAACCATCTGATTGAGGAGGTGTGTGTATCATGTACAGAAAGCGGTTTGGACTGTGGCTCGTGTGTCTTCTTGTGCTGCTCTTCCTGTGCCCTGCCATAGGGAGCGCAGAAGCGGAAGAATTTGTGGTGCAGCGTATGCAGCCCCAGGGGGCGGTGCAGCAGGGGGTTCGCGAGATCTCCCTTGTCTTTTCTGCTCCGGTGGTGCCTTCCGAAATGGTGGGAAGGGCGCTGCTTAAGGGGGATGCTCCTGGAACCATAACCCCCCTTCTGGAGGGAAGCTGGCAGTGGAAAGATTCCCAGCGCTGTGTTTTTACCCCCTCCGGTTCTCTGGTGGCTGCCACGGAGTATCGTCTCTCCCTCCGGTCGGATCTTCGGGATCTTAAGGGGCAGCTTCTGGCGGGGGCGCATGACTTTACCTTCAGTACGCCCCCCCTGCAGTTTCTCGGCTTCTCTCAGAGGGACTTTCGTTCGGATGGTACGATTATCGGTGAACTTCGCTTCTCCCTCCCCGTTTCGCCGGTACGCCTCCGGGGATATCTTGAGGCTCGGGATGAGACGGGAAAAACCATTTCCTACAGCATCACCCAGCAGCACCCATCCAAAAAGGTGGATGTATACATTCAGGCTCAGGGAAAGAGCAAGGTGGTGCTCTCTCTCTTTCAGGGATTTCCTGCCACGGTAGGGCATCTGGGGCTTGCAAAGGATCATAAAGTTACGGTGACCCCTAAGTTTACCCTGCAGGTACAGAACGCCTACGCCTCCTCTTCCTACGAGGGGAGAGGGCGTATCTGGATAAACACAACCTCTCCGGTGGATATCTCTCGGGCTGCTTCCTTTGTGGAGATTGAACCCAAACAGCCCTTCTCTCTGGAGCCCGGAGGGAGCGGATTTGCCATAAACGGCAATTTCCTCCCTCGGGATCGGGTAGTGGTTACGCTCAAAAAGGGACTCCCGGGAGTTCGGGGGGCCTCTCTGGAAGAACCGTATGAGAGGGCCTTTATCATCCCCGATATGGATCCCGATCTCGTCTTTGCCACAGGAGGAAGCTATCTCTCCCCCAGAGGGCAGCTGAGGATTCCTCTTGCTGGGGTGAATGTTGAGAAGATACGATTAACCTCCTGGAAGATGTTCGAGAACAACGTCCCTCTCGCTTTGGGAATGGACATGTCTTGGCTTGATGTGGAGCTTTCCCGCCTCGGCCCCTCTCAGGAATATCGAACCGATGCGAAACAGAATGAACCCTTTCGCTTTTCCGTGGATCTTGAAGGGTTTCTCAGCCCGGATCACGGCGTTTTCATCCTTCAGGCTTCGGATCTTTCGGGTAATCTCTGGAGCGATCCCCGGATGATGGTAACCCTTACGGATCTTGGCATTACCGCTAAGGTCTTCCCCAAGGGAATCTTCGTCTGGGTGAACTCCCTCACTCAGGGAACTCCCGTGAAAGATGCGGCGGTGCGAATCTACTCCCGATCCAACCAGCTTTTGGGAACGGTTGCCACCGATGCCAACGGCGTAGGGGTTCTCTCCCGGGAGAAGCCCTGGGAGGACGATCTCACCCCCTGGGTGATCACCGCCTCTCTGGAGGAGGATCTCTCCTACCTGGTGCTTCGCTACGATCTGCTCCGGGGAGGGGATTGGGAACTCGGAGGAAGGCCCTATCTCGATGAGGGGTATGAAGCATGTGTCTTTACGCCTCGTGGAGTTTTTCGCCCCGGTGAGGTGGTAGATCTTACGGGGCTTGTGCGCAATCAGGACTTTATGCCCCCCGGAGAGTTTCCTCTGGAGTGGCTTCTCTTCGACCCCCAGGGACGAAAGATTCTCTCTCAGACAGCCCCCCTCTCCCGCCAGGGATTCGTGACCCTCGAATACCCCCTCTCAGACGCCTCTCCCACGGGGGACTACCGGGTGGAGCTTCGAACTCCCGGTGAAGGGGAGCGTAGCATGGGAGAACACTTCTTCCTGGTGGAGGATTTTGTCCCCCCGCGAATCAAGGTAACCGCCTCCACGGAGCTGAACGCTCTGGCTCCCGAGGAGTCCGTGACACTGGATCTTCAGGGGGAATATCTTTTTGGCGCCCCCGGAGCCAATCTTGCCACTGAAGGGGAGGTTCGTTTTGTGCCTCGTCCCTTCCGTCCCAAGGGTTATGGTGACTACGTCTTTGATGATCCCGAAGCGGAGATTACCCCCTACAGCGATTACCTCGGCCAGGGGAGCCTGAACGAGAAGGGCGAGGGCTCCTTTACCTGGGAGACCCCCCCTGCTTCGACGCTCCCCAAGCCCGGAGATCTCGTCTTCCGTCTTGGCGTTATGGAGGATGGAGGGCGCATGGTCTGGGATGTTATCTCTCTCCCCTATCATCCCTCTTCCCGGTATGTGGGGGTTCGCCCCCCTCAAGGTCAGGATCTGCAGCCCCGCCGGGAGATAACCTTCCCTCTGGTGGCGCTGGATTGGGAGGGAACTCTTTCCGAGAGAACCCTGGTGAACACGCAGTTTTTCAAGGTGGTCTATCATAGCGTGGTGGTGGAGGAGGATGGACGGTATCGCTTCAATTACGAACGAGAGCTTCTCCCCTTTGTGGTGGAGGGGGTTTCTCTTGAAAAAGGAACGGGAGCGGTCTCCTTCACCCCCCAGGAGTATGGGGAGTACCTTCTTCGGGTGGAGGATGCCCAGGGAAATGCCCGGGCGGCTTTCTCCTTCTACGTGTGGGGGGGCTCCGACGGCCCTCCCGGAGGGCCTTTGGACAAGGTGGCGCTCCGGCTGGATAAGGAGATCTATGCTCTTGGCGATAACGCCACCCTTCGCTGTGAGCTTCCCTTCGAGGGTAATCTTCTGGTGACGGTGGAGACCGATCGGGTAGTGCACTCCCAGTATCTCCCCTCGGTGAAGAATACCGTGGATGTTTCTATTCCCATAGAGCAGAGTATGCTTCCCAACGCCTACTGCGTGGCCTGGCTTATCCGCCCTCAGGGGGTGGATAACTCCCAGTGGCATAACCCCCGGGCGTTGGGTGTTACACGGTTCCGGGTGGATCAGTCGGAACGAAAGGCCCAGATGCTTCTTTCGGTGCCGGAGCGGGCCTTCCCCGAGAGGGAGGTTACGGTGGATCTGCAGCTTAAGGATGCTTCGGGAAAACCCTTCCTCGGCGAGGCGGTGATCGCCCTGGTGGATGAAGGGATTCTGGGGCTTACCAAGTTCTCTACGCCGGATCCCTATGGGTTCTTTACCGCCCTTCGGGCTCTGGGGACTCGGGGATACGATCTCTACGACGATCTTCTTCCTCCGGAAAAAGGAGCCACCCCCCTGCTGCATCCCGCGGGAGGCGAGGGACGGGCCATGGCCTTCATGAAGGGGCTCTCTCCGGTGCAGGCTCGGCGATTCAAGCCCGTGGCGCTCTTCGACGGTCCCTTTACCACCGATGAAGCGGGGCATCTCCAGGCCCGGTTCCAGCTCCCCGAATTCAGCGGCACCCTGCGGGTTATGGCGGTGGCGGGGGGAGGCTCTTTTGTCGGAGCAGCCGAGAAAAATCTTCTGGTGGCCCGGGATGTGGTGGTGGAAAGCTCCCTCCCCCGTGCTCTGGCTCCGGAGGATACCTTCTCCATGCCTCTGACGCTCTTCTCGAAATCAAAAGAACATCTTGCGGTGGAGGTGCATATCGCCGCGGAGGAACCTCTGGTCTACAAGGGGCCGGAGATGTTCCGCATCATGCTCGCTCCGGAATCTCAGGGGGAGCGGATAAATATTCCTCTGAGCACATCACGAAGTTCCGGGGTGGGACAGCTGAAGCTCACCGCCTCCTGGAACGATGAAATAATGGAGCAGATTACGGAACTCCCCGTGCGCCCTCCCTACCCGCTGATCCGTAGCTACGGAGGGGGCGTTCTGGAGGCTGGATCTTCCACGACCCTTGATTTCGGAAGCTCCTGGTTCCCCGGTACGCTCCGGGGGGTGGCGGCCTTTTCGGGAACCCCTGTGGCGGATCTCTCCACGGCGCTTCAGTACCTTACCTCCTACCCCTACGGATGTCTGGAGCAGACCATATCCGGAACCTGGCCCCTGGTGGCTCTGGGGGATCTCGTGCAGGATCTTGACCCCCTCCTGGTGAATCCCCAGGAAAACCGGCGCCGGGTAGAGGAGGGGTTGCGGCGGATTCTCGCCATGCAGCTCTATGACGGCTCCTTCTCCTTCTGGCCCGGAGACGGCTACAGTTTCTCCTGGGGCTCCGTCTATGCGGCGCATCTTCTTCTGGAGGCCTCTCAAGAGGGGTACGAGATCCCCCGGGAGGGGTTGCGGGGAGCCCTGGAGTGGATCCGGCGCCTCCTCCCCCAGGAGTACGACGGCATGAGCGATGGAGAGTATGCGGTTCTCACTGCCACCAAGGCCTACGGCATGTACGTTCTTGCCCTCTCCGGAGAGGCCCCTCTGGCCTGGATGGAGTACTTCCGGGAACGTTCGGAAAAGCTTACGGATACCGCCCGGATCTTCCTTGGAGGAGCCTATGCTCTTGCAGATCGGCAGGATGTTGCCTCCGCTCTTCTGGGAACCACGGCGGTGCCGATTGATACCCCTCCCTCGGGAGGAGGAACCTTCGATTCAGGGGTGCGCAACACCGCCCTCAGGCTTCTCATGCGGCTGCATCTGGATCCCCGGTCCGAACAGGCGGCCCTTCTGGCGCAGCAGCTTATTGATGCGGCGCGCAAGGGGCTGTGGCGAAACACCCAGGATAACGCTTTCTCTGCGGTAGCCCTGGGGCGTTACTTCCGAAGCACCCGGGAGGATCGCAAGCCCTTCGTGGCCAAACTCTACGCCGCTCCTGAGGAGGAACTCCTTACGGTGCGTCAGGGAGAGAACGCCTCCATCTCGGTGGAATCTCTCGAATCCCCTCAGCTTTCCTGTACAGGAGAGGGGCGCGTCTACTACTCCTGGTCTGTGGAGGGGGTTCCTGTGGAGGCTCCCAAGCCGATGAAGCAGGGGCTCTCGGTCTCCCGGAGCTACCACCGGCGAGATGGCACCCCCCTCAAGCCAGGAGAAACGTTGCAGCAGGGGGAGATGCTGGAGGTGCGGCTGGAGCTTCTTTCGAATCGCAACGCAGAACACCTGGTGGTGGCGGACCTCTTGCCCGGAGGGTTGGAGGTCGATAATCCCCGGCTTCAGGCGGCTCTTGAGGGGAGCCAGCGCTACGTCTCGGTGCGGGAGGAGATTCGGGATGACCGGCTACTCCTTTTCGTCCCCTCCCTGGAGAAGGGGGAGGTGCTCCAGTATACCTACCGGGTCCGTGCGGTAACTGCGGGAACCTTTACCGTTCCTCCCATTGCGGCGGAGGCCATGTACGACCCGGCGCTTCAGGCTTTGGGCGAGACGGGTACGCTTGAGATCCGACCGTAGCATATGAAACGCAGGATTTTACGCAGCATGATGAAGGGGTGCCTTTTTGCCGGAGTGCTGTTCTTCGGAGGGGGCACCCTCCTTCTGTGCGCCACATGGCCGGAACTCTCTCTTGATGCGGTGCGGCGCTGTTCGGTCTCTCCGGGGGTCTACGACCGCCGCATGGAACCCCTTCGGATATGGGTCTCTCCCGAGGGGGATTGGAGCCTTCCGCTCTCCCTGGATCAGATGGGGGAGTGGCTTCCAAAGATTGCCGTAGCTGTGGAGGATGGGCGCTTTTACTCTCACAGGGGGGTGGATCTTCTCGCCCTTTTTCGAGCGGCCACACAGAATCTACGGGCGGGGGGCGTTGTCTCCGGTGGATCGACGATTACCTCCCAGCTCGTTCGTCTTACCTTTCCTCGTCCCCGCACATTCCTGACCAAGCTTGACGAATTTCGTCAGGGCCTGGAGGTGGAGAGACATCTTTCGAAAGAGGAGATTCTGGAGCTTTATCTCAACAAGGCCTCTTTCGGGGGGATGCTCCGGGGGGTGGAGGCGGCCTCTCTCGGATGGTACGGCAAATCCAGCAAAGCCCTCTCACCCGGAGAGGCAGCTCTTCTGGTGGGGCTTCTGAAGGGGCCTACCGCCTACAGGCCGGATCGCAACCCCCAGGGGGCAAAGGCCCGGAGGGATGCCATTCTCACCATGCTCTTCAGCAAGGGCATACTGGATGAAACCGCCTACTCTATGGCTCTGGAAGAGCCCCTTCCGGAGAAGATGCGCCCCTTTCCCGCCCTGGCACCTCTCGCTTCGGAACGCCTTCGCCGGGAGAACTCTGAAAAGAGCCGTATATACGCCGCCCTGGATCGCAAGATTCAGGAGGAGCTGCAACGGATCGGCTTGAAACACGCTGCACACTTTGGATCCCCCGTAACCTTGGCGGCTCTGGTGGTGGAAAACGCTTCAGGAAGCGTCCTGGGGGCTCTGGGAAATGCCCGGTGGGGAGAGAACACGCCGGGAAGCTGGATCGACTGCACCCGGGTGCTCCGCTCCCCCGGATCGGCCCTTAAGCCCTTTGTCTATGCGGCTGCCTTCGACCGGGGATATCTTACGCCGGACTCTCTTCTGGCGGATACCCCCTACGGCTTCGGGGGAAGACACCCGCGAAACTTCGACCGCATCTTTCGGGGTCCCGTCTCTGCGGGAGAGGCCCTCAGTCTCTCTCTGAATGTCCCCGCCGTTCGGGTGCTTCGGATGATAGGGGGAAATGTCTTTCTCTCCCTTCTGCGGCGCCTCGGTTTTTCGGGATTTACCAGGGATTCCTCTCATTACGGGGATGCTCTGGTGTTGGGGGGGTGCGAGGTAACTCTGGAGGAGCTTGTGCGGGCCTATGGGGTTTTTGCCTCCGGGGGACGTCTCCCCCTTCTCTCCTGGCTTTGGGAGCATCCCTCTCCGGGATCTTCTCTTCCAGGAGAGCGTATCTACTCCTCGGGGGCTGCCTTTCTCACGAGCCTCTGCCTTTCCCGCCCCGAGCGGCTTCCTCTTACGACCCAGATGCTCCTGGCGAAACGGCAGATTCAGATATGTCTCAAAACGGGGACATCCTACGGCATGCGGGATGCCTGGGCGGTAGCCTATACCCCGGAGTATACCCTAGGGGTTTGGGTGGGAGATCCGGGAGGAAGCCCCCTCGAAGGGGTGGCGGGGATTCGGGCGGCGGCTCCTGCAGCGATTGAGATGCTTCTCTCCCTTACAGAGGATGCCTCGTGGTTTCTCCCCCCGGAAGATGTCTCAAGACGAGAGATCTGTGTCCTCTCGGGACAGCCTCCGGGGGAGGCCTGTGCCGCCACCTCCATGGGATGGTATATACCAGGGGTCTCTTCGGGAAAGAGCTGTACCTTACACCGTCGGGAAGGGGGAAAGGTAGTGCTCCGCTGGCCCCGGGAGCTTCGGGGATACGAGCGGGGAGGAACGCTTCGGGAGGCTTCAGGAAAGCTTGTCATCATCTCCCCCCGGGAAAATCTGCGGATCTTTACCCTTGCCGAGCGGCAGGAGAAGATCCCTCTTCGCACCGAAGGGGGGGTGCCTCCCTACTACTGGTATGTCAACGGCATCTATCAGGGAAAACAGGATGAGGGAGAAGAGCCCTACTTCTGGCCACTCGAGGAGGGAAGCCACCGACTTTCCGTTACCGATGGAGAGGGGCAGACCCACACTATACGCTTTACCGTGGAACAATAGCAGTTCTTGCGAGACGGGTTCAAAAAACAGAAACGGGGGCCTGAGAGCCCCCGTTAATCCTCAAATGCCTGTTTTTTGTGATGCAGGTACGCTGCTTATTTGCTCGCTTTGCCTATGAGACTGTTCAACGCCTGAAGAAGATCTGCCATCTCCTTTTTGGAGGCTTTGGTTTTGAGGATCTCCTCGGGGAGCATGGCCTTGCTCCAGTATTTGGCGTTCTTCTCGTGCTGGGTACTTATGGAGGCTCCCTCCAAGGACGCCCCGGCAAAGAGCCCCTTGCTCATGGAGTAGCTGTAGATGGAAGCCTGGAGCTTGCCGTCTGTGGCGGCCTGGGCATCTCTTCCCACGGGGCCCGCCGCCACCGAGATATCTCCTCCAAGAGTGATCTTATCTCCCACAAAACCCTGCATCCCCCGTTCGTTGGTGATTACCAGCACCAGGGCGGTGGACTGCACCCCCACCTGCAGACCGAAAGATGCGGCGGTGATATCCACAAAGCTCGGGCCGTTCCAGGAGTTCCCCTCCCGGCGGAGAATAAGCCCCTCGCCGTAGCGTGCTCCCACTACGAAACCTGCCTTGATCACCGAGGGAAAGATCGCTACCCCCTTGGCTCCCCGGAGGGTATCCCCCATGGCCCCCGCATCGTTCTGCTGGGCCATCTCCTTGAGCGCAAGCACCGCATTGTTGATAATAGTCTGGGGTGACTTCGCCGCCTGGGCCATGTCCCCGAAAAGAAGGCAGAGGAGAGGCACAAAAATCCACAGGAGAAAACGTTTTTCCTTCATGTAATAACACGCTCCTTTTTCATGTTTTGAAATTATGTTCCATATCCCCTTTGACATAACGCCGGGAAGACCTCATTATATCTCATAAAGAGAGAGAGACCTAGGACCATATTCTGATACAATGCAGGGGTAAAAAGTCCCGCGAAGGCACAAGGGATATCTTTTCAAGGAGGAATGGGCCGTGGAAAAGTACGAAAAACGGGACTCTCTGGTGAATGTGCTGCACGATGCGGCGTGGCACGCAGTGATGCCCGCCCCTATTTTTTACGGGCAGTACCATGAAGAAGGAGTGACCATCCATGGGGGGAATCCTTCCTTCGAACATTTTCTGAAGTGTCGAAAAAAACATCCCTCCTACCCCTGTGACGGAGAGGAGCTTTTCGGCAGAGAAGAATCCAGTGTTGCAGTTTCTTCCGGATCTATGGTTTCTCTCTTTCAGAGGGAGCCTGGGTGGAGCGGGGGAGTGTGGTTCCCCTTTGGCGGGGATGAGGTGATGGGATATTCTCTCTTCGAAGATCCCCACGGGTGGTTTGTCTTCTTTCTTGAATCCCGAACAAGCTCCGACATCCTTCAGGGGCAGGAAGATCTTCGGGGAAAACTTGAGGAGCTTGCCCGGCTCTACAGCATACGCGAGATCCTCGATCCTCTTATGGCAACGTTGCGAGAGTCCCTCGGTTTTGACTGGGCGGGGGTGCTCTCCTGGGACTCAGGAGAGGGACGTTGGTCTCTCACGGCCTACAACGGAGGAGAGGCGGGAGGGGAGCAGAACGCTCGGGCAGAGGCTCTGTTAAAATCATTTTACCGAGAAGATGGACCTTCCGGGGTCTCCCTGGGGGATCTTGAAATCCGAGATCATACCTGCTGGTGGGCGGAATCTTCCGAGGAAACATCTTCCTGGGGGAATATACTCCAGGAGCAGGAAATGGCTTCCTTCTTTGCGGGAACCCTTGTTTCCGGAGCCCAGCCCATGCTTTTCCTCGGGTTTTCCGGAAAGGAAAATCGGGTTACCGCCATAAAAAAAGCGATTTTTCAGGGGATGTGGCCCATGATTTTCTCCATGACAGAACGGTATCGCCTTATCGTTGGCATGGAGACCCTCTCTGACAAGGATGCGGTAACGGGGTTTCTTCGGGGGAAATCCTTTCTTCAAAAGGTTACGGTGGAACTTAGCCGGAACCGGCGTTACTCCTACCCCATCTCTCTTCTGTACCTGCATATTCGGAATGCGGAAGAGCTTCAGCGGGCGGGGGGTGCTGGAGCGGTGCAGGACGGATTCCGTCTTCTTGCCCGGGAGGCTCTGGAGAGCATTCGGGTGGTCGATATCATCGGCCGTCTGGATGACGGGGGGATCCTGGTGCTTCTCCCTCACACGGCGTTGGATGGCGCTCAGGTTGTGGTGGGGCGAATGAAAGAACGTTTCAGGGGAGTTTCGCCTCTCCCCTCGGTACCCATGGAGGTGATTCTGCGCTCCCTCTCCTATGCCGAAGGGCTCATCCCCGATACGGATCTGGTGCTCCGGGAAATCCGAAAGGGGTAGCAAGAACCGCTCTACAGAAGCCAGAAGGAGACAACACATGGGGGAATCCTCGGCATCGAGGGTTCCCCCATGGTGTTACTGAAAAAACTGCCCTTGCAAAACTTTTTCAGATAAAAAGGTTATCTGCGGCGGAGAGAATATCAAGGGCCATCATATCTGCTTCATGGAGATTCTCGGTGTTTTCGAGATGTTCTGCCACTTTTTCCCGGGCTATCTCCAGGAAGGCAAACTCCGGGTGCTGCTGAAGCTCCTCGGTGATATCTTCCACAAGATGATCTGGAATGCGCTCGGTCACGTACCCAAAGAAGACCGCTCCGGTGGAGAGAGCCATGATGCGTGGTTCCGAAAGGGTCCAGGCAGGCTCTAGAAGAAGTGCCCGGGAGTAGCTTTCGAGATCCTCCTCCTCGTCCTCTTCCTCCAGCGGAGGTACCCAGAAATCTAGAAGATAGAAGGGGAGGTTCGGGTCCATGCGGAAAGCATCCCAAAGGGCGATGGCACTCTCCCGTGAGGGGGCAGAGCGCTCCAGAAGAGCTATGGCCTTGACATGTGCGGAGAAGACATCTGGCTCTTCCTCAGCGATTACCGTTTCGAGCACTCGGGAGTACTGCTCCGTAAGAATTAACCCTACATAGCGTATAGCTTTGGCCCAGGAGGGGTCTTCCTGAGGAAGTGTGAGAAGCTCTTCACTGAGGGCCACAGCCTCCTCCCCCCGGTTTTCGAGAACATAAAACCATCCCATACGCTGAAGGGCCTCGCAGAGAAAGGCCCGAAGATCTTCGCCCTGATCCTCTGGTGAACTTTCTATAAGTTTGCGTATTCTCGCCACGCAACGGAAAAGATACTCCAGGGACTCTTCAGGATCTTCGCTCTGATCTGCGAGAAAAAGAAGGGTCTCGGGATTTTCCGGGTCAAGGCGGAAGATCTCCTCCACCAGACGCTTCGCAGAGGAGGGAGATCCTCCTTCGTAGAGTTCATCAAGAAGCTGTTCCAACTGCTTAGCTGTTTTTTTCATATACCGTGAATTCCCTTTATACTTCAGGGAAGACTCCCTCCTGACATTGCAAAAATGTGTGTTTTTCTAATCAAACTCTCCGTTGCCTGCTTGAATGCCCATGGCAGTATTTGGCATATCAAGAGTGCTTCGGAGCTGAATAGAGGGCATGGAAATAACCGTTACTCCCGAAGCCTCATCATAATGATAGCGCTCTGCGTCGATCTCGGGATTATAGCCGATAACCGTTCTTGGGGGAAGGACGTTATGAGCATCTACGATAACTTTTCGCAGTTTGCACCCCTCTCCGATAATGACCCCTTGTCCGATGAGACATTCCTCAAGAACTGCCCCTGGGTGGATGATGCAGTTTCTCGAAAGTACGGAGCGGTGTACCGTCGATCCCAGAATCTGGCTCCCCTCCGCCCGAAGTACCCCCATCACAGAACAGTCTCGCCCCTTACCGGGATAGGTGAACCCAGGAGGATCCGCATAGGAGACGGTCCGTATGGGCCAGTGGAAATTGAAGAGGGTGAGATCCGAAGGATGCTGGAGAAGATCCATATGCGCATCCCAGTAGGCCTTGATGGTTCCGACATCCTGCCAGTAGGGACGGTCGTTCCCCGGGAGCGTCTGGTTTGAGAAGTCATAGGCCATCACCTTGGCGGAACCAAAGGCATCTGGCAGGATGTTCCGGCCAAAGTCGTGCACTGAATCCTCTTTGCCTGCATCCATAATGAGCGCTTCCTCAAGGATTTTGCGTTTGAAGATGTAGTTCCCCATGGATACATAGCTTTTACCCGGCTTTCCCGGAATCTGTGGGGGATTCTCCGGTTTTTCCACGAAGGCCGTTACCTTCCCTTGATCATTTACTCCGATGCAACCGAAGGCACTCGCCTCGGAGGCATCGATCGTTTTGGCGGCAACTGTGATATCTGCGTCCGTATCCACGTGGAACTGAAGCATCTGCTCCACATCCATCTTGTAGATGTGATCTGCCGCAAAGATGCATACGTGATCTGCATCGAAGAGAGTGATGAGATGGAGATTCTGGTAGACTGCATCGGCGGTTCCCCTGTACCAGTGATTTCCAGTCCACATCTGGGCGGGTACGGTGGTAACAAAGAAATCCCGGCCTCGCATGGCGCCGCCGAACTGCCATCCCCGCTCAATATGTTCGTTCAGGGATTGGCTTTTGAATTGTACCAGCACGTAAATGGAATAAAGACCGCTGTTTACCAGATTGGAGAGAGCAAAGTCTATGATGCGGTACTTTGCCGCAAAGGGTACCGCAGGTTTCGAGCGATAGCGGGTAAGAGGCATGAGGCGCTCTCCCTTGCCCCCTGCAAGAACGATGCCCAGAACACGACCGTATCTGCCGTAAATCATAATTGTTTCCTCCTTTCTCAAAATACTATCTTATGATTGCGGTGTCAGAAGCTTCTGCCGGAAAGGGAGGTTCTATCAGCCTTTTTCTCTTGAGCTATCTCCTCTTCAAGAAGATGGTGCAGCTCCTCCCAGGAGGGGATTCCCCGGAAGACACAGCGCCCACGGAGAATCCAGGCTGGTTCTGTAGCTTTGATGCGGTATCGCATAACCGAAAAGATCCAGAAGAGGCACTTGGGGTCCAGTACGCGGAGCTCCACGCGAGATCCAAAGGTCTCCCGAAGGCGAACCAGCAGGGTACTCACGGATGCACGATCCGTGCATGAGGCGAAGGAGCCAAGCTCCTCTCCTCTGAAATCGTAGGAACCTCACCCCCCGGAAGAGAAGGGGAGTTCCAGAAAAAGAGTAAGACGTACCATGACATTCCTCCTTTTCGGAAGAGAGTAGGGGCGTAGGTAGATGGATCAGAAAAATTTTTCTTATACTGCGAGTGTTACCGGTGTTCCCTCCAGAAGGGCGTTGTAGAGCTGCTGGTAGAGCCTTGCGGAACGCCTCCAGGAAAAATCTACCTCCATGTTGCGGGAGACGAGCGCTTTCCACTCCTTGGGCTTATCGTAGAGCGCCAGCCCTCGGGATACAGCCTTGAGAAGCTCCTCGCCGGAGTAGTCGAGAAAGACAAAGCCGTTGCCATCTTCAGGAGCCCCTTCGACGTCAAGTACGGTGTCTGAAAGACCCCCTACAGCACGCACCACGGGAATCGTGCCGTAGCGCATGGCGATAAGCTGCGAGAGCCCGCAGGGCTCAAAGAGGGAGGGCATGAGAAGAAAGTCTCCTCCCGCATAGAGAAGATGTGCCAAAGGCTCGCTGAAACCTGTGTGAAGCCATACCTGACCGGGGAAGCGGCGCACCTCCTCTTGAAAAGCCCGTTCCACAGCCTCGTGGCCGCTCCCGAGGATCAAAAGCTGGATATTTTTCTTGAGAAGGGCCTCCATGGATCCGAGAATCAGGTCGATACCCTTCTGTTCAACCAGACGGCTTACGAAGATGAAGATCGGCCGGTTTTCCTCGGGAAGTCCTGTTCTTTCGAGGAGAGCCTTCCGGCAGGCCCTTTTTCCTCCCAGGTTTTTTGCCGTATAGGGCTTGGGAAGATGCGGGTCTTCTGCGGGGTTCCAGATTTCGTAATCAATGCCGTTGAGAATCCCCCGGAGCTTGCTGCGGTTCTGTATCAGCACCCCGTCCAGGCCGAAGCCCCCCTTCATGGTCTGGATCTCCCAGGAATACTGAGGAGAGACCGTGGTTACCGCCCCCGCAGCGTTGATTCCCCCCTTGAGGACGTTCACCTGACCGTAAAATTCCATGGCTCCCACAGAAAATGCCTCGGGTTCGAACCCCCAACTCTCCAGGGCGCTTCGTTTTACCACGCACTGGTGGGCCATGTTGTGCAGGGTGAGTACCGTATCGTAGTGCCCGTGGTGCTGCTTGTAGTGCCGGTGCCACTGAAGCGCACCGGGGAGAAAGGCTCCGGGCCAGTCGTGAGCGTGGATAACATGGGGGCGCCAGTTGATCACCTTCTCCAGCTCCAGAGCAGCATAGGAGAGAAAGACGAAAGGAAGAACGCTCTCCTCGGTGGTTTCGGGAGGATAGATCCGAGGGTTCTGGAAGAGTTCCGGCTGATCCAGCAGATAGACCTGAATACCGTGTACCAGTGCGGAGAGAATCTCCCCCGAATAGACCCGCCAGTTGAGAGACACATGAACCTTTTCGCTCTCCCGGGAGGTGGAGATTCCCATCTCCTGGAGAGTTTCCAGAACTCCCGGCCAGAGGGGGAGCAGAATACGGCCGTCTATCCCGAGTTCCAGCATGGTGTGGGGGAGGGCCCCCACCACATCCCCCAGCCCCCCCATCTTGATGAGGGGGGCCATCTCGGAGGCTACGTGGAGTGCCCGAAGCACCGAAGATGCGCCGGAGGACACGGCTAGAGCCCCCGGAAGACCACGTTATAGGCCTTCTCGCAGTAGTCCTTTACCACCCGATGGGTATTAAAGTAGCTTGCGTTCAGAGCGATGGTATAGCGCATCATGCGAATCCATGTTTTCCGGTCGTCATAGTACGTGGGGATGATCTGGTGCTGCAACTTGCTGTAGAGATCCCGGGCATCCTGCATCTCGTCGTACTCCACCAGGGCGGCTTCGCTCGGCTCGGGGCCGATGGACCATCCTGTGAGTCCCTCAATCCATCCTTCGATCCACCATCCGTCGAGAACCGAGAAGTTCATCACTCCGTTATGCGTGCACTTCATACCGCTCGTCCCCGAGGCCTCCCGGGGTCTCTTGGGATTGTTCAGCCAGAGATCCACTCCAGAGGTGAGAAGCTCCGCCAGGGCCATGTTGTAGTTCTCAAGATAGACGATGGGAACAATCCCCTCCAGCTCTTTTGCCGCAGTGATGACGTTCTGGATCATTTTCTTACCCCCATTATCGTGGGGGTGGGCCTTTCCTGCAAAGAGGAACTGCACCTTTCCGGAGCAGGCATCCACAAGCTTTTTCACATCCGAGAAGATGAGGTCTCCCCGTTTATAGGTGGCGGCTCGTCGGGCAAAACCGATGGTAAGAACATCCTGATCCAGCTCCTTTCCCGTGTCCTCCAGAACCCGGGCGAGAAGCTTCATCTTTGCCGCCTGATGTGCCCGCCAGATCTCTTCATCGGGAATACCCAGGGCCTGGGTGAGTCGGGAGGGGTCGTTCCGCCACCCCGGAATATGGCGATCAAAGACCTTCATCATGCTCGGATTCGTCCAGGTAGTGCTGTGCACGCCGTTGGTGACGCAGGCGATATCTTCCGTCTCGAACATGTTGCGGCTCACCTCGGCGTGCTTCTTGGAGACCCCGTTGACGTAGCGGCTGAACTTCAGCCCCAGATCGGTCATGGAGACCCCACCGTCTCCGAGCATACGCCGGAGCTGAGAGACGTGGTGTGGCTGCATTACCTTTTCGATGAGATCGTAGGTGAAGAAGTCGTGTCCCGCGGGCACCGGGGTGTGGGTGGTAAAGACCACCTGTTCCCGAACCTTGTCGTAATCATCGTATCCCATCTCACGAAGAAGTTCCAGGGTGATAAACCCCGCATGCCCTTCGTTAAGGTGGAAGGTGCGCAGATTGTCGTATCCCAGATCCCGGAGCATTCGGAGCCCCCCCACGCCGAGGATCAGCTCTTGAAGAAGTCGGTAGCGCTGATCCCCTCCGTAGAGCTGCCAGGTGAGCTTGCGGTCTTCGGGGCTGTTGCCGTCGAAGTCCGTATCCAGAAAGTAGATGGGGAGGGCAAATCCCCCGTGGCCGACAAGATCGTGCACCCAGGTGCGGAGGCGGAGCTGCCGTCCCTCAACATAGAGGGAGACCTCGTTGGGGAGAAGCTGCAGCAGCTTCTCCGGCTGCCATTCCACGGAAGTTTCCTTCTGCCACCCCTCGTTGGAAAGTTTTTGATTAAAATATCCCTTCCGATAGAGCAGGGTGACTCCCACTACGGGAACTCCCAAATCTGCGGCACTCTTGAGAATATCCCCCGCAAGAACCCCGAGACCCCCGGAGTATGTGGGGATCTGGTGGCTGATGCCGATCTCCATGGAACAATAGGCGATGGTTCGGAATGAGGGATCGGTCTCTATGGTGTTGCGAAAGGACTGACCCAGATGTTTCCCGTGAAGCATAACGGACATGAAGCATCCCTCCTTGGGGGCAAATGGTATACGCTGAACCGTACACTGTGGTGTGGCTCTTTTACTCTTGCAGCACAAATCCGAGATGCTCTGCCAGGGGTGCTAGAGAGGGGCTCCCCCGGAATGTCCCCCTTCTGTAGTGATCCCAAAAAAGAAGAACGAGGTTCTCCTTAGGATATTCCAGACGGAACTCCTTAGCAAGGTCCATAATACGGCATAGAGCCTCTCCGGAGGGGAAATCCCTGTCCAGGAGATTCACCAGATGCCTTTCTATCTCCCGTGGGATCTGAGCTAATTCTATCCACTCCCGGGGATTTTTCAGAGAGTTCAGAAAAAGGAGAAAAAACCGAAAGTCCTCAGGGCACTCCAGGAGTTCCTTTCCCGTGGCTTGAAGGTGTCGCGCCGTGAGGGTCTGGAGCAGAGGATGAAGAGATGCCCCGCCCCGGAGAAGGGTGGTTATCATGGCATAGCCATTTCGTGCATTTTCCTCCATCAGGGGGAGGAAGGGGGCCATAATCTGTTCCTCCCAGGCGTTAAAAAGCTGCTCGCGATCGTCCTCAGCAAGAATGTCCAGCGTAAGGGGAGGATTCGGAAAGAAGGAGCCGACCCACTCCTTCCAAGGTGTCTGGAAAAGTCGTTCTTCCAGCTCCTTGAGGCGAAGATGCTCTCCTGCAAAGACCATAAGCTCTTCCTTGCGAGGGTTCGTGCGGAGCACACACCCCTCCCAGGAGCGCCCTGTCAGGGGCTCCCGGAGAAGGATCTCTGCCACCGTGGCGTCCCGGGAGGGAAAACGACGGTGCTCTTTCACCGTTACCGCATAGTGGTGGTAGAGGGAAAAGCTTTTGGTCATCCAGGAGGCCGCGGCTATCTCTTCCAGGGTACGGCTTCGGGGGAGTACCTCCTGCTCTGCCAGTATGCGCGCGTTGCGGGCCTCTGGGCGGTTTCCCTCCACTTTGGAGAGGTCTTCCAGAAGCCTGGGGATGTAATCCGGCCCCCCTGCGGCAGTGAGAAGCTCCGCTCCACGGAGGGCATAGCGCAGATTCTGCACTGTCTCCACGCCGGTGATGTCGTTGAAGAACCATGCGCAGGAGGTGTAGAGGAACATCCCCATCCGCTGTGACTCCAGAAGGGTAAGAATGCAGGTGGCGGCATCCTCCGGAAGGGTGCCGAAATGTTTTTTCAGGAACTGTTCCGGAGGCATGTCAAGGTGGAAATCAATCGCCTCATCACGGACTTTCCAGGGATCTTTGCAAAAGGGACGCAGTTTTTCTTCAAAGTAGCTGTCCATCCCCTCCCGAAGCCTGTCGAAGGCAGCTCGCAGAGGGGTTCGCCACTTCTGATGCCACGAAGGATCTCCTCCGGTGGAGCAGCCGCAGTTGCTACGCCACCGCTCTACGCCGTGAGCACAGGACCACGAGCTGTTTTCCACGATCTTTGCCCTCTGCTGCGGAGGGTACTGTTTCAGAAAGGCTCCGGGAGGCATAAGGGTGACGGAAGCATCTTCCGAGAGAAACCGAAAGGCCCTGGAGAGTGCCATCTCGGTAAAGTGATGGTGATGTCCGTAGGTCTCCCCGTCTGTGGCTACCAGGAGGAGTGAAGGCTCTTGGGGGTTTCCTTCGAGAGCGCGTTCTTTCAGAGCTTTCCCCAGCACATAGCCGTCCCGCAGAAGCTCTCCGAAAGCGATATCGTGAGAGAGCCCTCCATGGTAGAAAAAGACCGCTATATCTTTTCCTGAGGGTAGCTCTACGCGATAGGGGCGTCTCGTCTCCAGCCCCTTCCCCGAGGGGGTCTTCTTCCAGCTCCCCTGGGAGGTCTCCACGGCGGCACATTGGGAGGGGGCGAGGATAGTAAAGTGAATCCCCTCCTCCGCCAGAATCTCCAGAACGGGGGTGCTCACCGCGGTCTCCGGAAGCCACATTCCCTGGGGAGCTACGCCGTAGCGGTGCCTGTAATCCCGGATCCCCCAGATGACCTGGGTCCGGATGTCGCGAGGCGATGCCAGGGGGAGAATCATGTGGTTATAGGCCTGGGCGAGAGCATTGGGCACCCCCCAGCAGCTAAGAGATCTCTGGTTTGCCTCCGCCAGAGCATGGTGCACAAAGGGCTCGTGATATAGGATCCATTCATGAAGGGTAGGGCCGAAGTTGAATGAAAGCTGTTCGTAGTTGTTCTCCATGGAGAGAATTTTACCCTGGCTATTCCGAAGCGAGGCGAAGGCATTGGGAAGATAGCACTCCCGAGTAACTCGACGATTCCAGTCGTGTTCAGGGGATGCCGTGCGATCGCGCAGCACCGTGCCGAGCCAGGGATCTTCCCGGGGGGGCTGATAAAAATGACCGTGAATAGCGATACCGTGCATGAAAAAACCTCCTTTGCCTAAGCCGTAGGGACTGCTCTTCTCAAGCTCCTGAATTTAAGATAAAGCGTGCTGCAAGTGTTCCTCCCGGAAGGAGCTGAGAATCTCCAGGAGTCGGGGCAAATCTTTTGGAGGAGGGACACGAAGACGTACGGATCGCACGTCCGTATGCATGTACCCATCTCCCGGCTCGGTGCTGACGCCCTGCTGCAGAAGAGCACGCCATAAATCGCCCCGAGAGGCGTGAAGCATGAGAATCGGAGAGCGGGGATCCGTGGCGGCGGCGGTGATGCATCTGCAGCTTTGCAGCATGTCGAGAATGGATGCTTTTGCCCGGAGTACGTAAGCACGGGTCTCCTCCAGGAACTCCCGATTTTGCAGCGCTCTATCCGCCAGAATAATGGCGGGGGTGCTCAGGGCGAAGGGGGGATGAAGCTTCCGGTAGACCGAGAGAAGATCCCGATCCCGGATAATGCCGTACCCTCCGCGGACACCCGCAAGCCCCCAGCATTTGGAAAAGGATCGTGCCACGAGCAGGTTGGGGTTCCCGAGAATATGGGCCCCCTCTGCCGCCGGAAGATAATCTCCGTAGGCCTCATCCACGAGAACCCACACCTGGCGCTCCGCCGCAAGAAGGCAGATCTCGTGAAGATCTTCCAGGGAGAGCACCTGCCCTGTAGGGTTATGGGGGCGGTCGATATAGAGCAGCTGGATATGCCGTGCAAGATTTTTTCGTAGAATCTCCTTCCCAAGCCGCATCTCAGGAAAGGGGAGTAGCTCCGGCGAATAGGCCACCTTTCCGAGCATTACCTGCAGCGGTACATCGGTAAACTGCGGTGAGATCCCCCCCATAACGCTCCCCGGAGGAAGAAGTATCCGCAGAAGAGTGAGCAGTACGTCGATGGAGCCGCTTCCGAATACCAGCTCTTCGGGAGAGACCGTACCCTCTCCAAGATAGGAGATAAGAGGTTCTCGCAGAACTGTCGCCTCCGGAGGAGGATATCCCGAGGGATCCCATCCCTGAGGGTTTTGGAGAGATGCGAGAATCTCCGGAGAAGCTCCCAGGGGGTTCGTCCCTAGGGCACAATCAACAAGGGAAAGCTCCTGGGATGTGCGGATCTGGCTGTGCTCCCGGGTAACATAACTCTCCCTCGTCTCCTCCAGAAGATGAAGGGGAAGGTTGTTTTTCCACATTTTCGGAAAAATCTCCTCTCTTGAAGGCTCTTTTTTATTGTACAATAAACATGTAGTCGCAGACTCTCTGCTTATTGTAACAGCAATTTTTTCTCAAGGGAATGATGCTCGTGTTAGAAGATATGTCCCAGCACATGGCAGATATCGCTGAAAACGGCGTAAACGCAGGAGCCACAAGGATTCGCGTCTCTTTCAACGAACGTACTCCCGAGGGGTGGCTTCTTCTTGAGGTGGAGGATAACGGCAAAGGGATGGATCAAGAGATGCTCCGAAAGGTAGTCGATCCCTTTGTCACCAGCCGTACCACCCGCAGAGTGGGGCTCGGTATCCCCTTTCTCAAACAGATGGCGGAACTCTGCGGAGGGGAGCTTATCCTCTCCTCCGTTGTTGGCGAAGGAACCCTTCTGCGGGCTACTCTCCGGGCGGATGCGGTGGACTGTCCTCCCCTGGGGGATATCCCCCTTACGGTGATGACCCTCTTTGCAGGGTACCCTCGTATTCAGTGGATCTTCTCCCTTGCCCGGGGGGAGCAGGAGTTCGCTCTATCCTCGGAGGAGCTTCTGGCCGAGCTGGAAGATCCGGAACTTTTTGCCCTCCCCGAGGTAGCTCTCTGGATTCGGGAGACCGTGGAAGAAGGACTTCGGGAGATTCGAAGGGAGGCGTAGCGCCTAGGCGGTGAAATTGGAGCAACCTGGTGAAGAGAGAAGAGATGCGAGAGGTGCAGGAAAAATAGACTTGGCGTTTTTTCGACTATTTTGCTGCAAAACGTCTGGCGCTGTTTTTGGGAGAGCCTTTTGAAGGGCTTCTGTAAAGAGAGAGAATGGTGATTCCCCGAGAGAACGGAGGAGCCTTCCATGAAGTGTACCAGTATCGTCTATCAATCCCGGGAGCAGCTGCAACAGCACGTGGCCGCGGAGGCGTTCCGGGGGAAGCATTTGTTGATCTTCCTCTTCACCAATACGGTTTCCGGTGCGTGTACTTCCATGGAAGAAGAGATGGAGCAGGCCCGGAGGATTCAGAGGGAAATTCTGGAACTTCTTCCGGAGGCCACTCTCATGGGATGCTCTACTGCCGGGGCTATCGAGAACGGAGAGGTCCTCGATAAGGAGGCGGTGATCACCTTCTGCCAGTTTGAGCATATCCGCCCCCGAGGAGCCTGCTATTCTCTGGAGGAATATACTCCCGCTGCCATGGCCGCTACTATGAAGCAAGAGATTCTCTCGGGGGAGCCCAAACTCCTCTTCCTCCTCACGGATGGTCTCAAAATGAAGGCTCAGAAGCTTCTGGATGAGATTGCCCTTCAGGCCCCGCACCTGCCCCTGGCGGGGGGAAAGGCGGGGGATGGTTATCGATTTGAACGAACCTTCGTCTACTACAACGGTGAGGTGCTCCCTAAAGGAGCTGTGGGAGTGGCTCTTCACGGCCCTCATCTTCGGGTGCGGCAGTTCCACCGGCTGAACTGGAAGAAGATCGGCAAGAAGATGACCGTTACGGAGGCTCAAGACAACTCCATCACAACCATAGATCACTATCCCGTAAAGGAGATCTACCGGCGCTATCTCGGCCCGGAGTTGGCAGAAAATCTTCCTCATTCCGCAGGAGGTGTTTTTCCTCTTATTCTTGATCGGGATGGGGTGGATGTGGCCCGGGTGGTTTCAGGTCAAGGTGAGGATGGCACTATCCGCTACTTCGGGGATATCCTCTCGGGGGAGGAGGCGCACTTTGGGTACGGTAATCTTTCGCTTGTCTTTGAAAGCCTTGAATCGGAGTATCGGAAAAATGCTACCTTTCCCGCGGAGGGGATTTTTGTCTTCTCCTGCATCGTACGCAAGAGCATGCTCCAGGAGAAGGCGAGGGATGAGCTACTCCCCTTTGCCAAGCTGGCACCTCTGGGGGGATTTTTTACCTATGGGGAGTTTGTGCACTTTCGCGAAAGGAACCATCTCCTCAACGCCACCATGGCGGTAACCATGCTCTCGGAATCCCAAGAGGGGTTCCGTGAGCCTCCGGGGACGTTCCCCGACGAATCTTCCCACGAGGATCCCCACCTCAGTATTATCAACGCCCTCACCCATCTTATGGATACCGTTACGGGAGAGCTTGAAAAGACCAATCGAGAGCTGGAGGAGAAAAACCGTCTCCTTCACAAACTCGCCAAGATCGACGGGCTTACCAAACTCTACAACCACAGCTATCTCCACGAAGTTCTCGCCCGGGAGATTGAGAGTGCCCTTCGCCACCGGCGCCGGCTCAGCGTAGCCATGATCGACGTGGATGATTTCAAAGAGGTGAACGATACCTGGGGACACGGTATGGGGGATCGGGTACTCATTGCCCTGGGGGAGTGCATTCTTCGCAATTGCCGGGGCACGGATATTGTGGGGCGCTGTGGGGGAGATGAATTTGCTGTGATATTCCCCGAAACGGCCTTGGAGGAAGCGGTCAAAGTGGCGGAACGGCTTCGAAGATCTGTGGAGGGGATGCTCTTCGAGCAACAGAAGGTTCGGCTTACTCTGAGTATTGGAGTGGCCCAGCTCGGCTATTCCAGGGCAGAAAATCTCATGCTGGATGCGGATAGGAGGCTCTATCGAGCCAAGGCCCTCGGAAAAAACAGGGTGGTGGCCACGGATGAGCCAGATGCCTCCTCGGAGGAGTACTAGAAAAATTGGCATACGTTAAATAACATCTTCTCCAAAAAGGGTTCCGAAGGATGTCACGCTCGACGTGTTTGAATATTTTGAGAATTTCCCGGCTCGACCTGTGGGAATTTTTGAAGAGGATATTGCACATTCATAACGATTTGCTATAATAGCAGGCAAGAAAGTTCTTCCTGCGGTGTTCGTGCATCTGTCGAAGTGCCCTGAGCCAACACACACCCATACGGAGGTCGCGTCTTTTCCTGCGGCGGAGATTTCTTCGGAGATCGACCAAGCGACGAAAAGCAGATTTCCTTCCTTTTAGGAATGGGTCAGGGCCTTCCGGACACGGCACTGCGGGAGATGAAGAGCTTTGTTACAGGGAGGCGGAGGGCTTTTGCTCGAAGCCTCCTTATTTTTATTTGCATGCTTTCTCCGGGCCTTTCCCGAAGATGGTGATCAAGATAGTGACGAAGAGAGGAGTATGGTCATGATAGATACGGCATGGAAGGGAGAGCCTCCTTTCTGGCATCCCGCCCGTCAGGAGGCCTTCATTCTCGATTGGGACGGGGTTCTTGCAGAGACAAGCCTGGATTTTCGCCCTCTCTTTGCGAAACACTTCGGAGGTAAGCGTGTGATGCTTCTCGAAACCCTCCCCTCTCTGGAACCCTCCCTAAGAAAGGTTATTGAGCAGGAGCTTATCGATCTTGAGATGGAGGGGGCCCGAAGAGCCCACCCCGTTCCGGGGGCCTTTGATTTTCTGGCGTTCCTGGAGGAACGTGGCATCCCCTGGGCGGTGGTCTCCCGAAACTGTGAGGCTGCGGTACGTCTTGCTGCGGAGGCTGCGGGGATTACCCTCCCGCAACATACCTTTACCAGAGATCAGGAGCCGATAAAGCCCGATCCCCGGGCGCTCTGGCGGGCTGCTGCCGCTTTGGGGGCGACTCCGGGGCGCTCTGTTATGGTGGGGGATTTCCTCTACGACCTCATGGGGGCGAAACGGGGGGGGATACGGGGGGTGCTGGTGCAGCGGGATGAGCCTTCCTGGCTTCCCTGGGCGGATCTTGCCTTTGGCACTCTTGGAGAGTTTGTGGACTTTCTCTCTCAGGATGAACCGGTGCTCCCCTCGGAGTACCGTCATATAGCCTCCTCGGAGGAGCTACGGCGCCGTTGGAGCTTCTCCTTTGCTCTTCCTGAGCATGCGGAGAACCCCGGAGCACTGGCTTTCGCTGCGGCGTACTGGGGGTGCGGGGCTCTGGGGATACCTCCTGAGGAGCATCTCGCTCCCTCCCAATGGATGCTTTGGCACGGTCTGGAGGCATCTTTTCTCGGCAAGCCTCTTGGGGAGTCTCTGAAGCACGCTCTGGGGAGCCGTTTTCCTCTTCTTGTTCTTCGGGAGTCTGCTCAAAAAGACCTCCTCCTTCCCGCAAAGGTGGAGGATCTCCCGGCTTTTCTGGAATCTCTGGGGTAGCTGCTCGTGACCTCTCAGGAGCTGCTTTTTGGAGATCCTCCGGAAGGAGGGGAGAGGGAAGAAGCCTTTCAGGGGGAAACGCCTCTTCCGGAGCGCATGCGCCCTCGTTCCCTGGAGGAATACGCCGGGCAGGAACATCTTCTTGGCCCCCGGGGAACCCTGGGGCAGATGCTTCGGGGGGGGAATGTGCCGAGCTGTATTATCTACGGTTCCCCCGGAGTGGGAAAGACCACTCTGGTGCGCCTTCTCGCCCGGGAGACCGGACGGAGACTTCTGGAGATCAACGCCGTTACCTCCCGGGTGGCGGATCTGCGGGAGATGATTGATCGTGCCCGGAAGGAGAAAGCCTTCTCGGGAAAGACCTCCCTGGCCTTCGTGGACGAGATCTACCATCTCAACAAATCCCAGCAGAATGTTCTGCTCCCCCCGGTAGAGCGGGGGGATCTTATTCTCGTGGGCACCACCACGGAAAACCCCTATGTGGAGATCAACAAAACCCTGCGCTCCCGGATGATGATCTTCGAGCTTCGGCCTCTGGAGCCGGAAGATCTTGTGCTGCTCTTTCGCCGGGCACTCGAAGATCGGGAACGGGGGCTCGGATCTCTGGAGCTGCTTCCGGATGAAGAAGCGCTGGAGGCTCTGGCAAAGCGATCCGGAGGGGATGCCCGGCAGGGACTTCTGCTTCTGGAGGCAGTGGCATCCTCGGTGGCGGTGGGAGGAGGGGATCGGCTTACCCTCGAAAGGGTGATCTCCTTTCTCCCCAAGGGAAACCTTCGTTTTGACCGCCAGGGGGATGACCACTACCAGATCATCTCGGCTCTCATCAAGAGCATGCGGGGCTCTGATCCGGATGCTTCCATCTACTGGCTTGCCCGGCTCTGCGCCGCCGAAGAGGATCCCCGTTTCATCGGCCGACGGCTGGTGATCTTTGCGGCGGAGGATGTGGGGTTGGCGGATCCCCGGGCTCTCTCGGTGGCTCTCGCAGCGCATCAGGCCTGCGATGTGGTGGGATGGCCCGAGGGGCGGATCATCTTCGCCGAGGCGGTGCTCTACCTTGCCTGCGCTCCCAAAAGCAACAGCGCCTACCGGGCCATTAATGATGCCTTGGGGGAGGTGGAGGCGGGAGAGCTGCAGCAGGTGCCGGAGCATCTTCGCCCCCACGGGGAGGGGTACCGCTACCCCCATGATGACCCGCGCCACTGGGTTCCCCAACAGTACATGCAGCACCCCCGGCGCTACTTCTACCCCGGCACCCAGGGGGAGGAGCCCCAGCTCACGGAGCCCCTCAAGAATTTCTGGAGGCGTTTTCGACAGGGAGAGTAAGGGCGGGGAGAGAGAAAACAAGAAAGCAGCGAGAGCGGATCCCCAAGGGGACTTGCTCTCGCTGCTTCTATACTAGAGCGGTTTCACAAATAATGTGTCGCGTGCTGTTTCACGGAGCCTCCGCTTGTGTGTCCCCTCTGCTCCCGAGTGGTCGAAC
>CAZIFL010000007.1:0-100735 GCA_964539095.1 uncultured Synergistaceae bacterium
AGTGGAACACGCGGAATAAGGGTTTCGGGCTGATGAGCCTTGTGATCGGCATGGCCATCATCGCCATTATCGGCGCAGGAATCATTGGGATGGTTGCCAAAAGCAGCGAGTTTGCTGTGGCCTCTTCAGGGGTGCAGG
Organism: uncultured Synergistaceae bacterium; assembly: GCA_964539095.1. Lineage (GTDB taxonomy): Bacteria > Synergistota > Synergistia > Synergistales > Aminiphilaceae > DAIPKP01. The sequence continues at coordinate 139 of CAZIFL010000007.1, forward strand.
AGACGGAGAAGATCTCGGATGTGGCCCGGAAGTGGTACAACCGGGATGCGAACGGGGACGGGGTGCCTGACGGAGCATGGCCTACGGTGGCACAAATTCAGGGCTCGTACTACCCTGGTTGGGACGGACGGAACCCCTGGGGAAATGCTTACAACCTGACGGTCTCCCCGGAGGGCATCTTGACCATCACCCAGACAGTGCCGGCGAAGTTCACGGCCATGTACACCAATCGGCTTTCCATGTCCTCCGCCTCCGGGAATGTAATCACCTATCACGTCCCCCCTCCGGGAAGCTATACGGAGAATGCGGCCTTCGTACATCGCACGGGGGACACTATGGATTCCGGGGCGGAGATTCGTTTCGCTGGAGCGGGCGGCAAGTTGACAGGTCTGAGGACTCAGGACATCGGGGCTCCTCTGGATGCGGTGAATGTGGAGTGGTACGACGTAGACGTGGAAGAGCGGCTTGCAGAACTTCAGGGGCGGATTGAGGACGGCACTGTTATCGCAGGGCATGCGGCCTGGGCGGATAACGCACAGCATGCAAATCTCTCGGATCGCTCGCTTAGGGCCGATTGGGCGGATACAACAAATTACGCTCTGAACGCGCTCTATGCAAACACTGCTGGCAGTGCCGGTTATGCAAATTCTGCGGGGACGGCGACCAATGCAACCAGGGCAAATACTGCTGGTAGGGCGGATACGGCGGGGAGAGCGGATACTGCGGCCAAAGCAGATTGGGCTAAGTTGGCAGAAAATGTTACAAATGTGCCTAATCCTCCTGTTCCCACAGGCACTCCGGGGGGTGGGACTGATTGGAGTGCCACGGCTACGAGTGGGAATTCCATTGTAGTACGTGTATTTAATAACAGCTCCACAAGTCTAACGTTCGAGCTTGCCCCTTCTGATTCTTCTTTCAGCAAAAGGACTTTAACCTTGGCCGCGGGAAAAGACAATTCGGCTGTTTTTGGTGGCTGTACTGATTCCAATTGCATAACGAAGTCTCTCTCAATTGCCATCACGTGCACGAAGGACAGTTCTAAAAAAAACGTTTCTGGAACCTATCTAACTCGCTCCACGAGCAACAACTAAAGAACTCGCACAGACAAAAGAGAAGAGGAGCCTTTTCACAAGGCCCCTCTTTTCTTATGTCTTACTCAATATATACCTGTCCAACCGCCTATTTCTTCCCCTTCTTCATCATGACCACTGTAAGGGGGATGAGGAGAAGGAGTGCCGGGAAGTTGTGGATTCCTACCGTACACCCGCCTCCTCCGCCGCTTGCACCGGCATTTCCGGGAACGGGAGTCGGGGTTGCAGGATCTGGGGTTACGGAAGATCCGGGAATGCAACGGTTCGCTTCGGGGACCGTGGAGATGTAGAGATCCTCGTCTTCGCCGTTCCAGCAGGAAAGGAGACAATATCCATCCCAACAGCGATTTTCAGGAAGTACGATAAGGTTTGCCGCTTCCCGCAAAAGCCCCGTTACACCGCAGAACTCTGCCAATCCCCAAATGTCGTTTGCTTGATCCGAAAAATTATCATGACGAGGGAGTGTTCTGAAAAACGCGGTAGAAACATTCTTGGATCGAATCTCTCGCAGAATTTCCAAAAGTTTGTCAGGATTCGCAAGCTGTTCTTTAGGTCCACCGCATCTACCTCCGAAAGAGTAGAAGCTTATAATTTCTTCCTGATGATAACGCTCAAAATCAGCCGCCACTCCAGGGCTCTCAATCAGCCATTCCAGCCATCTCTTAGCCATCATAACTGTAGCCTGTTCAGAATTTCCTAGCACCCTCTCCGTCAACCCAGCAAAGCAAGACATGGTTTCAATATTCCCTGCATAGCAAGACCCGAGCAACGTAACATCAAGCTTCGCCCCTCCAAGGACTCCCACAGCCTCCTGTACCATGGCAGAGACCTCATTTAAGGTATACCCTCCTGCGTTTTTCCATCCCGAGCCGTGATTTGGAACCCAGTACAGGATAACAGGAGCATCCAAGCCGCTAATATTCTGTCCGGCCAAAAACTGTGCCAGGGTCTCCTCGTCCTCGTTGATAATGAGATCCACCTTGGCTTCCTGGGCCTGATTTCGTACCTCATCAATGTCTTCCCACAGGACATCCAAGCGCCCCCACCACAACAACGTCCCATTCTCCCCCGCCACGGCAGGAGAAACAAATCCAGAACCGCCAATTCCGCAAAGTATGATATAAAGCCCCAGACAAAGCACAGCCACCGCAGTGCGCAGTCTTCCAAACTCCCCAGGCTCTCCAGCCTTTTCAAACTTTTCAAACTTCCCCAGAAGTCCGTTTCTTTCCTTCTTCATGCACATCACCTTTCCTTTCCTATCTATCGTATCTATCCTTCCACGCGCACGATGAGAGCGCAGCCCCTTTCTCAAAATCCACAGGAAAAACATCTGCTTGCAAACTTGATCCCCATCAAAAACCAAATGTTATCCCCCGGAAATGCCTGTCAGGGAGAGTATCCGGCTTCGGAAATCCTGGTAGGCTCCCCCCTCCTGGGACTGGATATCTGCAAGCTGGAAAAACATATCCGTGGTGGGGGATTCCTTCTTTGCCATCTCAAGATCCATGTTTTTCACGTTTACCACAGTCCAGCACTCCACAAATCCTCTTCCCCTTGCCTTCCGGTGGCTCTTTTCCGCTTCTCCTATCCGGTTATGGATATTCGAGAAATCCTCCCCACCCTTAACTTCTATGGCAATGATGTTCCTGAACCGGTTTTTACCAATCTCTTCCAGGATGACGATATCAGGATCCGGGGCAAATTCGATGAGCACCTTTCTCCCTGCGGCATTTTTGAGTTCTATACTGCGGGGAGAAAACTCCTGCACCGCATGCGCCACTATGAGATGGATCGCATGGAAAACCTCCTTAATGGCAACTGCTCCTTTTTTGACATTCGCACCTCCTCTCAGTTGAGGCCCTACCGTGAGAAGCGTCAGGTCATCGAGAATTTTACGACTGATCCTCTCCACCCCGATCCCTTCCAGCAACCATGATGCACTTGCGATCAGTTCCCTGCACAATGCCGGAAGCAAATTCCTGTTGGAGTTCGACAACCTTCCGTTCGTCTCAAGAGTCTTGAAAACCGAAAGCCCCAGAGAGGACGAATAGAACTCCTTTTGACTAAAACCCAGAAGAAGCCGATAGTATCCGAGAAGACGAGGATTTTCCTCTAAAAGACAAGGAACGGAATATACCAGCTCTCCCCGGAGTCCGCATCGTGCGAGATCCTGCAAGTGCTCATGAGGAACATACTCTGAAAGCTGCTGATCTATCGTGGCAATAGACATCCTTCGAACGGTTTCTCCCAAAGCTTCCTGAAGAAAGTTGCTCCGGATTTCCTCCAGCATGGATGCAAAATCAACCTGAAGCCGAGGAACAGGAACGGATACTTTGGAAGAACTCATCCTGCCACCCGGACAATGTGCCCTTCCTGTGCATGAAGCCGATCCGCCGCTATGCTGACATATTCGGGGTTCAGCTCTATCCCCACGTACTTTCTCCCCTGTTCCTGACAGACGACTCCTACAGTGCCTGATCCAAAGAAAGGATCCAAGACATAGTCCCCAGGATTCGAAGAGACGAGGACGCAAGGCTCTATGAGCTTCGGAGGGAATGTTGCAAAGTGAGCCTCTGGAAAGGGGTGAGTATTTACGTCCCATACGCTCCTGCGGTTTCGGAGTTTCCCGTTTGTTCCGATTTCCTTGATAGCTTCCTGGTTGTACAGGTATCTCTCGGACTTGGTAAGCATGAAAAGGTACTCATGTGCACGGGTGGGTCTGTCTTTGACGCTTTCCGGCATGGCGTTGGGTTTGTGCCAAATGATATCGCTCCGGAGATACCATCCGTCGTCCTGCAACGCAAAGGCCAGTCTCCAGGGGATTCCCTGTAAATCTTTGGGTTTCAGCCCCTCGGGGGTATTTGGTCGGATGGACATGGCTCTGGCAGGGTTCTTTTTGTCCGTTGCACGGTATCCCCGGTTCCCGCTCGTATATCCGTCACCGATGTTGAGCCATAGGGTGCCGTCATTTCGAAGCACTCTCTTGACCTCCCTGAAGATGGAGACCAGTTGTCCCACAAATTGCGGCAAGGTTTGTTCCAACCCGATCTGCCCCTTGATCCCATAATCCCGAAGTCCCCAATACGGTGGGGAGGTGACTACACACTGTACGGATTCCGAAGGCAGTATCCTGAGTGCGTTCAGCGAATCTCCCTCAAGGATGACTGATTCGGAAAGGTTTATTTTTTCAGGCGGCTCTATTTTTTTGTACAGCATTGGCACCCTCCCCTTCCTCGCCTCTCATACGCCTCATATACTTCCTTACGGGTCCCCAAAATCTTCTTTCGCGTCCAGTGGTCATCCCAGGAGCACAAAATTCCTTCCCCAGGATCAGCAAATTTTTCTTTCAAAATCTAATGGTATCACAGGACATTCAAAATGTCATTCCTTCGGGATTTCCGTTCCAGGGGAGGCCTGTTGCACCACTCACACTGCCGCACTCCTATCCCTCCCCCAAATCCTTTTCCTCATACTCGCAGTTCGTGGTGAAGATGGTCTGCTGTTCGTTCAGGTAGCGACTATTGATGAGAGCGTACATGCGTTCGGACATGAACCTCGATGGATTAGCCTTTCCGAAATCATCCAGCACCAGGACCTCTGCCTTTTCTTAAAAAGAAAACCTCGCTTTTCCTTGACACAGGAACTCATTGTGCTAGTCTCCTCTTCAGAAAGGGGTTGATTTACTTGAGTAAATCAAGGCTTTGCAAAAGTTTTTCAGGAGTTCTTTTGGTGTTTGTCCTGGCTGTTCAGGGGTTTGCATGCACCACCATCATTGTGGGAAAAGATCTGACGGAAAATGGCACAGTGCTGATGGGCCACAACGAGGAACTGGGAGATTACAGTGCCCAGCATTACGTCTATCGCCCTGCGGCGCTGCACGAAAAAGGCACAATTCTGAAGACTCCGAACGCCGAAGTTCCCCAGGTGGAAAAAACCTACGCCTACAATGCCACGGTAATCTTCGACAAAACGTACATCCCCGGGGAGATCACGAGCGGCATGAACGAGAATTTTGTGGTCATCGGAAATAACCTGGCATACCAGAGAGATGATGTAAGGCCCTGGCCATCGGAAGGACGCATGATCTGGACGGACTACGCCCAGATAGCCCTCGAAAGGGCAAAAACCGCCAGGGAAGCAGTACAAATTATCGGAGATCTCGCCCAAGGATATAAGCATTGGGGACCGGGAACCATGTTCGGCGTAGCGGACCCGAACGAAGGATGGTTCATTGAGATCACCCAGGAAGGCCAGTGGGTAGCGGAAAGAGTACCGGATGATGCCGTGGGGGTGCGGGCCAATACGTACAGGATCAGGGTGGTAGATTTCGATGCCCCCGAAAGATTCATGTTCTCCCCGGATCTCGTGAAGTACGCCGAGGAAAAGGGATGGTACTCCCCCTCGGAAGGTGATTTTGATTTCCAGAAAATCTATGCAGATCCCGAAAGGGCGGCAAATCCCTATAATGAAAGGCGTCATTGGCGGGTGGAAACGGTTCTCGGAGAAAAGACCTCCCCTATCACTGCCAAGGATCTTCAGGATATTCTCCGGGATCATTACGAAGGAACGGAATACGATCTTACCGGGGGATACGCCTCGGGTTCTCCTCTGGAAACGACAGAACGGACTATTGATCGCCTGCAAACCGAGGTGAGTGTGATCTTTGAGTTACGGAACTCTCTGCCCGTGGGCCTGGGCGGCCTGAGCTGGCGTGCCATGGGAACCCCTTCCACAAGCGTTTACATACCCTGGTACTTTGCCTCCACAGATATTCCCAAGGAGTACCAAACCGGCAGCAACGAGTTCACCCCGGAATCCGCCTATTGGGCCTTCCGGACCCTTTCAGAAAAGGTCAATGCAAGCTACGGGGAAAGGATCATCCCCGTGAGGAAAGCCTGGGGGGAGTTCGAGGAACGGCACTATGATTACCGCAGAGACTTAGAAAAGCTCTCCGCAAAGATATACGAAAAAGACCCGGAAATGGCAAAAGCCCTTCTTGCCAAATATACCAGTTTCCTCGCCGAAAAAGCCCTTCATGAAGCAGAAGATCTAACAGCCTCGCTTCAGTAAAGATCCTCTCAAGAAGTGTAAGGCCACAGGATCCGTTTCTCTGGCACTGCGAGCTGCGGGCTTTTCAAGGAACCTACCTTCCTGGCAGGGCAGGGGGCGCTGGCTCTCTCGCCCCGGAGAGGCCTCGGTGGAAGTATTGGGAGACCGGAAGGATATCACGGGAATTAAGGTCGGTGGCGGAGGCGTCACGGTTTTTCGGGGAGAACTCATGATGTAGTAAAAGTTTTATATTAAAAATAACGAAGGGAAGGGACTGCCCTTGGGGATGTCCTTGGTGTTGTTTTTGATCTCCGTGGTGGGAGGATTTTTTTCCGGCCTCCTTGGGGTGGGGGGCGCGGTGCTGCTGATCCCCCTTATGTTTGCCGTGCCCCCGCTGGTGGGAGCAGGAGCGCTGACCATGCATCAGATCTCCGGTCTCTCCATGATACAGGTTCTCTTTTCCTCCGTTACGGGCTCTCTCACGCATATGCACAACGAGCTGCTGCACCAGAAAACCGTCCTGAGCATCGGTATTCCCATGGGTCTTGCGGCCTTTGGAGGAGCCTGGGCCTCTCGGATTATGTCCGAGGAAATGCTGCTTCTCATCTTCGGAATCCTCGTACTTATCGCTTTTATCATGCTCTTGCATGACCGTGAAAACATGGGTTCCGAAGCGGGAACGTACACGTTCAGACTCCTCCCTTCCATCGCGTGCGGAGGCTGTGTTGGCTTTTTATCTGGCGTGGTTGGGACAGGGGGCGGCTTTATCCTGATCCCCATGATGATAAAATTTTTAAAAATTCCCCTGAAGCTCGCAGTGGGTTCCAGCCTGGGGATCCTCTTTATCGGTGCCCTCTTTGGCTCCGCAGCTAAAATGCTTACTGCACAGATTGATTTTTTTTATCTTCTGCCGGTTCTTCTCGGATCCATCCCCTCTTCCTTTGCCGGGGCCATGGTAAGCAAAAAAATTGCACCCTCCCGGTTGCACCGCACTCTTTTGTCTCTGTTACTTCTTATCCTTCTCAAAACGTGGTACGACCTTTTCAAAATCCTCTCTTCCCACATGACAGCACCATAAAAAAACCACAACCCCTCTGACGTTCTGCTATAATAAAGGCATTCCACGGGGGAAACCCTTTTTCTGTCATTGCCTCTCTTCCGGTGCGGCCGAAGCGTCCACATCCAGGTAAGGCTCATAACAACATCACAGCAACCGCCCCGGATCCGCTCTTGAGCACAGTTTTTTGAAGCAGTCAAATACTCTGAAAGGCAGGTGGGAAAGATTCATGAGAAAACGGTTGGCATTGTTCGGATGGATTACGGTACTGGGATGCATGGTGGTATGGGGGCCTCTCCCGAAATGTGAAGCCGCAGGGTCCGTCTCTATGGCAAACACCCTGGAGAGCACGCGGAATCTTGATTTGAGCGAAATCCATGTCTCCCCCGCTATGGGAGAGGGAGCGCTACCCCTGGAAGACCCAAAATTCATGAGTCTTCTCCGAGCCAAGCTCCGTCTGGTCTACTTCCTCCGCCTTCGGGAACCCGTGTATGAAGGAGAGCCACTTCCTGAAACCTACGACATGAGCACCTTTCTGGATTTTCTCGACTACAGCGGTTCCGTGAACATGGAGGGGGCCCCCTTCGATCTCGGAGACTTTATGGTTTTTCAAGTAATTCTCCCGCTGGAGCTGGAGCCCCTGGTTCGGGAGCTTCTGGTCTACTACCACGCGGTAACCTCCCAGCCGGACTGGCGACAGAAGTTCAACATCATGCTCGAATCAGGCCCCTACGGCCCCTCCCTTCAGGAGGGAAGAATCTTCCGATTGGCGGGATTTCCCCGAGTAAACGAGGATCCAGGCTATGCTAAAGCCCTTGCAGTGGAAGGGGCAGTAAGCCTCTATGAGTTCGATTCCTCCATCGAGGGGTGGCTCTACTCCTTCTGGCTTCGGCGGTATCAGGAGGGCTCCATGGAGACGGTACACAAGATCCTCAACTGGCTGAACCAGCGGCTTGATGAGGCGGAGCAGGCGGTGGGGTAGAGTTAGCAATTAAAGGGCAGTAAAAAACAACCGCCAAAGCAGTAACGGCAGGCGTACGGAGTAAAAACAGGAACCGGGGAGCAGGGCGTTTTCGCCTGCCCCCCGGTTTTTTTGTGGAGCTGCTTTTCGGCTTTTCAGCGGGCTTCGAAGCAGAGCCGGGGATAGTCCAGCAGAGCGGCGATCCCCGCAATGGTGGTGCCGAAACAGAAAGCCTGCACCTGATGCTCCTTCAGGATATCCCATACGGCGTCAAAGCTTCCGTTGGAGAGAGCAGATCCTGTTACCAAGGCAAGGGTAGATTCCCGGGCCAGCCGTTCGAGATCCCGCTCGCCGTGCCAGATCTCCACGCCGAAACGCTGAAATCCCACGTTTTTAGGGTTCAGATCCGTCACCCGCACCCGCTCGGGGCCGAAGGCCTCCGCCACTCGCTTCACAAAGGCGGGCTGATATCCCACGATCCCCACCACCTGATCCCTGCCGAAGGTTTGCATCAGATGCTCCGCTATGGTGCGGCCACAGAGATCCGGGGAGGCGTCTTTGCAGTGGATGGTCTTCTCCGCCAGACCAAACTCCGCCGCCAGAGCATTAAGGGTGGCGATGAGAAGCCCTCGGCCTCTCTCCTCCTCCAGGGGGAGGTTCAGAACTTCCTGCAGGGTTCCTGCCCACCGAGCAGGGCAGCTCGTAAAGGCCTGCCCCCTGCCCTTTCGGAAACGCACCTCCATGAGCTTTTCTTCCCCCACGAGAAGGGGAAAATCCCTATAGGGGGAGGGATCTCCTATGGCATCCTCCACCCCCAGGGGCTCTGCGGTAATCTTTTCGTCCCCCAACATATGCCACTCTTTTTGCTCCTCCAGCTTTTCTTTCATGCGCTCCCGGGCGAGCAGCAAGGAATCTTTCATTTCTTTTCTGGCTCCTTTCACGGAATCAAAATTTTCAGATAGATGAGGGCATCCCCCTCGGCTTCGAGACATCACCACCACTGCTTCGGGACGAATCCCCAGAAGCACCGGCATTCCCTCCTTGAGAACAAGCCTGGAACAGTGCTCTTCCGGCACATCCGCATCCACCACCGCACCCCCCACCTGCACATGAAGGGTACACCGCCCCCGTAGATAGGCTATCTCCCGAACTGTTCCCCGAAGAACTCCCCCCCGAAGTTCGGGCTCCACGGGACGATGAGAATCAAGAAGGTGGATTTTGTGAGGAGGAAGAAAGATGCGAGCCTCTCCGGGAGGATGGAGTTGCGAGGGAAGCAGAAGCCTCTGATCCTCCCTGACAAACCAGGTTCCCCCCTCCAAATGTTCCACTCTCCCCTCCAACACGGTCCCCCACCCAAGGGCACTCCAGATCTCCGGAGAGGCGTGGCCGTTCCAAAGCCGGGAGGCCTCCAGAAAGGCCACATCCCGCCCCTCTCGAACAAAGAGCACCTGATCCGCCAATGTTCCGATATCCTCCACCGAATGGGTTACATAGAGGATAGGAATCCCCGTCTCCCGCTGTAATCGCTTTACCTCCCGGCGCAAGCGGCTCTTCAGGGGACCGTCCAGGGCGCTGAACGGTTCATCCATAAGCAGAATAGAGGGCTCCGGAGCAAGGGCCCGGGCAAGGGCAACCCTCTGACGCTGCCCCCCCGAAAGCTGATGGGGATAGCGACACTCCAGCCCCTCAAGCTCCATCCGGGGAATCCACCCCCAAGCCTTCTCCCGGGCCTTTCGGGAGACCACCCCGAAAAGCACATTCTCCTCCACCGTAAGATGCGGAAAGAGGGCAAGATCCTGAAAGACCATCCCCATGTTCCGTTTCTCCGGGGGGAGATGCACCCCCCTCCCCCCAGCTAGAAGCGTTCCATCCCGACGTATAAAGCCTTCCTGAAGCTTCCGGAGCCCTGCGAGAAGCTGCAAGGTGAGGCTCTTTCCCGCTCCGCTGGGGCCGAAGAGCACCGTTACCCCCTCCCGGAGATGCAGGGAGAGATCCAGCCGAAAATCTCCGAGGCGGTAGATAAGCCGGGCCTCAAGAGACATACGAACCTCCCCGGCGTAGCCCTCGCACGAAGAAGAGGCTTGCTATACCGAACAACGTCAGAAGTAACGCCGCCGCATGGGCCCCTCCGAGATTAAGAGCCTCCACCTCACCGTAAATATAGAGGGGAAGGGTCTGGGTCTTTCCGGGAATATTCCCCGCCACCATGAGAGTGGTACCGAAATCTCCCAGACAGCGCACCCCCGCCAGAGCGAGCCCCGCCGCAAGCTGACGCCACACCAGGGGGAAGGTAACCCTGCAGAAAACTCTCCAGGGAGCATGCCCCAGCATCCGGGCCGCCTGTTCTAGAGAGGGAGGCACCCCTTCAAAGGCGCTCAAAGCGGCCTGCATCATAAGAGGAAAGGCGGGGATCAGGGGAGCTAACGCCGCTCCGGGAAAGGAGAAGAGAATCCCCAGCCTCTGGAACCAGGCCACCTTTTCTGCCATGAGAAGGATGTAAAGCCCCACCACCGAGGGAGGGAGTGCCACCGGAAGCAGAAGGAGAAGAATCACCAGCTCCCGCCCCCGAAAGGAGTGCCTCCCCAGAAACCACCCCGCTCCGGTACCAAGAAGGAAGAGAAGAGGCAGATCGATTGCCAGCACCTTGAGGCTTACCCAAGCAGCCTGACCCATCAGCGAAGAATTGGTTCAAAATGCCACTTTATCCAGAGAGAAGAAGCTGCCTCAGAACGAACATAGTTCCAGAAGTTCCGGGCATTCTCTCCGGCCCCCGCAAAGAGCCCTCCCACCTGATCCTCTGTAACGTCCGCAAAGGAGACCACGCTCCCCCCTCGTTCTCGCTGCATAGTCAAGGCAGACATGAGGGGTACAAAGGCAGAGACAGCCCCGCCACTCCGCACTGCGAGAACTGCCTCGGGAGCGCTTTTTACGAAGATGAACTTATCCCTGGCCTCCAGATCTTCCCAGAGCCCTTTCTCCTGAAGCATGCGTTTTGCAAGCATGCCATAGGCGGCAGTCTCCGGAGTGGGGCAAGCCATTGTATGCTGCATCACCTCTTCCAAAGTAGTCAGTCCCTCGTTTCTGCTCCAGAGGGCCAGAGAGTGGATCGCAAAGGCATACACGTCCTCCACGAGCCCCCTCTCCACCATCCACTCGGGCCAGCGGGCCTCGGAAAAGAGAAACATATCAAAGGGAGCCCCCGCCGCGGCCTGCCGAGCCAAGGCTCCACAGGGGCCGAGCACCATCTCCAAAGGGGGATTCCCCTCCTCCACATACTGCTGATGAATCTCCTTCACGCAGGGAGCAATGCCCGCCGCTACTGCAAGGACATCTCCCCAGGCGGGAAAAGAGATCAAACAGCCCAGAGCGCAGCAAAATCCCAGAAAGCTTTTACGGGTTCCCGACTTCTTCAACATGACACACCTCCGTAGTTTATACTGCATAAAAATACATCCTGTTGCATAAAGTATACCCCTGATCTTTGGAATAAACAATCTCCAACCTATCTTCCCGGAGGCGTGTACGTTTAGAGCAAGATTCAGATATGCGCCTGCCGCGGATATTTTTGTGATAGAATCTTCTAGGATGTTCCGGGATGTTGCAGAAGACGTGCCAAAGCGTCTTGATGCACCGGGAAAGCACATATCCTTTTGAAATGAGGTATCGACTCATGGCGTGGGAAAAACGTATTGCACGATATTTGGCTCTGTTCATTGTTCCGTTTTTTCTCCTTTCTCTTTCCGGATGCTCCTCAAACAACGTTACGGACCCTTCCGTAATCAAGGCCACCGCAAAAGAAGCATATATCTTCGCCTATTCCATGCTGGAGAACTATAAAACCATGCAGGCCCAGGCCATTTTACCGGGGAAATTTAATAGTTTTACCCACTCAACCCATCTTCAGGGGCCTGAGTACAGAGACATCGTGCGACCCAACAACGACACCCTTTATTCCGTCCTCTGGATGGATCTCCGGGCAGAACCGCTGGTGGTTCAGATACCCTCGGTTAGCGACCGCTACTATTCCTTTCAGATGGTGGATATGTATACCTACAACTTCGCCTATGCGGGCACGAGAACTACAGGCACCGGAGCCAGAACCTTTCTGGTGGCGGGGCCACACTGGAAGGGAACTCCCCCCGAAACCGTGGACGATCTTTTTGTTTCCGAGGGAAATTTTGTTCTATGCCTGGGACGAACTGCAGTTAATCCCGACATCCCCGGAGATCTTGAAGAGGTACTGGATATCCAGCAGCAGTACCGTGTTCAACCCCTGAGCGCATATCTCGGGCAGGCAGCCCCCACACCGTCCCCCATGGACATCTTCCCCCTCTACGAAAAAGCCAAAGCGGAATCGGTGGAATTCATAGGCCTTTTCAACTTTCTTCTCGGGCAGCTTGTCATAGATCCCTCAGAGAGCGGCATGATCAACCGTTTCGGGCTCATCGGCATAGGCCCGAACTATCCTTTCGATGCATCGAGACTTGACGATTCGACCAAAAACGCCATCGAAGAGGGAGTCGCCGAAGCCCTTCAGGAGATTACCCATTCCGGGGCGCTGTTGGGAGAAGAAAAAAACGCATGGACCCTCACGAAAAGAATCTTCGGAAACCGGGAACAGATGCAGGGAGAGTACCTTGTCCGGGCAGGAGCCGCAGCCATGGGAATCTACGGCAACGATCTGGAAGAGGCCTACTATCCCAGCACACAGAAGGATATGGAAGGACTCCCCCTGGACGCTTCCAATGGAAAAAGCTATCTTCTCGCCTTCTCTCGGGAAGACCTTCCCCGGGTACAAGAAGGCGGTTTCTGGTCCATCACCATGTACAACCTCCCGGAGCAGCTCATGGTGGAAAATTCCATCAACCGCTATTCCCTGGGAGACAGAACAAACCTGACGTACCAGGCTGACGGATCTCTGGAGATCATCATCCAGGCAACGTCTCCGGATCAAGGGAACTGGCTTCCCGCACCGGAAGGCCCCTTCTCCCTTACCATGCGGATGTACCTCCCCGAAGAAGAGGCCCTTGATCCTCTCTACGCTCCCCCGGCTCTCAGGAACAACGATTAAAGTTTCGACGATTTACAAACAGGGCAGCTCCCGATCTTCGCGGGGGCTGCCCTGTTTTTCAGCTCTACTGCACCACATCAAGCACAAATAATCTCTTTCCCGAGCAACCCTCCCCCATTGACAAAGCCCGAAGAAAATTTATACTATAGACAAAAGACGATCTTCGGGACATGCCGTCCCATTTACGGGGACAGGGGGATCTTTTATGCTCTATGCGCAACACAACACTGCCGAAAAAACCATGCTCCTCATGGAGCTTCTCGCCATATCCGAGGAGCCCCTTTCCCTGCGTGAGATGGCAACCCAGACGGGGATACCCCGAAGCACAGTGCACCGGATCATGCAGTCTCTGGAGAGCTTCGGATGGGTGGAAAAGGAATCTTCCCAGGGGTGCTACCGTCCGGGGATGAGTTTTTTCTTCCTCGCCGGGCAGGGGAATCCCTTCGAGAGCCTTCTTGCCCTGGGGCTTCCGGTGATGAAGCAGCTTGTGGAGGAGACGGGGCAAACCGCCCTGATCAGCGTTCTTCAGGGGTATCAGGGGCGTTGCGTGGCCTCGGTCCCCTCTCCCCGGGCGGTGCAGTTTGTGGCCAAAAAGGGGATGGTTTTCCCTCTCAACGGAGGAGCTACGGGGAAAATCCTGCTTGCCTACGCCCCCGACGCGTTGCGGCATCTGGTCCTTTTTGAACATCCTCTGGAAAAATACACCGAAAAAACCCTCACAGATCCTCAAAAGCTTCAAGAGGAGCTTGAAACGATCCGCCTTAAGAGCTACGCCTTCAGCACCGAAGAGTTCATGCCCCGTACCGCCGCCCTGAGCGTCCCCCTCTTCGATGAAGAGCACCGTTTTCTCGGGCAGCTCGGCATTTCAGGGCATATGGAAGATTTTCGGGAATACGAAAAGGAATTTCTCCTCAAAGTGCTCCGGGCCAGCACAGAGATATCCACTGCTTTGGAGCGAAGCCGAAAAGTACGGCCAAGCCAGAAAAGAGAACGCATACATGGAATTTCCCAAACACTATAGGGAGGTTGGTACATATGTCTGATAACAGATCCATCGCAGCAGCCATGACCATCAAGCTGGAGGGGCCCCTGCCGGAGCCCTGCGTTTTCGAACCCGGTATCCGACGGGCCCCGGATCGGGGACACACCCTCTCCCAGGCAGAGACGGAGCTGGCGCTGAAAAACGCCCTTAGGTACATCCCCGAAGAGTATCACCAGGAGATGGCAAAGGAGTTCATGGAAGAACTCATCACCCGGGGGCGCATCTACGGCTACCGCTTCCGCCCCAAGGAGCGTATTCACGGCAAAGCCATTTACGAATACAAGGGAAAGTGCGTGGAGGGAAAGGCCTTTCAGGTGATGATCGACAACAATCTCGATTTCGATATCGCCCTCTACCCCTACGAACTCGTCACCTACGGAGAGACCGGCCAGGTCTGCCAGAACTGGATGCAGTACCAGCTCCTGAAGCGCTATCTGGAGGAGCTGGACGATCAGCATACTCTGGTGGTGGAGTCCGGCCATCCCACGGGACTTTTCGCCTCTCACAAAACCGCCCCCCGGGTGATCCTCACCAACGGGCTTTTCATCGGCATGTTCGACGATCCCGAAAACTGGCACCGGGCCATGCAGCTCGGGGTAAGCAACTACGGCCAGATGACCGCGGGAGGGTGGATGTACATCGGCCCCCAGGGGATCGTACACGGCACCTTCAACACGGTGCTCAACGCGGGACGGCAGCATAACCTCACCGCCGAGGACGGCAGCCTTCGGGGGGTGCTCTTCGTCTCCTCCGGTTTGGGAGGGATGAGCGGCGCCCAGGCCAAGGCGGTGGAGATCGCCGGAGGAGTAGGGATCGTGGCAGAGGTGGATGCCTCCCGGATCAAGACTCGGCATGACCAGGGATGGGTGAGCCTGGTGGCGGAGAGCCCGAAAGAAGCCTTTGCCCTGGCCTCGGAATATATCGAAAAGAAAGAACCCACCTCCATCGCCTTCCACGGCAACATCGTAGATCTTCTGGAGTATGCGGTGACAGCAAACGTCTCCATCCCCCTTCTTTCGGATCAAACCTCCTGCCACGCCCCCTACGACGGAGGATACTGCCCCGCAGGGATCTCCTTCGAGGAGCGCACCCGGCTTTTGGGAGAGGATCCCCAGGCCTTCCGCAAGCTGGTGGACGAAACCCTTCGCCGGCACTATGAGGCGGTGAAGACCCTCACCTCCCGAGGAACCTACTTCTTCGATTACGGCAACGCCTTCATGCGGGCGGTCTTCGATGCGGGGATAAAGGAGATCGCCAAAAACGGCGAGAACACCTACGATGGCTTCATCTGGCCCTCCTACGTGGAGGACATCATGGGGCCGGTACTCTTCGACTACGGCTACGGTCCCTTCCGCTGGGTATGTTTAAGCGGGGATCCCGAAGATCTTCGCAAGACCGACCAGGCTGCCATGGAGTGCATTGATCCGGAACGCCGCCCCCAAGATCGGGATAACTGGGTATGGATTCGGGATGCCGCCAAGAATCGGCTGGTGGTGGGAACTCAAGCCCGGATTCTCTACCAGGATGCGGAGGGGCGCCGGGATATCGCCCTGCGCTTCAACGACATGGTGCGTAAGGGAGAGATCGGCCCCATTATGATCGGTCGGGATCATCACGACGTCTCCGGCACGGATTCCCCCTACCGGGAGACCTCCAACATCAAAGACGGTAGCAACATCACCGCAGACATGGCCATCCACTGCTACGCCGGAAACGCCGCCCGGGGGATGAGCCTCTGCGCCCTGCATAACGGGGGCGGGGTGGGGATCGGAAAATCCATCAACGGCGGTTTCGGCCTGGTGCTGGACGGCACCGATGAAAAGGACGAGATCGTAAAATCCGCCATGATGTGGGATGTCATGGGAGGGGTGGCACGAAGAGCCTGGAGCCGCTGCCCCAACTCCATCACCACTGCCATGGAGCATAACAAAAAATACAGCAACCACATCACCCTCCCCTTCATCCCCGAGGAATCTCTGGTAAAACAGGTTGTGGCGGAGGGATTGGCGAAAAAGAACCAGAAATAACGAGAAACAACTAGAAATAAATGGAGCTATGGGGGATACTCTTTTGCAAGAACCCCTAAAGAGGAGGAGATTACATATGGAACTCACCACATTGAAAGTACAGGATTTTGTAAACGAACTGGCCTCGGACTCCCCCGCCCCCGGCGGGGGGAGCGTAGCGGCCCTTTGCGGTGCCCTGGGGGGTGCTCTGGCGGCCATGGTAGCCAATCTCACGGTGGGCAAAGACAAGTACCGGGAGAGCTGGGAAGCCATGGAGAAGGTACAGCGCAAGGCTCCGGAGCTGTACAAAGAATTCCTCGGGCTTATTCAGGAGGATACCAGGGCCTTCAACACCTACATGAGCGCCCTGAAAATGCCCAAGGAGACCGAAGAAGAGAAATCCGCCCGGCGGGAGCAGATGCAGCTGGGGCTTAAGGAGGCGGCGGCGGTCCCTCTTCGCACCCTCCGGGCCTGTAAGGCTCTTGGAGATCTCGCTCTCCCGGTGGTGGAAAAGGGAAACCCCAACGCCATTACCGACGGAGGCACCGCGGGGCTTCTCGCCCTGGCGGCGGGAAAGGCTGCGGCCTATAATATCCGGATCAACCTCGGAGGTATCAAAGACGAGGATTTTGTGGCAGAGACAATAAAAGAAGTGCAGGAGCTGCTCACCGCCATCGAAGCCCGGACAAAGGAGATTGAAAGCCTGGTAGAAAAAGCCTTTTAGGCTGAGCGGGTTGACATTATCACCGATATAAGGAAAAATGTTTGTGATTTCTCCATACTGCGTTACAAGCAAACCCCCTCGACTCATGAGGAGGCAAGAAGAAGAGACAAGGAGGCCTTTTATTCATGCTTTCAGATATCCAGATCGCCCAGAAAGCTACCATGAAGCCCATCACAGAGATTGCGGAGTCCCTGGGAATTCCCGCAGAGTACCTTTCCCCCTACGGCCACTACAAGGCTAAGGTGGATCTTCGGTACCGGAAAACCCTGGAAAACCGCCCCAACGGAACGTTGATCCTCGTCACCGCCACCACCCCCACCCCTGCGGGGGAGGGGAAGACCACCACCTCCATCGGGCTCACCCAAGCCCTGGCGAAGAAGGGGAAAAAGACCATGGTCTGCCTTCGGGAGCCCTCCCTGGGACCATGCTTCGGCGTCAAGGGAGGCGCTGCGGGGGGAGGATACTCCCAGGTGATCCCCATGGAGGACATCAACCTTCACTTCACCGGAGACATCCACGCCATCGGCATTGCTCACAACCTTCTGGCGGCCATGCTGGATAACCATCTGCAGCAGGGGAACCAGCTCGATATCGACGTGCGAAGCATCACCCTGCGCCGTTGCGTGGATATGAACGACCGAGCCCTGCGGGATATGATCATCGGCCTGGGGGGGAAACCCCACGGCATCCCTCGGGAGACGGGTTTTGACATCACCGTGGCCTCGGAGGTCATGGCCATTCTCTGCCTCTCCGAGGATCTTCAGGATCTTAAAGAGCGTCTGGGGAATATCGTGGTGGCCTACAACCGCAGCGGCGACCCCGTCACGGCGAAAGATCTCAAGGCCCACGGCTCCATGGCGGCGCTGCTGAAAGAGGCCATCAACCCCAATCTGGTGCAGACTCTGGAGCATGTCCCCGCCTTCATCCACGGGGGCCCCTTCGCCAACATCGCCCACGGCACCAACTCTCTGGTGGCCACCAAGACCGCCCTCAAGCTGGTGGATTACGTGGTTACCGAAGCGGGATTCGCCTCGGATCTTGGGGCGGAGAAGTTCTTGGATATCGTCTGCCCCAAGGCGGGATTTGCCCCGGGAGCCATCGTGCTGGTCACCACCGTGCGAGCCCTGAAGATGCACGGAGGGATGGATAAAACCGCCCTGGGGGAGGAGAATCTCCAGGCCCTGGAGAAGGGGATCGAAAATCTCGAAGCCCATCTGGACAACCTCAACCAGTACGGCATCCCCGTGGTGGTGGCGCTGAACCGCTTCTCCTCGGATACGGATAAGGAGCTTGCGCTGATCACCAAGGCTGCGGCGGAGCGGGGAGCCTCCCTCGCCCTTTCAGAGGTCTGGGAAAAGGGAGGCGAAGGGGGCATTGCCCTGGCAGAGGCTGTGCTGGAAGCTCTGGAAAAGCCCTCGAACTACGCCCCTCTCTACCGCCCCGAGATGAGCTTAAAGGACAAGATCACCACCGTGGCGACGAAGGTCTACGGTGCGGATGGGGTGGACTTCGACAAAAAGGCCTCCACCACCCTGAAGATGCTGGAAGAGCACGGCTACGGTCATCTGCCGGTCTGCCTCGCCAAAACCCAGATGTCCCTCTCGGATGACCCCAAGGTTATGGGACGCCCCAAGGGCTTCCGGGTAGCCGTCACCGAGGCTCGCCTCTCTGCGGGAGCGGGTTTCGTGGTAGCCCTCTGCGGCTCCATCATGACCATGCCGGGGCTGCCGAAAAAGCCCGCCGCCGAGAGCATTGATATCGACGCCGAGGGAAACATCACGGGGCTCTTTTAGAAGGCTCTCAGGAGGTGGAAAAACGGTGCGGATAGACGTTATTCTTTCGGGGATCAATATCCTCATGGCGATCTCTCTGGTGGGAGAGTGTCTTCGGGGATGGAAACCAAAATCCTTCCCTCTCCTGGTGGTACTTCTCTGTGCTGCTGCCTATGCAGTTCTTGAGGTGGAGTGGCTTCTCACGGATCAGTCGGGGCAGATCGGCGACCTGCGAAGCCTGCTCTGGCTTCTCATCGAATTCGGTCTTCTCTTCGGCTGCTACGCCGGATTCCGCCGTATAAGACTTCAGCGGTAGAAACGCATACGCGTACCACTGCCCAAAAAGAGCAGCCCCCGAACCTTGAGCAAGGTTCGGGGGCTGCTCTTTTGCTGTTTACGTCAAATTGAGCATGTCTATGCCACGGGGCGAATTCCCGTCTCGGAGGAAGGCTCCTTTTTTCGATATTTCCGGATCATGCCGTCGAGAATACGAATAACCCGGCTGGAATATTTCTCCAGATCCCGATAGGCCTTCCGAGCTTCTCTCACATCTCCCCGGGCGTAGTGCTGTGCCGCGGCCCGGGCATTTTCATGCACCCCCTTGTGGGGCTCTTCGAGCTTCTCATAGAGTGAGTCTCCAGCGAAATCCCGCCCCTGACCACAGTACCAGACCCCCAGGGGGCAGTCGAGATGGGAGGCTACCTCATCCGGGTTCACGTCCTGGTAGCCATCAAGCATGTTCTTGATGCGCATCTTCCAGAGGAGATGGTCCGACTTGGCTCCCTGCAGAATCTCCTGAAGGGTTTTCTGCCGGTTTCGCTCATCCTCTACAGTAAATTTGCCCACCCCGCTATCAAGCTCCTGGGCCATGGAGCTAATCTCCTCGGAGCCCGCCGCCACGGTCTCCATGCACGCCACGGTCTCCTCGGAGGAGCTTGATACCAGATGTGCCCCATCCCGGGTGACCTCAATAATCGTAGCAAGCTGATTAATCATATTCACCACCGCCTCGGAGGTGGCCACCTCTTCATCCGCCACCTGGAGAATCCGCTCCACCACCGTCACGGTCTTCTCCACCGCTTCCGTAATACTCTGGAGAGCCTCTCCTCCCTTGTTTACCGTGGCCACCCCCTGCTCCACCTCAATACGGCTCTTCTCCATGGACTCTGAGGCAACTCCGGTACTGGCTGCCACCTTCTGCACGATGGCCGCCACCTCCGCAGCTCCTCGGTTAGACTCCTCCGCGAGCTTACGAACTTCCTCCGCCACCACCGCAAAGCCCCGGCCCGCCTCCCCCGCCCGGGCCGCTTCGATGGCAGCGTTCAGAGCCAGAAGATTGGTCTGGTCTGCGATACTGGTGATGGTATCGGTGATGGCCACAATCTGCCGGGTATAGTTGCTCAGCTCCCGGATGCTCTCTTCGGTCCCCGCCACCTGCTGGGCCACGATCTGCATAATCTGCACCGCCTCAAGAACAACCTTCTTACCGGTATCTGCGGTCTCACGCGTGGCCAGAGTATTCTCCTTGGCGTGCTCCGCACTGGTTTTGGCGATCTGCACCAGAGAGGAGAGTTCCAGAAGCGACTTGGAAGCCTCTTTCACAGAGGAATCGCCTTGATCCGCCTCATCCGCCACATCCTTGATGTTGTCCTTGATCATGGTAGAGGCGTTGGTGACCTCCTCCACCGAGGCAGCGATCTCCTCGGAGGATGCCGCAAGCTCCTCCACCCCTTTGCGAACCATCCGCACCATCTCGGCCTGGCTGCGGATCATGAGATTAAAGGAGGCGGTGAGTTCTCCCATATCATCCCTGGAAAGCACATCCCCCCGAACCGAGAGATCTCCTCCTCCTGCCCGTGCCATAAGCTCCCGAAGCTGCCGCACGGGGCGAAGGATGAGGGAGGTAACGTAGAAGGCAAGGAAGAGCGCAAGGAGCACCGAAAAGGCCGCCACCCCCAGAAGCATCACACCGGCAGCACGCTGCTCCGCAAGGGCCTTTGCCACCTGCCCTTGCTGGAGAACTTCTACCGAGGCCATCATCTTGCGGGCCTCACCCTCCATAACGCTGTCGAGACGCATCTCCTCTTCGTAGGCCCCCAGAAAGTTTGTAAACCCCTCACCGTAGGTTCCCGCCGCCTGGACAATTTCTTTAAGGGCCTCCTCGGCATCACGGTTCCCCTCAAGAAGCCCTGTAAACTGCGACGCAAGAGCCTGGATACGCTCCACCGAACGGTGAACCGCCTTAAGGGACTCCTGATCCTTCCGAAGGATGTAGTTTTTTTCGTGCCTCCGGGCGTGAAGGGCCTCCTGAATGATACCCCCGAAGAGTCCGTAGGCCTCCATACGCTTGCCACCCTGCTGCACCCTCGTCACAAGCTCCTGGGAGAAGGTCTCCGTAACCCCCCGGGCATCCAGAAGTTCCTGGTTAATCTGCGATCGTATCATCTCCTGAAGCTCCCGGGCGGAGGCCACAGCTTCCCGGGCATATTCTTCCATGGATTGCTGAAGCTGCCGCTGCCAGGCTATCTCCTGATCTTCCTCGCTTCCTGCAAGAACATGGTTGGCCTGGACGGGGGTAAAGGCAACCCGCACTATTCTGGGCTTACCGTAAACCTCAATCTTTCTCGCGTAGTAGTACACCGTGTTCTCCAGAGTTCCGCTGAACCGCTCCGCCTGTCCCTCTTCTCGCTCAAAAGCTGCGGCGATCTCCGGGCGATCCCCGCGGTTTCCCATAGAGGCAGGATCCGCCTCGGAATCTCCCAGCACTGTACCGTCCTCATCCACTACGGTAATGCGGCACCCCAGGGTTCTGGCGAGGGTACGAACCTGTTCCGGAAGCAGGCGTTCGGGGGTGCTCCGAAGCACCTCCACAGATCGATCGAGAAGAGATGCTCCCCGTTCGTCGAAAAAGTCGAGCCGGCTCTGCACAAAATCTTCAAAAGATTTGCGGTACTCCTCCACATTCTCAATCAGCTGGGCCATATGCTCTGCAGCGTTTGCATTCACCCTCGCCCGAAGCATCTCCGCAGCGGTAGTAATCGCCGCCGCTCCATCGTGCAGCTCCTGGATATAGCGAGCCTCCCCCCTGAGAAGATAGTCCTTCTCGGAGCGGCGAATCTGAAGAATCTGTTCAATAATGATACCGCACTCCCGAAGCTCCTCAAGAGCCCCCTCCATGACTGCCGCAAGAGAGGCGATCTCTCGTGAAGTTCCCTGAGCGGCGCCTTCCATGCGCCCCATAAGGTGGGCTACTTCGTCGGCGAGGCTCTTTACCGCCTTTTCGGAGGCATCAAGAAGCTTTCGGGCGGCATCCACCATAACCCCTTCCTCTTGATGAGCCTCCTCTACCGCCTGCACGTAAGCCTTGAAAGCCCTCTCATAGGCCTCCACCATGGCGGAAACCCCGGCAATCTGCCGAAGATCCTCGGAATCTTGAAGCTTCTCCCGCTCTGCAAGAAGCTCTTTTTTCATGCCTTCCAAATGCCGGAGCACCTCGGAGGCAGCCTTCTCCTCTTCGCTCCGTACGTAGATCCCCGTGAGAACCTCTCCACGCTCGGCATCCCGGAGAATGCGGCCCATGTCGTTCTGTAGCTCCGATCTTCGGGCTATATCCCCCATACCCTTCCACCCTGCCCAGGCGACGAGCACCAAGAGAAGAAGCATCCCTAAAAAACCTGTCAGTAGCTTTCCCCGAAGGGAGAGATTTTTGTACCAACCCACGGTTCATCACTCCTTTACGAAAATTTTTATGCTATGAACGAAGCCGTATCCCCTGGAAAAGAGCGCCTTCAAAAGTTTTTCTCTTGTGCGTTTTTCATTGTAGCACGGCTCTTTACTCCAAAAAAGCCCCTTTCATTTTTGCTTTTTTCTCAATAATGAGAGCCGTTTCTTTGTTCCGCCTCAAAAGTACTCTTCACGATGTGCGGATAGCGCACGATCGTGCAGCTTCCGCACGGCGCATTATGGGGAAAAGTTCCCAGGATCGACAGCTCCTTGGGGTATGGCTCTCTTGCCACCCCCTTTCAAGAGCGAAAAAGAGTGATTTTTCCGATTCTTTGTGCACCCTGGTCAAAAAGAGCAACTTTTTTGCATATACCTTTGTATGGAGGATCTTCCCTAGAGGCAGCGGAGGGGGCTTTGTTCGGAAAGATGTACTCTGCGAGTGTGACATGACGATGGCGGGAACGGCAAAGAACTACGGAAGTGACAAAAAACCAAGGAGGAGATTTTTTATGAGAAGAGCGTTACGTATTGCCTGTGTGGCTTTCTGGATCTGTACCTGCTTCAGCGGCGTGGCCTTGGCAAGGGAATACCGATGGAACACCAACTCCGTATGGCCCCCCAACAATCATCTCAGCGTAGGGCTTGAGGAGTTTTCTCAGAAGGTGGCGGAAAAGACCGGCGGGAAGCTGGACCTGGTGGTACAGACCGGAGGAGCCCTGGGATTCAAGGGGCCAGAGCTTCTCAAAGCTGTCCGGGACGGGCTGCTCCCCGTATCGGACATGCTTATCAGTGGCGTGGCGGGGGACGAACCCGTACTGGGAGTGGTAACCCTTCCCTTCCTGGTGCACTCCTTTGAGGAGGGAAAACTTCTCTCCGATATCGCCCGCCCCTATTTCAACGACATTCTCGAAAAGAAGTGGCGCCAGAAGATTCTCTACATGGCTCCCTGGCCTGCGGCGGGGCTCTGGTCCCAAAAGGAAGTCCTCACCGTGGAGGATATGAAGGGGCTGAAAACCCGCACCTACGATAAAAACGGGGCCCTGGTGATGGAGGCGGTGGGAGCCACCCCCTACCCTCTCCCCTTCAGCGAAGTCTACTCCTCCCTGGCCACGGGGCTTATCGACTCGGTGCTCACCTCTACCCCCACGGGAGTGGATGGCAAGTTCTGGGAGGTTCTCAAATACTTCAGCCGCTTTAACATCACCCTGGCTCAGGATATGGTAACGGTGAATCTGCAGCAGTTCAACAAGCTGGATCCGGAGCTGCAGCAGGCCCTGGTCGAGACGGGAAAAGAGATGGAAGAGATCATGTGGGCCCGGGTAGCGGAGCTGGATAAAGAGCAGGAGCGCATCTGCAACGAAAACGGCATTATCAGCAGCCCCGTCTCCGAGAGCTTCATGGCAGACCTGACGACGCACACCGAAGCCATCCGGGCAGAGTGGTACGAGAAGGCTCCCAAGGAAGCTACGGCGATTTACGACGAATTCCTGGAAGCGGTGGGGCGGAAAAAATAGGAGAAGCTTCCCCCGGGGAGCTGGAAAGACCCCTCCTCTTTTCAGCTCCCCCCCTCGATGCTCCTTCTTTTTCCGGATTTTTCCACCAAGGGGAGCCCAAGGCTCGTACAGCAGATAGCAGATAAAGGATGATGTTCATGGAAAAGCTACTTCGGTGGAGCGACCGTATCGCTTCTCTCGGCGGAGCCCTCTCGGGAGTTGGTATATGCCTGGGAGTTCTGCTTGTAACAGTGGAAATCGTGATGCGCACCTTTTTTTCAAAGACTCTTTACATCACCGAGGAGTATACGGGGTACCTCATGACGGGGCTCACCTTTCTTGCCCTGGGATACACCCTCAGGGAGAAGGGGCATATCCGCATGACCTTTCTTCACACGGTGCTGCACGGAAAAAAACGTCTTCTCCTGGAAGCCCTCTGCCTTCTTACGGGATTGGTCTTCACGCTTCTCATGACCTGGACCACCTCCCTCTTCTTCTGGGATTCCGTAGCCTACGGCAGCCGATCTATGCAGATCTCCGAGACCTACCTCGCCATTCCTCAGTTCTTTCTCCCTCTGGGGTCGGGGATCTTTGCCCTTCAGTTCTTTGCGGAATTCCTGCGCACTCTGGCGGGGCTTTTCGGCGATTCCGGGGAGGATCTTCCCGAGGAGGCGGTTACCCTTGGGCGGTAGCTCTGAAGAGAGACAACGAAAAAAGGAGCGCATTCTATGGATTACATGACAATTTCTCTTACCCTGATGGGGCTTCTTGTGCTCTGCCTGGGAAGCTCTCTCTGGATCGGTATAGCCCTGGCTCTCGTCGCCCTGGGAGGCTTTACCATCTTTCTGGACCTTCCGGCCCTTACGGTTCTCTCTAACGTGCTCTGGAACAACACCAGCGGCTCCACCATGATGGCCCTTCCCCTCTTCATCTTCATGGGAGAGATCCTCTTTCGGAGCAAAATTTCGGAGAATCTCTTCAAGGGGCTCTCCCCCTGGATGGACAGAATTCCCGGAAGGCTCATCCACGTGAACATCTTTGCCAGCACCCTTTTTGCGGCGGTAAGCGGATCCTCTGCAGCCACCACCGCCACGGTGGGGAAGATCACCCTTCCGGAGTTCCGGCGGCGGAACTATAACATGGGGCTCTGCATCGGCTCCCTGGCGGGGGCGGGAACGCTGGGATTTCTCATCCCCCCCAGCATGATGATGCTCGTCTACGGCATCATGGCGGATGTAAGCATCGGCAAGCTCTTTATTGCGGGCTTTCTTCCAGGGATTCTTATCGCCATCACCTTCAGCGGCTACGTCATGCTCCGGTGCGTGAAGAATCCCGAATACGCCCCCCGGGGGGATCTGCACTATACCTGGATGGATCGCCTGAAAGCGCTCCCGCTTCTCGCTCCCGTGGTAATTCTGGTGGGGATCGTGCTCGGAAGCATCTACGCCGGATGGGCCACCCCCACGGAGGCCGCTGCGGTGGGGGTGCTGGGGGCCCTCTTCTTTGCGGGCCTCACAAGAAGTCTCTCTTTCACGGTCTTCCGAGAGGCTCTCATGGGAGCGGTGAAAACGAGCTGCATGATCATGTGGATCGTCTGCGGTGCCGCCTTTCTCTCCGTGGCGGTGGGGTATCTGGGGATCCCCCGGGCCCTTACCGCATGGATCAGCACTCTGGGGCTCTCCCCCTACGTGCTCATGCTGATCCTCTCTATCATGTACCTCTTCATGGGCTGCCTTCTGGATGGTTTCTCCATGATCGTCATGAGCCTTCCCATTGCCCTTCCCCTGGTGCGCCTGGCGGGGTTCGACCCCCTCTGGTTCGGCATCTTTCTGATCATCATGATCCAGCTCGCCCAGATCACTCCCCCCGTAGGATTTAATCTTTTTGTGATCAACGGCCTCACCGAAGAGAGCATCGGAAGCATCGCCCGATCCGCAATACCCTTTTTCATAATCCTTCTGCTGATCACGGTGCTTCTTACCATATTCCCCAATCTGGTGCTTATGCTCCCCAACATGATGGTCTCCTGAGCCTGAAAAGGCTTTTCACGGAAGGCTTCAAAGTATACAATAAGGGCTGTTCTGGAATCCTCTTCAAGGGTTCCATCTTGAGTTCCATACTAAGGAGGTTTTATTTGTGAACTGGCTTCCCATTCTCGGTGTACTTGTGGTAGTGGTTGGGTTGGTGCTGGGAAAGAAATTCAAGATCAACCCCCTTCTGGCGGTTCTGGCGGGAGGGTTTGTCTCGGGGCTTCTCGGAGGCATCTCCTTTGTGGAGATCGTCAAGACCATCGGCGATGCCTTTGTGAAGCAACGGGGGATGATTATCTTTCTCATCATGCTCCCCGCCATCGGCATTACGGAAAAGCACGGCCTCATGAATCAGATGGCTCACCTGATCTCCAAGATCCACGCCGCCACCCCCGGAAGGATCAGCTATCTCTTTCAGCTCGTCCGGTCTCTTACCGTAGCTCTCGGCATCCGGCTGAGCGGGCACGCTGCCTTTCTGCGCCCCCTCATCACCCCCATGGCTCTGGCATCCTACGAGAGCCGAGGAGGAGATATGGAGGACGAGAAGAAGACAGACCTCATCAAGGGGATGACCGCAGCTTCGGAGAATTTTGGCAACTTCTTCGTCCAGAACGTCTTTCCCGCCGCAGCGGGGCTTCTGCTTATCCAGGGGGTTCTCGAAGAGCTGGGGCACCCTGTTGAGCTGGGATCTCTGGCGAAGGCCGCCATTCCCGTGGCAGTGATCTCCGCCATCTACGGACTCATCTATTTCTGTTTCGTGCTGGATCGCAAAATTGCTGGAGGTGATCGGTAATGCGTGCTTTTCTGAGTTCTGGAAGCTCTCTGGAGTACTTTTACATCATCACCGGGGTGATCACCCTCTTCTTCGCCCTTCTTACCCTGAAGGACGAAAAACATCCCCAAAAAATGGGAACCGCCATCTTCTGGGGGGTGCTGGGGATTATCTTTATCGGAGGCGACAGGATTCCTCCCCTGGTATCGGGGATTATGGTCATCTTCATCGCTCTTCTGGCAGGAATCGGCAAGGTAGGGAAAGGGAACTACTACAAAACAACCGCGGAGTTTCAGAAAAAACGGCGGGACGAGCTGGGCAATCGGCTTCTCCTCCCCATTTTCGCCATCTCCGGCATGGCCATCGTCTTCGCCCTCCTCAACCTGCACCCCCTGGTTGGGTTCGGCGTGGGGAGCGTGCTGGCTCTGCTCATGGCCCTGATCTACGTCCCTCGGGACAGCTTTATGCATATCATGGACGCCGGCCGGGAGACCAGCGACCACATCGGATGGGCTCTCATACTCCCCCCCTATCTTGCAGCCCTGGGTAAGCTCTTCGCCACCGCCGGAGTGGGAGATATCGTGGCTACGGGCTTTACCGCGGTCTTTCCCATGGAAAATCAGATTTGGGCATTGGTGGCCTACGCCCTGGGCATGGCGGTGTTCACCATGATCATGGGAAATGCCTTTGCGGCCTTCGCGGTGATTACTGCGGGGATCGGGGTGCCCATTGTCATCGGGATGCACGGGGCGGACCCTGCCACCATCGGGGTTCTCGCCATGAGCGCGGGGTACTGCGGCACCCTCCTCACCCCCATGGCGGCGAATTTCAACATCGTTCCCGCCGCATTGCTGGATATCCGGGACGAGTACAAGGTCATCAAGGTACAGGCATCCATCGCTCTTCTTCTCTGGGGAACCCATATCGTACTCATGAAATACATGGCTTTCTAACCGGAAAGCCCCTTAAGGAGGCATTGTGAATGAAGATTCTCGTTACAGCTTTCGACCCCTTCGGGGGAGATGCCATCAATCCCGCCTTTGAGGCGGTGCGCAAACTTCCTAAAATCATCGCCGGGGCAGAGATCGAAATTCTCGAAGTTCCCACGGTGTTTCACAAATCCATCCATACCGTCACCGAAGCTCTGGATAAGGGCTCTTTCGAGGCAGTGCTCCTGGTGGGGCAGGCGGGGGGACGCTTCGACCTCACCCCGGAGCGGGTGGGGATCAATCTGGATGATACCCGGATCAAGGATAACGAAGGAAATCAGCCCGTGGATGTTCCAGTCGTTCCCGGAGGGCCTGCGGCCTATTTCAGCACCCTCCCCATCAAGGCCATGGTGGAAAATATCCGCAAGCAAGGAATTCCCGCCAAGGTCTCGAACACTGCGGGAACCTTCGTCTGCAACCATCTCATGTACGGGGTGCTGCACCATATCGCCGTAAACAACCTCTCTCTTCGGTGCGGTTTTATCCACGTCCCCTTTCTGCCGGAGCAGGTGGTAGCCCGGGATAACACCCCCGCCATGGCCCTGGATGATATTGCCAAAGGGTTAGAGGCGGCGGTGGAGGCCATGGTGCTTCACCGGGACGATATCAAGGTTACCGGGGGAGCGGAGTTTTAGGCTTTTCCTTAGGTATATTCCGGTTTCCGGGGAGGCCAGCATAGAGGCATCCCCGGAAACCCTTTCCATGACTACTTTGCAAGGAGGCATCCCCCTTATGCCCGAAGAGGCTTCGGCCCCCCGGCTTCTCCCTGCGGGAGAAAGCTGTGTGGTGGTGGATTTTGGTGAACATATCGACTACGGCATCAACCGCAGAGTACAGGCCCTGCGGAAGGCCCTGGAAAGGGCATCCTTCCCCTGGATTCGGGAGATGGTACCCACTTACCGCTCTCTGGCGATCTATCTCCATATTCCCGGAGAAGATCTTGTAAAAATCCACAAGGCTCTGGAGAAAACTCTCGGCTCTCTGGAAAGAGAAGAAGCGCATCCTGGGGAGGTGGTGGCAATCCCTCTCTGCTACGGCGGCGATTTCGGGCCGGACCTTTCTTTTGTGGCTTCTTCCAACAATCTTCCAGAAGAAGAGGTTATCCGCCGTCACAGCGGGCGGGAATACTACTGCTACATGCTGGGGTTCACCCCGGGATTTCCTTATCTGGGGGGGATGGATCTCTCCCTGGCTACCCCCCGGCTTGCAAAGCCCCGGCAGATCATCCCCGCAGGAAGCGTGGGAATTGCGGATCAGCAGACCGGCATCTACCCCATGGAAAGCCCCGGAGGATGGCAGCTCATCGGCCGAACCCCCCTGAGACTCTTCGACCCCGAAAGAGAACCCCCCATTCTGCTGGAGGCGGGGCTCTGGATCCGTTTTGTTCCCATCTCGCCGGAGGAGTACCGTAGCATAACCCAACAGGTGGCCACAGGGAGCTACGCTCTTGCCCGTCAAAAGAAGACCATGGAGAGAGGAGATACGGCATGAGTATTCTGGTGGAACATCCGGGGATGCTTACCACGGTGCAGGATCTCGGACGCTGGGGGTACCAGGCCATGGGGATTCCCGTGGCGGGGGCCATGGATCCCCTCTCTCTGCGGATAGGCAATCTTCTGCTTGGAAACCCCGAAAACGCCGCCGCCCTGGAGTGCACCCTTCTCGGGCCCACCCTCCGGATGGTGAGCAAAAAAATGCTTCTGGTTCTTACGGGGGCGGATCTCGGCATGAAGATCAACGGAAAAGAGGCTCCTCCCTGGAAGGTACTGGAGCTTTTTGAGGGAGACCGCATCTCCTTCTCGGGTCCTCCCGGAAAGGGGTGCCGGGGGTACCTCTGCTTTGCCGGGGGTATCGAAGTACCTCCCCTCTTAGGGAGCTGCTCCACCTATCTTCGGGGAAAGCTGGGGGGCTTTGAAGGCAGAGCCCTCCAGAAGGAAGATTCTCTTTCTCTGGGGAAACCGGATATCCTCTGGGAGCGCTGCACCGATCTTGTATGCCCCGAAGAGCTGCGCCCTCAGGATCCTCCGGGGGGACTCTTTCGGGTGCTTTTGGGGCCCCAGGAGGAATACTTTACCGATGCGGGGAAAAAAACCTTCTTCTCCTCGGAATATGTGGTTTCCAGTGCGGCGGATCGTATGGGATTCCGCCTGGAGGGTCCCACGGTGGAGCATCGGGATGGGGCGGATATCATCTCCGACGCCATCCCCCCCGGAGCCATCCAGATCCCCGGCCACGGAGAGCCCATCGTGATGATGGCAGACCGCCAGACCACTGGAGGATACGCTAAAATAGGGGTGCTCGCGGGGGCGGATTTCGGCAGATTTGCCCAGAAGATGCCGGGGGACAAGGTGCGCTTCACCTCCATATCGGTCTCAGCGGGAAGAAAACTCCTGGAAGAACAGGAGGAAAAAATAGAAGAGCTGCGGCGCCTTCGGGCATCCCATCGCAGCCGCCCCCAGCCCGAAACGTGGGGGCAAAAAGAACTAAAAGAACAGAAGAAGCCAAAAGAGCTGGAAGAGAGGGGAACCTCCCGAAAGAAGACCTCTTCTGCGGAGCCTCTTCGGGGGA
This sequence comes from uncultured Synergistaceae bacterium, assembly GCA_964539095.1. GTDB lineage: Bacteria > Synergistota > Synergistia > Synergistales > Aminiphilaceae > DAIPKP01. The sequence continues at coordinate 30,487 of CAZIFL010000007.1, forward strand.
GATGGCATATCACCATATCCGAAAGCAACTATTCTGTGGAGTGGGAGGAAGTATAGCCATGCACATGCACTGCATTGATCTTAACAGCGACTTGGGGGAAAGTTTCGGAGTCTACTCTCTGGGAGAGGATGACAAGGTGCTGGAGAGCATCACCAGCGCCAACGTGGCCTGCGGCTTCCACGCGGGGGATCCCCAGGTAATGCAACGCACCGTGGCCGCTGCCAAGACGCGGGAGGTGGCGGTGGGGGCCCATCCGGGGCATCCGGATCTTCAAGGCTTCGGCCGCCGCACCCTCGCATGCACCCCCCAGGAGGCTTACGCCTTCTGCCTCTACCAGATCGGGGCGCTTCAGGCCTTCTGCGCCGCCCAAGGGGTGGAGCTACAGCACGTGAAACCCCACGGAGCCCTCTACAACCAGGGGGCACAGGATTCCCACCTCGCCAGGGCCATAACCGAAGCGGTGCGGCATGCCTCGGCCTCCCAGAAAAACCCCCTCATCCTCATGGGGTTGGCAGAATCCGCCTACGAAGATGCGGCAAAAGCCTACGGTATCCCCTTTGCAGCGGAAGCCTTCGCCGACCGTGCCTATACCAATGAAGGCACGCTAGTGAACCGCCGGGAGCCCGGAGCGGTGCTTCACGATCCGAAGGTTATCAGCCAACGCATCATCGAGATGATCACCCAGGGGACGGTACAGACCATCTCGGGAAAACGCATCTCTCTGAAGCCCGCCTCCATCTGCGTTCACGGAGACACTCCGGAGGCGGTGGCCATCGCCTCGGAGCTGCGAAAAAATCTTGAGGCCCAGGGGATAGCCCTGAAGCCTCTTCGGGAGGTACTCGGGATATGAATACGAATTTAAACATGAACACAAGCACAGGGACAAACAGCTCTTCAAAAGACTGGAGCACCGCCTCTCCCCAGGAGGTGCGCAGCGCCATCCGTCAGGGGCTCTGGAAGGCCCCCACTCCGGGGATGGCCAAGGGATACGTGCAGGCGAACCTCGCCATTCTCCCTAGAGAGTGGGCCTACGACTTTCTTCTCTTTGCCACCCGAAACCCTACCCCCTGCCCGGTGCTGGACGTTACGGAGCCCGGAGATCCGGAGCCCCGAATCCTTGCCCCCGGAGGGGATATCCGCACAGATATCCCCAAATACCGGGTATGGAAAGAGGGGGTGTGCGTGGAAGAACCCTGGGATATCACCCACCTGTGGCGGGATGACCTGGTGGGATTCCTACTGGGATGCTCCTTCACCTTTGAAAGCGCCCTTCTGGATGCCCATATCCCGGTGCGACACATCCAAGAGGGGGTGAACGTCCCCATGTACCTCACCAACCGCCCCTGCCGCCCCGCAGGACGGCTCAAGGGGAACATGGTGGTGAGCATGCGCCCCATACCGGCAGATCTGGTACCCAAGGCGGTGCTCACCACGGGACGCTTCCCCGGCGTGCACGGAGCGCCGGTACATATAGGCTCTCCGGAAGATCTCGGCATTCAGGATATTGCCCGGCCGGATTTCGGCGACCCCGTAACCATCCGCCCCGGAGAGGTACCGGTCTTCTGGGGGTGCGGGGTCACCCCCCAGGCAGCCCTCATGGCAAGCAAGCCCCCCTTCGCCATCACCCACGCTCCGGGGTACATGTTTGTGGGAGATCTTAAGGATGGAGATCTGGCGGTTTTTTAGCCCCGAAAAGCCCCCAAGGTTCTAAGGTTCTAACTAGTAGCTCATTCCCACTTATATTATGAGCCTAAATGAGCCGCAGGAGCCGGAGCTTGTGCGGCCCCGGCAGCGAGCATAGTGGTCGGCGAGCGCAATTTAGCGCAGCTACGGCGACAGACCGGAGCAGCAAAGCAAGGGAGCGGTTCGACCACTCGGGAGCAGAGGGGATACACAAGCGGAGGCTCCCATCCAAGGGCACACTATAACGTGGAACAGCCCACTAGCCACTGACAACTGACCACGAGCAACTGCCTTTTAGATACTCAGCACATCCACAAGGTCCATAAGCTCCTGGGGGAGTTCGCTTTTCTGCTCCCACGCCACGGGGAGAGGCGAAAGGGCAAGCTCCCCCTTAAGAATGCCCACCATAACCCCCTTCTCCCCCTCCAGAAGGGCCTTCACCGCAAAGGAGCCCATCCGGGACCCCAGCACCGCATCCGCCACGGAGGGGGCTCCTCCCCGCTGGATATGCCCCAGCACGGTGATGCGGAACTCAAACCCCGCCTTATCCTGAAGCTGGGCCGCCAATTCCTGGGCTCCCATGGCCCCCTCCGCCACCACCACAAGGGAGTGGGTCTTCCCCCGGTGGCGGGTGCTCTGGAGCTTGCGGCAAAGCTCTTCGATATTCACAGGGCGTTCGGGAATCACCGCGCACTCCGCCCCCCCCGCCACCGCCACATGCAGGGCAAGACATCCCGAATGCCGCCCCATAACCTCCACGATAAAAAGCCTCTCGTGGCTGCTGGCGGTATCCCGAAGCTTCACCACCGCATCCAGGGCGGTGTTGGCGGCGGTATCGAATCCAAGGGTAGTATCCGTACCGGCGATATCGTTATCAATGGTACCGGGGATCCCCACCACGGGGAAACCCCTTTTGGCAAGCTCCCAGGCCCCCCGGAAGGAACCATCCCCCCCGATGACCACCAGCCCGTGAAGATCGTACTCCCGAAGCCGGGTCAACCCTTCGTTGATCCCTTCGGGGCGTTTGAACTCCTCGCACCGGGCGGTACGCAGAAAGGTACCTCCCCGGTGGATAATTCCTCCCACGGAGCTTACGGAGAGAGGAATGATATCCCCCTCTAAAAGCCCTTCATATCCCCGGCGAATCCCCACCACTTCGAGACCGTTAAAGATGGCCCCCCGCACCACGCTCCGGATGGCGGCGTTCATCCCCGGGGCATCCCCCCCGCTGGTAAGCACTCCGATACGCTGCAGTTTGTTCTTTTCCATTTTCCTCAGGCTCCTTTAGGACATGTAATCAAACGAATTTTCAATCATGTAAAGTTCTGGTATCTGTTTCCCCGAGGAGAGCAATGCGGCAGAATTCTTCAAGATCCTTCAGATGATGCCCACAAGGGATTTCAGAATATTCACGTCTATGTGCTCGTAGTTATGGCAGTATTCCGAAATCCCGCCATGGCCACCTCAATTCGCCTGCTGCCGGGCGAACTCCTGAATCTCTTCTTCCGAAAAGCCGGTGATCTTTGCGATGGTGGGGAGGGGGATCACCTCTCGAAACATGGAGACTGCCATGATGGTACGCTCTTCCTCGCGGCCTTCTTGGCGGCCTTCCTGTTTGAGGGTTCGAATTTCTCGTTCCAGATAGCTGATCATCTCTTCCGCCTCCTCGTTTTCGAAAAATTCCTCCAGGGAATTTCCCTCATGGTGCATCTCCCCCCTCTGGCAGAACAAGTATAGCACCGCTCTGTGAAAGGGGACAACCAAGAGGAAAGTACAGTGGGAGCCTCCACTGCTCCAAGGATCTTTGGGATATCAGATAAACCATGGGCTTATCCCTGAGTTTTTTTGTTTTTTGCATGTCCAAAATCCTTGCAAATATCCCCGAGAGGAGATATCATATGTACATCTTATTGTACAAGGGGGGATTTCCCATGCGAGCCATAACCTATAGTGAGGCACGGCAAAGACTGGCTCCCGTTATCGACAGCGTGGTGGACGATAAAGCGCCGATTATCATTACCAAAAAGGGAGAAAAAGCGGTGGTGATGATGTCTCTTGAGGAATACGAAGCTCTGGAGGAGACCGCCTATCTGCTCCGTTCTCCCGCAAATGCCCGGCGCCTTGTGGAGTCTATCCGGGAACTTGATGCAGGAGGAGGCTCTCCAAAAGAGTTGAGAGAAGAATGAAGGTAATCTTTGCAGAGTATGCCTGGGAGGACTATCTCTATTGGCACAAAACGGACAAAGCCGTGGTTAAGAGAATCCATCTTTTGATAAAAGATATTCAACGAGACCCTTTTTCGGGGCTCGGGAAACCCGAGGTGCTACGCTTCCAACTATCTGGCTACCACAGCAGAAGGATCAGCACCGAGCACCGCATGGTGTATCGCATAGCTGAAGGAGATCTTTTGATTGCAGCATTGCGATACCACTACGAGGATTGAGTTCCAAGGATATTTCCCGCAGGGCAGGGGCAAGCCCTTCGCCCCGCAGGGTACGCTTCCGGAAGCTCCTCCGCAAGGCAAATGCTCAAACATGACTCTCCGTTTAGTTCGCCTGCTGCCAGGCAAACTCTTGAATCTACTCTTCCGAAAAGCCGGTGATCTTTGCCATATTCTCGTTTGTGGCTGTGGCTGGGGGTGAAGAAGCTCCGGAGCTACGGGTTTTACCGCTTGCCAGGCCTTTGATGCCTTTGCGGCGTTCCACAAGTCAACGTTTTTTTGAAGGTTCAGCTTTTATTATTGCACCGGGGTGGGTGGGCTGTCTTTTTTATAGAGCACGGTTTTCAGATAATCCTCGGTGAGTTCGAAGACCGGATCCCGGCCGTTACAGCGCCTCATGAGGGGAATCACCTTGGTGCGGATCCCCATCCCCCGGGACTCCACGTATCCATAATCCCGCAGCACGTCCATGATCAGGGGATTTCGGGGGGAACGCTGGCCGGCGATCATCTTCTCCAGAGTCATGGAGTTCTGGAGACTCCCCGGACTGATCACCTCCAGGCGATCGGCGTAAATCCCTATTTCGATATCCACGGAACGGCTCCAGTCCCGATGGGCCAGGGCGTTGATCACCACCTCCCGGAGGGCTTCCCAGGGATAGTGCCACTCCTTTTGCCGACGCATGGAGGCATCTATCTCCCGAGCATCCCGGGAGACAAAGGGGGTGATGGCAGCGGTAAATTTCTCAATAAGTCCGGGGTCCACAAGCTCCCGGCGCCCGTCGTCGAAGGAGCGCCACCGCCCCACCAGGGGGCCGTCCAGCACCGTATCCAGCAGAGCATCATAGCTCTTTTCCTTTTCCTCAAAGGCGAAGATCCGCAATCCTCCCTGCCGGAGAATGCGCCGAGGATTGATGCCGAAACAGAGCATTCCCCCCAGAGAGCCCACAGTGTTTCCCAGGCCATCCTCTGCCAAAAATCCCATCCCCAGAAGCCGGGCAACCCAGGCCTCTTTCGTTTCCGGTATTTCGGGATCCCGAATGATATGGCGAAGGTAAAAATCCACCCGATCCATATCAAGATCCTGCATGGAGGTCCCTGCCAAGGGGAGCACTTCAAGATGCAACATCCCTCCGGTTTCGAAGAGCCGGAGCTGCTGCTCCCGAGTAGCCAAATCCGACCGGTTCCCCATGCGCAGATAGATCTCCTCCCGGCCATGATGCCGCAAGACGTAGGGCTTGGAAATTCCAGGCCCCACGGTAATAACCCCTACTCTCTTCCCAGATTCCAGAGAAACTTCCTCGTAAAAAGGGATAATCTGGGGATGCACCTTATCCCGAAAGACGTTCAAAACCCACTCCTGAGCATCTTTTCGGCTCAATCCGGAAACGGTACCATCATCTTCTGCTCCCAGAAAAATCCGCCCACCCCGAAGGTTGGCGAGGGCCACAACCTCTTTGGCAAGCTGTTCCGGCCGTATATCATCCCGTTTGAACTCCACCCCGGAATTTTCTCCCTGAGCGAGATATTCCAAAAGTTCTTTTTCCAGCATGACTCTCCCTTCAGTTCGCCTGCTGCCGGGCAAACTCCTGAATCTCCTCTTCCGAAAAACCGGTGATTTTTGCAATGGTGGGGAGGGGGATCCCCTCTCGGAGCATGGAGACTGCGAGGGTGATATGCGCCTCCTGACGGCCTTTCTGCATGCCCTTACGCAACCCCTTCTCTATCCCCTTACGCTCCATCAGACTAATATACATGCCGCCCTCCTCCTTTCCCTTCCGTTCCAGTTCCTGTTCCCATTCCTGCCACACCTCTGCATCCCTAATGTGAGTAACGCCCTCAATAAACCAGAGGAGCCACAATTTCTCATCCCTGCTCCATCCCCGCTCATTCAGGATATTCAGCATGGTTTTCATGTAGATCAGCTTTCGGGCATCCTGTCTTCGGTGCCTCCACGCCTGAATCCCTGCATAGTGGGCAAGATCAAAGGGGTTGTCGCTCTTCTGCAAGGCCTCTTCATCCCCCTCGTAAATCTTGAAAACCGGATATTCATAGAGCACCCTAGCACCAAATTTCTCCCAGAGATAGCATCCCTTCTCCTGCCCTTTTCCGATGGGTTGGGTCAGAAGGGCCACTCCCATGACAGGGCGATTATATCGGCCCTCCAGAAGGCAGCGGTACCGATGCATCCGAAGGGGGAAGTTCTCCCGGCCCCCCTGCCCCTGCACCTCCGCATGAAGGAGGATCCAGGTACTTTCTCCGGTAAGAAGAGGAACATCCGCAAGAACATCCACAAAACGCCCTCCGTCGGGATCCCCTTCGGTATACTGCCGGGTAAATCGGGCAAGGCGCTGGAGTTCCTTATCCAGAAAGGTCACGGAACGGCTGGTATCCACCGCCCCGGCCATTTCAGGAAGAACAGACCGCAGCATAGGAAGAAAAAGATTGGTGAGTATCTCTTTCCAGAGAGAGTCATCACACCTGTTCTCTGAGGAAGAGACATCCTCCCCGTCCCCGATGTTGTTGCTGGGATTGTTACCGGAAGAACCCTTGTGCTCGTCGCCTCTCCTGGCTCTTACCATACCGCAACACTCCTAACAAAAAACTTTTATCACTGCGTCTGCTGCCGGGCAAACTCCTGAATCTCTTCTTCCGAAAAGCCGGTGATTGTTGCACCTTCCAGTTTACAACTTTTTCAATATCATAGCATCGTAATCGGCATGGCTGCCTATCCAGAACCAAAGAATGGCATTTTTTCGAGAAGGACAAGCAAAGCCCAAAGCTCGATAATGCAATCCTACCCGGACCGACCAAAGTTTTCCCACCTTCTTGAGACGCAACGACGGATGCCCCGGTTCAGAACGTAGCAACACAAAATTCTTATCCCCCAGGGCTTGAACTTCTCCAGGCAAAGCATTATAAAGCTCCCAAAACTCAGGAGTGGTACAATGTTCTAAAGAGGTTTGCATTGATTTTTTGCAAAAGATTGCGATGCTGCCTCCATCATCTTTTTCAAGGGATCAGAGTCTTGATCCTTAAGTAGCTGCGCATCCCACCGCTCGCCTTCGTATGCGGCAAACCACCGGGAGAATTCTCTTAGATCTTTTTCTTCCAACGAAGAGACCGCTTCTTTAAGTTCCGCCATCCTTATCATGACAAACACCTCCTGAAAACATCCTTCTTCATCCTTGAAAATCAATTCTACCACCCTCACGGCACCTGCTACGGGACAAACTCCTGAATCTCTTCTTCCGAAAAGTCGGTGATCTTTGCGATGATAGGAAGGGGAATCCCCTCTCGGAGCATGGAGACTATTTACAGCCTACACACCGAGGCGTTCTTTTAACCCCTCTTGCAGTATGCTGGAAAAGTTGAGGTTATTCTCTATGCCAAGCTTATTCAGGTAGGCGGGGATGGTGACACTCTTAGTAATGCTTCTATGTGCCTCTTCTTCCCGCACGATATCCATCCGCACGGCAATAGCCATAAGCACTCCCCCCTTTTCCACGGCAATCTTGTCGAAGGGGGTGGGGGGAGGAATGGGGTCGTCATCCTGTTCCATGCCGTAGAGAAAACCTTCGAGAGCTTCCTTTGCACTCTCCAAGGCCTCTTCCATGGTTTCACCGAAGGTAACACAGCCCGGAAGATCTGGAAATTCTACGCAAATAGCATCATCATCATGGAAAAAGACCGCCGGATAGATGCGCAAATCTTTTTTCGCAGCCATAATCATCACTCCGTTCTGCATGGTATAGGAAAGGCTCAGGGCTATTCCAACCCCGCCTGTCTCAGGATGCTCTTGGCCACCCGGATGGGAAGGTCTTTGTTGGGGTGAGGAACTGACACCTTGCCCTTCTTCACGGGGTGCTTGAACTGATGGTGGTCTCCTCTGATGGTGTGGAGTTTCCATCCATGGGCTTCAAGCAATTTGATCATTTCTCGACTGCTATACGCCTTGATCATGACCACCCCCTGACAAAAATCACTTTAGCACTGGTTGCAACAAGTGTCAAAAGTGAAAAAACAGGCCGTCACTGCGTCTGCTGCCGGGCAAACTCCTGAATCTCCTCTCCCGAAAAACCGGTGATCTTTGCGATGGTGGGGAGGGGGATCCCTTCTCGGAGCATGGAGACTGCGAGGGTGATATGCGCTTCCCGACGGCCTTCTTGGCGACCTTCCAAACGACCTTCCAAACGGCCTTCTTGGCGGCCTTCCTGTTTGAGGGTTCGAATCTCTCGTTCCAGATAGCTGATCATCTCTTCCGCCTCCTCGTTTTCGAAAAATTCCTCCAGAGAATTTCCTTCATGGTGCCTGCCTTCTTTTTCCAGCAGTATTTTCAGATACCCCAGCAGGTACCTCGCAAATACTTTACTCTCCTCGAAGGGAAGCTCTCCTAAGAACTGATGTATTTTTTCAAGGGAGTGAAGAAGGTTTTCCTCTTTGGCAGGGTTAGCGAGGTAGAGCAATCCCCCCAGGGCATCCTTGAAGGAGAGCAGCTCCTGGGTGGTTTTATCCCGAAGGGAGATGAGGCGGTAGGTGAAATCCGGGATGTATCCGTGAAACTCCTCGGCGTGCTCCACCTTTCCCCTGAAGTTTCTTTCCGCAGTCCACCGCTTGGCTCCCTCATAAAATACCACGGGAACGATGGGAGGAAGGAGAAAGCTTTTGCGTCTGGCATGCTCCCCCGCCTCTTCCACGCAACGCCCCCAGAGCTGTACCATGTAGGAGAGAAGCCGATAGGGCATGAGAAAATCCGTTTCCGACTGGTGCTCCACCAGAACGTAGACGTAGAGCTTGTTATCCCCGGTGTGGATGGAGTAGACCACGTCGGAGAGCTTTTCGGTGAGATCCGGCGGAATGAAGGTGATGTTCTCCAGCACAAGATCATCCAGAGTGAGGGTTTCGGGATCCACGGTATAGGGAAGATCCTGCCGGAGGAACCGAAGAAAGAGTTCCTTATCCCCCAAGAGCCTACGAAAGGCTTTGTCCTTTTTGCCCATAAAATACGCTCCTTTGCTTCTCCTCTCAGTTCGTCTGCTGCGGGGCAAACTCCAGAATCTCTTCTTCCCGCAATATAAAACGCCGGGAGACCGGGATAATCCGGGTCTCCCGGCGTTGTGAAGATCAACGGGTAGGGTTGGCTATGTTCCTTTGGGGAAACAGAATCTTCCCTTAGGGGTTAATCCGTCTGGTGCTGCAGCTCATCCATGCGTTTCTGCACTTCCAGAAGCTCTGCGTAAATCCCTTTCAGTTCCTCTTCCAGCTCTATTTTGCGGCTGTTGAGGAGCTTGGTACGCTTGAGAAGCCGATCAATCTCAAACTGCCGCATGGCCTTGCCGGAGAAGAGTTTTTCCGGGTTGTCTCTGTAGATGTCCCAGAAGAAGCTGACGTCTCCCGCAAGGATACTGCTAATACCAGCTCTCAAGGTAACGCGCACCGTCTTGGCTCCTTCAAGAAGAGGTTTATTATTTTCATCAAACCGGGGGAAATAAACATAACCATTAACATCGCCCTGGAGACGAAAATTAAACCTTTTATCGTAGTCCACAGGCTTGTAGTCTTTATTGTTAATTCTTAAAGTTATCATGTCATCGAAAGGGGCCATGTGCATGGAAGGGCCATAGTTACGGATAGAGACTTCCACAGGAATATATTCGTCTATTTCGAGGGTTCTCAGCAGGTTGTACAGATAGTTCTCTTTTTCATCTTGAGTCCAGAGATTCTTATTCGCCTCATCCTCTACCAGAGCACTAAGGTATTCTTCAGAAAACCAGGTAACCCGCAAGTCCAATTGTCCTCCGAAATCCCCGGTAAAGCTTTGAACCCTACTCCATCTTGCGAGAGTGTCATCAAGAGAAGCAGCTTCTCCAAGAAAAGTACTGCAAAAAAACATCCACATCAACGAAAAAAATCCAAAAAAGAAAAACACCCTTGAACCATTTTTTTTCATAGTAGACTCTCCCTCTAAATTTTTAGGAACGAACATAGCGAAGTATATACCAAAAAAGAGGAGAAGGGAAACCCCTCTCCTCTTTAAAAGCTAAATCGCTAAGACTTAATCCCTAAACCCTAGAAGTACACCTGAGTCCGAAGGCGAATGAGGCTGTCGTCGTCGTAGTACTTCTGGTTGCTTCCCTTACCGTAATCAACTTTGTCATAAACGAGCTCGAAACGCACCGCAGGATTGAGCCAATATTCAACTCCAAAACTCATGTTTTGGGTGTCATCTTTGCCACTAGCATTAAATTCAGCATTTACATAGCGCTGGAAGGTCGCCCACTTATCGTTCCATTTCTGCTTTGCCCGAACGAACATAACAGTGGTCTCATCATAGTTATAGCCACCAGCCATACGATTAATCAGAATGGGAGCACCATAGTTGTCATAAGCCATGTCAGAGGTAAACCAAGCTGCATCGCCAGCATAGTTAGGTCCGTCGCCGATGTAATCTTGATCCATGTGAGCATACTCCAACCACAGGCTGGTGAATCCAAAGGCCTCCTGGGAAATGTCAACGATGGCACGGTATGCCTTGGGGCTGTCGTCCCGGTTCTGACCAAGATAATTCTGGGCTCCATTCGCCCAATCGATATCCTGCATGTAGTAGGCACCCTTGAAGGCGATGGCGGGAGTAAAATTGACGGTGAAATTCGCCATATACAGATTGGCATCGCTCCAATCCTTCTTAGTGAGGGTGTAATCATCATCATCCGCATCATCCATGTAAGCCATTACGCCGAAACGGAACTTCTCATTGAAGTTGAAATCCGCCCGGAAAGCAGCCAAGGTAGCATCGGTGGTGGCATCATAGGTCTTTCCATTGATATCGGTCCACTGAGTGGCACCCTTATCCTGATGGCCTACGAAAAACCAAACATCCGCCATGCCCCAGCTCTTGGAGAACATGAAACCGGTTCGTGTGACATCACCCGCAAAAGGCTCATTATCCACATAGAAACCGAGTTCGTCTTCCCAGTCGATGTACTGGTTACCAACCTTAAGAGTGATATCCCAAGGAAGCTGGGTCTGGATCCAATAACGCTCAAACACTGCACCGGATCCACCAATACGAGCCTGAAACATGGTGGTGTCGTTGATGTACTTCCGGAGATAGATACGATACCGATTCAGGTTCATATCTCGCTCGCCGCCAAAACCATAAGCGTTGACATAAGCACCGGTATCATCGTACACGTTATCATTGTTGCCGATTTTCGTGTCCATCCGGAATTCTCCCCAGAGCTGCCATCCGCCAAGACGATCTTCCATCACAGCGAGACGCTCGTCGATGTTCTCAACCTTCACGCCGAGGGCATCAAGTTCGTCTTTGAACTCCACTACGAGTCTCTTCAGCATCTCCACGTCCTGCTTGGAAGCTTTGGTCATGTCGACGACTGCGAGAGCACGAGCCACGATGGTGGCCATTTCGTAACGGGTCATGGGCTGGTTGCCTTTGAAGGTGGCATCGGGATAACCGTTGATCACGCCGCTGGCAGCCAGCTGGCTGATGGCGTCATAGGCCCAGTGGTTCATGGGCACATCCATAAAGGGATTGGCCGCGAGTGCGGGAGCGGCGAAAGCTACGAGAGCTGCCACTGCCACGAGTGCAAGAATCTTTTTCATAATTGTAAAACCCCCTGTTTTCTATATGTGCGGCTTCGAGAAAACCGAGGCAAAAACCCTAACATGTGAAAAAGTATCCACGTTTCCTTTTTCCTTGCTTTGGATTTCTCCTACGGATAATTCTTAAAGTCCGCCTTCCGTTATGTCTGCTCGGGTCGTATTGGCTGGGGGTTTGCACCTCCTTTCGCGCCGTCGGACCTTATATGCCACAGAACGAGGAAGCCTTGTCAAGATGCCTCTTCCAGCTTTTTGGAAGAGCCTCCGGAAGGGAGAGATCCGTAAAAATGCCTACCCCTCTTCTTCCGCTTGGTATCTTACACATTCTCATGCATTTCTTCAATGGGCCTAGAGACCTATTTCTGAAAAACCCCTGGGGTTTCTCTCTTTTTTTCCCCAGTTTTTCCGGTTTTTCCTATTTTTGAGCCTGCAACAGGCCACCAAAGATCGACTCTACACGCAAGAAACCCGGCGTCAAAGCACCAGCCCACAGTTTGCCGTAGAAAGGCCAGGGGCGGAGAATCTGCAAAGATCGCCTTGGATCAAAATCAGTGGGCGGCGTTGTTTTTGCCTTCAACTAACCACTAATCACTAGCCACTAACAACTAGATTTTTCCCGCCAGGGTGCGGATTTCTTCTTCCGAAAGGCCCGTAAACTTTACGATGACAGACATGGCAAGGCCTTCCCTACGACCCTCCACACTACCTGCCTTCTTGATCTTCCGTATTTCCTTCTCCAGGAGCTTCTTGACAGGGGGTCGACCCTCACGCCTTCCGATGCCAGAGGACAGCTGAAAGGCTGGTGCCGCTGGGCTCTCACCTGCTGCATTCCCGAAATGCGAGAAGTAGCCAAGATGATAAAACGCCATCTGGAGGTATCCTGCGCTGGTTCCAGAGTCGCATGACAAACGGCCTTCTGGAGGGATATAACAGCGTTCTCCGGGCAAGAAGAGGCATAGCTCGTGGATTCCGCACTTCCGCAAATGTCATCCTTAAAAGCCTACTTACAGCTGGAAAGCTTGACTTTGGATTTCCGCAAAATATTTGGAATCAACTGTGACCCACAGTAAGTGCGAAGGAGCCGAATTATTCTTTACGAAGTGGGAATTGTACGCCATGGCGTGGTACCCCCTTTCCACTTCTCTTGCCCCTCTTTGCAGGGGGGTGCTATACTTGTTCTAACGAAGGGGGAAGACTTTCTATGACGACGAAAAAGACAAAGAAAACCGGGGAACCAACGGAAAAACGCTACGATGATTCCCTCTGGAAAGAGACTCTTTCCCGTTTTTTCATCCCCATGCTTGAGGCGGTGCTTCCGGAGATGGCTCGAGAAGTGGATACGAGCCGCCCCGTTACCTTTCTGGATAAGGAGTTGCAACGCCTTGCCCGGTACAGTAAGAAATATCCCGGAGGCCCACCGGATTCCGGGCGTTTCGTGGATATGCTGGCGGATGTGCCTCTTCTTTCGGGAGAGCATGCCTGGATACTGCTCCATGCGGAGGTGCAGGGTTCCGGGGGGTGCGAAGAGTTTCCCCTCCGTATGCACCGCTACCGCTGTCTTCTGGAGAGCCGCTACAATCGCCCAGTGGCGGGGTTGGCCTTTCTTACAGAGCCCCTCCCCACGGCCCATACCAGGGGATTCTACCGCTGGGAACGCTTCGGCTCCCGGGTAACCTATGAATACCCTGCCTTTAAGATCTACGAGGGGGATGAAGAGGCCCTGCAGAAGAGCCACAACCCCTTTCACCTCGCTCAATATGCTGCCCTGCAGGCATGGAAGCACCGAAGGCAGGATGCCCGAAAGCTTATGTACATGAAAACCATGCTCGATATTCTGGACGAACGTGGATGGAGCCACGAGGAAAAGGCAGGGCTACTCTGGTTTATCGAAGGCATCATGCACATCAACGACGGCCATCTTTGGGAAGAGTGGGAACACGAGTTAGATCACCGAAAGGAGGAGACCTCCATGTATATCAGCCTGATGGAACGAAAAGGCGTGGAGAAAGGCGTAAAGAAGGGTGTAGAGAAGGGCGTAAAGATAGGCGTAGAGAAGGGTATGAAAATAGGCGAAGAGAAGGGTGTGAAGATAGGCGAAGAGAAGGGCATGAAAAAGGAGAAGCTCCACATGGCCCGGAGAATGCTCCAGGCGGGGGAATCCGAAGCAAAAATCCTTTTCTACACCGAGATCACCCCGGAGGAGCTTGAGGAGCTTCGGAAGGAGAACGGGGAGAATCGTTAGCACGGCTGGCACGTCATGGAGTGAAATTGGCCCAGTGAAGGCAGCAGGTGCGGTAAACCCGGCAGGAGCAAAAGGAGGAGCAGCAGCAGAGCAGTAGCATCGGGAACCATAGGAACAGTAGGAACGATAGGAACAGTAGTTACCGCGGGCGGAGAGCGCCAGAGCCCCGGAAAATAATGTTTCCGGGGCTCTGGCGCTTTCGGGTCTTGGGGTTTTGACTCCTGGATTCCTCAAGCCAGATCCAGACGAGGCCCGAAGGCTCTGAAGTAGCTCTGAAATCAGCGGGAGCTTTTGAAGTTGCCTTTGCCTCTAACTAGCCACTAGGCACTATCCTTCCCCTGCCAGGGTGCGGATCTCTTCTTCCGTGAGACCGGTGAACTTTACGATGACAGACATGGCAAAACCTTCCCGGAGCATCTCCACCGCCAGGGTTTTGTTGCGTTCATTCCAGCCTTCCTTGTGCCCTTCCGTGCGGCCTTCCATGCGGCCTTCTTTTTTGCACTGTTCTCCGTAGTTTCCTAAGACCTGCATGATTTCCTCCTCCTCTTCTGCGAGTTCTCGTAGTTCCTGTAGGTATTCCTGCTGCACTTCTTCGCTTTCGATCTGCACTACCCAGTCGATGAAGAAAAAGAGCGCTTCGATTTCCTTACGGCGGTGCTTTTTCTTGAGCATGAGCCGGATGAGAGACATTTTGAAGCGCTTTCTTCGCTGGTCATCCCCTTTTTCCGCCCGAAGAGCCTTTTTGGCTGCCAGGAGCAGGGTGGCGAAGGGGTTGGGGTTGGCTTCGAGTTCTTTGTCGGGGTAATCCAAGATTTTGCAGGTGTTGAAGCTATAGCTGAGGGTGGTGCCGAAGAAGGAACGTTCGTAGCGGTTGGGACGGTAGTTTTTGTTGCCGTCCGTGAGAATGGCGAGGGCCGCCACGTCCTTTTCCCATTTTTCGGTGATGCGGTAGTAGTAGCGGAACATGCGCTTTTCGAATTCCCGGATATCCTGGGGGCCGCTGCCGTATCCCTGCACTTCTACGTGGAGCAGGATGTAGGTTTCGGTACCGTCAAGAAGGTGTACCTGAATGAGCATGTCCACGTAGCGTTTGTTTTTTTGTTCCGGGTTAAAGAGGTTCGCAAGCTCCTGTTCGAGAAAGAGGTTTTCCCGGCTCCAGTCTACTGCTTTATAGAGTTCCGGAAGGTGAAAGGCCACCATGGAGCGAAAGAGAGCATGGATGGCGTTTTTCCATATTCCGTCATTGAATTCCGGCACGCTGTTCCCTCCCCTTTTACTCATACATTGTCATCATTGTAATGTTTTGGTTTGGGGTGTCAATACGGGGGGATTATTTAATGCCGAGACCACCCCGAAGAGCCTTAGGGCTTCAGGAGAAGCAAAGGAAGCCCCAGCAGAAACATTCCCGGAAGATATCCCCCGGAGCATCCCCCGGAGGAGCCCCCAGAGAGCGGCTCTCTTTCAGAGTGGGCGTAGAGCACCACAAAGGCCCCGCTCATAAAACAGGGGCGGGGATCGGTATCGTGCTCTTTCTGATCCTCCAGGGTAAAGCCACAGGAGAGGATTTTCAGGGGGCTCTCCGCCGGGGTGTATTCAGCCTCTTCGGCATCTTCGGCATTTCCGAACTCCCGAAGAGCGATCGGAGTGTAGCTTTCACCTGAGAGAGAATCCTCCCCTCTCCCGCCTTTGAGGAGAGCGAAGAAAAAAGGTTCTTCCGCATCCTCCGTCGTTTCCGAAAAGATGGTAAGGGGTACGGTAACGCTTCGGGAGGAGAGGCACGCCAGAGGGATCTCCTGGAAGCAAAAGGCCCCGAGAGATGTGAATACTCCCGAAGATCCCGGCGAGGCTCTCTGGGAAGAGATCGTCACCCCCGCCCCTCTCGGAGCATCTTTCGAGGCGCCTTTCGAGCTACCTTTCGGGAAGTTTGTCTCTGCAAGGAAGGACTCTAGGGCTTTTCGTAGGGGGCTTTGAGGGTTGCGGAGGTCTTCTTCGAGCTTCTGCACTTCCGGATCGGAGTCGTTCTCTTGGGGGAGGATCACCGCCCCCGTGGGGAGATCCCCCTGCAGGGCTCCTACGGTGAGAGCGGGGAGGTGAAGGGGGGTGCCACTGGGAAAAAGGGAAGGCAGCGGGGATGGAGAGGGAGCTACGGTAGGGGAAATGACTGGAAGAGGGGTGGGGATAGGGGTAGGAGTACTTTCGGGAAGGGGGGTGACGGTTCCCCCCGGAGAGGGGGCCGGAGTGGGGGTTTCTGTGGGCATGGGAGTTGCCGCAGGGGCGGAGGTGGGGGTAGGTAGCATCGTAGGGGTAGGGGCAAGCGTAGGTGTCGGCGCTGCGGTCGGAGCAGGTACAAGCGTAGGCGTCGGGGCAGGTGTAGGGGTTGCTGTTGGGGGGAGAAAGGCATAGGCTCCCTGATCGCTGTTCTCACCCTGGGGGCGAGAAACGCCCCGCTGATCCTCCGAGGGGACGATAAGGGGTTTTCCCCCTACAAGATGCTCCCCAGGCTCCAGCCCTCTGTGGCGGGCAGGGCTGCCTTCCGAAAGAGCGCAGGTATGTGTCTCTCCTCCGTTATCCCCAAGCTCTTCAAGCTCGGGGTCCAGGTCGAAAATATCCACCCCTCCGGCAAAGCCTCCCTGCACAGTGCTGTGAGAAATCGTTAAACTCCCCGCAGAGAGAGCAATCTGACTTTCCGAAGCGCTGGCCTCATTTCCCCACACAATGGAGTTGAGCATCACAAGGGACGTTCCCGCCGCAGAGAGGGCACCTCCATCCCGGGCCCGATTCTGCGTAAAGGTGGCGTGCACTACCTGCAGCATACTGGTACCGAAGCTATGCATGCCACCCCCCCACCCGACGGGGGCAGTATTAGCGTAGAAGGTGCAGTTGGTAATGTTCGATGTAGTGCTTTCGTACACCATAGCTCCGCCGTTTCCCTGGGCGTAATTTTCGCTGAAGGTGCATTGCTCCGCCTCCAGAACGCTGCTTCCATTGTAGATGGCTCCGCCGTTCAAAGCCTGGTTTTCGAGGAAGGAGACTCCCTGGAGCTGCATCGCCTTATTGTTGTAGTTGTAGAGGGCGCCCCCCTTTTGAGATGCCTGGTTGCCCATGATGGTGCTGTTTCGGAGTATCAGACTGCTACTGCTTGCGAAGATCCCTCCACCGTACAGGTGCGTGCCGCTGCCGTTTGCGTTTCCTCCGGTGATGATAAAGCCATCAAGAAGCGATCCTTTATTTTTGTTGAAGTCGAGAGTTACCACGTGATAGCTGTTGTTTGCAGAGTCGTTATCCCCCTGCAAATCGCCGGTGAGCGTGGTAGGGTATTGGCGCCAGTTTCGCTGGCTTCGGAGATCTTCGGTGCCCTGGAAGCCTCCGTAGAGGGAGATACCTCCGGGTATGAGAAAGGTGGCGGTTCGGGGATCTGCGGGGTTGGTTTTGTAGGATGGGGTGTAGCTCCCCCCGGCTATCCAAAGTTCGTCACCCTCCGCGACAATAGTCAAAGCCTCGGAGAGGTCGTTAAAGGCGGTCTGCCAGGAGAGGCCATCCCCTCCGGGCGGTGCCTGGGAATGCACATAGCATAGCTTGGGCTGTGAAAAGGCAGAGAGGGGGGTTAGAAGAATCCATCCCCCGAGCAGAAGAAAGAGCCCTTTCCACGAGAGGGTTTTTCTTACAGAGCGTTTCGTCCTGTTCCGGATGTTCACCATGTTCATGATATTCATGGCACTCACGATGTCCATGCGCTATCTTTCGACAGTTCCGGTGGATCTTACGGAACCGCTCCTCCTTCCGCCCCTTTATTATTCTTGCCGTTCAGGTTTTTCTATTTTTTCTATTTTTTCTGTTTTTTCTTGTTTTTTCGTTGTTCTGGCTCTTCAAATCACTCTCGCTCTGCTATTTTTTCTCGATCTCAGCGATGCCAGAGAAGCAAGCCTTTGGAGAGTTCCAGCGTTTTATCCAGTGTCTCCTGCTCCTTTCGGGAGAGCACCAGGGGGCGGATTTTGCGCTTTACCAGCTCCTCCGCCTTTTCCACGCACCCCTGCAAATTCGCCTTGTCGATATCCCCCACCAGCACAAGATCAATAATGCCGCTGTCGTTCCCCTTGGCGTAGTCCCCCACGATGTAGACCGCTTCGAGATCTCCCAGATAGCCGAGAACCCGTTCGATCATCTGATCAATCCCCAGGGTCTTGCGCACCAGGGCATGAATCTCCGGAAAGAGGGGGTGTGCAGGGTTGGCACCGTACATCTTGGTGCGCCCCTCCTGAGTAGCGTTGATAAGCCCCGCCTCGGTAAAACGGTTCAGCTCCACCCGCACCGCATTGGTGGATTCCCCAAACTCCTCTGCGAGTTCCCGGAGATAGGAGGTTACGTCGGGGTTGAAAAAGAACTTGAAGAGAAGTTTGATGCGTGTTTTCGATGTAATGAGAGCGTCTATCAAAAGTATTCCTCCAGAAAAAAAGCCTTGTTTTGAGCAAAAATACTACTCAAAACAAGGCTTGTCAATGTGGAAGATACCTCCCCCCGGCTATGCGCCTCCCACCAGGGAAGATATGTCGAAGATGGGGAGAAGTACCGAGACCACTACAAACCCCACCAAAACAGCGAGAATAAGCACCAGCAGGGGCTCCGCCAGATTGGCCATGCGCTCCATGGAGGATTCTGCCATCTCCCAGGCGGTCTCTGCGGCTTGCTCCATGGCTCCGGGAAGGTCGTTTCCCATCTCTCCCACCCGGAGGATGTAGATAAGGTCCTCCCCAAAGTTTCCCTGTTTTTCCAGGGCCGAGGCAAATCGGTACCCCTGACGTACCAGTTCCGCCACTTCGAGCCAGCGGTTGGGGTTGGGGGTATCCATGGGAGCCGCCATATCCAGGGCCTGCACCAGAGGGATGCCGGACTGCACCAGCGCCGCAGTCTGCCCCAGCACCAGGGAGCGGGCGATCTGCTCCCGGATATGACGAAAGAAGGGGAGCTTCCATTTCTTTTTGCGGCGCCTCAGAAGGAGGATTCCCAAAAGAAGCAGGATCAGAAAAGGGATACCGTAGCTTTGAACCCCCGAGGCGAACCCTAAAAGGATGCGGGTAGGGAGGGGAAGCGCTTTATCCATCTCCGAGAAGAGCCCCGCCAGCTTGGGGACCACAAAAACCACGAGAAAGGAGACCACCCCGGAGCCCACGAAGAGCATCACTATGGGATAGGTAAGGGCCTTCTGCACCTTTTTGCGGAGCATCTGCTCCTGCCGGTAGAGCCCCGCCCCTCGCTGCAAAATGGGTACCAGGGATCCGCTGTGCTCTCCCGAGGTGACCATTCCCACCAGCCCTTCGCGGAAGATGCCAAGATCTTTCATGGCCCCCGCCAGGCGCTTCCCCCCTGCAACCTCCTGATAAAGCCCTTCATAAATGCGTGAGAGCTGCCGTTCAGGAGATTGTTTTATAAGGAGCCGCAGGGCATCCGTGAGGTTGAGCCCCCCCTTGAGATACCCCGCCAGGCTTCGGCAGAAGAGGACATGGTTTTCGAGAGAGAGCTTTTTGAGCTTTGCTCCCTTTTTCTCCTCCTCCAGCGTAAGATCCACCGCCACAAGCCCCTGACGCTGGATCTCTGTGTAGGCGGCAGCTTCGTTGGTGGCATCCAAACGACGAGTGACGAGGTTTCCCTCCTGGGTATAGGCGCGGCAACGATAACGCGGCATATCAGGCCTCCCCCGCTACACGGGAAAGTTCTTCCGGAGAGGTGATCCCAAGCTCCACCTTCTGAACCCCCCGATCAAAGAGGGTGACAAACCCCCGGGCTTGCGCAATTTTCCGAAGCTCTCCCAGGGGGGCCTTGGAGGCGATGGCCTCCCGAAGCTCGTCATGTATCACAAACTGCTCGTAGAGCCCCACCCGGCCGGCGTAGCCGGTGGAGCGGCAGGTGTCACAACCCCGCCCCCGAAATGCTCGCTCTACCCCCCGCCTTTGAAGGTAGAGCGGCACCTCGCACTCTTCGGTGCAGGAGGGGCAGTTGCGCCGCACCAGCCGCTGGGCGATGGAGGCGATGAGGCACCCCCCTACGAGATAGGGTTCGATATCCATATCCACCAGTCGGGTAACCGCGCTGATGCTGTCGTTGGTATGCAGGGTAGAGAGCACCAGATGCCCCGTAAGGGAGGCCTGCACCCCGATATGGGCGGTTTCGTAATCTCGCATCTCCCCCACCATAACCACATCGGGATCCTGGCGCAGAATGGCCCGGAGAGCCGAGGCAAAGGTAACCCCCGCCTTTTCGTTCACCTGGATCTGGGCGATGCCGGGGACGTCATATTCAACAGGATCTTCTACGGTGATGATGTTCACCTCGGGCTTAGCGATGGCCTGGAGCATGGCGTAGAGGGTGGTGCTCTTTCCGGAGCCCGTGGGCCCTGTGAGGAGGATCATGCCGTGGGGCTGGGCGATAACCCGTTCTGTGACGACGCTCTCGGCGGGGTCCATGCCAAGCTCTTCCAGGGTGAGAAGCCCCCGGGCCTTGTCGAGGAGGCGAAGAGCCATACGCTCTCCGTGCTGGGTGGGGACCGCCCCTACCCGGATATCCACCGCCCTGCCTCCCAAGGTGATGCCGATACGGCCGTCCTGGGGGGCGAAGCGATGGGCGATATCCATGCGGGCCATGACCTTGATGCGGCTGGTAAGGGGTGCCTGATGTCCCTTGGGAAGGCGGAGCCGGTCATGGAGCACTCCATCCACTCGAAAGCGGATGACGACTTCGTCTTCGTAGGGCTCCACATGAATGTCCGTGGCCCGCTCCCGAACCGCCTCTAGAAGAAGGCTGTTCATGAGGCGGATCACCGGGGCATCCACAGAGTCTGAGAGCACATCCTCCCGGGCGAGGGAGTTGAGATCGTCGATGCCTTCGACATCATTTACCGATTCGTCCCGCAACCCCCCTTTGAGATTGTAGAGTTCCCGGATACGTTCCGTGATGCGGGGTTCCTCAACATACTCAATCTCCACCGCATAGCCCAGAGAAGCTCCGAAGATCTGGGCGGACCGAACATTTCCGGAAGATGCCAGGGCAACAAGAAGCACCCCTTCTTCTACCCGAAGAGGAAGGAGCATTTCATTTTTCAAACTGTCGATGCTGCAGTTTTCCGGCAGAAGGCGAAAAATCTCTTCCGCCGGGGGGAGTACGGAGGAACTCATTGTTTTTTCACTGCCTCCCGGTACATATCCTCCAGCCGGCGCTGTACTGTTTCTTCTTCGGGGCTGAGCCCACGGCCTTCGCTCTGCACCGTGTACTGGGTGTAGTTGCTTACATCCTGAGGAGTTTCAAGAATGTAGGGGGTGAGGAAGATCATGAGGTCCACCTTCTCCTTCTGCTTGCTGGTAGAGGTGAAGAGATTTCCGATGAGGGGGATGTAGGAGAGGCCGGGAACCCTGTTTTTAAGCGATTTCTCCGCCTCTTTGATAATGCCCCCGAGAATCACCGTCTGCCCATCCTGGACAAGAATGCTTGTCTTGATCTCCCGCTTGGAGGTTACCGGGGTAGAGCTTGTCATGGCGGTGAGCACATCCTCCACCCGCTGTTCGATATCCAGAGCCACCAGATTGCCTCCCCGCACCCGGGGGGTTACCTTGAGGATGAGCCCTACATCTTTGTACTCGTAGCTGTTCGCCACAGAGCCGGGGTTGGTGCTGTCTGCGGTAGAGGCTTTGAGCTGGGGAATGTTCTCCCCCACCATGAGAGTGCTCTCCCTGTTATCCGTGCAGAGAAGCCGAGGCATGGAAAGCACGTTGATGGCGTTGTACTTGTTGAGCAACCGCACGTAGGCGTACATGAGCCCCTGGGTTTCGTAGGTGGTGGTGATATTGCCGTCATCATCCTTCACTTCGGTCTTGGAAATTTCGTTAAACCAGCTGAGGAATTCCGAGGGAACCCCCGCCTCCCCGAGTTGGATGTTTGCCGCTAACACCCCGTCGCCGAAAACCTTACCGCCCCAGGTAGCCCAGTCGATCCCCGCAGCATTCAGCCGGGTAAGACTTACCTCGGCGATGAGCCCTCGGATCATGACCTGCTTGGGCTGGGTGTCGAGCTGTTCGATAATTCTGATAAAGCTCTCGTACTGCTCCCGGGGAGCCGCAAAGATAAGGCTATTGGTGGGGCCGTCCGCCACCACCGTGGTGGGAAGCTGCCCCTTCTGATCCGGCGCAAGGCTCGCAGCTACCGCTATGATCTGGCTGAGCTTCTCCGCCACCTCTTTGGCATCTGAATTCTGGAGTTTATGCACGTAGAAGGGGACGTCATCTTTTTTGGACTTCACGTCGAATTCCTGAACGATGCGGCGCACCGCGTCCATAGCATATGTATCTGCCACGACCAAAAGCTTGGTGTCTTTGTCAAGTCCCAAAGCGAAGATGCCCTCAAGTTCCGGCGTTCTGGCTCCCGCCAGCTTATTGAGGTACTCCGCAAGATAGGCAGGGTTTGTATGTTCCAGGGGGAGCACGTAGACCTTGCGAACGCTGTCCGGAACATCCAGAGCGTTGATAACCCCTAAAGCCTTCTGAACCTCCGTAGCCTTACCGGTAAGCACTACTCCCCGGCCACTGTCCACGGGGAAGATTCCTACAGTCTTTCCGATTACGGCCTGAAGAGCCTGCTGTACGTTGGCACTGGAGGTATAGTCCAGAGGAACAACCTGGACGATGAACTCCTCACCATATCCCGGCCCCACCCGTCCCTTACGGATCACGTTATCCGTACTGGGACCGGTGTTGGCACTCCGCACCTTGGAATACCCCCCCTCGCTCTGAAGAGCAAGGCCATTCATATCAAGGGCAGAGAGCATAACCTGGCGGGAATCCTTTACAGAGATGGGGCGAGTGGAGACTATAGTTATGGTGCCCTTTACTCCGGGATCTACCAGAATGTTCTCCTGAAGAAGCTCGGACATGAAGCGCACGAAGAGCAGAATGTCCAGATCCTTGAAGTTGAACTGCACCTGTCCGGATTCTCGCATAAGCCGGGCGGCCTGGACAAGATCCATTTCATCCTCGGCAGCTCCGCTTGGAGTGAAGCAGGGAAAGAGGGCCCCCAGGAAGAGACAGGAAAGGAGAGATATCCCCAGACATCCCGCTGCTAACGACCTTTTTCTACGCATTTCTTCTCCCCCATTTTTCTGGTGTAAAGGGCTCATTCTCGAGAGACTCCCCTTTATTAAAATCAATCATAATGGAAAGCACGTGCCATCTCCTCCCCCAATTTTAGGGAAAAGGATTTTTGCGAAGCATATCAGGGCATATGGAACTGCACACTCCGCCCCTCGTAGGTTACAGTAATAATCCGATACGAGAGAGAAAAATCCCCCTGTTCCGCCTGCTGGTCCTTTTTCTCAATTTCCCAGGAAAGCCCTCTTTCACTCCCTCGTTCCGGGAGCACCCCTCGCTTGTCCTCAATAAGAAGGCTTCTGGCATGATCCAGAAGCTGGCGCTGCACCGCCACCTCCCGAAGAGTTCTCTGGGCCACCATGGTGAGCTTAAGACATCCCACCACTACAAGTCCCATGATCCCCACAGCCACAAGAACCTCCAACAGCGTAAACCCCCGGCGAGGCTCCCCCGTTTTTTGGGATTTTCGGCGGATGGGGATGGGGATGGGGATGGGAGCACCTTCGCTGCAATGTTGTCTCGGTTCTGCCATCACTGCACCTGATAACTCAACAGTTCCTGCTTTCCATCCCGGATAACGGTAACATCAAAGCGTTTCCCCCCCATAAGGGAGTTAATGGCGTTCGCCACGTCTCCCATGTGGTTTATCCGAATACCGTTAAGCCCCTGCACCACATCTCCCTGGCGCACTCCCAGGGTAGCAAGGATACTGTCCTGCTCAATGTGTGCCACCTCAAGCCCTTCGGGCTTCCCCTCCACGTGTTTAGGTTGGAGCCGCACTTTTTTAAGCTCATCAAAGGGGTTCATGAGCAGACTGTTTACAAGATTCCGGCTCACCTGCCCCGCACTCCCTGGGGTAGCAGGCTGAATATCCTGCCGCGCTGAAGATATAGCCTGGGGTGCTGGAGCGGGGTTTTTCGGAGCACTGCCAGAAACCCGGCCTCCCTGGGCACCGAAGAAAAGAGTCTTGATCACCGGTTCTCCTCCGTCCTGGGGGTCAAAATAAACCCCGTCCCCGGTTATGATAGCTACGAGAAATCCCCGGAAGATCTCTCCCTGCTCCAGGAGCACCTTTCCCTGAGAGGTATTCCCCAGAGCAAAGATTCCCGCCACAGTTCCGAAGACCTGAAGATCTTCGAGTTCGTGGGCTAGAGGGGATTCCCTCTTCTGGGTATCCTCCAAAGGCACCTGCTTGTTTGAGAGTACCTCAAAGGGGCTCTTCTCAAGAAAGAAGCGCATTCCCCGAGGCAGCTCCGCAGGATTTCGGGAATCAAGAAAAACTCCTCCCTTTTGAGAGAAGGGATCCCAAAGGCGAGCAGCCCGTTTTTCGAGAGCATTTCCGAGAATCAGAGAGCTTCCCCATCCCAAGAGTAGCCCTCCGAGAAGAAGCGTGCCCCCCAGAGCCAAAAAATGGAAGGAAATCCCCTTGAAGAAAAAAGGGAACAAACGAGGCAAAGAACTTTTTCGCATTACGGAGCACCCTCCTCTCTTTCAAGAAACCATTGTCCGGCCTCAGTTCCTTTACGAAGAGGAAGAAAACCCTGAAGAGGCATAACGAGATCGTCCTTTTCCGGAGGAATCCGAAAAGCAACCGCAGCAGTGGCAATGCGCCGTGTCTTCAAGGAGATGGAAAGATCTCCCTGGCCCCGGAACTCTCCGGAGGAACGGAAGGACTGAATGTGGAGAACTCCTTTTTTGTAGACTATCCGGGCAGATCCTCCGGACCAGCTGAGACTTTTTCCGAAAACACGCAACTCTCCCGCACCAAAGGAGAGATCTAATACACCCGCAAAACGCCGGAGAGATTCTCCCCAACCCAGAGCAAGGGTACATTCCGCCAGGGAGAGATCCGCCATGGGAAGATCCATGCGAGGGGAGAAGAGACGGAACACTCCGGCTCCGGGGCTTTCGAGATCCTGCCAGGCGAGAAGCACTCCCTGGGGAGCAAGCTGCTTTTGCAGAAGAATGCCCCCAAAACGCCCTGCGGCTTCCCAAGGAAAAAAGAGGGCTAGGGAAAGGAGGGCTACACAGAGGAAAAAACTTACTCCTCCCAAAAACTTCAGCCCTTTTTTCATGGCGTATCTCCTCCTCGAACGGCTACAAGAAGAGCATATGTTTTGTTATCTCCATCTCCAAGAGTGCGCAGCTCTGCGCTCTCCACGGAAAGTCCCGCCCCCCGAAGCTCCTGGAGAAAGGTAAGAAGTCTCTCTCCGTAAAGCCCTTCCAGAGCAAAGGCAATACGTTCCTCAGATGCGGTAAGCTGTGAAACAGCACTCTGAAGATTAAGCGACTGGAGTACCCGATTAAGGGCCTCCAAAGGTTCTTCCGCACTTTCCCCTCTGGTTTTCCCCCCAGCGCCTTCCTGGGTAGCGTACTGCCGAAGGACTTGGGCAAGAATTGCGGACCGCTCCCGTAAAACCGCCACCCGCTGGATCTCATCGTTCCGGAGGGGGAGGAGATAGAAAAGGCCTATCCCCCAAAAGAGGATCCCTCCTCCTAAGAGAAAGAGAATTTTTTGTCCCGAGGGGTGCTCTCGGAGAGTCTGTAGAGCTTCCTTGAAAGAATCGAAGGATCTCCTCATGGCTTTGTCGCTCCCAAATATATGGTAAAGCGTATGCTGGAACTCCCCGGAATCTGCTGTACACCTTCTAGGGAAGCCTGAAGAGATCCCTGTGGGAAGGCCCGCCGGATCTGCTGGACATGAGAGACCTCGGGAGCGGATCCCACAACCTCCACTCTCTGAGAAGTGAAACGAAGCGATTCCGCCACAACTCCCGGGGGAAGATCCTTCCAGGTATTTCCCAGAAAAATGAGAATTTCTTCGAGATCCATACCAGACTTCTCTCCTGGATTTCCCAAAGCTCGAAGTTTTCCCCGTGCCTGGCTGAGGGGATCGCGAATACGATCATTCGGGAAGGTTTGGGCATAAGCCCCGTGCATTTTCTCTTCGTAAAGATCTTGCTGCTGACGGCTTTCGTAGATGGAATACCCCAGGAGCCCAGAAAAAAAGAGACCTCCCGCGAGCACGGCACTCAGCAAACGGAGCAACGGCAGAAGACGCTCGTCCCAGGCAAAAAGGTGTTCCACCCCTCCAGCGGAGAGATCCATTTCATGTAGCTGGGGATAGGCGTTCCAAAAAGCGCTCCACCGATGCCAAAATTCTTCCGGAGTTTCTCCGGGATCTTCGGGGTTTATCACAGTATAGTGAAAATCCCCTCCGAGTTCTTCCCGGAGCTGCTCTTCCCGAGGAAGATGGCGGGAATAGCGATACAGAAAAGGAGTCCCTTCACGAAAAACTACAAGAGAAGCCCCGGAAGTTTTTTCTTCGCAGCCCAAGGCACGGAATTCTTGCGCTCCTTCCTCCGGAAGGGGGATAAAGAGTAACGGGAGAGGCCAATAAAGAACCTTTCGCCCCTCTTTCGGGGGACACCACTCCCAAGACCGTCCCTCCTCCCGGCTCCAGATCCATGCGGTTCCTCGGCTCTGCTTCCCCCTGCGGGAGAATACGAGCGGCAGGATTTCCACTCCCTCGGGATTCGGCAAAAGGTGATGGTATTGCATTTTCAGAGCATCCCGAATTCTTCCCCGATGAGCAAAGGGAAAGGAAAAAGGTTCCAAGGAGAGGGTTCTGAAGGGAATCCCCACCACCAGATCCTCCGTCTCAGGCAGAGTATCAAGTATGCGAAAACCTTCTTTGCTGTAGAAATGTATCTTTTCTCCCACCCGAAAGCAGCAGGAGGGGACGTTTTTCTGCTTCATTCGTAGAGATCCCTCCAAAAAACAAGCTCCACCCTCTCCCCGTCTTTGCGAAGCACCGCTTCGTACCGGGAGATCCATTGATTATTCCATGTAAGCTGTATCTCCAGACGGAAAAAGGTGCTCTCCACCCCGAGAAGCCCCATAAGCCGGGGGAGTACACTATCGGGAAAACCGCTAAAGTTCTCAAGATCCCCCAAGCTTTTAAGGGGGTGATCCCTTCGCCATTTTTCGAATTCTTTTCCCGCCTCTTCGGTGAGATCTTCATCAAGAAGGCCGTAAACTTCGGGGGTAACGGTATTGACATTGATGGTTCTCCCCCCCCAGAGGGTACAGTAGGTCTTAAGTTGCTCCAGAATTTCCGGGGAAATACCGGGACAAAGGAGGAGTTCCGAGAGATCCCCCAGGGGACGATCCAAATTACCCGGCCCCTCTCTTCCTGAAAGCCGGGGAGTCGCATCGGGGTCAAGAAAGTCGAGCACTTTCGATGTGAGATCTTCCTTTTCCAAATCCCTCCAGAGTTTTTGCCAAGCCCGGTTCAGCTCCGTACGAAAGGTCTCTCCATCGGGGAGAAAGAGATTGTTCAAAGGAATTTTATGATCCTGAGGCTGAAGATGAAAAACCACCTGAACCCCTTGAAGAGGAAAAGCTAGGGGCTGAAACCAGGGCTCTTCATGAGAATCATAGCCATTTTTGTCCATCACCAGTCCCCGGGCAGCATAGTACGCTCCGACAAAGGCAAGGCTCCGGGACTGCAGATCCTGACGCTCCCCAAGAACTCCGGTAAGCTGCAGCCGGGCAAACCAGGCAAAGGCAACGCTCACCGTAACCAGCACGGTGCCCGCGAGAAGGATCGCTGCAAGTACAAAGCCGCTCCTGCCTCTACCGGGGAAACCAGTCTTCATAAAGACACGCCCCTTTTTCCTCTGCTCCTCCGGAGGAAGAATAGTTAATCTCAATGCGCACCCCGAGAGGAATTTTCCCCTCGTAGCGATTCCTCCAGGTTCCCCCGTCATGAATCTCCACCCGAAAAGATCCTACTCCAGGTAACACAAGCTGCCCCTCCGAGGAGACGAGCTTGTCGGGATCAACCTCCTCCGGGAGAAGCCCCGGAAGAAACCATCGATAAAGACCTCTGGGAGGAGTGTAGGCTTCCTTTTTTCTTTCAAGATCCCCGAAGTCTCCAAGAAAATTTTCTCTGAAAATACCGTAGGCTACGCTACTCACAGGTCGTCCCTGCTGAAGAGGGGCAGCGCTCCAGAAGATGACAACATCATCCTTCATGTCCCCGAACTTTGCCCGGGGAACGATACGAAACGCCACATTGGAACCCTCTGGCAGGGCACTCCGCTGCTGCATATCCCCCACAATACGCCGGGCCGCCATACGAAGCGATTCATTTCGGCCCACCTGCTTTTCCGTCTCCACCACATGCCGCACCACCCGAATTGCGGGAGCCACTCCCAGAGTCATTACCAAAGCAGAGAGGGCCACCACCATGAGGATTTCAAAAAGGGTAAACCCGGCACTCTTTGCAGATCTCGAACTATCTCCTGAGCTATTGCGAATCGGGAGAACTCTCACGGGAGGCTCCGGAATCTTCGGGGGGAGCACCATATCCATAGGTACCTGGCTTGAGATAGGAGGTAAATATCTCCAGGTGAGGCTGGCTCTGAAGGCGAGCGCTCGCATCAAGAAGCCTGGCAAGATCCTCTGCGGTGGCCTCCTTCTCAAAGTAGCGGGCAAGCTTATCAAGCCCCTGGAGGAAGAGATCCCGGTTCTGGGTGTGGGTGGCCACGGCGATCTGCAGATCTGCCAGAAATTTCTCCGCCTCAGTACGCTTCATCAGATGTTTCTGAGCGCGCTCCGCAAGCTCTATCCGCTCCTGCACCGATGGAGCCATACGAGCCCGAGCAAGAAGCCGATCCCCTATCATGCCATCTACCCCAAAGGCAAGCCCCCCCAGGGAACAGAAGAGCAGAAGAGCGCCGAAGGCCCGGACGAGCCAGGCATCATTCTTGAGGCGCGGCATTTCAAGAGGGAGAAACGTCCCCCCTCGAGAGGCAAGAGCCAGGGCAAGAGCAAACCAGAGAGAGTTTTCAATGCGGTGAAAGGGACGGGTCCAGAGAGCGTTGAACCAGAAAAGGCAGAGAAGCCCGTTAGCCCATATCGCCCAGGAGGGAAGCGGCTTCTTGCGCACCAGGGCGGCGATAAGAGAGACAAACCAGAAGAACGCTCCTCCGAGAAGGAGCACCCCCCCCAGAAAGCCCGTCTCGGCAAACCACTGAAAGATCTCGTTATGAGCCCAGTAGGTATAACGGAAGGGCATGGATTCGAAGCGCTGGAACATGGCCTTCTGAGCCTCCAGGTAGTTCCACTTGAAGTGCCCCAACCCTACCCCTTTTACGGGGTTCTCCGCAATCATGGTAAGGGCGGTAGCCCAGATGCTGTCACGTCCGGCGATGCTTTTAGTCTCCGTCACTACCTCAAGAGACTTTACCGCCAGCGTCCCCCCTCTTCCGAAGGAGAAAGAGAGCAGCATGGGGAGCAAGCCAAGGATAAGAATGCCCACAAGAATACGTCGGGAGGGGCGCATCCCTCCCCGCCAGTACCCTACGCCGAGGAAGACGAGCCCCACCAGCAGAGAGAGGATGGCGGATCGGCTGGTGGAGTTCCACAGCCCCCAGAAGGAGACGACGAGAAAGAGCGCATTTGCCCAGCTCCAGAAGGAGGTTCTGCCATCCTCCTTGCGGAAGGCTCCGGAAACCCAGTTATGGATACAGCCAAAGACAGCGATGGCACACCAGAGGCCGAACATGTTCATCTGCCCGGTATTGCCGATGTACATTTTCACGTTCATGATGAAGGGGGCGATATCGGGGAACCCCCGTTTCTGAATTTCCGCAAAGATCGCATTCGCCGAGGCATTGGCCCCCGCCAGAAGAAGAACCCACTTGAGCCACCGACCCCACCAGTGTGTAGGGAACTGTCGGGCCATCACGTAGAGCCCGAAGAGAGAGGCAAAGAAGATCCACTCCTTGGCAAAGGTAGGCCAGGAGCTGGGAGAGATCCAGAGGGGCTGCAGAGTAACATAAAAAAGAAGTATTCCCCAGAGTACGCCGAAGGAATCGATGGAGAAGGAGAGCCGCCCTGGATAGTATCGAACCATCCGGTACCCCCCCCAGAGACAGAGAAGCCCTATGGGGACGAGGGAGACCACCCATTTCATAATGTGGAGGGTATCATACCAGTAAAGACCGGAAAAAATAATGTTCGGCAGTCCAAGAGATATCAGGAGTGCCGATGCCGCAAGCCACTGGGGGACCAGGGAGAGTTCCCCTTCGGAACTTTTCAGAGTAAAGGAGGAGAGTTCCTTTACTCTCTGGGATTTGCCGGTACCACGCTTCCTCTTTGCCACCCCGTAACGCCTCCTTGCAGGTTTGGAAAAACCTCAGGAAGAGGGAATCTCTTCCGAAGAACTCTCTTTTCCACTTATTTCAGTCTTCTCATTTTTTTCAGCTTTCCCCGCATTTTCGGTATCCTTCCAATGCGCGAGATCCACTCGAACTTCTACCACAAGCTGACTCTGCTGCAATTCCCGAACCTTGAGAATCACCGGCATCCCCTGGGATTTCCGATGCTCCACCAGAGAGACAAGCTCCTGAAGAAGATCTCCTGTAGGGCCGTCGGGGCCGCTGATACTTCCGGAGGCGATCTTTTTTTTCTCCGGAGCACCCTTTCTTTTACGCCGCACCTCCGAGGTCTTTCGGATATCCTTGGCCCGATGCTCTACATCTTTGGCGGGAAGACGTTCCTCCACAGCTTCCCGGGCGAGAAGAATCTGGGCCTCCCGATCAAGCCCCACCAGGGCGCGCGCCTGGCGTTCTCCCAAGTGCCCCTCCCGGAGCAGCTTCTGCACCTCTTCCTCCAGACGCAAAAGCCGGAGTTTGTTGGCCACCGATGCCTGGGATCTGCCAAGCCGTTCCGCCAGGGCACTCTGACTCTCTCCAGTGTGCTCCAAAATCTGCGCCAGAGAGGCGGCCTCCTCCACAGGAGAGAGGTCCTGACGCTGAATATTCTCCACCAGCGCCATAATGTGCTGCTCACGGTCATCCGCCTGAAGCAGCACCACCGGCACGGTCTCCATTCCCGCAAGCTTGCAGGCCCGCAGACGCCGCTCTCCGGATATCAGCTCGTACTTTCCATCTACAGAACGCACCGCCAGAGGCTGGAGAAGGCCCACAGAACGGATAGAGTCGGCCAGCTCTTTCAAAGCCTCTTCGTCGAAGTGTTTTCGGGGCTGTCGAGGATTCGGAGCAATCTCTCCGAGGGGAAGCGAAAGAAGAGAGTATTCCTCCTCAGCGTTGGGGGACTCGGGTATTTCCAGGCCCTTTTCGGGATCCTCGAATTTTTCCGGAGAAGCCTCCTCCGGGAAAAGCTCCGGTTCGCCGGAAGGGGAGTTGTGTTCTCTGCGGCGCTTTTCCCCTGCGAGATACCGTACCACGTCCATGACAGGCCTCCTTCATAGCAACCGTACACGTGATCGCACACCGTATAGACCAGAGTGCATTGTCCCATTACCCTTCTCAGGGGTCAACCGCCATTTACCGGAGGCAGAAAAAAGGCCTCCGGTAAAGAAGATGCTTCGTCAGGGCATGCGGCGCTCCAGGCTTTCGAACCGGGCGTATTCCCGAAGAAAGATAAGGCGCACCGTGCCGGTAGGACCATTTCGATGCTTGGCGATAATGATCTCCGCTCCATTATCTTCGGAATCCCTCCCGGAACTGGCTTCGTAATACCCCTGCCGGAAGAGAAGCACCACCATATCCGCATCCTGCTCAATGGCACCGCTATCCCGGAGATCCGAGAGCTGCGGTTTCTTATCGGTTCGCTGCTCCACCGCGCGGGAGAGCTGGGAGAGCGCCATCACGGGAACGTTCAGCTCCCGGGCAACCGCCTTGAGAGCCCGGGAAATCTCCGAAACCTCCTGCTGTTTGCTCTCCACACTCCGGGGAAGACGCATGAGCTGCAGATAGTCTACCACGATAAGCCCCACTTCTCCCACCCGGGAGACGAAACGGCGACACCGGGCCCGCATCTCCAGAGTGGAGAGATCTGCCCCGTCATCAATATAGATGGGAGCCCCCGCCAGGCGGTTCGCCGCATCCCCCAGTGTTTTCCATGCCTTTTCCGGAAAGTTCCCCGTCCGCAGGTCGTGAATATTGATGCGCCCCTCGGAGCCGAGCATACGCTGGGCAAGTTGCTCCGCGCTCATTTCAAGGCTGAAGATAAGTACCGGCTTGCCCCCTCGCACCGCTGCATGCTGGGCCATATTGAGAGCCAGGGCAGTTTTTCCCATGGAGGGGCGTGCCGCCACAATATTGAGACTTCCCGGCTGAAGCCCTCCGGTGAGAAGATCGAACTCCCCATACCCCGAAGCGGTTCCCGTAACCGCCTCCCCCCGGCGAAAGTTCGCCTGGATCTGGTCGATGGTGTGAGGGAGAACTTCTTTGATATGCCGGAAGTCTCGCGTGGTGCCGCGCTGGGAAAGCTCGAAGATAAGCTTCTCCGACTCATCCAGCACATCTCCCAGGTCACGGTCTTCGGAAAAACCGAGACGGGCGATAACGCCCCCTGCCCGGATAAGCCGCCGGCGGAGAGCCTTTTCCCGAACAATTCGGGCATGGTACGAGGCATTAGCCGTGGTGGGAACGCTATCCACCACGGCGGCGATAAAGGACTGCCCCCCTAAAGTCTCCTCAAGCCCCCGGTTAGCCATCTCACCCGCAAAGGTAAGAGAGTCCACCGGCCGGTCCCCCCGGGCCATGTCCGCCATAATCTCAAAGGCCGCCCTGTACTTGGGGTCGTAGAAATCGTCGGGCACCAGGGTTTCAGTGCTATCGAGAAGGGCATCTCCGTCAAGGAGACAAGCCCCGAGGACGGCTCGTTCCGCCTCGAGGCTGTGGGGAGGTACGCGATCAAAAAGAGTTTGCTCCACGGCTATTCTTGGGACTCTACCGAAACGGTAAGGGAGGCTTCCACCCCAGGGTGGAGCTTCACCGTAAAGGGAAAGCTCCCAAGCTGACGGACAGGCTCTCCAAGCTTGACATTCCGTTTATCTACCTTTACCTGGAGCTGCCCCTCCAGAGCCTCTGCAACCTGAGCGGCGGTAACGCTTCCGAAAAGTTTTCCGCCCCCTCCGGTGCTCACCGATATGGTGACATTTCGCCCCTGGATATGCTTTTTAGTCTCCTCCGCCTGAGCCTCTTCTCTGGCAAGCTTGGATTCCTTTACCTTCTGCTGGTTCTTCCAATCCTTGAGCTTCCCTCCACTGGCCTCTTCTGCGAGCCCTCGGGGAAAGAGATAGTTTCTTCCGTATCCCTCGGAGACCTCCACGAGATCCCCAGCCTTGCCGAGCTTTCGAACATCCTGCTTCAAAATAACCTGCATGGATCTCACCTTCCTATGCGTGAACGGATATCAAACCACATATCAATGATGCCGAGTACCAACGCGAGCTGCGAGAGAAAGGGCACCATAAGAAGCAGCACGAAGACTCCCCAGCGCCAGGCTCCTATTTTTCTGGATTTCAGGAACGCCAGAACCACCGCACTTCCCTGGAGAAAAAAGAGCATACTCACGAGGATGCGCAGATTGACCCCGATCTTCAGGGGGATAGACCCCGCCCCCGAAGAGGAGCCAAGAAAAAGGAGCACCGCCGAAGCCAAGAGAGCCCAGAAGATGCTTTTGGGAAAACGCCAGGTTTCGAAGGAGGGGAGAGGAGGCAGGGTTTCCCTCCGAAGGCGCCGGAGCACCGCCGCACTCACGGCATAGCTCAAAAAGGCATCCACTCCCGAGGCCATTACAAGAAGGGCAGGAAAGAGAAGGGGGAGCATGGAGAGCATCCCCTCCATCTGGGAACGAACAACCCCCAGAGTCTCCGGCGTCGCCTGGCTGAACATGGCAAGAGCCGCATCGGTCATGCGACGCACTTCCTCAGGATCCACGGAAAAAGGGTTAATCCCCGTCATTTTCGTGGCAATTACCATGAGAAGTAGCTTCGCTCCGAGAGAGACCAGTAAGGCATACAGAAGAATCTCCACCGCCGTGGAATAACGTCGGGCGAAGTAGCCCAGGGCAATCCCCGTGGCCCCAAACCCAAGACCGAAGAAAAGCCCTCCGAGAACTCCCGTCATGGTGGTAACAATGACCATGGCCACTGCCGTTCCGAGAAGCGCTCTGCCAAGGCTGTGACGAAGGCCAAGCACAACGAGCGGAGCGGGGCAGACCAACGCCACCGCAACCCCCGCTATGGGGAGAAAATGACTTGCCAGAAAAAGAACCACCGCCAAAGCCACCAGAAGCCCGGACTCCACAAGCCCCCGGGTAGGATTATGTTCCATCATGCCCATTCCTCCTGGAGATACAAACAACGAGGGGAGGGACCGCTCCCCCCCCTCGCACTCATTGCATAGCTATTCAGCCGTAAAGGGCAGAAGCGCCATAACCCGGGCACGCTTGATCGCTCTCGTGAGCTGACGCTGGTGCAGAGCGCAGTTTCCCGTCACTCTCCGGGGAAGAATCTTTCCGCGATCGGAAACGTATTTTTTCAGACGCTCAAGGTCCTTATAGTCCACGCTCTCCAGCTTATCCACGCAGAAAAAGCAGACCTTAGGACGCCGTTTTCCTCTTCGTTTGTTAGCATTGTTGCTGTTACCGCCTTGAAAGGCCATGTAGCGCCGCCTCCTTCCAATCCAGTGTATCTACGGCTAGAAGGGGATATCCTCGTCATCTTCCCCCCCGCCGCCAGGGACGTCTCCGTCTCCGACTTCGGAAAAATCAAGGGGGAACTCATCAGAAAAACCGCCATCCCGTAGGCTTTTAGCCTTTTCTTGGGGCTGGTGCTGGGGCTGGGATCTCTGCGGTGCCTGAGGCCGGGGTTCGCGAAAAGTTTCTCCTGAACGCTCCCCTCCCTCACGGGGGGAACCGGAAGCGTCTTCATCCTTGCGACCTCCCCCGAGGAACTGTATAGCCTGAGCCACGATTTCGGTGGCATAGCGTTTCTGGCCGTCCCGCCCCTCGTAGCTTCGCACAGAGATACGTCCCTCCACAAGGATCGCACTCCCCTTCCGGAGATAGCGATCACAGTTTTCAGCCTGGGTTCCCCAGACAACAGCGGGTATGAAATCCACCTCTTCGTGGGCTTCTCCGTTCTGCCCCCGCCACTGACGGTTTACCGCCACCACAAGCCGGGCCACAGCCGTACCGCTTGCAGTATAACGGATTTCAGGGTCCCTTGCGAGATTTCCGATGATGATGGCTTTGTTAAATCCCCGAGCCATAGAATATCCTCCTTACCTACTTCTCGTCCAACCGGACCACCACGTGCCGCATAACGGAGTTCCGCAGCTTGAGAAGCCGCTCCATCTCGCGGATTTTGGTCCTCTCAACGGTAAAGGTATAGACGCTATAGAAACCCTCGCGGATCTTATCGATTTCGTAGGCAAGACGCCGCTTGCCCCAGTTATCGATCTTGGAGATCTCTCCCCCCTGATTCTTCACAAGCTCCGCGATATCCTCAGCCGCAGCTTTGTGATCCTCAATTTCGGGGTGGAACAGCACCATCATTTCATAAGGTCGCACCACCGGTCACCTCCTCCCTCTGGACTTAACGGCCCGAAACGTCATTGTATTTTTTCGGGCAGGGAACAACAGCGTAGAATTATACGTTATTTTCGAGAATTACGCAACGTTTCGTCGCGAGAATCTCCGTAATCAAGCCAAAAAAGCCGTTCATCCGGACCCAGCATGTTGAAATCTCTTCGCGCAATCTCCGCAAGCCCCTCTTCGGTCTGTGCATATCGGAGCTGTTCCTTGGTAGATTCCAGCTTGCGCTGGAGCTGTGTCAGGACGGTCATCTTCCGATCAAGAAGCACCGTAAGCCGATGCATCCGGGTAAGCTCGTAGCTGTAGGAGGTCCAGAGTGCCCCAAGACAGACCCCTACCAGCGTAAAGAGCACAACCCAACGAAGGCGAGGGGGCCTCACAGAGTGCTCCCGTTACATCTGTTCCGGCGCGGCGATGCCTGCAAGTTTAAGAGCGTTGCGAAGCACCACCTGCACCGCCTGGCAGAGAAGAAGCCGGGAGGAGCGAATCTCTTCAGCCTCACCGAGAATATGATGAGCATTGTAGAAGCCGTGAAAGGCGCAGGCAAGATCGTAAAGGTAGAAGACTACCCGATGGGGCTCCAGATCCCGGGCAGCCTTGGCAACCTCCTCCGGAAAGATTCCCAGCTGTTTGAAAACCTCCTGCTCCTCGGGAGAATCGAGGAGATCCAGATTGCACGTACTGCTATCCGGCAACGCCACCCCCCGCTCCAGGGCCTCCCGGAAGACGCTGCAGATACGCGCATGGGCATACTGTACGTAGTAAACGGGGTTATCCCGGGAGGCGCTTTTCGCAAGCTCCAGATCGAAATCCAGATGGCTGTCGCAGCGGCGCATGAGGAAGAAGTAGCGTGTAGCGTCCACCCCCACCTCCCGCAGCACGTTCTCCAGGGTTTCGAACTGTCCGGATCGGGTGGACATGGCCACGGGCTCCCCCCCACGAAGGAGGTTCACAAACTGGATAAGAAGAATTTGAAGATCCTCCGCATCCCGTCCCAGAGCCTCCACAGCGGACTTCATCCGGGGAACGTAGCCGTGATGGTCCGCCCCCCAGACATCGATCACCAGATCGAATCCCCGATCGTACTTGTTCTTGTGGTAGGCGATATCCGAGGCAAAGTAGGTGGGGGCTCCGTTGCTCCGGATAAGCACCCGGTCTTTTTCGTCCTTAAAGGAGGTGGAGCGGAACCATACAGCGCCATCCTGATCGTAGGCATAGTCCCGCCCCTTAAGATGATCGATCATGGAGGGGACCATGTTCTTTTCGTAGAGACTCTTTTCAGAGAACCAGACGTCAAAACGCACCCCGAAATCTTCGAGATCGCGCTCAATGGTCTTCAGCACCTTATCCCCCGCAAAGGTGGAGAAAAACTCCAGGCTCTCCTCCAGGGGAAGGGAGAGAAAGCGATCCCCCTCAAGCTCCAGAACATCCCGGGCGAGATCGTAGATGTAATCTCCCTTGTAGCCGTTTTCGGGGAAGGGCGCCAGGGCCTCTTTCCCCTGAAGCTCAAAATAGCGGGCCTGGGTCGATTTTCCGAGAATTTCCATCTGGAGCCCCGCATCGTTGATATAGTACTCACGCTCCACCTGCCATCCCGCATACTCCAGAAGAGCGGCAGTAACATCCCCCACCACAGCGCCCCGGCCGTGTCCTACATGAAGGGGACCCGTAGGGTTGGCACTGACGAACTCCACCTGTACCTTGCGTCCCTTCCCGAGATCGGAACGGCCGTAGTTCTCTC
Organism: uncultured Synergistaceae bacterium; assembly: GCA_964539095.1. Classification (GTDB taxonomy): domain Bacteria; phylum Synergistota; class Synergistia; order Synergistales; family Aminiphilaceae; genus DAIPKP01. The sequence goes on from CAZIFL010000007.1 coordinate 67,763, forward strand.
CCTCCTGGAGTATCCGGGCAAGCACCTGGTGCCCCCACGCGGAGGAGAGGAAAAAGTTTATGAACCCCGGGCCGGCAATTTCAACTTTGTCGATTCCCGAGGAGCCACCGGTGGGGATACGCTCCACCAGAGCCTCTGCCACCTTTCGGGGCGACTCCTTGAAGATCTTTGACCCCTGCATGGCCACATTGGTGGCCCAGTTTCCCTGACCTTCACGTCGGGGACGCTCCAGAAAGGCCTGGGGCAAGGATTCTACGGGTACCCCCCGCTCTTCTCCGAGAACCCGAAGAGCCTCTGCGATATGCATTTCAAGTTTTTGGCGCACATCCTGCATAGTTCGTCACCTCCGCCCCGAAGGATTATTGTTCCTTCAGGGGCACAAAGATCGTTTTCCAGCGTTCCCATCCCTGCAGAACGCTCCGGAAAACCTCGTTTTGAGAAAAGTCCATGACCGTAGGTTTCACCATGGCCTTGAGTTCTCCCTCAATATGGTTATGCCGCTTGTTGTAGTAAAAACTTCCCTTCAGGGCTATGGGGCCAGAGATATCCGATCCCGGAAGCTTGCCTACCATCCGGAACTTCTCGGGAAGGCGAAGGAAAAGCTTATGCTCCAGCACAAAGGGAAAGCGGAGCGAAAAAGGCGCGCTCTGGGCCAACGCCTGCCGTATCCAGGGGAGGTCTCCTCCGGGAACCCTCGCCAGCACCTGTCCCGATCCAGGAATGCCAAGCTTCATGGTAAGAGGAACCCGCACCCGGTATCCGTAGGCGTAGGACTCACGCCCAATCTCCCCGGCAGGGGAGAAGGGGATGTTCCACGCTATGACATCAAGAGCCTTTTGAGGATCCTGGGCAGCTTCCTCTCCGAAGAGATCCACCCACCCACCCCGAACATAGAGATCCAGGAAGCCCTCAGCCTCCCCCCGAGAATCCATGCTGAGATTCCAGGCGAGGGTGAGACGATGATCCTCCAGGTTTCCCTCGGGAACTTTTTTGGTCTGCACCTCCAACCCGGAGACCCGATAGAGAGTCTTTCCCCAGAGAGAAGAAGGCGTTTTTCCATACTCCACGGTCTGGCCGAAAAGGTAGAGAAAGGGGGTATCTCCCGGAGGGTTGCACTCCAGTACCGGTTCGAGCCAGATATCCTGGGTAGCGGGAACCTTCTCGGAGAGGGGAAAGACCGGCACCCACCAGAGAGAGACCTGCCACCCCACCCTGCGAAGCCAGCTTTGGGCAAGAAGAGTTCGCTCCCAGGAAGTCCAGGGACCCTGTGAAGGAAGGTCTGCTCCGCTCCGAACCATCCGGGAGGGGATGTTGCGGAGGAGATAGCTGTTTTTGTTCATCTCATCCAAGAGCCCCTTCCCTCTTCGATGAGGCTTGGAGTCCGAAGCGATATGGCGGAAGATCCCCTCCGGCTCTGGGTAGCTCTGTTTTTCATAGCCTTCCAGGGTTTTGAGCCCTCCGAGAATTCCCTGACGCATGCTGAAGGCAAGGGAGGGACGCCCCTCCGCCACGAGCCCCCCCCCGGTCCAGGGAGCGTTGTTGATACTTCTCCAAAGATAGAGATCCTGCGTTTCTGTAGATTCCACCGAAGGGGGATTCACACCAACCCCTTCCCAGTAGAGAGAAGCCTCCCGGGGAATGCGAGCCAGGATCTCCTGCTCCCAGATGGGAAGATCCTTTTGAAGCCACAAAAAATCTCCCACATCGAAGCGCCGGGGAAAGATTTGCTGGTACTCCAGCACCAAAGCTACCTGGTCCCCCCGGTAGGGAATCCGCAGCTGCAATACAGAAATCCCCTCACGATCCATCTGAAGCGGAATCAGAGGACTCTGAAGATTACCAAAGGGGATACCGTAGAGCCCCGCCAGAAGAATCCGGGCCTCACCGCCGGGGGGGACGGGGATCTCCCAGGTGAGCCAGGAGTCGGGGATAGTACGGGTGAGCTGCACAATCCAGCGCTCTTTTTTTTCCAGAGATCCATCCGCACGAAGAGCATACTCCGCCCTTCGCTGAAGCACCAAACCTCCCGCACCGGGAAACTGCTCCAGAGAAGGAGCTTCCCGGGCAAGCCGGGCAACCTCCCCCGGAGCCCAGGAGAGATCCTGAGCCAGAGCTTTTGGCGTGCTTTCCCCGAAGGAAAGCAGGAGGAAAGCCCCCAGCATCAGGATATAACGACAAAACCTACGCATCTTCCACACAGCGGTCACTCCCTTTGAGGATCCCCTCTTCAAAGCAACTCAGGTTTCGAGAATTCCTCTTTCGGATGTAGAAAAAACCACGAATCGGACACAGCAGGAGACTCCTGCCTTTACACTTCTGTACTTACCTGAAGAATTAGCCAACAAGCACCAGGGAGAAGCTTTTAGCTCGTCTTATTGGCACCGCAGCAGTGTTTGTACTTCTTCCCGCTTCCACAGGGACAGGGATCGTTGCGCCCTACCCGCTCGGTCTTACGTACAGGCTGACGTTTTCGCCCTTCACCAAGGGCATGATGCTGGGAATCCTCCTCCCCTTGAGAGCGCAGAAAGGGGAGGGGCATATCCCGGCTCTCCTGAATATTCCGGGGCCCCTCGGCACGGCGATCCTCGCTGATTACCGCCACCCGGAAGAGCAGCTCCGCCGCCCCCTCCCGGACGCGGGTAAGCATCTCCTGAAAGAGATTGTACGATTCGAACTGGTATTCCAGAAGAGGATCCTTCTGGCCGATAGCCCGGAGGCCGATCCCCCGGCGCAGGTCATCCATGGCGAGAAGATGCTCCTTCCACCGGCCGTCGAGCACGTGAAGCACCACGAACCGGGCGAGCATGGAGGCCATATCCTCCCCGAGGGAACGCCGCTTCTCATCATACCTCTGGCGAAGCTCTTCGAGAATGGCATCTCTCGCCTCCTCAAGAGCGTCCCGGGTATCCACCCCCTCAAGGGGCTTTTCGATCCCCGGCCAGAAGAGGGCCTTCAACCGCACTGATGTTGCATGAGCATCAATCTCCGCCCCTTCGGGGCAGGAAGAGGTAAAAATCCCCTCTGCCGCATCCTGCACGAGCCCCCAGGCGTGTTCGGGCATCTCTTCCGACTCCAGTACTCTCCGACGCTCCGCATAGATGGCTTCCCGCTGCTGGTTCATCACGTTATCGTACATGAGAAGCTGCCGGCGGATGTCGAAGTGCATCTGCTCCACCTTTTTCTGCGCGTTCTCAATGGCCTTGCTGAGAAGGCCGTGTTCGATGGCCTCCCCTTCCTCCAGGCCAAGCTTTCCCATGATGCCTTCGATACGCTCGGAGCCGAAGAGCCGGAGCAGATCATCCTCCAGGGCGAGGTAAAAGCGGCTGGAGCCGGGGTCCCCCTGACGGCCGCTGCGACCCCGGAGCTGGTTATCGATGCGCCGGGATTCGTGCCGCTCCGTGCCAAGGATGTGAAGCCCCCCCGCCTGAAGAACATCCTGCTTCTCCCGGGCACACTGCTCTTGAATTTCCTTTTCCAGAGCCTCCCTTTCGGGAGAGATCTCTTCCAGGGAGATACCCCTCTTTTCCGCTTCATCCTTGAGGAGAAATTCCGGATTGCCTCCCAGCACGATGTCCGTACCGCGCCCAGCCATGTTGGTGGCCACGGTAACCGCCGCTTTACGTCCCGCCTGGGCCACGATAGAGGCTTCTTTTTCGTGGTATTTGGCGTTCAGAACCTGGTGCGGCACCTTCCGGGCCTTGAGAAGCTTGCTCACAATTTCGGAGGCCTCAATGGAGGTGGTTCCCACGAGCACCGGCTGGTTCTGGGTGTGGCACTCCGCCACCTCCTCCGCCACGGCGGCGTATTTCTCCCGTTTGGTACGCAAAATGACGTCGGGATGATCTTCTCGGATCACCTCCACGTTGGTGGGGAGAATAATCACCGGAAGGCCGTAAATCTCCTTGAACTCTTCCTCTTCTGTGGCGGCAGTGCCGGTCATCCCCGAGAGCTTTCGGTACATGCGGAAGTAGTTCTGCAGGGTGATGGTGGCAAGAGTCTGATTTTCGCGCCCCACCTGGACCTTTTCTTTGGCCTCAATGGCCTGATGCAGCCCATCGGAGTAGCGGCGGCCAAACATGAGACGCCCGGTAAATTCGTCTACGATAACGATTTCGCCGTCTTTTACCACGTAATGCACATCTCTTTGGAAGAGATGTTGCGCTTTGAGGGACTGCACGATTTTGTGCCCCAACTCGGAACGCTGGACATCCGAAAAGAGTTCCGGGATGTTAAGAATTTCCTCGCATTTTTTGATCCCCTCTTCGGAGAGAGCCACGTTGCGTTCCTTTTCATCTACCTCGAAGTGGCGCTCCTTTTGGAGCTGCCGAGCGGTGCGGTCCGCCACAAGATAGGGCTCCGGAGAATCCTCGGAGGGGCCGGAGATGATGAGTGGCGTCCGGGCCTCGTCGATAAGAATGGAGTCCACCTCATCAACAATAGCATAGTGGTGGGAACGCTGCACAAGCTGGGAGGGCTGGGTAGCCATGTTATCCCGAAGATAATCGAAGCCGAATTCGCTGTTGGTGCCGTAGACCAGATCTTTACGGTAGGCCTCATGCCGTTCCCGGGGATCCATGAAGGGGTAGATCACCCCTACGGAGAGACCGAGAAATTCGTAGATAGGGCTCATCCACTCCGCATCCCGCCGGGCAAGGTAGTCATTCACCGTGATAAGGTGCACTCCCTTCCCGGAGAGGGCATTCAGTACCACCGCCAGGGTGGAGACGAGGGTTTTTCCTTCCCCCGTCTTCATCTCTGCGATGCACCCTTCGTGAAGGGCCATCCCCCCCATGAGCTGCACGTCGAAGTGGCGCAACCCCAGGGTACGGCGAGAGACCTCCCGAACAACCCCAAAGACCTCCTCAAGAAGGGCGTCCAGCTCCTCCCCCTGAGAGATGCGGGAACGGAATATCTCCGCCTTGGCGGCAAGTTCTTCGTTGGAGAGCGTCTTCAGCTCCGGCTCCAGAGCGTTGATGCGGGCTGCCCGTGCGGCATAGCGTTTCAGGGCTCGTTCGTTTTTATCGAGACCAAGAGCCTTTTTCAGTGCTCCAATCATACTTTCACCTTCTTCATTCTGTACGCTTCGTCCAGTAGAGAGGGGGAAGATCACCCCCTTCCGAAAACATCCACCGGGACATTATAGTTCCTATCCCATGGAAGCGTCAAAAAAACCGTGATCCGTAAAAAAACGGAGATTCCCCGCAAGCAGGGCGCAGGGAAAACACCAGGGCAGCAGCGAAACGTACAGGCCCGGAAAAGAGATCCACCGAGAGGGAAAAGATCGGCTCCAACGAGTCGTTTCAATCAAAGGTGAGAAAGGAGTCTCCCCCTCCAGAGATCGGCATCATACCGTCGTAGAATTGATGCAAACTACCTGTAGAAACCCCCTAAAGATTCAGCGGAGCGCACATCATAAGAGCAAAAACTTTGGCTTCGTTGAGGAGGTGCTCTTTCAGCGCATATTCGTTGGGCTGGTGTGCGCAGTTGGCCTCCTGCCCCCATACCACGGCAGGGATGTTATGATGCCGGAAATAGGCCGCACAGGTGCCTCCTCCAATTCCTCCTACCTGGGGTTTTCGCGAGAGCACCTTTTCGAGGGCCCGGCCAAGAAGCTTCACCACCGGCGCCTCGGGGTCCGTGCCGGGAGCGGCATCATCCCGCTGCAGAACTTCCCGGGTAATGCCGCACCCCGAGATCTCCCGCCGGGAGGCGATAACGTCATCCACAACCCGGAGCACTTCATCCAGAGGGGCCTCTGGAAGCACCCGGCAGTCGAAGCAGAAAACCTCCTTGCCGGGGATGGTATTCACATTCCCCACATTGGCAGATCGCCTCGTGGGTTCGAAGGTGGAACAGGGAGGAGTAAAGAGTTCGTTTTGTTCTGGAAAGGCCCGATGTAGCGCCTCATCCAACGTTACCGCAAGGATATTTGCCTCGCGGCAGGCGTTGTTACCCTCATCGGGACGGCTTGCATGCGCCTGCTTTCCCTCCACGGTAATCTGAAGCCAGAGAATGGATTTTTCCGCCACCTCGACGAAATCCCCCTCCTCATTCCCCCCATCAGGAACGAGAACCAGGTCATCTTCCCTGAAGAGTCCCTCTCGAAGAAGATGCTGGATACCGTAGTTACTCCCCACCTCTTCATCCGCTACGAAACAGAGGCAGATATCACGGGTGGTCTCTATCCCCTCACGCTGAAGAGCATGCAGAGCATAGAGACTGGCTATCAGCTCCTGACCGTTGTCATTCACTCCCCGTCCAAGAATTTTCTCCTCCCGGATGACGGGATCGAAGGGATCCGTATTCCAAAGAGAACGATCTCCTTCGGGGACAACATCCATGTGGCTCACAAACCAGAGCCGTTCTCTGCTGGATCCAGGAACTCTTACAATAAGGTTGGGGCGAATCCCCTCCTCTGCCCGTGAATCCCGGGCATTGTGCCACTCAGGTTCAGGAAGCCCAAGCTCCCGAACCACGTTCTGAATGACCCGGGCCTTAAGAACCTCTCCGCTACCTCCCGCATCAGGGGCTATCGCGGGGACGCGACAGATCCGCCCCAGGCTTTCGAGCATAGCGTCTCCCATCTCTTCCAAAATCGCACAGAGTTTCATCTCTCTATCCATAATAACCTCCTCAACATTCTCTAGTTATGGCAAAAAAACCACAAAACCCACGCGCGGTCTGGCTAAGGCCAGAAAGCCCGCGCATGGGAGAAGTTTTGCAGAGTTTTCCAAAAAAAACCCCGCCCTTGTAAGGCGAGGATTTGTCGCTGTTACTCCGGGAGCTACTCCCCCATAAGGACTTTTTTGTTCTCCACAAGGTAGCCCATCCCCGAATAAATGGTAACAAAGAGGGCAATCCCCATGGCAAAAAGGCCCCCGGGAATGTTCAGGATCATGAGAGAGATGGCAATAATCTGGGTCACAGTCTTAACCTTCCCCCCACGGGAGGCCGCGAGGACAACACCCTCTGCAGCAGCAACCATGCGAAGCCCCGTGACGATAAACTCCCGGGCGACAATGATCACCACGATCCAGGCGGAGAGTCGCTGAAGTTCCACTAAAGATATAAGAGCCGCAATGACGAGGATCTTGTCCGCCAAAGGATCTATGAACTTTCCCAGGTTGGTCACCATACCATGTTTTCTGGCAATGTAACCGTCCGCCGTATCCGTAAGGGCTGCCAGGATGAAGATGCACCCCGCGAGGAGATCTCCGTATCCCGTATCAAGACCGAGAGCCGCCAAGGGCTTTACGGGATAATTTATCCGAAAAGTAAGGAAAACCATCACGATAGGGGCGAGAAAGACCCGAGAAAGACTCAATACATTAGGCAGATTCCAGGGACTCTTCGACACGGAAATCCGCTCCTTTCTTCACGATTCTTAGCGAAAGCCCCACCGGGATGCTCCAGACCGGACGACGGGCGGGCTTTTCCTTCCGGAAAGGAAGGCAAACTACCGGTTCATCCCAATCAAAACTGTGGAAATGACACCCTCACAGAACGCGACCACGAGGGGGCGCCCTCTTCAAAAGACGCTGTGGGCGCGGCTACTCCCCGGCGCAGAAAAGGGGTTTTGCCCCCCCTATTCGCAGGTATAACTGCAAGAATTCGTTATCCTCCGAGGTAGGCCTCCCGGACTCGGGAATTTTCAATAAGGTCCGAGCCCAGCCCCTCGAGAACGATCTCTCCCACTTCAAGAACATAGGCGTAATCCGCTATCTTCAGGGCTGCAAAGGCGTTCTGCTCTACAAGAAGCACCGTCTTTCCCTGTTCGTTGATGTGACGGATAATATCGAAAACCTCACGCACCAGAAGAGGAGCAAGCCCCAGGGAAGGTTCATCCATCATGATCAGTTCGGGACGGCTCATGAGGGCTCGCCCCAGGGCGAGCATCTGCTGCTCTCCCCCGGAAAGGGTTCCCCCCTTCTGCCAGATCCGCTCCTTCATTCGGGGAAAGAGTTTAAAGATCCACTCCATGTCTTCCTGGATTGCATTCGTATCGTTTCTTGAATACGCTCCGAGGAGAAGATTCTCCCGTACGGTGAGGTGCGGAAAGATTCGACGTCCCTCGGGAGACATGACAATTCCGGAGGTAACTATATCTTCCGGCGCCTTGCCGAGGAGCTGCTTTCCATCGTACTCGATACTCCCCTTGCACTGCCTGAGAAGACCCGCTATGGCACGCAGGGTGCTGCTCTTTCCTGCTCCGTTGGCCCCGATGAGAGTGACGATCTTCCCTTGGGGGACCTGGATATTCAGACCCCGGAGAGCGTGAATGCCTCCGTAGTGCACATGCAGATTCTGCACATTAAGCATACTCCAGAGCCTCCTCTCCGAGATAGGCCTCAATGACCTTGGGATTCGACTGAATGGCTTCGGGATTCCCCTCGGCGATGCAGACCCCGTAGTCGAGAACCCAGATATGCTCACAGACCCCCATAACGACCTTCATATCATGCTCAATAAGAAGCACCGTGAGTTTGAACTCCTCCCGGATGCGACGGATAAAATCCATAAGATCCCTTGATTCGTGAGGATTCATCCCCGCCGCGGGCTCGTCAAGAAGAAGGAAGGAGGGGTCCGTGGCGAGAGCCCGGGCGATCTCAAGACGCCGCTGGGCTCCGTAAGGGAGACCGCTGGCGTTTTCGTAGGCCAGTTTGTGGAGATCCACCTTCCGGAGAAGCTCCATGCATTTCTCCTGCACCTCTCGCTCCTCCCGCGCCGCCGAGGGCAAACAGAGAGGAACACCCCACCAGGGAGTTTTCTGACGGAGATGCGCTCCGATCATGACGTTCTGGAGCACCGTCTCATTTTTGAAGAGTCGGATATTTTGGAAGGTTCGTGCAATCCCCTCCTGGCAGATTTTGTGGGGAGGATATCCCGTCACATCCCGACCGTGGAAGAGTACCTTTCCCTCGGTGGGCTTGTAAAAGCCCGTAATCATATTAAAACAGGTTGTTTTACCCGCACCGTTGGGGCCGATAAGGCCAACGATTCGACCCTCCTGTACCTGGGCACAGAAGCTGTTTACCGCCGTGAGGCCTCCAAAACGCATGGTGAGAGTATCCACCTCAAGAACAATATTCCGCTCACTCACGAGGAAGCACCTCCCTTGGGGGACGTCCGAAAGATGGTATCCCAGGTGAGTTCTTTCATCCCCATGATCCCCTCTCTACGGAAGAGGATGATGAGTAGCAGAGAGAGGGAGAAGATTACCATACGCATCCCCGGAATCCCCGGAATGTGGAAAGAACCGAGGGTAATGGGATTTTCCACGAACCGGAGCCACTCCAGGAGGAAGGTGATGAGCACCCCGGCGATGCAGGTTCCCGTAATCGATCCCAACCCCCCTGCCACGGCGATCATAAGGACGTTGAAGGTCATGATGAAGAGGAACATCTTGGGGTCGATGGTGGTAAGAAGACTCGCCAGAAGGGCCCCACCGATACCCGCAAAAAAAGATCCGATGGTGAAGGAGATAACCCGATAGCGGTAGGTGTTGATCCCCATGGCCCGGGCGGCTATTTCGTCATCCCGGATGGCCTTCAGCGTATTGCCGAAATTGCTGTTCACAATGCGCACAATGACGAAGATGGTAACAAGGAGCCATCCGTAGTTCCACCAGAGGTTGGCGTAATCCGGAATACCCTTGAGCCCCAGCGCTCCGTTGGTAATGAAGGTGATATTGTTCCCCACCACCCGGATAATCTCCGCAAAACCTAGGGTTGCAATTCCGAGATAGTCCCCTCCCAGACGCAACACCGGTAGGGCGATGAGAAGCCCGAAAAGGGCCGCCATGATCCCCCCCGCAAGCACCGCCACGAAGAAGGGGGCCTGAAGAACGCTGATGGGCCAGATGAGAGGATCCAGGATGTAGATCATCTCTTTCTGAAACGCCGGAAGGATGAGGAGGGATGAGGTATAGGCTCCGATAGCCATAAAACCCGCATGCCCCAGACTGAACATGCCGGTAAAGCCGTAGATGAGGTTGAGGCTGAGGGCCAGTATGGTGTTGATGGCGATGAGATTCAGAATCTGGATCTTGTATCCGTCCAGATTTCCCTGAGCCCAGTAGACCCCACCCGCTATGGCGGCCACGAGAAGAACGTTCAGGATACGATCCCGCTGTTTTCGTTTTTCCATTAGACCTTCTCCTCCAGTTTCTCTCCCATGAGCCCCGTGGGCCGAATGAGAAGGATGATGATGAGAAGCACGAAGGCAAAGGCATCCTTATATCCCGAAAGTTCCGGGAAAAAGGCTACCGTCATGATCTCGATAAAACCGAGAAGGAGACCTCCCACCATGGCTCCGGGAATGGAGCCGATGCCGCCGAGCACAGCGGCGATGAAGGCCTTGAACCCGGGGAACATCCCCATGAGGGGCTGGATCTGGGGGTAACGCAAGGCCCACATAATCCCCGACGCCGCCGCAAGAGCCGATCCAATGCCAAAGGTGAAGGCGATGATTTTGTTCACCGAAACCCCCATGAGACGCGTGGTTTCAATATCTTTGGAGATGGCTCGCATGGCAAGCCCCGGCTTGGTGCGGTAGACGATGTAGAGGAGCACCAGCATGAGCACGAAAGAGACGATGGGGACAATAATGGTGAGAGGAAGAACGCGAACCCCGCTTTCGAGGCGGATGACCTTTACCATCCACTCCGGCCGGAAGACCGCCCGGGGGATACCTGTAAAGACCACGATGGCAAGATTCTGAATAAAGAAGGAAACGCCGATGGAGCTGATAAGAGCAGAGATCCGAGGGGCCTCCCGAAGAGGCTTGTAAGCCACCTGATCCACAAGGATACCACAGAAGGAAGCTCCGATAATTGCCACCACAATGGCAAGCACCCAAGGGAGCTTGAGTAGCGCAATGGACCAGAAGACAAAGTACGCTCCCAGCATAAAAATATCTCCGTGGGCAAAATTGATAAGCCGGAGAATGCCGTACACCATGGTATACCCGATGGCGATAAGAGCGTAGAGGCTTCCCAGCGTAAGGGCATTAAAGAAATGCTGAACAAACATAGGCAGGGACATGGGATTCCTCCCGTTCGTTGTTAAATAGTAAAAAGGTCATGGCTGTGGGGCGAAGGAAAGAGGAAGAGACGTTCGCCGCTACACGCCCGCGGACCACCAAAAATAGAGAAAAACACATCGCACACGACAAAAAGCGCGCAGAGGCGGTGAAAATATCCCCTCTGCGCGCTTCGTGCATCACCTAGTGCATACAAAACACATCAGCACTGCAGGGGCGCACCACCGAGGCTCTTTCTACTAAATCTCGGGCATAACCGAGGCGGTGTAAACCTGCTTGCCGTCCTTAATAACCTTGATTCCCACAGGCTTCTCAGCATCATGGCTCTCATTGATGGTGGTCGCCCCGGTAACGCCTTCCCATCCCTTGGTAGCCGCGAGGGCCTTGGTGATAGCCTCGGAGGGGTTGGCATCGAAAGCCGCAGCATCCTCGGCGTAGGCACGCTCAATTGCATCGGCAATCAGCATGTAGCAGTCATAGCCAAGAGCGGAGTTGGCGTTGGGATCCTTGTCGGGGAAAGCCGCCTGCCACTGGGCAGTAAACTCCACCGCCATCTGGGTCATGTCGGGCATCTCCGGAGCATAGGGGAAGGTGGTGTAGGCAAAACCCTCAATAGCATCGCCACCGATGGCGATCATATCGGGATTATCCATGGCGTCGCCCCCCATGATGCTGAACTCGGCTCCGAGTTCGCGGGCCTGTTTGATGATGATGGCACCTTCCGCGAAGTAAGAGGGGATAAAGAGCACTTCCGCACCCTTGTTGATAATCTCCGTCAGCTGAGCGGTGAAGTCCTGGTCTCCCGTCTGATAGTTCAGCCGGGCCACAACTTCGCCCCCAAGCTTCTCGAACGCCTCGTGGAAGAACTTGCCAAGACCTACAGAGTAGTCCTGGGCCACGTCAAGAAGCAGGGCGCCCTTCCGAGCACCGTTATCAAAGGCGTACTGAGCCGCCGCAGCTCCCTGGTAGGGATCGATGAAACACATGCGGAAGTAGTATTTCTTTCCCTGGGTTACAAGGGGGTTGGTAGCGGAATCGGTAAGGCAGGGGACTCCCGCCTTCTCCGCCACTTCGCCTCCCGCCATGGAGAGGGAGGAGCCGTAGCTTCCGATAATGGCAATGACTTTTTCCTTCTCAATGAGACGTTTTACCGCATTGGCAGATTCCACCTTGTCGGACTTATTGTCTACAATGAAAAGCTCCACTTTCCGGCCAATGATCTCGGGCTTCTGCTCGTAGGCGAGCTTAATGCCGTCCACCGTAAGCTGCCCTCCAAAAGCATTCTGTCCCGTGAGGGGTTCGTAAACCCCTATACGGAGAGTCTCCGCCGCCAGGGCAGTTCCCGCAAACGCCACAAGAATCATCATGCAAACCAAAATCTTTCCAACCTTCATACGCACACAACCTCCCTTAAAAAATAGTAAAAATTATGACTCCGCCGAGGAGCCTTTTGTATTATACCGTTCTTTTGATGTTTCTGAAAAGATTTTTCCGCTCATATCTGCAAAAAATACAAGATATTACAAGAAGCTCTTATGAGGAGTGTCCGAAAGAAACGACGCAACAGCAGGAAACATCAGGGGTTTTTCCCAGAATGTTCCTCTCCCGCCTTTTCTTCCAGAAGCCGGAGTACCTCGGAAAAATCTGCAAGATCCCCGAACTGCCTGTAGACCGAAGCAAAGCGTACGTAGGCAACCTTATTGAGCTGCCGCAGCTCTTCCACTGCCAACTCTCCAATATGCTGGCTGGAGACCTCCCCCGTCCCTTCCGCCCGCAGAGCCTCTTCCACCCGGGCTGCCGCATCTTCGATGCTATCGTAGGGAACGGGGAGTTTTTCGCAGGCCTTGGAGAATCCAGTGAGGAGCTTCTGCAGATCGAAAGGTTCCCGGGTGCCGTTCTTTTTGATGACAAGAAGCACACGTCCCGTGGCAGGCCGTTCGTAGGTGGTGAAACGCTTCATGCAGGAGGGACACTCCCGACGCCGCCGCACCACCTGACCTTCTTCGGTGGTACGGGTCTCCATAACCCGAGTCTCCTCGGCCTTGCAGTGGGGACAGCGCATTCCTTCACCTCTTTCGAGATTTTCCCCGAAGGATGCCGCAAAAAACCGCTCGGGGAAATAAACGTCCGGATGTGCCAAAAACAAAAAAAGGGGGAAGCCCCCCCCTTTAGCCAAAACCAACACACCATGGAAAGGCCGCAACCCTTCGTTTCGCTTTTGAAAGACGGGGGCTACCTTTTCTTGTTATTATTCCGTTTCGCTGCCGCCTTACGACGCTTTTTCGCTTCGCTTGGCTTTTCGTAATGCTCATGTTTGCGGGCTTCCCGAAGCACCCCGACTTTCTGCACTTCCCGTTTGAAGCGCCGCAGCGCATCATCTATGGATTCGTTTTCTCTCCGAACAACCTGGGTCATTTGTGTTTTCCCCCCTTTCTCTCGCACCGACACTCTTACCCCGGAGGCCAGCAGAAGGGTCTGCCGGACATCAGGTGCACGTGAAGGTGGGGAATCGTCTGGCATGCCTGAACACCGTTATTGATGACCAGGCGGTAACCCTGCCTTTCGAGCCCCAGATCACGCCCCAGCGCCACCGCCAGGGACATGACTTTTCCCCACAACTCCGGATCATCCATCTCGGATGCTGACGATACGTGACGCAGAGGGACGATCAGAATATGATCCGGTGCCTGGGGATATCTATCCCGGAAAGCCATGACGGTATCATCCCGATAGAGGATCTCCGCCGAAGCTTCTCCTTTCGCTATGGCACAAAAGATGCACTTATCCATGGAAGCCACTCTCCTTGGAAGATGCCTCGCTATTGTACATGGGAGAGGCTCCCGACACAAGTGTTTTTGCCCATACCCGCACGTTGGGGGAGGGATGTTCCCGGGCAATCCGCTGAACACCCATGCGAACCCATGCAGAGAGGGGGGTAAAACGAAGCATTCGCAGAAGGGGGACGAGAATTTCCTCCTCCTCACTCCGGAGAAGCTCCCCTAAGAGCGCTCCCTCCGGCGGGGGCGCCCCCTGAGGCCATATGCGCAGAGTCTCGCCGCGTACGGTCTTTGAAGGATGCCGGAGAAAGATGAGGAGTGCCTCACGCCGCTCCTTGAAGCGGGGAAGGCAACGAAGAACGTAGAGCCCTCCGGCTTCGGAAAAGCCGAGCCCTCGGGAGGCCACGAGTCCGGGAATATCCTTCTGGAGATCTCCCGGAAGCCCCCTATGGAGGAACTCGAGAAATTCCTCTTCGGTGCATCGGGAGAGCATCTCTCGAAGAGCCTGACGCACCTCGGGAAGGTTCGCCCGACCTCGAAGGGCTTCCATGGCAAGAGCCCGCACCACCGGAAGATCGCTCTGGAGCCGCAAAAGCTCTCCTCGAAGCCCCTGATCCTTGGTTACGGGGATTACCGCTTCTCCGATCTCCCGCAGGAGTCTTTCGGTTTCATCGAAAAGTCCGTTCATACGCTGCTCCCGAGCCGCTACAGCCTCTTCGCGGGCTCGAGCCTCCCGGGCCTCTTCCTCCTGCCGGGCGGCCTCGCGCTCGCGGTGAAAGCTCTTCCAGCGATCCCAGCTCTCTGCCATCTTCGACCAGAGCCCGCGCCTAGGGACAGCCTCGCCTTGAGCGCATCTTCCCGAAGAAGCGCCGCGTCGGATCGCCTCGGAGGAGCAGGTGTTCTCACGAATCGTCATATAGGCGGAGGTTATCTTCTGAAATTCTCCCGCTGCAGAAGGCCCTGCCACATCGGGGTGGCAGCTTCTCGCCAAGCCTCGGAAGGCACGCTTTACCTCCTCCCAGGATGCCCCGGGAGAGAGTCCGAGAGTCCGAAAGCTCGCATCAAGATCATGATTCACGAAGAGCCCACCTCCTCCAGTCTGGCCAGAAAAATCTCCATCTCCCGAAGCCCCGCCTCCCAAGCATCACGATGACTTCGGAGAACCCGGAGACGATCAAGAAGACGCTGCATTCGCTGTTGCTGTTCCTCATTAAGGTGCACTGAGATTTTAGCACAACGCTTCTCTATATTTCTATAGCGGCTGTCACCAAAATTTCGAGGTTGCCCTTTTTCTCCCTCCTGTGCGGAGAGACCAAGGATCTCGTGGATCGCCACAGAGCCGTCCTGGCGGCGCACCTCCACCTGGAGAAGCCCCTCGGAATCCACCTCGAAAAGGACCTCCACCTCTTCCTGGGAATCTACATGTTCCACCTGAATGGTTCCCAGCTTCTCCTGGAGATTCCCCTCACCCCCCTGGAGAACCCCGATCTCCAGAACGCCTCCCCGGGAGGATTCGAACTTTTTTGCCGCTCCGCAGGGAAGAGGCGTTCCTTGAAAGAGAAGGGGGATCATCTGCCCCCAGGAGCTTTCCACCCCGAGATCCCGGGAGAGCACGTCGATAAGGAGTCGCCCTGCCCCCCGAGCACCATGGATCCCCGCTCCCAGAGCTACCACCTCGTCGGGATAGAGCCCCAGATGAGAGGGTTCCGCCACCTGGGCGGTGAGCTTACTCCGAAGCAGGGGGAGGCGGCTACTCCCTCCCACCAGAAGGAGCCGATCCGGAAGATGCTCCTGCCACATGTGGAGCACCATAGCCACCACTTCATCCAGAAGAGGCTCCATGAGTTCTTCGAGATCCTTCCGGCATATCCGCAGGGGGAGATTCTGATGACGCTCCAGCAATCCCCCGGGAGGATACCAGTCGATCTCCCCCGCATTGGAGAGGGTTATTTTGATCTTCTCCGCCTCTGAGAGAAGGAGGGGCCACCGAAGATCTTTTTCCGAAAGCTTGCGATTTCCCAGGCGTTCCCAGAGATATCGGGCCAGAAGCGCATCAATGACGGCTCCTCCCAGGGCATCCCGCCCCCGGGACTGCAGCACCTGCCAGATCCCCTCCTCCTGCTCCATCACGGTGATATCCACGGTACCCGCTCCGAAATCGAGCACCAGAGAGCGCCCTTCCATCTCCACCGCCAGGGCTGCCGCAGTGGGCTCGTTGATGATCCGCACACTGCCAAACCCGGCGCTCCTCGCCACCCGCACCATGGAGGCCCGCTCGGGAAAGCTGAAATGGGCGGGGACAGCCAGGACGCAATCAGTGACCACCGCTCCGAGATAGGCCTCCGCATCTTCCCGAAGAAGCACCAGCAACGGGATCAGCAACTCCTCAGCCCGGTAGTGCCGGGTTCCCGCAAGAACCTTCCACGAGGCGTTGCCGATGTGACTTTTCACATTCCACCACGCCTGGGGGCATCCACGGAGAAGCCGCTTCTGGGCCTCTTCCCCCACGTAGAAACGCCCCCCCTCCCAGGCGATGATGGAGGGGGTTCGAGTTCTCCCCCATCGGTTCGGCAAAATCTGAGGAGGAGAGGAGCCCTCTCCGCAGAGGCTCATAAGGGCATATCGAGTACCGAGATCAATACCAAGTACAGGCTTTTTACTCATGCAGATCCACCTCAACACAAGATCGCTCTTCCGAAAGAGATCCCGAGGGCTCTTCCAGGGAATCACAGAGAAGATCGCCTCCCGAGAGATCTGTCACTCTGCCGGAACGCTCCTCTCCGGGAAAGGCTCTTCCGGGAAAGCGAGCCAGAAGAAAGTGGGGGGTATGTCCCTGGAAAAAGGGCTGTTCTAAAGCCTCCTGTTTTTCCACAAGCACCGTCACAGCACGCCCTCTCCATCGGGATGCATATCGGGCAAGCAGCACTTCCCCCAGAAGTGCTGCCCGGCGGCAGCGTTCTTCGGTCTCTTTTTTGGGAGGCCTGGCCCAGGAGAAGGCGGGGGTACCCTCCCGGGGGGAGAAGGGAAAGACATGAAGTTTGCCAAAGCCGAGATTCTCGGAAAGCTTCAGGGTTCGCTCAAAGGCCCCCGCATCCTCTCCGGGAAAACCTACGAGAAGATCGGTACTGACGTGAAGATCCTCTCCGAAGATCTCCCGAACCATGGATATGAGCCGGGCGAATTCCCCCGCGGTATAACCACGCCTCATGCGTTCCAGCACACCATCATCACCGCTCTGAAGCGGAATGTGGAAGTGAGGGCAGAATTGGGGGGTCTCCTGAAGCATAGTAAGCAAAGCGGGGGTTATCGAAAAGGGTTCCAAAGAACCAAATCGAATGCGTTTTACCCCGGCGATACGGCTTATCTTCTGTACGAGACGCCCCAGAGGCTCCTCCTCCCCCTCGCCGCCGTAGCTCCCCAAATGAATTCCCGTAAGAATCACCTCGCCGCACCCCTCTGCGGCGAGGTGGGCAATCTCCTCCAGAATATCCTCTTCGGGGCGGCTCACAGGCTTTCCCCGAAGATGGGAGATGATGCAGTAGGAGCAGAATCGCTGACATCCCTCCTGAATTTTCACAAACCCCCGGGTATGCCAAAGAAGGCGGTGGAGCCGCAGATCATCCCAGGCGGTCCAGCTGCCCGGAGGCCCCGGAAGCTCATGATACTGCGCCAGAGACTCCCCCCGAAGAAGAGCTTCTGCGAGAAGGGGTATGCGGTGCTTGATTCGGTTTCCCACCACAAGATCCGCCTCGGGAAAGGGTTCTCGGGCACGAAGGAGATTCTGAGCATAACAGCTGCAGAGGATACGCCGACACCCCGGAGAGATGCGGGAGAGGCGCCGCAAAAGGGTACGGCTTTTGCTCTCCGCCAGAGCGGTGACCGCACAGGAGACCACGATACCGAGATCCCAGGGGGGGGAGGTCACCACCTGCCATCCTCTTTCGGCAAAGAGAGAGCCAAGGGCCTCGGCCTCGTACTGATTGGTGCGGCATCCCAGGGCCTGAAAAGTCACACGAAGGGGACGGCTCTGTTCAGTCACCGGAAAGAGATCCTTCCCAGGCGAGGGAGAGAAAGGCAAGCCCCGCGGCCACGGCGGTCTCCGCCTTAAGAACCCGGGGCCCGAGAGATACCGAAGAAAAGTCAAGATCTTTGAAGAGGGCCTTCTCTCGCGGGGTAAAATCCCCCTCGGGACCCACCGCAAAGGCAAGGGCCTTCTCGGCGGCATAGGCTGCCCCCAGAGGACGGGCTTCTCCATCGAGAATGGCGGCGAAACGACAGGGTGGGAGGTCCAGAGAGGAGAGGGCGGAGCATTCCAGAGGTGCCACCATCTCAGGAGGAGTTCCACGACCACACTGTTTGGTGGACTCCTCCAGGATTTTGCTCCATCGCTCCATTTTGGAAGCGATTTTTTTAGGCTCTATCCGGGGAATGCTCCGTTCGCAGATCAGGGGGACGATACGGGAAGCTCCGAGTTCCGTGGCCTGCCGCAACATCTTTTCAAAGGCATCCCCCTTGAGAAGAGCGACGAGAAGCACAAGAGCAAGATCACCCCCGCCTTCGGCCTGCCGGGAACACTCCTCGCCGAACCAGGCGTTTTCTTTGGCGAAGAGGCGAAGAGTCACCTTCCACCCCGGAAGGAGACCCTCCGCAAGATCTCCCTCACCGCAACGCCGAACCCGCACGAGATGGTGTGCCTCCTCTCCGGAGAGCACCCAATGCCCTTCGGGGGTACGGAGACACCGATCAAGCCGTATTCTCGGTAGGGACATGAAAACAAACACCTCTTTCCTGCAAAACCGGGGCCGCACTCTATCCAGTACGACCCGAACAAAAACGCGTATCTTTTTGTTGAAACCTCTTAAGCCACAGAGAAAGCCGCTGTTACCGGTATGTGGCGATAAGCCCCCACCAGTCAGCTCTCTGCAGAGAATCAAGCACTCGGAATCCCTCTTTTTCAAGGGCCTCCGTAAAAATATCCTTTTCCCTCACCACCAGACCGGAAAAGATGGCCCTCCCTTCAGGAAGAAGGACTCCCGGAATCTGGGGAAGAAGCTGCAGCAGGGGATCGATAATGATGTTCGCCGTAAGGAGGGAAACTTTTCGTGAAAATCCATGCAGAAGATCGCCTACCTCCAGAGAGATGACCTCTCCGGAGATATCATTGAGACGACAGTTTTCCAGAACCTCCTCAACCACGGCGGGATCAAAATCCCGGGCCCATGCCCTGGAAGCTCCAAGCTTCACCGCCCCGATGGAGAGAATGCCGGAACCACACCCCACATCGACCAGCTCCTCCCCAGGGAGAAGATGTTTTTCCAGAAGCTCCAGAGCGATCTGGGTACTTTCATGGTATCCCGTGCCGAAGGAGCTGCCCGGGTAGATGTAGAGAGGGAGACGCCCTTCGGGCTCGTTTCCCTTGTGCCAGGGGGCCATCACCACAAGCCCCTCTCCCACAGGAAGAGGAGGAAAAGCCTCTTTCCATGCGGTGTGCCAGGAACGGTTAGCAATTTTCCCCATATCCCGCACGGTAATCCCCGGCCAGGGGGCCAGTACCTGGTTCAGCTCCCGGAGCCAGTGCCCCAGATCGTGAGAACTGCGATAATAGGCCCGAACCCGCACCATGTCGGAACCTTCCGCATACTCCGCTCCGATACTCCCCGAAAGCTCCACCAGAGAATCAAGAACAGGGGCCTCTTTTTCCTGGGCTTCCAGAAGAATGTACCACCAGAAAGCGTCGTTGTGCATGCTATCCCCTCCCCGAAAGAAATAAGGGAGGCCGGGCCCCCCTTATTTTTCGCTAGTGTACCATGTTCTCCCCAAGAAAGCATCCTTGGGAACTAAAGAAAGAAAACCAGGAAAGATCACCCTAGAAAGAGATCTTTGAACTTTCCGAGAAGCCCTCCGCTCTCTTCCTTGACCGACACATCCATCTCCGCTGCGAGCTGCTCCAGAAGGGCCCGCTGACGCTCGTTGAGATTCCGGGGCACCTCCACATCAACATGAACGTGAAGATCCCCCCTTCTATCGGGATTCCGAAGCAGAGGCATCCCCTTGCCGGAGAGGGTAAGCACCTTCCCCGGCTGTGTTCCCGAAGGAATATCCAAAGAGGCGTCCCCGTCTAGCGTAGGCACCGTAACGGTACTTCCCAAAGCTGCCTGAGGAAAGGCGATGGCCTTACGATAGTGCAGGGCATCCCCCTCCCGAACGAAGTGTCTATGTTTTTTAACACGAATCAAAAGAAGCAGGTCCCCCGGAGGCCCTCCGTTGGCTCCCATCTCCCCCTCCCCCTGAATGCGGAGTCGGGTTCCCGTATCCGCTCCGGGGGGAATCCTGATATCCAGGCGATGACGCTCCCGAAGACGCCCCTCTCCCCGGCAGGAGGTGCAGGGTTTCTCAATGATCTTCCCCTTACCTCCGCAGCGGGTACAGGGAACCACCTGGGCAAACTGGCCGAAGGGGGTGCGCTGGACGTGCTCCACCTGGCCGGTACCGCCGCAGGCGGCGCAGGTTACAGGGGTACTCCCCTTCTCCGCCCCGGAACCGCCACAGCGATGGCACTGTTCCCACCGGGGGATGGCGACCTCACGCGTAGCTCCGAAACAGACATCCTCAAGCTCGCAGGAGAGTTCCATCTCAAGATCCGCCCCCCGACGGGGAGCATTGGGGTTCCGGGAACGCCCTCCGCCAAAGAAGGACTCGAAGATATCTCCGAAGACATCCCCAAAGGGACTCCCTCCGGCACCGCCGAAACCACCGAAGGGGTTCCCCTGCTCTTCTCCCACGAAACCGAACTGATCGTACTGAGCCTTTTTCTGAGGATCACTCAAAATTTCGTAGGCTTCGCTTATCTCCTTGAAACGCTCCTCCGCATCCTTATTTCCAGGATTGGCATCGGGATGATACTGACGGACGAGCTTGCGGTAGGCTCGCTTAATCTCCTCCGCTCCGGCGTTACGGGAGATTTCAAGGACTTCGTAATAATCACGCTTTGAGGCAGTTCCGGACATCCGGGGCCACCGCGTTAGGCTTCGTCTTTATCGGCGAATTCCGCGTCCACCGTCTCTTCCGAGGTGCCCCCGGATCCTTCCGCACCGGGAGCCTCTGAAGCCGCTCCCCCCTGATCCTGCTGGGCTGCATAGAGCCTCTGGGAGAGTTCGTGGAGGCTCTTGGTAAGGGTCTCCATCGCCCCCTTGGTGGCCTCGATATCACTTCCCTCAGAAGCGCTCCGAAGGGCGGCAATCTCCGACTCCACCCGGCTCTTCTCCTCACCGGTCACCTTATCGCCAAGATCCTTCAGGGTCTTTTCCCCCTGATAGGCCAAGGAGTCGGCATCGTTCTTGAGTTCCGCCACCTCTTTTTTCTTGCGATCCTCTTCCTCATGGGCCTCCGCATCGTGCTTCATCTTTTCAATTTCTTCGTTGCTGAGGTTCGAGGACTGAATGGTGATGTGCTGGCTCTTGGAAGTTCCCTTATCCTTGGCGGTGACATTCAGGATTCCATTGACATCAATATTAAAGGTCACCTCAACCTGCGGAACCCCCCGGGGAGCCGTGGGGATGCCATCAAGGAAGAACTTGCCGAGAGAGACATTATCCTTGGCCATGGAACGCTCTCCTTGAAGCACATGGATCTCCACCTGGGTCTGGTTATCCGCCGCAGTGGTGAAGGTCTGACTCTTGGAGACGGGGATAGCCGTATTCCGGTCAATAATCTTGGTAAAGACCGCTCCGAGGGTCTCCAGACCGAGGGAGAGAGGCGTTACATCCACGAGGACGATGTTTTTATGATCCCCCGAAAGGATAGCCCCCTGAATGGCCGCTCCCGCCGCCACACATTCATCCGGATTAATCCCCTTGGTGGGATCCTTGCCGAGAAGCTCCTTGATCTTTTTCTGCACCATGGGCATCCGGGTGGAGCCCCCTACGAGAAGGATCTTATCGATCTCTTTGGGGGTGAGTCCAGCATCCGAGAGAGCCCGCTTGGTGGGGTCCACCACCTTCTCCAGAAGATCCGAGGTAAGTTCCTCGAACTTGGCCCGGGAGAGAGAGATCTCCAGATGCTTGGGGCCATTGGAGTCTGCAGTGATGAAGGGGAGGGAGATGGAGGTCTCAGGCATGGAGGAGAGTTCCACCTTGGCCTTCTCTGCCGCCTCCCGGAGACGCTGCATGGCCATACGATCCTTGGTGAGATCAATGCCGTCGGTGCGCTTGAACTCCTTTACAAGCCACTCCGTTACCCGCATATCCCAGTCGTCTCCACCAAGGTTGTTATTTCCCGAAGTGGCCAGCACTTCAAAGACGCCCTCCCCCACATCGAGAATAGAGACGTCGAAGGTTCCCCCGCCAAGATCAAAGACGAGAAGCTTATGCTCCCCCTCTTTATCCTCTCCATAGGCTAACGCCGCCGCGGTGGGTTCGTTGATGATCCGGGCCACTTCAAGCCCCGCGATGGTCCCCGCATCCTTGGTGGCCTGCCGCTGGGCATCGGTGAAGTAGGCGGGGACGGTGATTACCGCCTTGGTGACGGGCTCTCCGAGGTACTCCTCGGCATCCCGCTTGAGCTTCTGGAGGATCATGGCAGAAATTTCCTGGGGGGTGTGCTCCTTTCCTCCCATGCGCTGCTTATGATCCCGCCCCATGTAACGCTTCACAGAGATTATCGTATTGTCGGGGTTCACGATGGCCTGACGCTTTGCAAGCTGCCCCACCAATCGTTCCCCGTCTTTGGTGGTAGCCACCACCGAGGGGGTGGTACGGCTTCCTTCGGCATTGGGAATTATCGTAACCGAATCCCCTTCCTTTACAGCCACGCAACTATTGGTTGTTCCAAGATCGATACCTACGATTTTTGCCATAACTGGTCACCTCATTTTTTCTTTCCTCCCCCTTCAGGGAGAGGGATCTATGTGCAGCGTCTTCTACTGTCTTTGTCCTATCTATCGAGAGAGGAAATGCCTCTTAAGCATCTCCTTGCTTCTCATCTCCGGAATGGGATCCTATACGCACCTGAGAAGCTCGAAGAACTTTTCCCCCCAAAAGGTATCCCTTCTGAAGCTCTCCCAGGATCATCCCGTCATCCTCGGGATTCTCCACCGGCTCCATTCCTACGGCCTCGTGAAGAGAGGGATCGAAGGGACCCTCTGGGGCAATTTCCTCAAGCCCCAACACCTTCAGAATTTCGAAAAACTGCCGCCTCACCATGGAAACTCCCTTGAGAAGGGGATCATCCTGAGCCGCTGCCCCCAGCGCCCGATCCAGATTATCCAGCACCGGCAGAAGCTCCCGGACAGCGGTCTCTGACGCGAGGGCTCTCTGTTTTGATGCATCCCGGGCGGTACGCTGCCGGAGGTTATAGTAATCGGCCCGAGCCCTGGCAGCTTCCTCTTCCAGAGCCTTGTTCTCTTTTTCCAGCTTTTCCAGGCGATGCCGCATCTCCTGAAGCTCTTTCTGGAGATCCCCGGAACACTCCAGATCTCTCCCTCCGCCGGGAGAAGCTCCCTCTCCCGAATTTCTTGTGGGATCGTGCGTATCGTTCGTATCTTCCTTCCGGGAAAATGCTCCCTCTCCGGAAATTGATCTGCCTTCCATAATGGGATCCATCTGGTCCTTCCTCCTTATACCTTTGCTGCTCTATGATGATGCCCCGAAAAGAGCCGGGGAACGTGGATTTTACGAGCTTTTCTTCGTTCTCAGGAAGATTCGTGAACCTCCAGAGCCCTGATAAGCGTTTCGACCGTGGCAATGGCATTTTCGTAATCCATCCGCACCGGTCCGATAAGACCGATGAGAGCCTTACACCCTCCCACCTCCGTAGGGGCCAGTACCAGGGAACACTCTCGAGAGTGCAGCTCCGGGTGCTCTGCTCCGATAGTAACCCGAACCCCCTCTTCGTTCTGAACCGAAACGCTCTCCACAAGGTTTGCCAGAGATTCTTCCTCTTCGAGAAGAGAGAGCACCGCCTGAAGCTTGGTAATATCCTTAAAATCCGGCTGCCCTAGAAGATACCGCGTCTCGCCGGTAAAAAACCGATACGAGGATATGGAGAGAAGCAGTGCATCCATCTCCTGCATGGCGGAATGACAGTACTCCCGGTTGCGTTCCAGCTCCTGATGCATGAAGTTGAGAAGATCCTGACGCACCGCCCTCCAGGGACGTCCCGCCGCCAGAAGGCTGATACGCCGGGCAAGCTCGTCAAGCTCATCCTGCCCAACCTCCCAGGGGACTGAAAAGGTACGGTGATGCACTAATCCTCCTTCAAGGATCACCACTGCCAGCACGTGCGAGGTGTCGATACGAAGAAAATCCACCCGAAGAAGACGGATCTCCTTAAGAGGAGCAAGAGCAGCAACACCCATATAGTTCGTTACTCGGGAGAGAAGGCGGGATATATGAAAGAGAAGGTTCTCGGTATTCCGCCGCTGACTCTCAATACCACGGATGGAAGAATCCTCAAAGGCAGAGAGCTTACGCTGGCGCTGCAGGATATTGTCGACGTAGATCCGGTAGGCCTTCTCCGTGGGGACCCGCCCCGCAGAGGCATGAGGCTGGAGAAAGAACCCCTCCTCCTCAAGATCGGACATTTCGTTCCGTATGGTGGCGGCACTTCTCCCCTTGAGATACCGCTTGGAAAGATTGCGAGACCCCACGGGTTCGTTCGTTTTGATGTATTCGTAGACCACCGCAAGCACCACTTCCAATTGCCGTTCTGAGAGCATAGCTTCCCCCCTCTCCCTGTTAGCACTCCACAACATCGAGTGCCAACACGTTTCATTGCAGCATGTAGCGTACCAGCCCGAGAAGCAATTGTCAAGACTGGTCAGGGAACTTTCAATTCGCAAATTTGGGGTTTTAGGATCGCATGTGAAGATCTTTGATTTTTTACAGAGGTGCTCCCCAGGATTATTCATCCCTCAAATGGTAGGAAGAAACCTCTTGCACCTACACGCACTATACAAACAGTGAGGGAAAACGGTATGATGTCCGTCTTCCCTCACTGCATTGAACATGAAAAATCTCAGAAGTTATTCCTCCACGCAGATGGTTCCTCTCGCCATGGCGCGTATGGTCAATACAGACAGCACTCCCACTAAAAATACCAACCCGAAAAAAAGAACCACACTCAGTACCTTTAACCCCACCAATCCGGTCTCGTGAAAATAGAGCACCGTAGCAAGATTAAGAGCGGCCAAGGGAAACGAATAGGCCCACCAGGAAAGGTAGAAATGGATCTTTCGGAAAAGCCTCCATTGGGCACAGACAAAGAGGGAAAAAAAGAGCCCCAGTGAATAGAGTTCTATGGAAAAAACATCAAGCTGTCCCGTAAGTTTCACGTAGGAGATAAATCCAACCGCAGGAGGCGCCATAAGGATAGAGAAGGTAGGAATAAGCTTGTCCGGAATGGGATGATGAAAAATCAGTCGATTCAGCAACACCGCAAAAAGAATCACCCAGAAGAAAATTCCCACACTGAAAAAGAACCAGTTGACAAAAGCCGGAGCGTGGGCCACCCCCGCCACAGGAACCACAAGGTTTCCAAGAATAGGAATAAACCACGACGGATTAGCGTGATGAATCTCAAAGTGGCTGTGCTGAACCCATACGGTGAGGGTGTAGAGAGTTAAGAAAAGATGCGTCAAGGCCCCTGCAATCCAAAGCCAGAAAGAAAGTCCTGGAACAACTTCCAGGGTGGCAATGGACAGAAGCATGAGACTCACCGAAAAGGTGGGAAGAAAATGCATCCGCACAGGATGAGTGCAATCTTCCCAGAAAGCCGAAGGATTCAGCACTATCTTCCCTCCATAGGCCCCGAGAATAACCAGAAACATTGCTCCTGTAAAAATCAAGAAATCATGACTCCACACCAAAGGGAATCCCAGAAGAGGCCCCACTTTCTGTAAAGCCAAAAGACACCCAGTGAGCCCCATGGAAACGGCAAAGAAGGCTATGGGGAAGTTGGAAATTCGCATCCTTAGCCCCTGCCTCACAGAGCGTCCCTCTTCGACTGTCACTGCCCCGGTTCTTCCATAGGCAACCTTTACACCCATTTTTCATCACCCGCCTCAAGAATTTGTCCCAATCGGTCAAGAATTTTTTCTGCCACTACTTTCTGTCGCTGGTAATGCTTAATATGCCTTTTGAAGCTAGCCCATCCATCTTTCGCATCGCCCTTTATTCGCACGCAATCCCTAACATGATCCAAAGTTTTCTCCACCTGGTCATTCACGTCCCGCTCCGTCAATTTGCTGTCGTGCTCCACTGCCCCTACGGGGCAAATATCGTGACATATACCGCAACGGATACAACGCTCCATGTCCAGAACCGCCAAACTTTCCTCCACCGTGATAGCCTCGGTAGGACAATTTTCCACACAAACACCACAACCTATGCAAGGTTCTTCATCAATCCAAGGCATAACATAAATTCTCCTTCCAAAAGAGCTGGGACATAAAGTCCGCCTCATCAAACAAGCGCAAGAATATACCCCCAGGGGGCATATGTCAATAACCGCAACTCAGCCTTGGTCCGCATGTTTGAAGATGTAAGAGCCCCTTGTCGAGAATAGCTCATGATAGAATGGGATTTCTTTTGGAAGTGCACATAATTTGAGAAGAAACTACGGAAAGGAGGAGAAGCGAAGATGGCTTCTTCAGAAAAAAATGAAACAAAAGTAACCACCGTGGTATTGGTACGTCATGGGGAGTGTGAGGGGAATCGCGAGGGACTGTTTCGGGGACGCACCAATTTTCCTCTAAACCCCGCAGGGCTAGATCAGGCTCGGGCGCTTGCAGAGGCTCTCAAGCCGCTGGGAATCACAACGATCTATTCAAGCCCCCTCTCAAGGGCTCACACCACCGCGGAGATGATCGCAGAAAAGACTGGAGCGCCTCTGGAGATCTCCCAGGGGTTTCAGAACATCACCCTGGGTCCCTGGGATGGAAAGTCCAAGGATTTTGTCCGCCGGGAGTACCCTCGGGAGTGGGAGGTCTGGCTTTCAGATCCCGAGAAGCTGGATCTTCCGGGAGCGGAGAGCATGAAGGCTCTGCAGGATCGATCCTTCCAGGCCCTGGAAGAGGCAGTAGCCCGGCACGAAGGGGAGACCTTTGCAGTGGTAACCCACCGGGCGCTTCTCAAGCCCCTTCTCGCCCGCTGCATGGGAATAGGATCTCCCTATTTCTGGAGGCTTCATATCGACACAGCCTCCTACAGTATGCTACGGCATGAGAGAGATCGAGGGTACTGCTGCACGCTGCTCAATCAGACGAACCATCTGAAAGACTATATCTCCGAGTGGGTATAATCCCACGGAGAGAGTTCTGGGCGTTCTTTGGAACTCCTTGAAGAGACACAAAAGCGCAATCCCCAGAGTAGACAGAGAAGGCCTGTGTACTCTGGGGATCTTTTTTTCATCCCCCAAGGGAGACATTCCCCCGCTTTTAGAGCGGTTCGACCACTCGGGGGCGCCGAGGGGACACGCAAGCTCCAGCTCCCGGATTTCAGCCGAAGTCACAATATAAGCAGGAATGATGCACTAGTCGGGAAAGCGCCGTTTTTTGGAAGGCCCTTTAGCGTTCTTTTCCCCGCGTTTTTTCTTGTCTTCTGCTCGGGGGGCACCCTCCGCCACCTCCCGAGGACGTCCTCGCCGCTCCTTGGTCTTTTCCTTTTTCTTCTCCCCCGTGCCATAGGTTCTTCCCGAAGGGGCGGGGCTTTCGGTTTTCTCCTCAAGTTCTTTTTTCTTGAGCTGTCCGCAGGCAGCGGCGATATCTCCTCCCCGGCTTCGGCGAACCTCTACGTTTATCCCCTTTTCTTCAAGGATCTTCTGGAAAGAGATCACCTTTTCAGGAAAGGAAGGACGGAAGAAATTCTCTCCCTCGCTGGAGGCGTTGTAGGGGATAAGGTTCACGAAAACATGCATCCCCCGAAGCCAGGAGACCAAGGCACGGGCGTGATCCGACTCATCGTTGATCCCCCGGAGGAGCAGATATTCGATGGTGATGCGATCTCCGGTCTTCTCCTGGTAGAAGAAGAGGGCCTTTCGAAGCTCTTCCAGGGAGTGCAGACGGTTTACCGGCATGAGTTCCGACCGCAGGGCATCATCCGCCGCATGCAAGGATACTGCCAGACGCGGAGGACTTTCGATAAGGGCCATCTTCTGGATTCCCGGTGCAATCCCCGCAGTAGAGACCGTGATATGCCGGATCCCCAGCTGCCGCATCTTGGGATGACGGAGCATGCGAATGCTCTTGAAGAGGTTCTCCTGATTGAGAAGAGGCTCCCCCATGCCCATGAAGACGATGTTCTGGATGGAACCCTCCAACTGCTTTTCCATGGCCAGGAACTGCCCTACGATCTCTCCCGCCTCAAGATTACGCTGGAAACCCCCGGAGCCGGTGGAGCAGAAGGCACAGTCGAGAGGACACCCCACCTGAGAGGAGAGACAGGCGGTGCGGTGCTGCCCATGCCGCATGAGCACACTCTCCACGGTGGCATCATCCCGGAAGGCCCAGAGATATTTTTTCGTACCGTCCCGGGAACGATCCCCCTTGGTGCGCCGGGGAAAACCCATAGTTACACGCTCTTCCAGAAGAGTCCGAAGATCCTTGGAGAGGTTCGTCATCTCCTCGAAGGAGTCCGCCTTCTTTTCGTAGATCCACTGACATATCTGAGCTGCCCGGTATGCAGGCTCGCCGAGACTTTGCAGAAGCTCCTGCCACTCTTCATATTCCAAGTTCATTCCCAGAATCTTTTCCATTGCCACTCATGCTCCTCCAGATGTGCAGTTTTCTATTAAAGAAAATGCGGGGGTTTTCCCCCGGTACAGCGCCCTCCTAGAGAGGGTTTAACAAGGCCAGGGCTCGGTAAACTCGGGATAGAGAGGATACTCTGCGCTGAGAGCAAGGATCTTCTGCCGTGCCTCCTCTATGCGAGCATCCTCCGCAGGAGAGGAGAGCACCATATCAATGGCTTCGGCGATCCAGGACATATCCGCTTCGGTCATCCCCCGAGAGGTCACTGCCCCGGTGCCGAGGCGGAATCCGCTCGTGACCAGAGGTTTTTCCGTATCAAAGGGGATCATATTCTTGTTCACCGTGATATTCGCCCGATCCAGAAGCTTTTCCGCTTCCTTTCCCGTAACAGCTCGAGAGGATTTACAATCCACCAGCAGCATGTGATTATCGGTGCCTCCCGTGATGAGCCGGTACCCACGCTCCTTCAGGGCCTCCCCCAGGGCCTTGGCGTTAGCCACCACAGAAGCCGCATATTTGCGGAAATCCTCGGTCATGGCGAGGCGGAACGATACGGACTTTCCTGCCATGGCATGAAGAAGGGGGCCCCCCTGCATCCCCGGAAAGACCGCCCGGTCGAGATCCTTGGCATATTTCTCCCTGCAGAGAATGAGTGCCCCCCGGGCTCCCCGAAGGGTTTTATGCGTGGTGGTGGTGACAAAATCCGCATGAGGTACGGGGTTGGGATGCACCTTCCCCGCCACGAGCCCTGCAATGTGAGCCATATCCACCATAAGATAGGCCCCCACTTCCTTGGCAATAGCCTCGAAACGCTCAAAGTCGATAAACCGCGGGTAGGCACTTGCCCCCGCCACAATCAGCTTGGGGCGGCGCTCCTTCGCAAGAGCCTCCACCTGATCGTAGTCGATGGTCTCGGTATCCTTCTGAAGACCGTAGGCGATGATGTCGTACCACTTTCCCGTAAAGTTGAGGGGATGTCCGTGAGAGAGATGCCCTCCCTGATCAAGACTCATGGCAAGCATGGAATCTCCCGGTTGTAGCACCGTGAAGAAAACCCCCATGTTCGCCTGGGTTCCTGAATGAGGCTGCACATTGGCATGCTCCGCTCCAAAGAGTTCACAAGCCCGCTGACAGGCAAGCTCTTCCGCGGCCTCCACTACCTCGCACCCTCCGTAGTACTTTTTATGGGGATACCCTTCGGCATATTTGTTGGTAAATATCGAGCCCTGAGCTTCCAGCACCGAGCGGGGTACGAAGTTCTCCGAAGCGATGAGTTCCACTCCCTCTCTCTGTCGCTTCATCTCCCGACAGAGAAGATCGTACATTTCAGGATCCGCCTGCTGTATCCGAGCATCCATAAGATTCATATCTGTAAACAGCCTCCTTCACTAAGTAAAACAGACACCTCACGTAAAACAGATACCTCTTTTTCCGGATATGCTCCGGAAGAAGAGACGTTGAGGATTTCTCCAACCGTTCTGAAGATGCACGTAAGAGCACACCTCCGCAACTTAGGCTACCAGGGCTCCCGATGAAGGATATCTCCCTGGAGTGTGAAAATAACGATCTCCCGGGAATCGAGAAGGGCCGCACTGGCGGGATCCCGCCCCTTGGGGAGCGATGCGGAGCCTGGATTAAGGAAGATGGTGCTCTCCTCCCTCTGCACCGAGGCCACGTGGGTATGCCCCGTAATAACCAGGGAGGCTCCACTGTGTAAAGCCATCTCCCGAACCTCGGTAAAGTTCTCTCCGTGAGAGAGAAGAATGAACTTTCCCTCCCACCAGAGAGGCACCAGGGGAGAGAGGAGAGGCCAGCGAAGCATGTTCTGATCCACCGGCGCATCACAGTTCCCACGGGCAATAAAGAGGGGGACCGGCGATTCATTCATCGCCCCTGCCAGAGCCTTGGGGCCGTAGGCTTCGGGAAGAGGATTGCGAGGGCCGTGATAGAGCACATCCCCTGCGTGCAGGATCGCCTCCACCTCTCCCCAGACACTCCGGGCCTCTCCCCATCCCCGGGCATCTCCGTGGGTGTCCGAAATGATCCCGAGTCTTGACATCAGACATTCTCTCCTTACACAGTTCTTAACACAGTCCCTACCGGGACAGAACGGAGGCTATCCCCGTTTTTTGAGTTCCTTCCGGAGCACCTTCCCTACCCCCGAGAGGGGAAAGGCGTCCACAAACTCTACCTTTCGGGGAACCTTGTAGTGAGCAAGACGCTCCTTGCAGAAGTCGATGAGTTCGCGGGCCGAAACCGCCTCGGGCTCCTGGGAGATGACAAAGGCCTTGGGGTACTCCCCCGTAAGATGATGCGAAATGCCCACCACCGTGGCCATCTTCACCTGGGGATGTTCGTTGAGTACCGCTTCGATCTCCTGGGGGTAAACATTAAATCCACCCACAATAATAAGATCCGTGGCCCTATCGAGAACGGAGAGATATCCCTCTTCATCCACCCGCACCACATCTCCCGTGTTCATCCAGCCGTTAGCGAAACGCTTGGAACTCATATCGGTATCCCGGAAGTAGCCTTCGGTGACCGAGGGTCCCCGAACCCAGAGAACTCCCTCTTCGGAAGGATCAAGAAGATTTCCCGCCTGATCCCGGATCTCCCATTCGTACCCCGGAAGAAAGGGTCCCACCGTACCGGGCTTATTTCCCTCGGGGGAGGGATTGCAGCTCACCACCGGGGAGCACTCCGTAAGACCGTATCCCTGAAGGATGGTGATGCCAAGCTTTTGCTCCACCCGCTGCTGAAGAGATGGGCTGAGGCGCTCTCCTCCGGAGACAACGTATTTGAGGGTGGAAGGAGGCGCCATCCCCTTCTCCACCGCCCCCAGAAGAAAGGTAAGCATGGTGGGTACCGCCACGAGAACCTCCACCTTCGCCTCTTCCAAGGCCTGAAAGGTATCCTGAAGAGGGGTAAAGGAGGCCTGCGGAACGTAGGGAGCGCCCACATACAGGGGGAGCAGGACACTTACGGTATAGCCGTAGGAATGGAAGTTGGGGAGCACGTTCATGAAGTGGATCCCCTTGCGGATGATGGTAACTCCCTGCTCCAGGGCAGTGACGTTCCCCAGAAGGTTGCCGTGGGTGAGGGGAACCGCCTTGGGATTTCCCGTGCTCCCCGAGGTGGCGAAGATCATGGCTATCCGGGGGTCGCTCGGGGAGGTGAGGGCAGCCTTAAAGGGAGGTACCGGCCCTTCGAGAGGAGCCACCACACAGGGAACATGCTCCTTTTCGAACTCCTCAATCAAAGAGGCCATCCCTTCGTGAATAATCACCCCCGCAGGCTCTATCTTCTTGATGATCCGCTTTCCCGCCTCTACTCCCCCCCGAGAGTTAAGAGGAACCATTGTAGCTCCCAGACGCCAGGCCGCCAGGGAGAGGATAGCCACCAACGGAGCGTTAGGGCTAAAGATGGCGATCCGGCTTCCCTTGGTGATGCCGCTTTCTTGGAGATTTACGGTACTCTCCTCCACCAGGGAGAGGAACTCCTCGCCTCCCCACCACCGATGATCCCACCAGAGAACGGGAGCCGAGGGATCTTTCTGTATTCGCGAGAGAATCTTTTCTTCCAGACGTGGATACATGGCAAACCTCCTGATACACAATTTCCCCGTATTATACCAACAATTTCGAAAATCCCCGAAAACTCTCTTTTCGAGGGTGCGTACTACGCTACCGACTTTTGAAATCCCGCACCATCTCGGTGTAGAAAGCGTGGATTTGCCGGCGATACTCCGTAACGCTCTTCCCCCGATAGCTGTCGAGAGCAAGATCAATCTTTCCTCTGCTCCCCTCCAAAGCCTTGTGAAGCATGTAGGTTCCCACATAGATGTTCGGCCGGGAGTGCAGAAGATCCCGGCGGCTTTTAATGGAGGGGAAGACCTTGGGGATCCACTTTTTGTTCGCCTCCCAGTGAATCTGCATAAGCCCATAGGCGATGCCGCTTTTCGCCTTAACCTGCACGGAGGACTCTCTGGCGATCACCGCCGCCACGAGAAAGGGATCTACTGAATAGTTGCGGCAGATCCGTTCCACCAGGGCGGCATAGCTTTTGGCAGCTTTGGCGCTGAGATTCGGATTCTGCCGGGCAAAAAAGTCGCGCATCACCAGTACCCGACGGGTGGCATACTTTTTGCCGTACCGCTTCTGCATGTACTGATACTCAGGGCTCGTGTCGAAGAAGGAGAGATACCCCTGGCAGAGGGAGGGAAGAAGAAAGAGCCCGAGAAGGAGGATCACCCCCCCTAGCGGGGAGAAACGCCCTTTTTTATGCATCATCTTCATCCTTTCTCAAGGCAGTTTTGTGCTCTTTCGGGGGGTGATAGGGTTGTAAAAGAATCTTTTCGCCTAGTGGCCTGTTCCACGTTATAATGTGCCCTTGGATGGGAGCCTCCGCTCATGT
>CAZIFL010000008.1:0-93178 GCA_964539095.1 uncultured Synergistaceae bacterium
CGGTTCGCCACTTTCGGAGCCGAGGGGACACACAAGCGGAGGCTCCCATTCCAAGACACAATATAATGTGGAACAACCCACTAGAGGGGCTTTTCCGCAAGCCCCTCCACTCGGTGGATATTTTCCACAAAAGCCCTCACCACCCGGGGATCGAATTGGGTGCCCACACATCGACACAGTTCTTCCAGAGCTTCCTCCCGGGAAAGAGCCTTCCGGTAGGGACGATCGCTCACCATGGCATCGTAGGCATCCGCCACAGCGACGACGCGGCAGGGTAAAGGGATCTCCTCTCCCCCTTTGCCATCGGGGTACCCCTCCCCGTCCCAGCGCTCATGATGCCCCCGGATATACTCCGCCACGTGAGCTATTTCGGGAATTCCCGCAGCGATACGGGCTCCGATTTCGCTATGACTCTTCATGGTGTGCCACTCCTGCTCGTCAAGCTTGTCAGACTTGAAGAGAATGCTGTCCGGAATGCCTACCTTGCCGATATCGTGAAATTGGGCAAGCAATCGGATATCGCTGATCTCCGCATCCGAAAATCCCAGACATCGGCCCAAAAACGCCGAAAGCGCAATCATGCGCTGCCCATGCCCTTCGGTATTGTAATCCCGAGCTTCCAGAGCCTTCATGAGGGTCCGGACAATGGAATTACGAATGCTGTCGCTGTGAAGAAGTTTTTTTCGGTACATGGCATTGTCCGCATCCAGAAAGAGAGCATGGCTGTTACCGGAACAGGTTTCGGTGAAGGCATAGCCCACAGAAACGCTCAGATGAAAATCCGAGTCCCGGAGGTTGATGATTCCGACTCCCCCCTCCAGATCACAGCAAAACCGCTGAAGCTCCTTCTCGGTGATATGGCAGAGAAGCACTCCGAACTCGTCTCCTCCGATTCTTGCAACAACGTCCTCCCGGCGCACGGTAAAGGAAAGAAGCTCTGCCACCTCCTTCAGGAACATGTCTCCCGCAGAACTTCCAAAGGTATCATTGATAAATTTCAGCCCGTCGATATCACAAACGATAATCCCCATGGCCCCCTCGCATCTCTGGGAAAAACTCTCGAGAGATTCTTCGAAGTAGGTGCGGTTGAAAAGTCCCGTAAGGTTATCCCGAATGCCGAGGGTATGCATTTTTTCCGCCATCATCCGCTGCTCCGTCATGTCCCTTATGAGGAAAAGTACGGAGTTTTCCGAGTCCATCACCCCCCGGACTTCGTAGTAGAAGTTTCTCCCCCCTCTTTGGAGGGTGCAGCAAAACTCCTCCATTTTCCGGAAAGCTCCCACCTTCGTGGCCACCGAAAGAAAAAGATTCGCCATACTGGGCTCTAAAAGCTCCGAAAGATGCTGTTTTCGAGCCTGCACCTCCGCACGAGGCTTTATCAGGTTTGGCTCCCGAAGGTAAAAGGTAAGCACATGCCCCTGAAGGTCAATCACTAAAAGGGTATCCGGCATGGCTTCAAGAAGGGCCTTTTGCTTTTCATTGGCCCGTTCGAGTTCTTCCAGACGCTTCTGAAGCTCCGGGTAGTAGCTTTTGCGGAGAGAGTTGTCTCCCAGGCCGATGATGCTTTCCCGGAGCTGCTCCGCGTTGGCCCGCACCCTGGAGATGTTGATACGGGGGGCATCCTTTTCAGAGGATCCGTTCATAGATTCCCTCCAGCTCCCTCACATCCGGTAGCACCGGATTGGTGGCCATGCAAGGATCGTTCAGGGCATTTACCGCAAGCTTCGGAATGTCCTCACGCCGAATTCCCTTCGCCTTGAAATCTTCTGCAATACCCAGAGAAGAGCGCATCTCCCGAAGAAGGCTTATAAGACTCTCCAGGGCGGCGTCTTGCGATGCATGAACCCCACCGATGCCCATGGCCAAGGCAATATCTCCATAGCGCTCTTTTGCGTAGGGGGCGTTCATGCGTATCACCAGCTCCAGCAGAATGGCGTTGCACTCCCCGTGAGGCAGGTCGTACATGCCTCCCAGACTGTGGGCCATGGCATGCACCGCCCCCAGACTGGCATTAGAGAAGGCAAGCCCCGCATGCATGCTCCCGGACATGAGATGATACATTTCCTCGATATTTCCAGGATCCTTTATGGCGGGAATCACGTGGCCGCTGATTTCCCGAATCGCCTGGAGGGCGTGCACATCGGTCACCGAGGATTGAGCATTGGAAACATAGGCTTCTACGGCATGGGTAAGAGCATCCATGGCAGTACACGCGGTGAGGTACGGCCCCATGGTGGTAAGAGGGAGAGGGTCTATGAGGGCGATGTCCGGGACGATCATCTTGCTAATGATGGCAATTTTAATTTTTCTTGAGCTATCCAGAATAATGGCAAATTGGGATACATCTGCGGAAGATCCCGCGGTGGTGGGAATACAGATTATAGGAGGGATGGGAATATCCACCCGGTCCACGCCTTCGTAATCACAGATGTGACCTCCGTTACGGGCCACCATGCCAATTCCCTTGGCACAATCTATGGCGCTTCCTCCCCCGAGAGCAATAAGAGCATCGCACTCCTCTCGAAGGAAGACCTCCGCCCCCTCATGGACATCGCTATCCCGGGGGTTCGAATGCACCTGGGAGAAGACGTGATGGGGTATTCCCTTTTCCTTCAGGTTGCGGCAGGTCTCCCCCACCCACCCCGTAGCGATCACTCCCGGATCCGTAACGATCAGGGCGTGGCGAACCCCTAGGTTTCTCGCATAGTTCCCCGCCAGAAGCCGGGCATCTCGGCCGAAAACAAACTCCGGCACCACCACTTTTCGAAGGTCTGTACTGTTGTATGTACTCACAAACACCCCTCCTTCGCCATCACATCACCTTGCTGCAACGTCCGGAGAAGACGAAAAAGAGGCCAAAGAGAACCCCCTCACTCCCGGCGCACAAAGAAACACCACCATGGGCATGCACATATCATATTCAGAAAATGGCTTCACCATTTGCTTTTTTGATTATACCCTATAGAACCTCAATTGGAATAGTTCTTACCTTCTCTGCCATCCTCCTCCTATTTCACCACGTATAGCGGGGTACAAAAAACCGGCGCTTTCCCCCATAAGGGAAAACACCGGCTAAAAGAAGGAGGAGGCTCTTTTGTGAAAGACGCTTTTTTTAGCCCTTTTGATTCTCCTCATGCAGCTGCTCCCGGGCATGCTCCCGAATACCCGCAGCGATCACTGTGGCTTTCTGGGAGGCGGCGCTTACGGCTTTCATGAAGGCGGTACGGATACGACCATCCTCCAGCTCGTAGATCCCCTCGATGGTAACGCCTCCGGGGGTGACCACCTGATCCCGCAGCTCCGCAGGGTGCTTATCCGAGGAGAGGAGATGGTGCGCCGCCCCGATGAAGGTGTGGGCCGCCGCCTTGAGAGCCAGATCCCGGGGAAGCCCCACCCGGAGGGCTCCGTAGATCATGGCCTCCAGCACCGTGTAAAGGTAGGCGGGACCGGAGCCGGACATGGCGGTGAGCACGTCGAGATACTGCTCCTCCACCTCTTCAAACTCGCCGAGATGCCGGAAGAGAGCCCGTACGAGATCCCGCTCCCGGGCAGTAACGTCGGGGCCGCAGGTAAAGATGGTGAAGGCCCGACGGATCTGCACGGCGGTGTTGGTCATCCCCCGGATATAGTGGGCCTCGGGAACGGTCTCCTTCATGATCTCCAGAGGGATAGCCGCAGCCATAGAGATCACTGTCTTCTGCTCCAGAGCCCCCCGAAGCTCCAGCAGCACCGGCACCATCTGCTTGGGCTTCACCGCCAGAATAATAATCTCCGCCTCCTCCGCGGCCATTCGGTTATCCGAAGTGATGCGGATCTCCATCTTCTCCAGATGTCGCAGCTTTTCCACGTCTCTTCGTGTGGCGGTGACCTCACAGTAGGGGGCTAGGGCCTGAGCCATGGCTCCCCCGATAATCCCCGCTCCGAGAATGGCTACCTTTTTATTGCGAAAATGCTCCATTTTCTACACATCCTTTTTCAATTATTGAGTGCCGTAATGGGGGCGGGAATGCGCCCTCCCCGGGCAATAAAGGCGGAGGAATCAAAGGGGCTCACCTGCATCACCGGAGCGGTACCGAGAAGCCCCCCGAATTCCACAGAATCCCCCACCTTTTTACCAGGCACGGGAATCACCCGCACCGCCGTGGTTTTGCGGTTGATCATGCCGATGGCGGCTTCGTCTGCGATAATAGCGCTCAGGGTGGCCGCCGAGGTGTCTCCGGGAACGGCAATCATATCAAGCCCCACGGAGCAGACACAGGTCATGGCTTCGAGCTTTTCGATGTTCAGGCTTCCCTCGGTAACCGCCCGAATCATCCCCGCATCCTCGCTCACGGGAATAAAGGCTCCGCTCAGCCCCCCCACGTAAGAGGATGCCATGGCTCCCCCTTTTTTAACCGCATCGTTCAGCATGGCAAGAGCCGCGGTGGTTCCGGGAGCACCACAACGTTCCAGCCCCATGGCTTCGAGAATTTCCGCCACGCTGTCCCCCACTGCGGGGGTGGGAGCCAGGGAAAGGTCCACGATACCGAAGGGTACTTCCAGGCGACTGGAGGCCTCCCGCCCCACCATCTCCCCCATACGGGTGATCTTAAAGGCCATCCGCTTGATCCGATCCGCCAACTGCCCCAGGGGGATATGAGGCTCCCGGCTCACCACATTTCGGATAACTCCGGGGCCGCTCACTCCCACGTTGATCACCGTTTCAGGCTCTCCTATGCCGTGAAAAGCCCCCGCCATGAAGGGGTTATCCTCGGGGACATTGCAGAACACCACCAGCTTGGCGCATCCCAGCCCCCCCTGCTCGGCGGTCTTGGCGGCGGTTTCGAGAATAACCTCCCCCATGATCTTCACCGCATCCATATTGATTCCAGACTTGGTGGTTCCCACATTTACCGAAGAACAAATCCGTTCGGTAACCGCCAGAGCCTCGGGGATGGACCGAAGGAAGATCTGCTCCTGGGGACTCATCCCCTTATGTACCAAAGCGGAGTACCCCCCGAGAAAGTTCACCCCCACCTCTCGGGCAGCCTGGTCCAACTTTCGGGCCATGAGCACCATCTCCTCGGAGGAAGCGGTACCCGCAAGAAGAGAGACGGGAGTCACCGCAATACGCTTATGGATGATGGGAATGCCATAGTATTTTTCGATCTCCTCACCCACCGAGACAAGACGCTCCCCTCGGAGACAAATCTTGTCGTACATCTTCCGGGCCACATCCTTGCCGCTTTCCGCAAGACAGTCCAGAAGGGATATTCCCATGGTAATGGTGCGGATATCGAGCTTTTCATCCTCGATCATTCGGATGGTCTCCATGATCTCCCGGGGTGTAAAATGAAAGGCCATGATGCCACCTATATCCTGTGCATCTGGCGGAAAATATTTTCGTGCTGGGCGGTAACCTTTACCCCCAGCTCATCTCCCCGGGCCTGCAGACGATCCCGCAGGTCCACCAGGCTTGTGGTACAGTGCTCCAGATCCACCACCATGATCATGGTAAAAAAACCATCAATTACGGTCTGACTGATCTCCATTACGTTCCCTTGGTAGTCACTGATGGTTCCGGTGATACCGGCGATAATTCCCATGGTATCCTTTCCAAGCACGGTCACCACCATGCGATTCGTCTGAGCTTCGGGCATAACAACATCATCTCCTTGATGTGCAGGGGCTCTTCCCCGTGGAATAATAGCGATAGAAAGCAGGCCTTTCCGGTGCGGAAGGTTTGAACGTTTCTTGATTTCCGAAAAACCCGCATAATAGCCATGCATACTACCCGAGAGAAGCAGGACTGTAAAGAAGCAGCGCGATATGAAACCGATATTTTTCAAATACATGAAATTCCAGAGATCCCCTCCCAAGGCATTTTGGAGGATACAACCCCTCGGAAAGCTCTTCTCCTTTTCTCATTTCTCCAAAATCCACGTTTTTTTCTCCTCCTTTTCAAGAAAGGACAAAAAAACGCATTTCCTCCACCCCGAAAAGAAACCATGGTAACTTTACGTAAAAAAACTGAACAAAAAACCATCGAACGAAGTGCATGCTTTTTTTTCAAAATCCTTCAGACTGTGGGAAGACCATCAAAGGATGTCATCTTTGGTTATACACACAGGAGGGATATATATGTACTCTCGCACATTCAAGGTAGCACCCCATCAGGTTTTTGAAACTCTGGAAAAATGGATCCTTCGGGACGGCTTCGATATCGTGGTGGATATGGAAAAGTCTCAGGGGAGCCACCTGGTGGATGCCCGAAACGGTGAGGAGTGGCTCGATTTCTACACCTTCTTCGCCTCCGCCCCCTTCGGCATGAACCACCCCGCTCTAGCGAACGAGGATTTCAAGGAGAAGATCTTCCGGGCGAGCATCAACAAGGTAGCCAACTCCGATGTCTATACTCAGGAGATGGCAGAGTTCGTGGAAACCTTCGCCAG
Organism: uncultured Synergistaceae bacterium; assembly: GCA_964539095.1. GTDB lineage: Bacteria > Synergistota > Synergistia > Synergistales > Aminiphilaceae > DAIPKP01. The sequence continues at coordinate 6,432 of CAZIFL010000008.1, forward strand.
GGTGGCGGTTCCTCCGGGGTTTACCCACCTCTTTTTCGTGGATTACGGCACGTTGGCGGTAGAAAATGCCTTCAAGGTGGCCATGGACTGGAAGGTCCGCAAGCTTCTCGCAGGGGGAAAGATCTCTCAGGGTGAGGCTGTGAGCGGCTCCAAGGGAACTAAGGTACTGCACTTTCACGAGGCCTTTCACGGCCGCGGGGGCTACACTCTGAGTGTGACGAATACTCTGGATCCCAACAAATACCAGTATTTCGCCAAGTTTTGCGAATGGCCCCGGGTGCTGAACCCAAAAATCCAGTGGCCTCTGGAGGAAAATCTTGATATGGTGGAGTGGCTCGAAGATGTGTCGCTCAAGCAGATTTACCAGGCCCTGGAGGAAAATCCTGATGACATCTGTGCCATTCTTCTGGAACCGGTTCAGGGCGAAGGGGGAGATAACCATTTCCGCACGGAATTTCTGCAGAAGCTTCGGGAGATCTGTCATGCTCACGACATTCTTCTGATCTTCGACGAAGTGCAGTGCGGCATGGGAATTACGGGAAAGATGTGGGCCTGGCAGCACCACGGAGTAGAGCCGGATATCTTCGTGTTCGGCAAAAAATCCCAGGTCTGCGGCATCTGCGCTACTTCCCGGATCGACGAGGTGGAGGAAAACTGTTTTAGCGTATCCAGCCGGATCAACTCCACCTGGGGAGGCACTCTTGCGGACATGGTGCGTTCCACTCGGTATCTGGAAATTTACGAGGAGGAGGATGTTCTCGAATACGTGGCAGAGATAGCAGGCCCTCGACTGCTGCAGGGGTTGCAGAAGCTGCAACAGGAGTTCCCCACTCTCGTTCGCAACGTTCGGGGGAAAGGGCTGATGTGCGCCTACGATCTGCCAAATTCCGAGATCCGGAACCGGGTTCTGAAAGCCCTTTGGGAGAAAAAGGTGCTTATCCTCCCCTGTCAGAACAAAACCATCCGCTACCGCCCGGCACTGAACGTCTCTCCGGAAGATCTCGACAGGAATCTGGAGATAACCCGGGAGATTTTGAAAAAAGAGCAGACTGCCTGACAATAGGTCTCCCCGGAGGAGCCTTTCTCTAAAAAACGCCGCAACGGGGCTGATAGAGAAAGGCTCCGAAGGCGTTCGCTTTTCCCTCCATTTTGCTAAAATATCCCCGAAGACGCTCTTTCTTTTCGAAAAACATGGGAGGAGGTGAAACCATGAGAAACCCCGCCGCACCGGAAGATGATTCTCTCCGGCTCCAGGGAAGCTATCGCCAGCCTCTCCTGGGAGAGAGCAATCCGCACTTCCTCTTTAACACCCTGAATCTTATCGCTCGAATGGCCGCCAGAGAAGAGGCGGGAGAGACCGAAGAAATGGTGCTGCACTTTGCGAAATATCTGCGCTACCTTCTGCGGAAACAGAACCGAAACGAGCTGATCCCTCTACGCCAGGAAATAGACGGCCTAGAGCATCTCTTCCACATCTTTAAAAAACGCTTTGGGGAGAAGCTGGAGTACCGGATATCCCCCGAGGAAGAGACCCTCTCCCTCTTCGTCCCCTTCCTGATCCTTCTCCCCCTCGTAGAAGAAATTCTCGTTCGGAGAGTAGAGGAAAGCACTGTTCCTCTGACGCTGGAGATCCGAACAGGAGTAACTCCGGAAAAATATCTGGAGATTGTTCTTCAGGAGAAAAGCAGCTTTTTTCAACGATCTTCTGGAGAGGGGGAGCGAGAAATTCTTGCAGTACGGGAGCGAATACGATATCACTACGGAGAAGCGGGAGGACTCACCATAGAATCTCTCCCCGGCGGGGAAACTCGCAGGGTCATCCTTCTCCCGCTGCGTTGACGCAACATATTCCGTGTAGAGGGGAAAGGCCATGAAAATTCTTATTGTGGAAGATGAGCAGCACGAGCGGGAGTTTCTGGAGGAACTCCTGAAAAAGAACCCTCTCGCCTCGCAGGTCTGCAGCGTGGGGGATGGCCGGGCCTTCGTGCACAAAGCCCTGGAGTGGAATCCGGAACTGGTCTTTCTGGACATCAAGATCCCCGAGCAGAACGGACTGGATGCCCTGGGGGAACTCCGAAAGAGAGGCTTTCAGGGACAGGTGATCGTTCTTTCAGCCTACGATTTTTTCGAATACGCCCAGTATGCGGTAGCTCTGGGGGTCTCTCTCTACCTTCTGAAACCTGCGGGGGAGGAGGAGATTTTTCGGGCTCTCGAAAAGGTGCACCAAAAAATCTCCCGCAAATCTCTTCACAAAGAACAGCGTCACGCTTTGCGCCATTTCATGGAGAGCCACCGGGGAGAGGCTTTCAAGACCATTCTTGAAAAATTGCTTTTTCAGGAGGAACTCCCCGAGGAGACGCTGAAAATTGTGGAGGAACTCGGTTTTTCTCCTCATGAGGGGATCTTTCTGCTGGGAATGCTGCTTCCGGATCGGGGCGAACCCTCCCGGAACGTTCTCCTTGAAGCTAAAGAGGAGATGCAGAGCCTTCTCCCCCAGGAGATCCTGATCATTCCATGGAGTTCCCGCCTGCTCTTTCTGGCGGGGCCCGTGGGAAGAGAGATCTCTCTGGAGGAGACCCTCCTCACTCTGGGGGAGTTCTTTTCGCAAAGGGATCTTTCTCCGAATATCCTCTACGAGGAGCATCTTTCGGGATTAAAGAACCTTGCCCGGATCATGCCGAAGATGGAGCAGGAGCTGGAAGACAGCTTTCTTATGGGAAAGGGGCTTCTCCTCTCCCGGGAGGCTTTCCTCAGGGAGGAGCCGGAACAGCTCCCCTCAAGCTTTCAGGATCGCCAGAAATATCGTTTTGAGCGACATCATCTTCTGGATCTCTTCAAAAATGCCCGGGATCGCCAGCTACAACCCAGCATGTGGAGCTTTTTCGAAGAACTTGCCCGGCATCTCGGTACACCCTGCGCAAACATGGCCATCAAGGGATTGCTTCTCTCCATGCTGGAGTACTGCTTTTCCATGAACTGCCCGGAACCTGCCTATACATCCCTGGGGAGAGAGATTTTTACAAGCTCCCCCTGGGAGCATACGAATGCAAAGGATCACGCCGCCTTTCTCCGTCTACTAGAGCGGCTTTTCGAAATGCGCCGGCTCTTGCAGGACAAGAATGCCGCCCTGGTAGGAGAGGTAACGGAGTTCATTCACAACAACGTGGATTCTGCAAACCTGGAGAGTGCAGCCCAGCAGGTAGGGGTCTCTCCTCAGTACCTCAGCCGGCTCTTTCACAGCGTCTCGGGAAAGAAATTTATCGACCTGGTGAAGGAGCTACGCATGGAGGAGGCCAAAAAGCTTCTCGCCCGGGGGGCATCGGTGCGGGATACCGCCATCGCCGTGGGATACGGCAATCTCTCCTACTTCAGCCTCACCTTCAAGAACCACACCGGCCTCTCCCCCCGGGACTTCGCAAAACAACAGACATCTTCGTCCCCTTCATAGATGGAAAGAACAAGCGCCCGGGGGTTCTCCCCCCGGGCAGCCCTTACAAAAAGTTTTCCGTGAAAAACACACCCAAGGAAACCTTGGAAAATTCTAGATCTCCACTTCCGTCCCTACCCCTTTTTCCAGAGCCTTTTCGTAGATGAGTTTGGCGGTCATCATATCGTGGCTCGCGATGCCCATGAGCACTGCGCTCCGCCGCCCCTCACGAGGAGCATCTTTAAGCCCTGCGCAGAGATGTCCCATATCGCAGAAGATCTGCTCCCTGGTGGGGTATCCTTTCTGGAAATAGGTACCCTGCTCCTGGGTCCAGAGATACTGGTTCACATCATCGCAGACAAAACAAGCGGTGTTAGTCATGATTTCTTCATGAAATGCAGCGTCGTAATCCACGGAGATGGCGAGCACGTCCTTCTTGAGCCATGCTGAAGGAATAAAACGCTCCGGATCAGCCACGATGGGAGTACAGGTTACCACCACATCCGCCCCCGCCACGGCCTCCCGCTTCTCCGCACAGGGGATAATCTGCACCTCCGGAACCTGGGCATGTACCCGGCCCCGGAACTTCTCCACCTGCTCGGGGTAGAGATCGTAGGCCCGGATCTCCCGAATCTCCGGCAGAGCCTCCATAATGGCCATGGCATTGGTCCACCCCTGCACCCCAGCCCCGATAATGCTCAGCACTTTGGAGGCGGGATCTCCCATATATTTGGCGCAGATTCCGCTGGCGGCGCCGGTTCTCCAGGCGGTGATCCAGTTGGCATCCATGATGGCCTTCACAAAACCCGTTTCTGGGTCATTGAGGCAGAGCACCCCCGTAATGTACGGAAGTCCCTTGGCCTGATTGGGGGGATACCCCGCCACCCATTTGATCCCCGCCACATCCATATCGCCCCCTACCCAGCAGGGCATGGCGTGGATAAAACAATCGTGCCGGGGATGGGCGCCGATTTTGGGGGGAAGTTCCACCTTTCCCTCTCCTTTGAGCTGAAACCCCTTCTCCACCGCCTCCATAACATCCTTTACGGAGATTCCCAGAGACTGCACCTGCGCTTCGGAAATGCACAATACCTTCATCGTACACAACCCCCTTTAATAATCCACCGCCATGGTGGGCCTGTTTCTGCTACATTTTTTGGGAAACTACAGAAGTTCCCGGATATCCAAATCCTTGCGCACAAAAAGATCCTCTTTTGAAACAAAATCTTCGAAGGCATCCAACCGCTCCCGCATCTTCTCGGGGCTTCGGAGATAGAAGGACGTGAGGAGATAGTGGGTGAGAGAAAAAGCCCCCGCGCAAGGATCAATAAAGGAAAGGTACTGCATGGGAGCCTCCAGGAGAATATCCCCCAGAGGAGCCAGCGGCGAGAGCGGACCGTCCGTAATGGCAATGAGAGAGACCTTTTTTTCTTTCAGCATTTCCGCCAGAATCTGGGTATCCCGGGGATACCGGGGAAAGCTGTAGATCACTCCCACTGCGTGCTCTCCTCCATCCCGGATACGGCTGAAGGCATGCTGATCCAGATTGCGGAGAAGGTGCACACCCTTGCGGAGGATACCGAGAAAATACGCCATATATTCCGCAAGACAAGCATTGGCGAGAAGTCCCACCACGAAAACATGCTCGCGCTGCTCCAGAAGATCTACCGCCCGAGAAATACCCTCTTCGGAGAGTTTATTCTCCATCTTCCCCAGCATGGCGTGCTCCAGAGAGAGCACCTTTCGAGAAAACTCCGACTCCGGAGGAAGGATGGAGGCATCCTCGTACCGTTCAAGAGAGGAGAGCCGATCCTGGAGCGCTTCCTGCAGGGCTTTCTGAAACTCGGGAAACCCCGAAAAGCCGAGATTACGGGCAAGACGGATCACTGTGGCGTTGCTCACCCCTCCATGTAGGGCAAGGGCCAGAGAATTCATGAAAGCTGCCTGATGCAGCTCCTTGAGAATAAAGGCCAGAAGCTGCCGCTGGGCGGGGGGAAACTCAGCCCCTCGTTCGGAAAAGAGACGCGCTAAATCTCGGGAGACAGTACGCTCCATAAGGCCGCACCAGCCTTTCTGAAGAAATTTCTTCTACAATATAAGCTTATGAAGAATTTTTGTCAACAAGAAAGCCTCGCCGAAAAACGTTATAATGCATATGGTAAAACTCATATCGGTACATACACAGATAAAGGAGGCTTATTTATGTCTTTCGATTTTCCAGAACCCATAAAAAAACTCCCCCGAGCGACCATACCCCTAGAAGGGGTTACGGCCTATCTGTCCCAAGCGGAAACACATCAAATCATTTTTATGCATTTCGAAAAAGATGTAGATTTGCCCGAACACTCCCACGGGGCTCAGATAGGGATCGTTCTGGAGGGCACCATAAAGCTCATTATCGACGGAAAGGAACATCTTTTTTCCAAGGGGGATCAGTATTACATACCCGAAGGCACTCCGCATTCGGGTATGATTTATGCGGGATATGCGGATATTACCTTTTTCGGGGATCCTCACCGTTATGCCCAGGAAAAAAGTTCATAGAAAACGCTGGATAATTTCAAAATTTGAACACATGACTTGCAATACAAAGCAACGATTTCTGGCGCCAGCATGGACTTCTGTGCTAAAAGTCATTTTCTAAAAAATTTTAACGTTTTACTGCGCATAAAAAAAGAGACGCCTCTTTCTAAGGAGGAGCCTCTTTCAAAAAACTTTCTACCTTATGATCCCCAGTTCCCTTCCTGCGGTAGTGAAAGCGTCCACCGCAAAGTCGAGATCCTCCGGAGTGTGGGCGGCGGAGATCATCACCCGGATCCGGGCGGTACCCTGGGGGACCGTGGGAAAGGCGATGGCCTGGGCAAAAACTCCTTTTTCGAAGAGCAGGGAGCTGAGCTTCCGGGCCAGAGTAGCATCTCCGATGATGACGGGGGTGATGGGGGTATCGCTATGCCCGGTGTTAAACCCTAGGGAGGCCATCTTCTTTTTGAAGACATCTCCGTTCTTCCAGAGCCGAGAGACGAGTTCGTCGCTCTCCTGAAGGATCTCCACCGCCGCCAGGTTCGCCCCCACGTCGGGGACCGTCATGGCGCTAGAGAAAAGGAAGGGACGGGATTTCTGGTTGAGGTACTCCACCAGCTCTTTGCTCCCCGCCACGAAGCCCCCCACCACACCGAAGGCTTTGGAGAGGGTTCCCACCTCCACCTCTACCTTGCCGTGAAGGCCAAAATGATCAATAATCCCCCGGCCGTGGCTTCCGAGAACCCCTTCGCCGTGGGCATCGTCCACCATGAGCATTACATCATAGGTTTCGGTGACCTCCAGAAGCTCCGGCAGAGGAGCCACATCCCCATCCATGCTGAAGACCCCGTCGGTGATCACCAGCTTGCGGCAGTTGTGATCCTTGTACTCCTCCAGCTTCTCCCGAAGGGAGGCGGGGCTTGCGTGATCCCACCGGACGATCTTCGCCCGGCTGAGGCGGCAGCCGTCGATGATGGAGGCATGGTTCAGCTCATCCGAAAAGATGAGGTCATCCTTCCCCACCAGGGCGGGGATCACCGCCAGATTGGCGCAGAACCCCGACTGCAACACGATAGCCGCCTCGGCCCCCTTGAAGGCCGCCAGCTTCTCCTCAAGCTCCCGGTGAATGGAGAGGGTTCCCGCAATGGTGCGCACCGCTCCGGGGCCTACTCCAAAGGAATCGATAAGCTGCTTGGCTCGCCGGGAGATGCGCTCATCCGCAGCCAGACCGAGATAGTTGTTGGAACAAAGGTTCAGCACCCGCTTTCCCTCGATCTGGAGCCACCCCCCCTGAGGGCTTTCGAGGGTGCGAATCTCGTTATAGAGCCCCTCCTGTCGGAGTCGGGCAAGCTCTTCGGTAATAAAGGCCATTCGGTTGGTCATACTCTTTCCACCTCCATAAACAGATATCCTCTTCTTCGCCGTGCTATTCGGGAATCCCAAGCTTTTTGCGCAGATTGCCGATCATATCCCGGGACATGGCATCCAGATCCCACTGGGGGGCCCAGCTCCAATCCTCCCGGGCGGCGGCATCGTTCAGCCTCTGGGGCCAGGTATCCGCAATCTTCTGGCGCTCATCCGGAACGTAGCTACAGGTAAAGCCGGGGATAATCTTCTGGATGGCCTGGGCCATCTCTCCGGCGGAAAAGCTCAGAGAGGCCACGTTGTAGTTGCAGTAGCGTAGCGAGCTGCGCTCCGCCTTGGCAAGATCCACCAGAGCCTTCAGGGCATCCGGCATGTACATCATAGGGAGCACCGTATCTTCCGAGACGAAGCACTCGTAACTTCCCTGACGCAGAGCCTCGTAGTAGGCCGCCACAGCATAATCCGTGGTCCCTCCTCCGGGCTCGGTCTGCCAGCTGATGATACCGGGATAGCGCATCCCCCGCACATCCACACCGAACTTCTCCCAGTAATACTCCCCCATAAGCTCTCCCCAGACCTTGGTAATGCCGTACATGGTCTTGGGACGCAGCACCGCCACCTCTCCGGGGTTATCCCCCGTTTCGGGGCTGAAGGCGGCGATGGAGCTGGGACATATCACCCGATCAAGATTTTTCTCCCGGGCAAGCTCCAGCACGTTGAAAAAGCCCTCAGTATTCACCCGATGGCAGAGTTGGGGATTTCTCTCCCCCGTGGCGGAGAGAATCGCCGCAAGATGAAAGACCGTATCCACCTTATAGCGTTCCACAATTTCCCAAAGCTTTTCCCGGTTCAGAACGTCCAGAAGCTCCCTCGGGCCCTCCAGGATCCCCGCAAGATCCTTAGTATCCGAGGCAATTACATTATCGGGGCCCAACTCCTCCCGCAGCATCAGGGTGAGTTCCGTACCGATCTGGCCTCCTGCACCGGTCACAAGAATTCGTTTCATAAATGTTCCACCTCCCGCACGGTATTGTACATGGTACGCTCCATTCTTGCGAGAAGAGAGGCTGCATGTATATTACACACATTACCCTACATTTTTCCTACTTTTCAGATAACACTTTATCCTCCTGATGCGCTATTGCTTGGAGATGCCGCCGGGCGAAGTAGGTCTCCAGCTCCGCCACAAAAACGCCTCCGAGAATGATAAGCCCCCCGAAGACGATCTGAAGATGCAAATCTTCCTGCCCCATGAGAATGGCGATGGCATACCCGAAGAGACTCTCCAGAGAGAGAATAATCGCCGCATGCACCTCCGGGCTGTAGCGCTGGGCCACGGTCTGGATAAGAAAGGGAATCACCGTCACGAAGAGCGCCACGTAGGGAATGCCCCAGAGAAGATCCAAGCCCCCGTTGGCGAAGGCGGGAAAGGGCTCCAGAAGAAGGGCGGAGACCAGAAAACAGACCGCCGCCCCGGAGATCTGCAACGCCGCCAGGGCACAGGAATCCATCTTGCGAGTGAGGTTCCCCACAAGAATGCAGTGCAGGGCCACTCCGAAGGCGAGAATAAGGGAGAAGGTATCCCCCAGATTGAACTGCATCCCCGGAGTAAAGGCCATGGTGAGAATCCCCAGGGTGGTGAGCCCCGCCGCCATGAAGGCGCATCGCGAGGGCCATATCCGGTAGACCAGGGCATAGAGGAAGGGGACGATCACCACATTGGCCCCGATGAGAAAGGACTGTTTTCCCGGGGTGCTGAAGACCAGGCCGTAGATATGGGCGAGAAAGACGAGAAAGAGAAATCCCCCCAGCAGACTCCCCCGGATGAGATCTCTTCGGCTGATCTTGCGAAGCCGCTTCCAAAAGACCAGCGAAAGAAGAATCCCGCTGGGAACGAAGCGAAAGGCAAGCAACCAGAGAGGGGAACAGCTATCGAGAAGCCGATCCGTTACCGCAAAGCCGGAACCCCAGAAAAAAGCCGCCATAAGCATGGCCGCATCCGCCAGGAATACGGTCTTTCCCTGCTGCTCGTTATGTTGTGTCTGCTGCTCCCCCTGCGACATGGCACATCCCCCCAAGTAACTGCTTCAAAGCTCTCTATCTGAGTAAGCGTCGAAAAAACCACTTCGCACCCACCTTGAGAGATACGCTACCTCTTTGTTCTCTCTTTGGCAAGCTCCGGCAAAAGATCAAAGGCCCCTCCAGAGGGAAGAGCTTTGGGGGCATAAAAAAACCACCTGCTCCAGAGAGCGGTGGTTTTACAGATTTTCTTCGTTCCCAACGCATGTTCTTTTCTATTCGCTTGTGTACCGTGGATAAAAAAACCCTTAAGCCTCACAATTCCTGTTTCTTCAGTGCTAAGCCCCTAAGCCCTTCTTCGATAGAACATTCCTTTAGGGCGACGGGCCGGAGCAGCAAAGCAAGGGAGCGGTTCGCCACTTTCGGAGCCGAGGGGACACACAAGCGGAGGCTCCCACCCAAGGGCACACTATAACGTGGAACAGCCTACTAGGGTGGTCACACCAAGGATAAAACTAAAGAGAACACCGAAAGGACCATCCAAGACATGTTTTTTCATAATGCCACTTTAAAACCTACTTTCAAATTTTTGTGCCAAAATACACTTTCGCACCACAATCTTTACGGTTTTAACTCAGGATGCTGCTCAAAGTAGACTTTCTCTTCGTTGTTGATCTCGGCCATAATTTCCTTGAAATATTCTTCGTCCACAAGCTTCATGCTTTCTTCATAAGAAGGTTTGACAGCTTCCCTAAATTTTCCCAACTCTTCCAAAGAAAGTTCTCTGATATTCATGCCCTGATCCCTAAAGAAACCCGCCCATTCCGCATTCTTTTTCGCCATTTGGTCTCGATACGCCTGTGTCGCAATGGCGGTGGATTCGTCAAAAGCCGTTCTCACATCATCAGGAAGACTCTGATACCATTCCTCATTGGTTACATACACCACAAACTCAAAGAGGTGTCCGGTAAGCGTCATATGTTTACAAACTTCATACAACCGCCCACCCATCACATTTTCAAAGGGATTTTCAGTTCCGTCTACGACACGTTGCTGCAGCGACGTGAAAAGTTCGGACCATGCAATAGGTGTCGGGTTTGCTCCCAAAAGCTTAAAGGCCGCAAGATGCACCGGATTTGGCTGAACCCGAAATTTCATCCCCTTGATAGATTCCAGATCGGTAATCGGCTTATCTACGGCAAGAAGATGACGGAAACCCACTTCCCAGTAAGCCATAATACGAAGTCCCGTCTCCTCAATCACACGCTCCCGGAAAACATTTCCGACCTTACCATCCACGATATTATAGGCGATTTGAGCATGCGGATAGGGGATCACAAAAAAATTAGTGAGGGGAACACAGGCTCTTGAAAATTCGGAAAACGTGGACATGGGGATCATCGTCCACTGCAGATTATTGTTCTGAACTAAATTAACGGAAGCCTCGTACGTTTTTGCAAGCTGTTCTTCCCAATAAATCTTAACATTAATCTTGTCTCCAACTCGTTTTTTCATTTCCTCCACAAGTCTCAGAGTTGCGACAACACTTGGTTGATCTGCGTAACTCTTAGGATTGTATGATGCTTGCATTCGTAAATTGATCTTTTTTCCTCTAGCTTCAGCCACACCGGAGAAGCAGAGGAAAAAAACACACACGACCAAAACAGCAGATGTCCAGTTATTCTTTTTCATTTCAGTATCCCTCCTCAAACAATCAGCACCCTTGCCCTTAATCCACTTTCAACCGTTCTCACGCAAAACAACCAATTTAGTCTTACATAGTTATTGGAGCGATCTTCGCCTTGCTCTGCAATAAATTTTCTGATTGCACAAAACTTCGGATTCTATCGCCGAAAGCGGGTTGCCGAAAGTATCACGAAAAGCTATTTTATGAGTTCATGAGGATACGTTCTAACGACTTTTTCATTCAATTCCTGCCCAAGTCCAGGGAGATCCGGAACAGCATACTTTCCGTTTACCGGCTGATAGTCATACTCACACAACTCCCGAACATAAGGACAAAGAGCATGCACATGGTGTTCATGAATAATAAAGTTCGGGATAACCGCTTCAAGCTGCAGGGCTGCAGCTGTTGAAACAGGGCCACCGCAAACATGAATCTGCACGGTAGCATCGTAGGTATTGGCATAATCACAGATTTTTTTCCCTTCTGTAATACCTCCACAAAGGCAAAGGTCCGGCTGAATTACTGCAAGGGCCTGTTTCTCGAACAACGCCCGATATCCCCAGCGGGTATAAGAACGCTCCCCCGTTGCCACAGGGAGTTTTGTGCTCCTTGCTACAAGTGCCATATTGTCCACATTCATGGGGTGGACAGGTTCCTCATAATAGAAGATGTTGAGATCTTCAAGCGCTCTCCCAAGCTGAATAGCAGAATTCACACCGAGAAGAGAATGGATTTCAACAATAATATCCTTATCAGGGCCAATCGCCTCACGGATAGCATGGACACGGTCATAACACATCATAATCTGATTGTGTTTCAAAATTCCATAATGATTCCAAGCATCACTGGATTGGGGGGTGTCTAAACCGTTTCTATCATGCTGAAGAGGGTCCACCTTAACGCAATCGTATCCCTCCGCCATGGCTTTACGTGCTGCTTCAGCATAGTCCTTGGGATCGGAAAGATGCAAAAAATCCTCTCCCCATCCAAATTGAATCTGGCTCGCATAGGTGCGCAAATTATCGTTAGTTTTTCCTCCGAGTAACTGATATACAGGAGTGTTGAGCACTTTTCCGCGAATATCCCAGCAAGCGATATCAATGGCACTCATGCCACCATACACTACGGGACCACCGCTCATCCCCCAAAAAGTGTCACGGAAAAGCGTTTCCCAGATGTGTTCCGTGCGCATAGGATCCTTACCAACCACGTATTTGAAAAGATCTTTCAACATGGCTAAACCCGCACGGCCTCCCGCACAATAAGCAAGCCCTACCTCTCCAATCCCGCTAATCCCTTCATCGGTGTCCACTCTAATCAGAACAGGGTTAAAAGGGCTGCTTCCCTTTAATGTGAGATCGCAGAAAAACGCTTCGATTTGAGTAATTTTCATACCAGATCGCCTCCGTAATTTAGTAAAAAAAATTATTCTGTAATTACATCAACCTTATAATTGTTGACCACTTCATCGTTAAGTTCTTGGCCAATTCCGGGAAGATCCGGAGCGACATACCGCCCTCTTACGGGTTGATAATCATACTTACACAGCTCAACATTACACTCCTTAAGTGCATATGTATGATGTTCGTGAATAATAAAGTTGGGAATCACCGTCTCGATCTGGAGCGCTGCTGCTTTTGAAACCGGCCCCCCACAAACGTGAATCTGCACGGTAGCATCATATACATTGGCCATATCACAGATCTTCTTGCCTTCGGTGATCCCCCCACACAGACACAGATCAGGCTGGATTACGGCCAAAGCCTGCTTTTCGAGCATTTCCCGGTATCCCCACCGTGTATAGGAACGCTCACCGGTAGCAATGGGAATTTGGACGGAACGGGCAATGAGTGCCATATTATCGGCATTCATTGGGTGAACGGGCTCCTCGTAATAGAACACATTCAAATCCTCAAGGAGCCTTCCGAACTGGATGGCAGAATTTATTCCCAAGAAAGAATGGATTTCAACGATAATATCAACGTCAGGCCCCACCGCTTCTCGAATGGCCTTAACACGCTGATATCCCATATCAAGTTCCTCCCGCCGAAGCAGGCCATAAAAGCTCTGTTTCGGCGAACGTCCGGGCAAAACGGATTCATCCTTATCAATCATAAGAGGATCTACCTTTACCGCATCGTATCCTTCGGCAAGAGCTTTCAGTGCAGCCTCCGCATATTCTTCGGGCTGTCGAAGAGCCTTAAACGTAGGAGCCCAGTCGAATTGGATCTGGCTTGCATACACCCGCAGTGAATCCTTCATTTTTCCGCCAAGCAGCTGGTATACCGGAGCATTCAAAGCCTTGCCACGAATATCCCAGCAAGCAATGTCGATCGCGCTAAACCCTGAGTAGACAACGGGGCCACCGCCCATCCCCCAGAAGGTGTCGCGGAAAAGAGATTCCCAAATAGCCTCCACTTTCATGGGGTCTTTGCCAATCACGAGAGGGGCAAGATCTTTGATCATGCCTACTGCGGCATTTGAACCACAACCATACGCCAACCCTGCCTCGCCAATACCGCTGATTCCCTCATCCGTGTTCACTCGAATCAACACAGGATTAAAAGCAGCCATAGTAGGATCCTTCTTGTTAACCTTACAGTCAAAAACCTCAATACTTGTAATTTTCACCGTGTTCTTCCTCCTTATATATTAATGTAGCAATTGAACAAAAAACAAACTTATTTGAGGAACAAAAGTTACGACGAAAAGAGCTAAAATCATAGCAATCACAAAGGGCAACTCTTCTTTTATTATGTCCGGGACCGGCATGTCAAATATTGTGGACGCAAGAAAAATATTAGTCGCCATGGGAGGGGTCACAAATCCGAGAGCGAGAGCTATGGTAACCACGATACCGAAATGGACGGGATCAACTCCCAGGGGGGCTACGATGGAGAGCAGAAGTGGAGAAAATATCAAATTCGCAGACATGGTATCCATTAACATTCCCAAGACGATAAGAAACAAATCAACGATGAAAAGAATGACATATTTGTTCGTGGATATTATCGAAATAGCATCACTCAGCCTGTCCGGGAGCATCGTGATCGACACGAGAAAAGAAAGAGATGTGGCAAAGCCAAAAATTAAAAATGAAGCTCCTACCAAAGAGGCGTTGTCGATAAATACCCGTATCAGGTGCTGTACCGTCAATTCTTTATAAATAAAAAACCCGACGAACATTCCGTACACAACCCCCACGACTGCGGCCTCGGTAGGCGTAAAAATACCGCCATATATTCCTCCTAGGATAATCACAGGCATAAACAAAGCCCATTTCGCTTCCCATGCAGCTCTTCCCGTCTCTCTAAGGTTGAATTGCTCTCCGGTTCCTGTATAGCCCCGTTTTTTCCCAATAATGTATGCTGTGATCATAAGGAAGAGACCGACAACGATCCCCGGGCCAATGCCAGCAATAAAAAGGTCTCCAATGGAAGTCATGGTTCCTACCCCGTAAATTACAAGAGGTATACTCGGCGGGATAATGATCCCCAAGCCCCCCGCAGTAGTCACAACACCTACGGAGAATTTTTTAGAGTAATGATGCTTCACCATGGCAGGAACCATAATCGTGCCGATAGCTGCAAGGGTTGCCGGAGCAGAACCCGAAATCGCTCCAAAAAACATGCATGCGAGAATCGCCACCATGGCCAACCCGGACGTCTTATTTCCCACAAGTTTATGCGCAACATTGACAATACGCTGGGAAAGGCCTCCTCCCTCCATAATAGAGCCTGTCAGCATAAAAAAGGGAACGGCCATCAACGGAAAGGAGTTAAGAGCAGAATACATATTTTGAAAAATAAAGGAAAATCCGGACACGTCGTAAATCAATACAAAAACGAGGATGGCACATCCAACCGCGATAGCTATCGGTATGCTTGTCACCAAAAAACCGATAAACAGCAAAGAAAGTACAAGAGCATCCACGGCAATTTCTCCTTTCAAAATCCAGAAAGATGCGTTAGAATTCCTGTCTTTGAAATTCCTTCGTTTCTCCGGGAATAATTCCGTCCTCATTCATTAGACGATACTCCCGAAACTGCCGCAGGATATCCTGAAGCAATCTGAACGCGATCAGTGAAAAAGATATGGGAAGCCCTGCAAAAACAATCCATCTCTTTAAGCCTGTAGCCGCAGCGATCTGCCCCGTTGCTTTCGCCAAGATGGTCATGTTATACGTTCCATAAACCAAAAAAATACAGAAAAGAAAAAAAACTATGTTACACGCGATATCCACCAGTTTTCTTTTACGCGGCTTGAGGAAAGAAACAAATACCTCTATTCGAAGATGCCGCCTTTGTTGAACCGCAAGAGCGGCACCAAAATACGCAAGCCATACGAGGCAAAAAATAGACAATTCTTCGGACCATGTTATGGACAAATTAAAAACATATCTTGAAAAAACTTGTAGAAAAAGAACAACGGTCATCACGCAAGTCAGGAAAATAACCACAACTTTTTCTAAGTTCGCCTCGATCCACCTCATTTCCACACCCCCAAATGCAAAATGTCTTTTACCGATTTACAAATAACCACTTATCTTTAACGAGTCTGCTATTCTTTTGCTTGCAAGAGAATAATGTGTCCTCAATTTCTCCATGCTTAGCGCCATGTCCTTTTTCCATAATGTGTCAATAATTTCCTGATGTTCCTTTTGAGGATGCGCGTAGTCTTTTGCTATCTTTTGAGAAGCTATCGTAATCCGGACTAATTCCTCCACCATAACCGTCCATATTTTCATGACATAGTCATTTTGTTCGAATTCGAGTATTATTTTGTGAAACTCCATGTCCTTCATAGTAAACGGGTATAAATCACCTTCCACTTTTGCCATTTCAGAAAGAAGCACATCAAGTTTTCCAGCAATAAGCCTGGATGCGCCTTTCTCAAATATCCTTTCAATGGCAATTGATTCTAGTTGTGATCGAAAGGAATACATATCGTAGGCATCTTTTATTTTTAAATCTTTGACTAGGTATTTCTTCCCTTCCCCCGTCGATACCCACCCATCCCACGCAAGACGCTGCAGGGCATCCCTGACGGGAGTTCGGCTTGTTCCGAGCTCTTCAGCCAAATCTCTTTCTTTCACAGCTGCTCCAGGAGGTAATTCCAACGTTATAATTTTTTCTTTAATTGTTCTATAGAGTTGCACATACAGAAATTCTTCAACCATGACAATACCTCGCTCCTTTTTATTTCAAGAATACCGAAATAAGACTGGCGTACTCAATTCTTTTTGACATGCCAAAACCTTTTTGGTACACCAGCTTTTTTCAATATACCACCACCCCACCTTCAAGTCAAGACGATTTCAGCAAATTACGAGATAAAGACACTAAAAACCAAGAACCCCATCCAGGAAGCCCCCCTTGATAAGGTCGTACGACTGTATTATAAGTTAGTCGAGCGACTGACCTTGGAGGTGTTCTCATGGAAGATCACGGGAAAAATACCAGCGGCACCACAAAGAGCCACAGAGCGAAAGCAACGAAAGCGATTAATAGAAAAGCGGACAGAGAGACGAACACCGAGGCAAATAGGGACACCAGAACCGCCCTGATTCTTGCAGCGGGAGAGCTTTTTGCAAAGCAGGGGTTCGACGGGGTAAGCACCCGGATGATTGCGGAGAAGGCAAAGGTGAATCTGGGAGCCATTCACTACCACTTCGGGAGCAAGGAGAATCTTTATGTGGAGACCTTCAGCTTCATCGCCGCAGAGGGAAAGGATCTCTCCTTCTCCAGAATTCTTGAGGCCCGAAAGGAGCACGAAGAAGATCCCCGAGAAAAGGCCCTATGCATCCGAGACATGGTGTTTCACTTCTTTTCAGATCTCTTCGAATCTCCCCGGAGGGATTGGAAAAAGCGACTTCTCATTCAGGAGCTTTTTCACCCCTCCCCTATGATGTCCACCCTGGCGGAGAAGATCATGAAGCCCCATAACGATGATCTGGCGGCGTTTTACCAAGCCCTCCGAAGAGAAAGCACCCTTGAGGAAGCCTACATATGGGCGGATATGCTCTATGCCCAGGCTTTTTTCTATCTCATGGCCCGGGAACCTCTAGGGATACTTCGGAAGGAGGTCCCTCTGGAAAAGAGGTTTTTCCACACCGTGGCCCTCACTACCGCCCGGAGCATGATCCTTCTGGCGGGGCTTCCTCTTCCGGAGGATCTTGCCCTGGATACGCCGGAAGGATGAGAGAGACAGCATTCCCACCCCAGGGTAACAACCCTGGATGAAGCAGAACGGAAGGGCAGGAAACGTACGGAAAACACAGAAGCTGGAGAAGATAGAGAAAGGAACAACACGAAATGACATTAAAAAAATATAAAGTACGGAGACTCCTTATTCTCTGCCTTCTGGGGGTGCTGGTGCTGGGAGGCCATGCCCTGCATAGCCACCTCAAGGGAGAGAGGGAAGAAGAAGCTTCAGGGGAGAAGGTTCTTCAGGGCACCCCGGTGGTGCTTACCCCCCTGGAGCTGCGTTCCTTCGAACGAACCGTAACGTTTACGGGCAATCTTGAGGCCAAGAGTTTTGCTCTGGTCTCTCCCCGTGTCGGGGGGGCTCTGGAAGATGTCTTCGTGGAGGAGGGAGACAGGGTAACGGCTCACGAGACGAAACTCTTCCAGACAGACCCCCTCACTCTGGAAAAGGGGCTGGAGATCGCCCGGCAGGAGCACACCGTGGCCCAACATGCGGTGCGAGAGAAAAAAGCCAATCTGGAGCGCCTCCAGGCGGATTTCGCCAAGGCGGAGCAGGACTACAAGCGGGGGAAGGAGCTTCTGGCCCAGCACGCCATCTCCACCAGCGCCTTCGAGGAGTACGAATCCCGGTATCGTCAAGGCCTGGCACTGATCAAACACGCCAAGGTACTCATCTCCCTTACTCAGGAGCAGGAGATCCAGGCCCGGCTTCATCTGGAGATTGCGGGAAAAAATCTGCAGGATTCTTTGGTGATGGCCCCCATCAGCGGGGTGATAACCGAGCGCTTTCGGGAGCCCGGAGAGATGGGGGAGATAGGAAAGCCGGTGCTGCGGATCGAAAATCTGGAGGCCCTGGAGGCGGTGGGCTTCCTTCCGGAGGATTATTTTCACGAAGTTCTTCCGGGAACCACCCCGGTGCGGGTACGGGTGGGGGCGCTGGAGCTTCCTCTCCAGAAGATCACCTATAAAAGCCCCACGGTGGACCGCACGCTACGCACTTTCGAGGTGAAGGTGCATCTCTCGGATCCTCCTCCGGGAATTACCCCCGGCAGGATTGCCCATCTGGAGGTGCTTCTGGAGAGCCGTACCGCCCTGGGAGTGCCCCGGGAGGCTCTGGTGGCGAAGCGCTCCGGACCGGTGCTCTTTGCGGCGGAAGGTGGAAAGGCTCGGGAGATTCCGGTAGTGGCGGGGCTGGAAACCGAGGGATGGGTGGAAATCCGCAAGACCGCTGGAGCTTCGAATACCGCTTCGGATACAGCTTCGGAAGACTTCCTCCTGGAGGAAGGAACCCCGGTGGTTACCCAGGGGCAGCTCTTCCTGGAAGAGGGGAGTCTTCTCGCCCCGGTGGGAGGGGATAACTGATGTTTCTCTCCAACGCCTCAGTACGGCGTCCCATCGCCATGGGGTGCCTGCTTATCGGCCTCACCCTTCTGGGGTTCAACGCCTGGCGCAAGCTGGGGTTGGAACTCATGCCCAAGATAGATGTGCCCTACATTACCATCGTGACCGTCTATCCCGGCGCAAGCCCCAGTGATATCGAGACGGATGTGGCGAAGCGCATTGAGGATGCGGTGGTAGCGCTTGACGGACTGAAGCACGTTTCGTCTTCCTGCATGGAGAATATGGCCCAGACCCTTCTTGAGTTCCAGCTCGACATCGATGTGGATGTGGCCGCCACAGATGTACGGGAGAAGCTAGATCTCATACGGGGGGATTTTCCCGAGGGGGTGGAAGATCCCATTATTCAGAAATACGACGTCAACGCTACCCCCATCGTGACTCTGGCTCTCACGGGGGATCTCCCCGGAGCAGAGCTTTTCGACTTTGCGGATAACGAACTCAAGGATCGTCTCACCACCATTCCCGGGGTGGCGGAGGTGGTACTTATCGGAGGGGCGGAGCGAGAGGTGCAGATTCTGTTGGACCGGGATAAGCTCGCCCCCCGAGGACTTACCGCCATGCATGTTATCCAGAGCCTGCGTCAGGGGGTGGGAATTCTCCCCGCCGGAAGAATTCGGGATCACCGCATGGAGTTTTCCGTAAAGTACGATGGGGATTTTCAGGATCTAGCCTCTCTAGGAAATTTGGAAATCGCTAATGTCGAAGGGCAGCGGGTACGCCTCCGGGATGTGGGAACCGTGGTAATGACCACCGAGGAGGTACGGGAGCGGGCCTTTCTGGATGGTGAGGAGGCGGTAGCCCTTCGGGTGATTAAGAAATCCGACGCCAACGCGGTGAAGGTAGCGGAGGAAGTGGCAAAGCGCATAGCGGAGTTGCAGAAGAGTCTTCCCGGGGGGATGCGCCTCACCTGGGTTACCGATGACGCCACCTTTATCCGGGCCACCAACGAGAGCGCCTGGATCAACGTGCTTCAGGGGATTCTGCTCACCGGGGCCATTCTCTTTCTCTTCCTCTATAATCTGCGCTCTCTTCTTGTGATCGCCATCACCATGCCGCTTACCATCGTGATGGGGCTCTTCTTTCTGAATCTGGCAAACTTCACCTTGAATGCCTCCACCCTTATCGCCATAGGCATGTCCGTGGGGATTCTGGTGACCAACTCCATCGTGGTGCTGGAGGCCATTGTCCGGCATCTGGAAAAAACCGGGGATCCCAAGCGGGCTGCCATGGAGGGGACCGCCGCATCCTTCGTGCCGGTTCTCGCCAGTGCGGGAACCAATATGGTGGTGCTCTTTCCTCTGGCCCAGATGGGGAGCATGGTGGGGCTCTTCATCCGCCCCTTGGCGCTCACTATGTTCATCATGACCGCCATATCCCTCTTTGTGAGCTTCACCCTCACCCCTCTGCTCTGCTCTCTTCTGCTCAAAGCCGGAAGTGTGGAGAATTCCGGGCTTCTGGGGCGGATGGAACGGGGATGGAACCGGGGATTAAACCGGCTTCTGGAAAGATTCCGGAAGATTTTAGAGTTCCACGAGCATCACCGCAGCGCCGCCCTTTTGGTGGTAGGGATCACCCTGGCTCTCTTCCTGCACGCCCTCTTTCTGGGGGGGTCTCTGGGAGGAGATCTGGTGACGGATCCCGACAAGGGGGAGCTTGTGGTAAAGCTGGAGTTCCCCACCTACTACAGCCTGGAACGCACAAAGCAGAAAACACTTCTGGCGGAGGAACAGCTTCGGGATCTTCCGGAGCTGCAGCACATGCTCAGCACCCTGGGAAAGGTGGATGGCCAGGTGGGGCAATCCTCCGAAGGGGTCTATCTCGCCCAGATTCTGCTGCGTTTCTCGGATCGTACCGAGCGAAAGCTCTCCATTCACGAGCTGGCAGAAGAAGCCCGGAATCGCCTGGCCGCTTTTCCGGATGCCCTGGTAACGGTCTCTCTTCCGGGGGTCGTGGGAGGCACCGGAGCGGCGGTGGATCTTGAGATCGCAGGGCCTCATCTGGAAGAGCTGGAAGCCTTGGCCCTGCGAGTTCAGGATTTGGCCCGGGAGATTCCCGGGGTGAAAGATCTGGATACTACGGTACGCCAGGGAAAGCCGGAGATTCTTGTACGCCCCAAGCGAGAGGTGCTCTCGGATATCCGCATGGGGGGGAGCGACCTGGGACTGTTACTTCGGGCCAATCTGGAGGGACTCAAGGCAGGAACCTATAAGGAAGGCACTCGCAACTACGACATGGTGGTGAAGCTGGAGGAGCAGGAGGGAAAGGAGCAGATCGGGGCCTTCCAGATTCCCGGAGAGCCGGGAAAACCCGTGATCATCCGGGGCGTGAGCACTCTGGAGGAGCAGCTCGCTCCGGTGCAGATTACCCGGGTGGATAAGCAGCGCATCGTCAAGGTGTTGGCAAATCTCGACCCGGATCTTCCGCTGGGGACCGCCGCAGGAGAGATCTCTCGACACATTGAGGAGCAGGGAAACTTTCCTCCGGGATACAGCTACCGATTCGCGGGAGTCTTTGAGGTGATGGAAGAAGCCCAGAAAGCCCTCGTCGAAGCGGGGATCATCGCCCTGATTCTGGTGATTCTCGCCCTGGCGGCAATTCTGGAATCCTGGGTGCAGCCCGCCCTCATCCTGGTAACTATCCCCCTTGCCTTGATGGGGGGCATCTGGGCTCTGGTGCTCACAGGCGGAAGCCTGGGAATCTTCGAGATCATGGGGGTGGTAATGATGATGGGGATCGTAGTGAATAACGCCATCCTCATCGTAGATCAGGCGAATCAACACCGGGCGGAGGGGATTCCCCGGCACAAGGCGATGATCACCGCCACCTGCGAACAGTTCCGCCCCATCGTGATGATCACCCTGGCGGCCATTTTAGGGATGATGCCCCTCGCCCTGGGGCGGGGAATCGGGGCGGAGCTACGCAACGGAGTAGGTATTATCTCCGTGGGGGGAATTCTCGTCTCCGGAGTGCTCACCCTGTTGCTGCTCCCTATTCTCTACGACCTCTGCACCAAAAAAAACGGCGTGAAAAACGAGGAGAGCAGCGATGTAAAAGGCTCCGAAAAAACCTAGGGGGTCCTTCCAGTGAACACTCTATAGGGTGCCATTCTTCTTCCCAGGGTCAACTGGAATCACCCATCAGAAAGAGCCCCTAAAAAGGGGCTCTTTCTGCATTTTCAAAGAAGACAGGAGCCCCAAAAACGTGTATTATTACGCCAAGAGAATCTTTTTATCTCGCATGTTCCACAGTGTTTCAACGAAAGCTCTTTCATGCCTCCTCACGACGTAACGATTAAAGAAGGGATGTGACATATCATGAAAAGGACACTTGCCCCCCTCTGCCAGAGCTGCGGCATGCCGATGGAAGAGCCTAAGCTCTTCGGCACTCTCGAAGACGGAAGCCTCTCGGAGGAATACTGCATCTACTGCTACAAAGACGGCACCTTCACCAACCCCTCCGCCACTCTGGAGGAGATGATTGATCTCTGTACAAAGATCATGACAGAGCATGCGATCATGCCCGAAAAACAGGCTCGGGAGCACTTGGAGATGCTACTCCCCACCCTGGGACGGTGGCAGTAGAAAGTACACCCATCTCTCTCTCCTTCCATAATTCTTTGAAAACCAGGGGCTCCGAATTCTTTCGGAGCCCCTGGTGGTCTTATGGTAACCACGAGAGCCAAATCTCGCACCCTCCCGCCACTTCACTCGAAACAGTGGCCAGCACCGCACGGAAGCTGACCAGTATTGCGGAGGAGCTGACGCTCATGGTGGAGAAATTTAGAGTAGAATGGGAGGAGGGCTCCAAACTTCAGGAGCTTCCCGGAAGGTAAGCTTCCCGGGGACAAAGAGCAACCCCTCAAGCCCGCAGAGAGAGGCAAAAGCGTAGGCATGCATAGACAAGGGAAGGATAGAAGGTAATCCAGCGGAAATAGAGAACCACGGAGGTGTTGCTTCATGGACTCGAAGCTGCTGCGACAGATACTGCATAACCCCATGATCGGCTTCGCCCATCACCGGATCCTCCTTGAGGATGCCAAAAATAAAAGGCATCCCCGAGAGGATGGCTTTCCGGTGTTGATCTGCGAATTTCTCAAGGACAGCACCCTCACCTACGTGAATAGCGAATACGCCAGCTACTTCCATACCACCCCAGAAGAACTCAGAGGACGCCCCTTTCTCGACCTTCTCCCGGAAGAGGCACGTCGTGAGGTAGCGGCAAGCTACCGTGCTCTTACACCGGAGAATCCTTTCCACAGACACAGCCATGAGGTACTTCTCCCCGGAGGCGAACGGCGATGGCACGAGTGGCACGAAAAGGCTTTCTTTGACGAAAAAAGAGAAGCTCTCTTCTACCGCGCGGTGGGAATAGATATCACGGATCGCAAGCGAGTAGAAGAGGAGCTGCAGCAGGCGAAGGAACAGGCCGAGGCGGCGAGCCGGGCCAAGAGCGAATTTCTCGCCAACATGAGCCACGAGATCCGCACTCCCATGAACAGCATCCTCGGCATGACAGAGCTGCTTCTGGAGACCCCCCTAGGGGAGGAACAGCACTCCTTCGCCGAAACGGTTCTCAAAAGCGGCCAGTCTCTTCTGGAAATCCTCAATGACATTCTGGATTTCTCCAAAATAGAGGCGGGGAAGATGGAGCTGCACATGAGAGACTTCAACCTCGCTGTCCTGTTGGAGGACTTCGAGGCAGTAACGAGCAACAACGCCGAGCAGAAAGGGCTACTTTTCTCCTCCTCCCTCTCTCCGGAGGTGCCCCCCTTTCTGCGGGGGGATCCGGGACGACTCCGGCAGATCCTCACCAACCTCGCCAGCAACGCCATGAAGTTCACCCCCCGAGGAGAGGTGCGTATGGAGATCTCCCTAGAGGATTACGACACATCCTCCGTTCAAATCCGCTTCTCCGTGAAGGACACCGGCATCGGCATCCCCCCGGAGAAGATGGCGCTCCTTTTCGAAAAGTTCAGCCAGGTGGACGCCTCCAACACCCGGAGATACGGAGGCACCGGCCTGGGACTCGCCATCAGCAGGCAGCTCGTAGAGATCATGGGGGGCACCATGGGGGCCGAAAGCCACGTGGGAAAGGGATCGGAGTTCTGGTTCATGGTTCCTCTGGAAAAACAGCCCGAGGGAGCCTGTCGGGATGAACTCCAGTACTCCCGAGAAGCAACTCCCCCCCGCTTTCAGGGAACACCCCAGGTACTGCTGGTGGAGGACAACGAGATCAATCGAAAGATGGCCCTACGCATGCTGGTAAATATGGGCATAGATGCCCATGCCGCTACGAACGGTAAAAAGGCTCTGGAGGCTCTGAGGCAACATCGTTATGACCTGGTACTTATGGACTGCCAGATGCCCGTGATGGATGGCTACGAGGCCAGCAGGCGCATCCGTGCTTTGGAAGGGGAGGCCGCCACGCTGCCCATCGTGGCCATGACAGCCCACGCCATGCAGGGAGACCGGGAGAAATGCCTTGAGGCAGGGATGGACGACTACCTCACCAAGCCCATCTCCCGAAAATCTCTTAGGGAGGCCCTCGAAAGGTGGCTCACAGGAGACACGATCCCCCTCCTTTCTCCCGAGGCGGCAGAAGAATTTCGAGAATCCCGGGAATTTTCGAAGGGAAATATACCAAGAGCCCGGGCTCTGGAGCTTATGGTGTGGAATCGAGAGGCGTTGCTTCGGGAGCTGGATAACGACAACGCCTTTCTTCGGCAACTCGCCGAGTCCCTGATGGGAGAGATCTCCCAGGCTCTGGAAGATTTGAAACGTACTTCGAAAAAAAAGGACTGGAACGGGGCAAAAGATGCGGCGCACTACATCAAGGGAGCGGCGGCAAACATGAGGGCCCCAGGCCTGGCGACAGCCGCTTCAGAGCTTGAAAAAATCCTGAAGAACCTGCTGGTGAAGCAAAACCAGATCTATGCAGAGGCAGGAGCAAAGGCTGAGGCAGATGCAGGGATAGATGCAGAGGCTGAGGCTGAAGCCAGTAAAGAGGCAGATGCGTCTCTTCCAGAAAGACAGGAAAAGCTGAAAAAGATCGAAGAGGAATTTCGGAAGTTGAAGGAAGTTCTGATGAAGGAGATTTCGGAGTAGAGCGGAACACGCACACCACATCCTACCCTTCTTCTTCGAAAAAGTCACGATCGATGGATTTCATCTCATAGGTCGCCTTTACCGCCACTCCCACATTGTGTTCAATCATCAGATGAGCCAAAGTTTCGCCGTTGATGAGCACTACTTTGGGATCCAAATGCTCAACATACCGGTATGCTTCGCTGGTAAAATTCGACGTGGTGAGGAATACACCCTTTCTAGCGCGCTTTCCGTGCAGAGCCCCCACAAACTTCTGTACCTCCGGGCTTCCTACGGGATGAGACCATCGCTTTGCCTGAATGTAAATAACAATGTTCCGCCAGTGCTTCGGCACACTCTCCCGTGGTTCGAGTCTTACCATCTCCCAAAAATTCCAACAACGGAAGCATAATGCTTTGGTAGACTGGAATACCCATATGCACGCCACACCTCTCAACAGGATTATTACTTTTTATAAAAAATAGAGAGAAGAGGCTCTTCTCTCGCTTCAAACCCCGCTCCGCTCCAGGGCAATCCTTTCATTACCGCCCCAGCTTAGGATGAAGAATCCCTGATGTCAACTTTTCTAAAGATCCTCGTAGCCTTCTTTGGGAAGAATGACAATTCCCCCCGTGACATTCCGGTAACAGTTCTTCCTCCCTTTCGTGACACCCTCCCCCGGAGAACGTGCTATGCTCTAGTCAATCAAAATTTATGCAGGAGGTGTTTGCCATGTTGCACAGTACGCATGTTGCGCTCTTTTGCCTTATGAGCCTGGGAGTTCTTCTCTTCCCCTCCCGGGGGGCAGCTTCGGAGTTCGCTTCCGAGCGGTTCGATAACGCCGCTTCGGGAGGCGTGGCGGTGATGGAAATTATCTCCATCACGGATGAGGAGGGCTCCCCCTCCAGAATAGGCCGGTTTGTCCCTCTTCGGAAGACCGATGTCACGGGAATCGTTACGGGGCCTCTGGCCTCCATCACCGTCACCCATCGGTACAGCTTTACAAAAAAGGATCATGCAGATCCGGTAGAGGCCCTCTACCGCTTTCCTCTTCCGGGGGATGCGGCGGTAACATCCTGTACCGTTCGTTTCGGAGATATCACCATCGCCACGGAGCTAAAGGAGCGACAGAAGGCGGAGAAGGAGTATGAAGAGGCGAAACAGGAGGGAAAGCAGGCGGTGCTGCTTACCCGGGAGAGCCCCAACGTCTTCACTCTGGCGGTACAGGGGATCCGTCCGGATGAAGAGGTGACGGTGGAAACCACCTACGTACAGATGGGAGAGCCCGAAAAGGCGGGATGGTCCCTTCGGATACCCCTTACCACAGCCCCCCGGTTTGTGCGGCAGGACGAACAGGGGAGCGCCCAGGCCAAGGGGAACCCTCTGGCGGTCTATCGCGATCCGGGGCACCGCTTCTCGCTGAACCTCACCTTTGAGGATCCCTGCACCCTGGAAAGCCCTACCCATAAGATTCTCACCCCCAAAGGGGAGGGAGATGCCCAGCATGTCACCCTCGCCAAGGGAGCGGAGGTCCCCGATCGAGATTTTGTGATCACCTGGGTTGCTGAACAGGGGGGAGATTCGAAAGCCCCCGCCTCGCTCCAGATATTTGAGTACACCCCCGAAGGAGAAAAGGACAGCTGGTTCTTCGGACTCCTCACCCCGGCTTCTCCGGAAACTCTTGAAGAGCATCCTACCATTCCCCGGGAAATAATACTTCTGGTGGACCACTCGGGCTCCATGCACGGCGCCAAGTGGGAGGCTTCGGATTGGGCGGTGATCTCCTTTCTGAACAGTCTTTCCCCCCAGGATCGTTTCTCCCTGGGGCTCTTCCACAGCACCACCTCCTGGTTCGCCCCCCGTCCCCTCCCCGCCACTCGGGAGAATATCACCCAGGCGGTGGATTATCTGACCCGCAATAAGGATGACGGAGGCACCAATCTCGGAGTGGCTCTGGAGCAAGCTCTCCGTAACCCTCGGCCGGAAAAAGGGCTCTACTCCCAGCATGTACTTGTAATTACAGATGCCCAGGTGACGGATAGCGGGCGCATTCTTAGGCTTGTGGAGACCGAGGCCAAGCGTGCGGAAGGACGGAAGATCAGCATTCTCTGCATCGATGCGGCTCCCAACGACTATCTCGCCCGGGAGATCGCCCGAAAAGGCAAAGGCATCGCCCGCTTTCTCACCAGCTCTCCCGAGGAGACGGATATCACCACCGCCCTGGAAGAAGTTTTGGAGGAGTGGGGAAGCCCGGTGCTGACAGAGACGGCTCTGAAGATTCATCTGGAAAAGGGAGAGGGGGCAAACCTTACCCTCCCCCAGGGCTCACGGATCCCCTTTGCAAAGAAACAGGTTGCTTCACTGCTTCTGGGAGATCTCCCTCAAAAACGCGCCCGGTGGGTAGTAGGGCGCATAGAAGGAAACAATCTGGAGAAGATCTCCTACACCCTGGAGGGCCGCGGAGTTAATGCTCCTCTGGAGGCGCAGCTTCGCAAGGTTGAAGCTGCGGAGGGAGAGGCCCTGAAGGCTCTCTACGGAGCCCTGGTACTGAACCGGCTGGAACAGCTCTACTCCGGCAACTACCCCAAGAAGGAGCTTATGGCCCGCCTCGCCGACCTGGGGTATACCGAAGAGGCGGAGGCTTTGCAGGAGCAGAGCGTCTATCAGGAAAACGCCCAAGTGGTACGACAGGAGGTACTGGAGCCCCTTCTGGTGCGGGAATCTCTCTTCTACGGCATCCCCTGCCAGGTGACGGCTTTTGTAGCGGTACGGCAGGACAGCTCCGTAGGAAGCACCACCCCGGTCTTTGTGGGAAACGCTCTCCCCGGAGGATGGGACGAGGCCTTCGCCGGAGGAGCCCCCCGGGTCTACGGAACTTCTAAAGGTGCCGCCACGGGTTCCATGGGCTTGAGCTTCATGAAAATGGCCGCCCCCATGCCGCAGATGATGGCGATGGATAACGCCATGATCGCCCCGAGCGTTCCTCAGGGACGCTTCGAAGAGGCAGAAGGATTTTTTGAGGCCGAAGGGGTTGAGCCCGGCCCTCTCTCCCTCTATCACGGAACCCCTTCGGGAGCTGCCCAGCAGGTGCTCTACGAAGATTTCCTCTCCGGGCGCCGTCTCTTCAAGGCTCTGGAGGTACAAACAGATACTGCCTATCACGGCAAGGCGGTGCTGCTCCTCTACGTGGGAGACATGGCGGTACCGAGAGCACGGATTCCTCTGGAGCAGCTTCTCATGGCGGGAGGAAGGCGCCCTCTCAACATCACAGCTCCTTCCGGGGTTCTGGTAAAGCTTGTGCTGGAGGATCCCGAGGGAGATCTCACCAAACCTCTTACGGTAAAGCTGCACCATTAAGGGTAAGAACCTTTTGAACGTTCCCTGACACCGAACTTCAGGCGGATCCCTCCTTTCCCGTGTGGAAAAAGGAGGGATCCGCCTTTTCATGGATAGGAGTTTCCACCATGACAAGGAACAACACATAAAAAGCACGAAGGGAAACGCCCTCTCTTCCAGAGTCCTCTATCATGGGCCTCCGACCATGAGCCTTGGAAAATTTTTTGTACTCCCCCCAGCTCTCGGGTACTCTCCTTTTTCGTCTTCAACGTAACCGATATGCACGCGGCTTTACGGAGCTTGACAAGAAAGGGCTTTCACTGTAACTTACCGTCTGATAAGTTTTGTCGGTATAACTTTTTCTGATCTCTCTTTTCTCAGGGCAAAAAAGTTACACCAACTCGAAGATGCCTCTTCTCGCATTTTTGGAATTCAAAAGCCCCCCTCTTGACAAAACTCAAAAGGTCGATAGAATGACCCATCAGTCATTCTGAAAACTCTTGAGTTCGTTCGCCTTTTCATGCTGTAAGGAGGAGTTCTGTGAGCACTATTCAAAAACAAAAAAAGGTCCTTGTGGAAGAGATGATGCGGGAGGGCATCAAGGAGGCCGCCATCACGGTGATTCAGGAATGCGGATGGAAAGGAACCACTATGGCAAAGATCGCCAAGGCCGCAGGAGTTTCTAAGGGAACCCTCTATAACTATTTCGAGGGAAAGCTGGATATGCTTGTCTTTATGGGAAAGCACACCTCGAAAGACCTTATGGCCCAGCTTCAAAACGTTCGCACCTCGCACCTCCCTCCTCCGGAAAGGGTGGATGAACTTCTTCGGGTGATGATGGAGCATCTGGACACAAATCGAAAGATCACCGCATGCTTCGTGGATGCCCACATGAACGACCCCGAGGCCCGGGAATATCTCCATCAGCATATGCGCTACAGCCCCTGGCATCTCTTTTTCCAGTCCATGGAAGAGGCCATTAAAGAGGGAGTGCAAGAGGGGGTTTTCTATCCCGTTCACCCCAGAACTGTCGCCTGTATCTTTCAGCATAACTTTTTTCTTCTCGCCAAACTCCTGGCAGATGAGGGAAAGCCCCATCACGACATTCCCTTTGATGCCGTTCCGGAAAAGGAGATCATCGCTACCTTCCGGGAGTTTCATCGCCACGGTCTCATTCGAACCAGTAAGGAGGTTCTTCAGGTATGAAAATAACCGATACTGCATTACGCCGTCCCGTGACGGTACTTATCGCCATGATTGCCCTGCTTCTCTTCGGGGTGCTCTCTCTGTCTCAAATGAACATGGCCAGGATGCCCGATGTGGAGTTTCCCATCGTGGTGGTGGTCACCACCATGCAGGGAGCGAGCCCCGCCGTCATGGACAACGACGTTACCGACATCATTGAGGAGGAGATCAACAGCATCTCCGGCATTGAGAACATCACCTCTTACAGCTACGAGGGGCGAGCTATCACGGTGGTGGAATTTGAACTGGGCCGGGATCTCGACGGAGCCGCCGCAGATGTGCGGGATAAGGTGAATATCGCCCAGGCAAGCCTTCCCGATGAGGCGGATACCCCCACGGTGCAGAAGTACTCTCCCATGGACTCCCCGGTGCTGACTCTGGCGGTGCTGGGAAGTGCGCCGGAGCAGGAGAAAGCCTTCTTCGTGGATAAAATTCTCAAGCAGCAGATCCAGACCGTTCCCGGAGTGGGGATGGTGGATCTTGCGGGTTTTCGGGAACGGCAAATCCGGATATGGCTGGATTCCAATCTTCTGGAAGCCCGAAATCTTACCGCCACGGAGGTTCTCCGAGCAGTTCAGGCAAAGCACGTAGAGCTTCCCGCAGGACGTCTGGAGACAAGTACCACGGAGTTCGGTATCCGGGTAGAAGGAGAGTACGACTCCGTGGAATCTCTGGCCATGCTCCCCCTGGCAAACCGAAACGGCACGGTGGTACGCCTTCGGGACGTAGCCCGGGTGGAGGACGGCTTTGAGGAGCTTCGAAGCTTCGCCACCTACAACGGTGAACCCGCCATTCTGGTGCAGGTGAAAAAGCAGCGGGGCGCCAACGAGGTCGCCACCGCGGAGATTCTACGTCAGCGATTGGAAGGGCTGCAGAGCCGGATCCCCGAGAATATCCGTATCGAAATCGTGGGGGATGAATCGCTCTTCATCCGGCGCTCCATGGAGGGGGTGCAGGGAGATATCATCGTGGCGGTGGGGCTTACCTCACTCATCATGCTGATCTTTCTGAACACCCTACGGGCCATGTTCGTTACGGTGGTGACAATTCCGGTCTGTCTTCTGGGGAGCATGCTGATCCTCCGCTCTCTGGGAATTACCATCAACAACCTCACCATGATGGGGCTCTCTCTAGCGGTGGGTATGGTGGTGGACGGCACCACAGTGGTGCTGGAGAACATCCACCATCATCTGGAGGCGGGGGAGAAGCCGATTCCCGCAGCCTCTCTGGGAACCGCCGAGGTGGGCTTTTCCGTTCTCGGAGGAGCCGCCACCACCCTGGCGGTCTTTCTTCCGGTAACCTTCATGGAGGGTATTATTGGACGATTTTTCTATGACTTCGGCATGACCGTGGCTATCACCATCCTCATGTCTCTTATCCTCTCCCTCACTCTCACCCCCTACCTCTGCTCCCGGCTTCTGCGGGCTAACCGGGGATGGTTCGGCCGGATGATGGATCTTCCTCTGGGGCTTCTGGAGCGGGGATATGCCTGGCTTCTGGGCAAAGCGGTGCGACACCGTTTTCTCACCCTGGTCTTTGCGGCAGGAGTCTTTGTGCTGGGGCTCTTCTTCGCCTCTCAGCTGGGAAGCACCTTCTTTCCCACGGAAGATAACGGCGAATTTACCGTAAGCTTCGAGCTTCCCTCGGGCTCTTCTCTTGGGGAATCGGAACGGATTTTTCGAGAGCTTGATACGGCTATCCGCAACAATCCCTATGTGGCCTACACCTACGGTACCGTGGGAATGGGTACGGGGCAGGAGGTCAATAAGGGAGACGTCTCCGTCGTTCTGATTCCCCGGAGGGAGCGCCCGGGGATGGGGGATATCATGAACGACTTCCGGCAACAGTTCTCCACCTATAAAGACGTGACCATCACCATGGCCGCCTGGGGGGCGGATGTAACCATCACCCTGGTGGGGAATTCCACCGAGGATCTCGCCGCCCTGGGAGAGGTTTTGAGGAAGGACATCGCCCAGGACGATCGGCTGGTGGATTTCAATACCTCTATTCAGTTGGAAAACCCCCGGGTTATCGCCACCATCAACCGGGAGTTGGCGGACGATATGGGGGTGAGCATCCGGGATCTCTCCACGGAGATTCAGGCCTATTTTGGAGGGGTCAAGGCGGGGGTCTTCAAGGACGGAGGCTATCGGTACGACATGGAGTTGCAGGCGGAAAAGAGTGCCCGGGGCTCTCTGGAGGATATCCAAAAGCTCATTATCCCCACCCATGATGGACATCTGATCCGCCTGGCGGACGTGGTAACCCTGCGCAAGACCGTGGCCCCTAACGTGATTACCCGGTACAATCGTCAGCGGAGTCTTGATCTGGAGGCCAATGTTCGAGGTATCTCCACAGGAGAGGGAACGGTGCTGATGGAAGAGGCCTTTGCCCGGAATGCTCCGGAAGACGGCAGCATAAGTCTGCTTCAGACGGGATCAAGTAAACACGAGCGCGAAGCCTTTGTGACCCTTCTCAACGCCATCGGGGCCTCCATCATTCTGGTGTACATGGTGATGGCCATTCAGTTCGAATCCTTCGTCTATCCTCTTATGGTAATGTTCGCCCTACCCCTCACCACCGCGGGGGCCTTCGGGCTCCTCATGCTCACCGGGCAGGACGTAAGCGTCATGAGCCTCATGGGAATTATTCTGCTTATCGGTATCGTGGTGAATAACGCCATCATTCTGGTGGACTTCGCTAAGCAGGAGAGCGCCAGGGGATCGAACCCCCTGGAGGCCATGCTTAAGGCGGCCCCCCGAAGGCTTCGGCCCATTCTGATGACCGCCTGCTCCACCATGATCGCTCAAATACCCCTGGCCATGGGGCTCAGCGAGGGTGGTGAAATCCGGCAGCCCATGGCCATAGCGGTTATCGGAGGGATGCTCTCCTCCACCCTGCTTACGTTGCTGGTCATTCCGGCGGTCTACATCATCATCGGCAACAGCCAGGCAAAAATCGCCCGTTTCTTCCGGGCCTTCCGGATGTTCCGGATCCGAAAAAAACGGGTGCGGGAGGAGTCTTTGAGCTCTTTCGAACCCGAACCATCAAAAACGCTTGCAGGAGGAAAATAACCATGCCTCGATTTTTCAAATTGCTGATCCTCTTTCTTTCCTTCAGCCTTTTCTGCACCTTCTGGCTCTGGGGACAGCGGGCACGTGCGGAAGGCCCGGAAAAGATTCTGAACCTGAACTCCATTCTGGAACTCGCCCAGGAACGGAACTTGGATATCCAAAAATCCCGACAGGAGCTTCTCCGGGCGGAGGGAAAGGATTTTGAAGGCCAAGCGGGGTATCTTCCCCACCTGGATATTACCGGTAGCTACATGCAGCAGAATAACACCCTGAACGAAAGAGGGGATAAAGGATCTTCCGGGGGAAGTATCATCCTCAGCCAAACCCTCTACGAAGGGGGGAAAAATAAGGCCAAGAAAAACCAGGCGATCTTTTTCCGGGAGGGGGCAAACCAGGAAATTGAACTCACCACCCAGGATGTATTCTACCAGGTCCTCGACACCTACTACGACGTGCTTCTCGGAAAGGCAAACGTCCAGACCGCCGAGGATGGCTTGGCCTACGCCCGGGAACATCTCCGGGAGACCGAACGGAAGCGGATTCTCGGCATCGCCACGAACTTCGAGGTGATCCGGGCGGAACAACAGGAGAGTGCCCGAAATACCGAACTCATTACCGCCAAAAACCAATTAGAGTCCGCCAAGATCGACCTACTCACTCTGCTACGGCTCCCCCAGAAAGAGCGCTACGATTTCCAGGGGTCGCTGACATACACCCCCTTTCGAGGAGAGCCCGATGCATCTCTTGAGACGGCCCTGCAGAAGCGCCCGGATCTCCAGAAGGCCCACTCGGACGTGGCCTTTCAGCGGGAGCAGGTGATCGTGGAAAGAAGCGGCTCCCTCCCCCGGGTGAGCATCTACGGCAAATACAGCTACGACGACCCCGCCAGCAACTACGACAACGAGGAGAACACCTGGAGCGCAGGAATTCAAGTCTCCTTTCCCATCTTCGACGGCAACGAAGCTCTGGGAAAGGCTCTTCAGGAGAAGGCCACCATGCATCAGCAGGAGCTGGGAGTAGCCCAGAAGGAGGAGGAAATTAAACGAGAGATCGCCCACGCCTTTCTAAACCTCACCAGCACCGAGGAGGCGGTCTTCTCCACAAAGAAAAACCTTGAGCTTGCCCGGGAATCGCTACGCCTCGCCCAGGTGGGCTATCGGGAGGGTGTGAGCACCCAGTTGGATGTGCTGGATGCCCAGACCACCCTCACCCTGGCAGAAAAGGAATACAGCGGAGCCATCAAAAAACATGCCCTGGCCATAGTAGCCCTGGAGAAAGCCCGGGGTACTCTCGGCACCGCATCCGTGGCCCATCTTCTTGAAGGAGGAACTCAGTAATGTCTTCGTACCGCCATACCGTACAACGTTTTTGCGGCGCTTTTCTTCTTTCGGCCCTTTTAGGGGTGCTCCTTCTGGGGGTGCTCCCTGCTCTGACACCCCCCGCCGAAGGTGCTCCCGCCCGGGTGGAAGTGCTTTCTCTGAAGCCTGTTCCTCTAGTAGAACAGGGGTTCGAGGAAAGTGCCACTCTGGAGGCTAAAGAAGAAGTTACGCTCTATGCCAAGGTTTCCGGACGGCTTGAAGAGCTTTTTAAAGCTAAGGGAGAGGCTGTTACAAAAGGGGAAACCATCGTCCGGCTGGATCATCGGGAGAAGGACGCCAAAATCCGCTCCGCCCAGGCCCAAGTGCTGGTGGGAAACGCCCAGCTTGCCCAGGCCCAGGCGGAATTAGAAAATGCCGCCATGGAACAAAGTCGTTACGAGCGGCTCTTCAAGGAGGGGTACGCCACCCAGCAGCAACTGGATAGCAAAAAGACCCTCTACCGCACCGCCAAGGCCCAGGTGGATCTTGCCCAGGCCCAGCTCCGAGCCTCTCGGGCAGAGGTGGAAGCCCTGAGAGTGGATCTCTCGGAGTACACCTTGAAGGCCCCTTTCAGCGGGGTCATTCTGGAGGATTACGACCAATCCCGGGGAAACATGATCACCCCGAGTAACCCGGTGGTACGTCTGGGGGATACGGATATTCTTAAGGCCGTCGTACGGGCCCCGGAGAGCCGTGTCTCCAGGATCATCCCCGGTATGCCCGCAAAAATTACAGTCCGGGGGATGGAGAACACCAGCTTCGAGGGAACCGTGCAGTTCGTCAGCCCCTTCGTGGATAGTGACACCCGCACCACTCGGATAGAGGTGCAGGTGGATAACGCCGCCACAGGGCATCGGCTTCGCCCGGGGATGTTCGTTCAGGTTCTCTTCGTGGAGCATCGGCTGGAAAATCCTCTTATGATCCCCGCCGATGCCGTGACGCAGCGCAACGGCGATTTTTTGGTCTTCACGGTGCAAGACGGAAAGGCCTTCCAGCAGAAGGTAACCCCGGGAGTGCGGCATGGAGAGAACCTCCAGATTCTGGATGGACTCGCTCCGGGGGATCTCCTCATCATTCGGGGGGGACGGAATCTGAACTCCGGAGATGAGGTACAGCATGACCCTATCTCCTAAGGAAGAATCGCGAAAAAACCGAGCCTTTTTAGGAAAGGATCCCATAGGCCCTCTTCTGGCAAAGCTCTCTCTCCCCGCCATGGTGGGAATGCTCGTTATGGCATCCTATCAGGTGGTGGATGCCATCTTTATCGGTCGGGGGGTGGGGACCACCGCCCTGGGGAGCATCACCATCATTTTCCCCATCACCATGCTCATGGGAGCCGTGGCCTTCATGATCGGAGTGGGGGGAGCTTCGGTGATCTCCCGGGCCCTGGGGGCAGAGGATCACCTGCGGGCAGAGAGGGCTTTCGGAAACGTGCTCTTTCTTATTCTCTGCGCAGGACTTCTCATTCCTCTGGGAGTAGGAGCCTTTCTGCATCAGATCGTCTACTTCTTCGGTGCCCGGGATCCCATTCTCCCTTACGCGGTGATCTATCTGCAGACCCTGCTTCTCGGAGTACCCCTGAACATCTTCGCCATGAGTTCCAATAACGTGGTTCGGGCGGAGGGAGAGGCGAAAACCGCCATGATGACCATGATTTTGGGGGCTCTGGTAAACGTGGTGCTGGACTGGCACTTCATTTTTAATCTTTCCATGGGCATCCGGGGGGCCGCTCTGGCCACCATTATCGGTCAGGGATGCTCCGCCCTCTGGCTTTTCGCCTGGTTTTTTCTGCGCCGCCGGAGCTGCCTAGAGTTCTCCTGGCAGAATCTGATTCCCCAGAAAGCCATGATACGGGAGATCCTTGCCATCGGTTTTTCGGACTTTCTCCGCATGGGAGCCATAGGGATGGTGGGGGCTATCTCGAATACCACCATCTTCCTCTACGGGGGCTCCCTTTTCGTGGCGGCCTTCGGGGTAATCCAGCGGATCTTTGCCCTCATCTTCATGCCCATCTTCGGGATCTCCCAGGGGGCTCAGCCCATCGTGGGGTTCAACTTCGGGGCAGGACAGTTTCATCGAAGCCGGGAGACGATACGCCTGGCAAGCTTTGTGGCTACGATCTTCTCCTGCGCTGCCTTCGTAATCTTGCAGCTCTTTCCCGCACAGATTATGGAGTTTTTCTCTCCTGACCCTCTGCTGGTAACAACGGGAATACGGGTAATGCGTCTGGTGAGCCTGGGGCTCTGGCTGGTGGGCTTTCAGGTTATCGGGGCCACGGTCTTTCAGGCCCTGGGGAAGCCCCTCCCCGCCATGATCCTCTCCCTCTCCCGGCAGGTGCTCTTCGTGCTCCCCCTGATGGTCACCCTCCCTCGGTTTTTCGGCATCACCGGGGCCTTGAGCACCTTTCCTCTGGCAGACGGCCTCTCCGCCCTGGTAACCCTCTGGCTTGTGCGGAGGGAGCTACGGCTTCTGACGGATCTTGCCCCGGTGCTCTCCGAGGAAAATCCGGCATAAGAGCCTCTTGCCTCCGGACACCGCGGCATAGAAAGAGCCCCCCGGAACGTTTTTCTTCCGGGGGGCTCTTTCTATGCCGCACAAAGGGACTTCAACGGCTATACCAGTTTCTGTCCCCACAGTCTCCCGAAAAGAAGAACCAGAAGAACGAGAAATCCCAAGGCCAGAAAAAGAACCAGAGGAGAACCAACAAATCCCGCCACCACGTAACCCAGGGAACTCGCCAGAGCCACGGTCAAGGCATAGGGAAGCTGGGTCTTCACGTGATCCACATGGTCACAGCTTGCCCCTGTGGAGGAAAGAATGGTGGTATCCGAGATGGGAGAGCAGTGATCTCCGAAAAGGCCCCCGCTGAGAACCGCCGCGATGCTCGCATACATGGGGGCCCCCAGGCTGTGAGCCATGGGCATGGCTATGGGCAGGAGAATCGCAAAGGTTCCCCAGGAAGATCCCGTGGCAAAGCTGATACATCCTCCGGTAAGGAAAATAATGAGGGGAACACTCCATCCGGGAATAGTTCCCTGGGCAAGGTTCACGATATAGGATGCGGTACCCATATTCTTGCAGACAGAGCTGAGAGACCAGGCAAGCACGAGAACCACCAGAATATAGAACATATCTTTCATGCCGCTACCATATATTTTAGAGGCTTCTCCAAGGGTTTTGATGCGAGATTTTACCATCATCAGGAGACAAGCCATGGCTCCGAGGAAATACCCCACCGAAAGGGCCATGCGAATCATGGAACCCGAAACCTGGGTAAAGGGAAAGCCCAAAGGAGCGAGGAGCCCAAAGAAGCAAACAAAAAGAATCAACAGGGGAAGGCCGATAATCCATCCCGAAGGGGTAGCTTCAGAAGAGATCTCAATAGTCTCCGAGGGGCGCATGGGAACCGAACCGGGCCAAAAGGTCTCTCCCGTATCCAGGGTTCTCCTTTCCGCTTTGTACATGGCAGAAAATTCAACCCCGAGAAAAGCCACCAAGGGAACCATCAGTAAAACCCCCAGAGGATAAAACTGGAAGGGAATGGCCTTGATAAAGGCTCCCCATTCGGATTCCTGGATTCCCAAAATCTCAAACTGTTTTTGAATCAATCCCATCACGTAGATACCCCACCCGATGAAAGGCACCAGAATGCAAACGGGGGAGGATGTGGAGTCAAGGATCCACGCTAATTTTTCCCGACTTACTTTCAACCGGTCCGTCATGGGCTGGAAGATAGGCCCTAAAAGGAGGGCATTCGCAAGATCCGAAAAGAAGATGCTTAATCCCCCCAGCCATGCCGCAACCTGTACCTGCCTGCGGTTGTGTACGAGATGGGCAGATTTCTGAGCCAGCACTGCGGCACCTCCGGATTTTGTTATGAGAGCCACAAAACCCCCCACAAAGGAGAGCAATACGATAACACTCGCATTAAAACTATCCGCCACCTGAACAAAGAAATAGTCTTTTATGAGATAGCTTATCCCTTCTATGGGATTCCAGCCGTGCAGAATGGTAACTCCCACAAAGGTTCCCAGAAAGAGCGCAATAATAACGTTACGATACCGTATTGCAATAAGTACTGCGATGAGGGGGGGGAGAATTGAAAGAAATCCAAAATTTTCCATGTTAAAAACCTCCGCTCCAATTATTATGATTTCGCATCCTTCTCCGGCGGCAAGGACGCTTTCCCTTGGGGACAAAAAACCTTTCCGGAGAAAAGTCGCTTTCTCCCCTTCAGGAACCTGAAAAATCCTGCAAACCTATTTTGCCAGATGCAGCTCCATCTCGTTGTGCAGCTTCGACACCAACTCCTTTCCGGCGGCAATCTGCCTTTTCACCTGTTCAAAACCGGTCCCTCCCTCGGTATTCCGGGCCTCCACCGCCTTGAAAGGAGTAAGGAGAGCGAGAAGATCCTCCTTCACTTCAGGGATCAGGCTCTGCCATTCCTCCAGAGTAAGGGTATCCAGATCCCGGTTCTTCTCCTGGCACCACCCCACGGTACGCCCCACCTTCTCGTGGGCATCCCGGAAAGGGACTCCCACTTTAACAAGGTATTCCGCCACATCCGTGGCGAGAATGGTGCCTCCCGCAAAGGCCGCTTTCGCCCGCTCTTGGTTCACCTCCACGGTACGAAGAAGGGGGGGGAGAATTTCCAGTACACCGAAAAGTGTTCCCAGGGAGCGCAGGAGCGCCCGCTTATCCTCCTGAAGATCCCGGTTGAAGGTGGAAGGAAGTCCCTTGAGGTTGATCAGAAGATCGAGAGAATGCCCGATCACCTGCCCCGTCTTACCTCGAATGATCTCCAGTACATCGGGGTTCTTCTTCTGGGGCATCATGCTCGATCCGGTACAGAAGGCATCCGGGAGAACGATCCATTTGAACTCCTGGGAATTGTAGATAATCAGATCCTCCGCCAGACGGCTGCAATGGATCATAAAGAGAGAGGCAAAGTGATGATAGTCTGCCTGATAGTCCCGATGTCCCACGGTATCCATGCTGTTAGGGGAGATGCTGGTGAATCCCAAAACCTCCGCCGAAATGCGTCGGTCCAGGGGCAGGGTGGAACCCGCCAGGGCACCGGAGCCCAGGGGAGATTCATCCAGAGAGTCCAGAGCGAAGAGAAGCCTGCGCGCATCCCGATGAAAGGCGGCGAAATGGCTCATCCAGTAGTGCCCCATGCTGACGGGTTGCGCCTGCTGCAGATGGGTATATCCGGGAACCACCAGCTGAAGATGACGCTCCGCATTGTGAAGAAGAACGGACATCAGTTCCGAGAGGGCAAGCCCCATCTCCCCCATTTGCCTGCGCAGATAAAGACGCACCGTGGTGCTCGCCTGATCGTTCCGACTGCGCCCCATGTGGAGCTTGGCCCCCAGGCTTCCGAGAATTTCGATGAGCCGGGATTCTACGTTCATGTGCACATCCTCAAGCTCCACCGAGGGCTCCAAAGCTCCGGAGAGCACCTCTTGGCGAACCTCTTCGAGCCCCTCCAGAAGCTTGGCCCCCTCCTCTTCCGTAAGAAGCCCCACCTTCACCAGCATCCGAACATGCGCCATGCTTCCCCGTATATCATCTTCCGCCATGGGCCAGTCAAGATCGAGAGACTGGGTAAATCGCTGCACCACTTCTGCGGTGGCCTCTTTGAAACGTCCTTTCCACATACAAAAAACCTCCTTCACAAAGAGATAGCCCT
Organism: uncultured Synergistaceae bacterium; assembly: GCA_964539095.1. GTDB lineage: Bacteria > Synergistota > Synergistia > Synergistales > Aminiphilaceae > DAIPKP01. Next base: position 45,845 of record CAZIFL010000008.1, read on the forward strand.
CCCTCGGGAGGGGGATAGGATTTTAGAAAAAAGACTCTACAGCTCCTCCGAAGGAGGCCCCCCTCCGCGGGAGACCCGACCGATGAGATCATCGAAGGTGGTTCGTATATGTTTTGCCATGAAAGCTCCCGCTTTTTCGGGGTCCCCTTCGGCAATGGCCTCCACCAGTTCGGCATGTCCCTGACAACTATGGGAGAGGTCCGGATCCCGCAACAGTTTCCGGGAAGAATCCACGGGGACGTAAAATTTATCAAAGAAAAAACAGTAAAGCTCGGAACGCCAGAACAACTGCGGAAAAAGACGGAGAAGATAGGGATTACCCGAGATGCGGGCGACACTTTCATGAAGTCTTTCATTGAAAATAAATACCTCGGGATCTCCCGAACGGTAGGATTCCCTCTCTTGCTGCAGGATGTTCCGTAACAACGCTACATCTTCTTTTCCCGCATGTTTTGTGGCCAGCATGGCGGCATCCCGTTCGAGCAGAAGCCGAGCATGAAAAACATGACGCATATCCTCCCCCGTGAGATGAGGGACGCAAACCCCTTCTCCCTCCCGCTGGTCGAGAAGCCCCTCTGCAATAAGACGCCTGAGCACGTTCCGCACGGGAGTCCTGCTAACCCCAAGGCTTTCAGCGATTTTACTTTCCACAAGTCGAACTCCCGGGAGATACTCCTGAAACAAAATTTTCAACAATATCTCCCGATGAATACTCTCTTCACTGGAATTCTTCATCGGCACCCCCCGCTCGAACATGCCAGATATATTGAGTACATGTTGGGATACAGCAATAAAAACTGCTTTGCGTACGCCATGGTATCTTTTTTGGTATTTTCTGTCAACGTGCTCTCCGAAAATCTCTTTCTTTCGAGAAGCACGAAAAGAGACTCTCTACGCGCAAGAGCGCCCGAAGCCGAAGCCTTGGGCGCTCTTGCGCTTTTTTTCATCGATACTTTTTTCTTATCCCCGGAGGGGAAACCCCTACCTACCGCCGGGACATTGCCCTGCGAAGAGGGGCCCAGAGAGGGCCTATCTCACAGAGAAGCACCCCTGCGAAGATGCAGAGCCCTCCGAAAATCATGGGGAGGGTAAAGATCTCTCCCAGCACCACCACTCCCACCAAGGCGCCGAAGAGAGACTCCAGGCTGAGAAGGATCGCCGCATGGGTAGAGGGGGTATACCGCTGGGCCCAGTTCTGGATGAGGAAGGTGAGCACCGTACAGAAGAGAATGGCGTATCCCAGGCTCATCCAGGCGGAGGTGGGCACGCTTTCGGGCCAGGACTCGAAAAGAAACGCACAGAACATGCTCACGCTCCCCGCCACGAAAATCTGAAAAAAGACCAGCACAATCACGTGGTGTTTCGCCACATAATGCTCTATCCCCAGAAGATGGGCCGCAAAGAAGACCGCTCCGGCGAGGCTGAGCCAATCCCCCTGGTTCATCCCTCCCCAGAGATTTCCCTGGTATCCCAGAAAGGCTACCCCGGCACAGCAGAGAAGGGCAGCAAGAAAAATCCGCCCCCCCGGAAAGATCCGATGCCATGTCCATACGAGAAGGGGGACAAGAACGACGTAGATGGCGGTAAAGAAGGCCTGTTTACCTGCCGTGGTATACTGAATACCCAGGGCCTGGAGAAAAAACCCCAGAAAGATAAAACTCCCCAGAACGATTCCCGCCTTGCAATCCCGGATATCCCAGGGAAGAAAGAGAAGCGCCGGGGCAAGACAGAGGGCTCCACCGAGAAAGCGCATGCCCACGAGATAGAAGGGGGGAATGCCCGCCACGGCTCCCTTCATGGCCACAAAACTGGTGCCCCAGAGAAAGGCCACGAAGAAGAGCACTCCGTCCGCCAGAAACATTTTTTTGCGCGCATCCACGGTGAGGAACCTCCTTTTCTACGCTATTCTCGGATATCCTCAAACATTCTCGAAACCCGCCGTTCAGGAGCGGGAATTCACCTTTCCGAAGGGCATTGTCACAGGTCCGAGTTCACAGATAACCACCCCACTAAGAATCAACAACCCCCCGAAGATCATGGGAACTGTAAAGGCTTCGTGCAGGAGCAGCACCCCTGCGATGGCTCCGAAGAGGGATTCCAGCCCCAGAATAAGCGCCGCATGGCTGGAGGGGGTGTACTTCTGCCCCCAGTTCTGGAGCAGAAAGGCTACCAGGGTGCTGAAGACCACCGCATAGGCAAGCCCCGCCCAGGCTGAGAGGGGAATGGTATCGGGCCAGGTCTCAAAGAGCCCGGCACAGCAGATACTGATAACCCCCGCCACGAGAACCTGGAAAAACACCAGTAGCAGCACATCCTGCCGGGGAGCATAGTGCTCGATGGCGATAAGGTGCCCCGCAAAGAAGAAGGCCCCTATAAGACTCAGCCAATCACCGCTATTCATACCCCCCAGAAGGGAGCCCCCGAAACTCAGAAGGGTCACCCCGCAGAAGCAGAGCCCCGCAGCGAGAAAGACCCGGATCCCCGGAAAGATCCGCCGAAGCCCCCAGACGAGAAGGGGGGTAAAAACCACATAGGTAGCCGTGAAAAAGGCCTGTTTACTCGACGTGGTGTACTGCAGCCCTGTGGTCTGGAAGAAAAACCCCAGAAAGAGAAAGAATCCCACCACCACCCCCCCCTGAAGATCCTCTTTCTTCCAGGGACGGAAGAAGAGAAAGGGGGAGAGACAGAGGGCGCTTATAAGAAATCGTACACCCACCAGAAAAAAGGGAGGAATGCCATCCACCGCCGCTTTCATGGCCACAAAACCAGTTCCCCACAAAAGGGCTGCTCCAAACATTCCCAAATCCGCCATCAACATTCTTTTGCGTACGTCCTTCATGACGAATCGCTCCTTTCCTCTGTGAAGGCACAGCAGTAGCACAGCCATGCATCACTTTATTGCATACATCAACTTTTTAGGGCACGGAATGCAATTCTATTTTTTTCCTGCATCTTTGTCAACCCCCAAAACATTTCCGCGAAATCCCGCTCCGGTATCAGTTTTTTGCCTACTCCGGCTCTTCCGCTGGGCCATTCCAGACCGGAGTCCCAGCAGAAAAGAGCGGCAGTTTCTTCCGAGCCCACCTATCCGATAGCCCCCTTCCTGCATTACCAGGGAGGGAATCTTCATTTCTCCCACAGCCCTTCCCAAAGCGGTAAAATCCCGGGCCTGAAGACTCCAGGTTCCCGTGGGATCTCCCTTGGCGATATCAAGGCCGAGACAGATCACCAAATAGGCGGGGGCAAAGTGAAAAATTCGCTGGAGTGCCTTCCGGAGAGTTTCGAGATAAAGCGCCCCATCCACAGCCTCAGGAAGAGGATAGTTGCCATTAAACCCCAGCCCCTCCCCCTCTCCTTTTTCATCTGCAAAGCCGGAGAAATAGGGGTAAGCAAAGCGAGGGTGCCCGTGAATGGAGAGGGTAAGCACCCGAGATGTGGCATAAAAAATGTCCTGTTGCCCATTGCCGTGATGATAATCCAGATCCAGCATCGCCACCCTGCCGAAATCACTGAGATACTGGGCAGCCACCGCAGCATTGTTGAAGTAGCAAAATCCCCCGAAAAAGCCTCGTTCCGCGTGATGCCCCGGAGGGCGCACCAGGGCATAGGCAATTTTTCGCCCCGAAAGAACCTCCCGAGCCCCTGTCAGGGCACAATCCACCCCGCGCCGGGCAGCATCATAGGCCTGACGGCTAATGGGAGTAAAGGTATCCATACAGTAATACCCCGCCCGCACGGGCAGTTCCACCGGAGGGCGGGCTCGATTGCGCAGAGGGAAGACGTAGGGGTAGAGAGGGGCCTTTTCATCTATTGTCCGGGAAATTTTTTTAAAATACGAGAGATACTCCTGATGGTGCACCGCAGTAAGGTGACGCTCGGGAAAGTGTGCGGGGGGGATCTCCACAAAGGCCCCCGTGGCCAGGAGTTCCGGAAGAATAGCCCGAATACGGGCGGGAGACTCCACGTAGCCTCGTTCATGGACGTGATGAATTTCATGCTTATCGGTCACCACCAGAGCGATCTTTTCAAAATCCTCCCCCATCCGGGCGCCCTTCTCTTCAACGCTCTGGGCTCTCAGATATCGGGGAGGACGAAGCTTGACGGGGTTCTCACAAATGGAATCCAGCACCTTCCGGTTGTACTCAGGGGTACAGATATCGCCATACTTTTTCTTCAAAATTGAGGCCACCACCCGCCTCACATACCCCGCCTCCAGAGGGCGGTTTCGCCCCAGGCCATCGTAGACAAGATAGGGGGGGTTGTCACCTCCGGGAGTTACGGGGGTTTCGTAGGCGGTTCCTACGATGGGGCGGGCTCCGTACTGCTCGTAGAAGCGAAGGCGTTTTTCATTCTGTTTTCGAATTTCGGAGTCCCTGCTGAGGGCAGGATCATCGGGAAGGCACTCCATAAAGATTCCAGAAACCCCCAGAGAGAGAGCTTCTCCTCGAATACGGCCATAGAGGGCTCCCCCCACTCCTCGGCCAGAACAAGCGGGCTCGCTCGCCAGATAATCGAGAAAACAAAAGGAGAGATCTCCATCGTAATCGAGAAGCCCTAAACCCAGCAGATCGTGACGCTGATCCTCCGCCACATAGAGGATGCTGCGAAAACCATATTTCAGCGGATGACGCAGCACCTCGGGTATACGGTCAATTTTATACTGCTCCAAACTCGCGAACTGCTGCCGCAAAAGATGGTTCACCTGTTCAAGAGCGTGTCGATTTACAGGAAGAAGATCGTCAAAAATCCTTCGAATACGAAACATGAAAACCTCACCTTCCGCCTTCAAGGCTGCATATTGACCTTCTCCCCTTTTTGAAGGAAGGGGATTTCTACGACCACTAAGGCAGAAACCCGAGAAATTTCAGCGGGTCCCTATGAGGTGCATCTTCATCTCGGGTTTATCAGAGAAAAAAAGCTCCCTTTTCAGAGTTTTGGGAGGTCTTCTTTTTGAGCACACCTCCGCAAATCCTCCCACTCCTCTCGCAGAATTCCGTAACTTACGGAATCATAATACTTCCCCTGCACGATTCTCGCCTTGCGGTACACCGCCTCTTTTTTGAGCCCGATCTTCTCCGAAAGGCGCATCATTCTTTCGTTCCCGGACCAAGTGGACAAGCCGATGCGAACCAGTTCCGGAAAATCCTTGAAAATTTCAGTTATCCAGGAGATTAGTATTACTGTTCCCAACCCTTGGCCCCAATATTTTTCGTTGAAAATAACCAGCCCTACTTCCATCCAGAAGGTCTCTTGGGATTTCCAATACCAGTTTACTTCCCCCACCAATTCGTCAGCATTCAAGTCAACTACTACTTTTTTGTTTCGCATCACCTGCCCGGATCCACTTCTAATTCGTGATGCAAGTTCCTCGCCGAGAATTTTCAGCTCCTCTTCGGTCTCCCTGAGGTAATAGGGTCCGTTATATTTGTGATGCTCCCGCCCCGGATGCTTCCAGTAAAGATACGAATCCAGATCCTTCATCCGGAGATCCCGAATCACGAGCTTACGCATCGTAGTTCTCCAGAATCTTGTCAAATTGATTATTCATACAGGCACTGATATCGGTGGTTACAAACTTTCCATCGTAAAACATGCTGAAGATGGTGGCAGGGGTGGGAGCAGCTTGAGCCTGCTCCATACTTGCCAGCTTGATGATCTTCAGCGGTATGTTCCGTTTCGTACAGCTTTCCACAAGGGACTCCCGAACATGGTACTCCGAATAAGGACACCGGTTCGAGTAGTAGACCACACACCCGGATTTCTCGGGGATTCTTTCGTTTTTCACACAGTCCTTGAAACATGGAGTCTCCTGGGAAGTGCCGAAGTCCAGGGAAAGGAGAGAAAATCCTGAAGAAAGGCTTTCGCAAATCCGAAACCCCTGCCGCAACAGCCAGTTCGTATCGCTCATAAAGTGAAACTTTTTCGTCCCCACCACCGTCACCAAACCGCTCTTTCCCAACCTTTCCGCAGTCTCCACCGTCTCCTGAAGAAGAGCTTTGCCATGCCCACAGCCCTTGTATTTTCCGGAAACCCAGAAACAACCGATCATCAAATAACCCGACGCCGTAACGGGAACCCAGGCAGTTTCCGCCGGACCGTATTCGATAAAGACCTTGGCTCGCTCGTCGAGGCGACGGAAAACATACTCACGGTCAAATTCCTCCGCCAGCCATTGCTTCTTCTGGCGGTACCCTTCTGCACACTTCTTGTCGGAGAAGGCGCAACATATGTGTTCCGTCCCGATGTTTTCCTTTGTAATAGTGATATACAATCCTCTCATCTCCCGTTACGTTTATTTGCCAACAGGATCCCCCCCACGATAAGGGGAGCGCTGGTAAGATGCACAACCCCCACATGCTCCCCCAAAAATAACAGCGCGAGAAGGGCGCTGAAAAGAGGCAGGGTATAGTAGATAATCCCCGCCCGGGCAGGGCCAATGGTAGCGATGGCCTTGTTCCAGAGAAGAAAGGCAAGAAACGAAGCCCCCACTCCTACGTAAAGGATGGCTCCTACCATGGTGAGATTCCACCCTACCCAGGGATGTACGCTCCGCTCCCAGAAAAAGGCGGGGGCAAGAAAGAACAACCCCAGGATAAAGGTGGAGAGCTGCAGGCTCGCTATGCTGATCTCTCCGGGCTTGCGCCGGATCAGAAGGCTGTAGACCGCGAAGATAACCGACGCCAGAAGCATCCAGAGATCCCCCCGGGCAAAAGCAAGGTTTCGGATCACTCCGAAATCTCCCCGGGTAAGAAGCAGAAGCACCCCCAGAAGCACCACCCCCATTCCCGCAATTCTGAGTGGCGGGCAGGGCTCTCCGAAAAAGATCCGGGAGAAGAGAAGTATAAAGATGGGGAAAGTAATAGCTATAAGGGAGAGGTTCATGGCGGTGGTACTCCCCCCGGCAACGTAGATAAGGGTGTTGAAGAGAGCGATCCCCAAAAAGGCAGTGACGCCAAGATAGGGGAGATGCCGCACCAGAACCTTTCGCTCTCGCAAGAGCCCCTGCAGACCGAAGGGGAGAAAGACAAGTACCGCCACCACCCAACGCCAGAAGGCGAGCTGCACCGGAGGGATGGCAGAGCTGAGCCCCCGAGCGACGATAAAGTTTCCCGACCAGATGGCAGTCGCCCCCAGGGCTGCGAGAATTCCCGCCATGGCCGGGTTTTTTCTCAGCCATTCCACATAAAAATCTATTTTCAGGACCATACAAAAACCTCCTTTTTCTTTCTGCACTTCTTGAGCACCACAGGAGTATACCAGGGTTTTTCTGCAATTCCGGGGAGGTTTTCCACAAAAGAAATATGAGAAAAAATCTAGCCCTTTCTTCGTTATAGCTCTAGGATAAAGGATGAAAGGTTTTGGGATCTTCGAGATCTTTTCAAATTTTGTCTTTTGGAAACTCCTCCCGAATTCACGAGGAGAGATATCAGGGGTCGCACACAAGGAGGAATGTAACTATGAAGGTTGTAAACAGCTGCAAAGCACGTATCATCCTGGGGACGCTGGCCGCCCTCTTTCTTCTGGCAGGCACCGCCTTCGCCGCCGAGGTAGCGCTTACATCGGTGGGACAGAGCCCGGATGGCACCATGGTACAGGTGGTGATGAAGCGCCTCAAGATCTCTATGGAGTATGACAAGCTCATGGAGCCTGCGGCGCTGACGGATGAGAAGGTGCTCATCGCCGTGGTGGGGGGTAGCTCCAAGGGACTTGGAGCCGCAGGGATCGACAAGGATCAGGAGCTTGCCCGGGCCTTGGCTCTGCTCGATGCAGCCAAGGCAAAGGGGATGAAGATCCTGGTAATGCACGTAGGAGGCGAAGGGCGCCGGGGACAGCTTTCGGATATGTTCATCGAAGCGGTAACCCCCAAGGGAGATGCCATCATCCTTGTGGCAGGTGCTGACCATGACGGCATCTTCACCAATCTTGCCGGGGCGGGCGTGCAGATCTATACGGCGGAGTCGGTGAAAAAAACCGAAGAGCCTCTTAAGACTCTTCTCGCTTCCTGGGGCGTGGGTCAGTAAGGCCCCGAAGCAGAAAGGCAGGATAGTTTATGGAATGGTTTTGGCCCGAAGGGTTCTATACCCTTCTCATGATCGGCGTGTTCGCCTTCGGGGCCTTTGCCCTGAAGCTTCCCATCGCCATCGCCATGGCTCTTGCGGCAGTCTCCGGCGCTGTGGCGGGGGGGGAGGGCTTCCCCCTGAGACATCTCGTGGAGGGGTGTTTCGGTTATCTTGATACGATTCTCATCATTGCGGCGGCCATGATCTTCATGAAAACCGTGGAGAATATCGGCCTTCTTGAGGCGGTGGCGGCCTGGGTAATCCGCAAGTTCCGCCGGAGTCCTCTGCTGCTGAGCATGGGTATTATGCTGCTCATCATGATCCCCGGGATGATCACCGGCTCCTCCACCGCTGCGGTACTTACCACGGGTGCTCTGGTGGCTCCGGTACTTCTCAAGCTGGGAGTACAGGTGCACAAAACTGCCGCGGTGATCGCCATGGGGGCCATCTTTGGCATGATCGCCCCCCCCATCAGCCTTCCCGCCATGATTATCGGCGGAGGGATCGACATGCCCTACGTGGGGTTCGGGCTTCCCCTGCTCATCTGCACGGTGCCTCTTGCGGTGGTGACCGCTCTTCTGCTCATCTACCCCTCTCTACGCAAGAAAGTGGAGGATGAAGCCGCTCTGGAGGAGGAGCTGCTGCGGATGGAGCGCACCCCTCTTTCGCTGCTTCTCTTTCTTCCCGTGCTGTTGCTGGTGGTGCTTCTCGGAGGAGAGCGGCTCCTCCCCCGCTTCTGGCCTAGCCTGGGGATGCCCCTGGGCTTTCTTCTGGCCTCCGCCTCGGCTTTTCTTACGGGGATCTCTCCCAAGAGCTGGAAGCCTCTGGCTACGGTGACGGATGCGGTGAACGACGCCCTTCCGGTGATGGGCATTCTCATGGGAGTGGGGATGTTCATCCAGGTGATGACCCTTACGGGGGTTCGAGGGTTCGTGGTGGTCTCTGCTCTGGCCCTCCCGGCGTGGCTCCTCTACGTGGGGATCGCCACCTCCATGCCCCTCTTCGGGGCGGTCTCATCCTTCGGCTCCGCTTCGGTGCTGGGGGTTCCCTTTCTTCTGGCCCTGCTGGGGCGTAACGAGATCATCGTTGCCTCGGCGCTCAGCCTTATTGCGGGGCTGGGGGATCTCATGCCCCCCACGGCACTGGCGGGGATCTTCGCCGCCCAGGTGGTGGGAGAGAAGAACTACTTCAAGGTGCTTAAGTTCTGCTGGTTCCCAGGCGTTCTTACCGCCCTCTGGGGTATTGCGGTGATTCTCGGCTCCAAGTACATTGCGGGCGTGCTGTATTAGAGAGGAGAGAGACTACTCATGATTATGACCCTTATCTACCGCGCCATCGTGCTCTTTGTGCTCCTTCTGGTGGTGCGCTGCATGTTCCGGGAGAAGGAGTTCTGGAAGCAGGCCACAGGGGCTCTCGTGCTGATACCCCTGATTCTCCGGTTTCTTATGATCAAGTAGGAGGCGGTAACCTATGTCTTGGGACATCAATTTTCGGGGCACCCGCCTGACGGCGCTGCTCCTGGTTCTTCTCGCGGGAGGAGCCGCCTTTCTCGGGGCTCAGCAGTTCATGGTGATGTGGGAGCCCGATAGAGTGGTTCCCGCTCCGGGGTTCGAAGAGCATATGCTCTCGGAGTGGTTCGAGGGGATCAAAGATACCCCCGCGGATACCCCGGTGTACATCCAGTCTGGAGAAAACCCCGGAGGCACTGTACTCATTCTGGGGGGAACCCACCCCAACGAACCCTCTTCGGCTCTCACGGCGGTGCTCTTTCTGGAGCGGGCCCAGATGGAGACGGGACGGCTTATTGTGATTCCCTTCGGAAACGCCATGGCCTTTACCCACAACTCTCCTCAGGAGGCCTCGCCTCAGAAGATCTCCTTTAGGCTTCCCGACGGCTCTTCCCGAACCTTCCGCTACGGATCCCGGGCCACCAACCCCATCTTCCAGTGGCCCGCTCCGGATGTCTATATCCATCCTCAGTCCGGGCAGGAGCTTGCGGGGAGCGAGAAGAGCAATCTCAACCGGGCTCATCCGGGCACCCCAGATGGAGCCCTCACCCAGCGGCTGGCCTACGCCTTGCGGCAGCTTATCATCGCGGAAAAGGTGGATCTCGCCTTCGATCTTCACGAGGCCTCTCCGGAGTACCCCGTGGTAAACGCTGCGGTGGCCCACGAGCGGAGCATGGAGCTTACCGCCATGGTGGCCATGGAGCTGGAGGATATAGGCATCCCCCTGCGGATAGAACCCTCCCCCAAGAACCTCCGGGGGCTCACCCACCGCGAGTGGGGAGACTACACCGAAACCCTGCCGGTGCTCATGGAAACGGGAAATCCCAGCCAGGGACGGCTTCGGGGACGCACCAACGAAGAACTGGCACTCACCGGACGTGATAAGAGCTACGCCAAGGCTTCCAAATTGGGGCTTCTCTTCATCCCTTACGAAGAAGACCAGCCTCTAGACTACCGCATCGGCCGTCACACCCAGTCCATCCTCACCTTCATGGAGATGCTCGGTTTTCTTGACGAAGAAAAAGAGGTGCTCCTTGAAGGAGTGCCGGGGATGGAAGATCTAACCGAAAAGGGTTTCGGCGCCTGGCTTCAGCCTTTGGGGAGCTAACACTAGGGGAATTTTTTAAACTCTATCTGCAAAGTTCTGCAAGGTGCTGATTTCTCGTGAAAGTTCTTCTTTCTGATCCATGATCTATGATATGCTACTGTGGAGACAGGAGAAACGTATCCTCAGATTTCTTTCGGCATCATTCTCGGGGGTTTTCTAACGAGGAAATGACCCGAGAAAATATCTTTATTTTTTCAAGGAGGGGTTGTGTAATGAGAAAGTACCGTGTTCTGTTCGCTCTTGCTCTCTGTGTTTGTCTTGCGGGAGCCGCCTTTGCGGTGGAGGTCGACGACGTCTACGCCAAGCGGGGGATGGTCTCTTCGGCTCACGAGCTGGCATCCAAGGCAGGGGTGGAGATCCTCCAGAAGGGGGGCAACGCCATTGATGCGGCGGTAGCCACCGCTCTGGCGCTGAACGTGGTGGAGCCCAACGCTTCGGGGCTCGGCGGCGGGGGCTTCATGGTGATTCGCTTCGCCCGTACCGGTGAAGTGGTGGAGCTGGACTATCGCGAAGTAGCCCCCGGTTCTGCCACCAAGGATATGTACGCTTCCGAAGAGGCCAAGGCCGCAGGAGCTTCCAAGCTGGGAGGCACCTCCGTAGGCGTTCCCGGTCAGGTTATGGGAATGTGGACCGCCCTGCAGAAGTACGGCACCATGAGCTGGATGGAAGTCGCCGCTCCGGCGATCCGTCTTGCGGAAGAGGGGTTCGAGCTGGCGGAGATGCAGAACGGCATCATCACCGATAATCTCGATAAGCTTCTGGCCTACAACTCCCCCACCCAGATCGCCTTCCTTGATGCGGACGGTCTTCCGATTGAAGCGGGAACCGTGCTGCAGCAGCCCGGCATTGCCGAAGCCTTCCGGCTCATTGGCGAACAGGGCCCCAAGGCCTTCTACAAAGGCCCCATCGGCAAAGCCCTGGTGGAAGCGGTCAACCGCACCGGCGGCAACATGAGCATGAAAGATCTGGAAAACTACACCATGGAGATCCGGGAGCCCGTTTCGGGAACCTATCGAGACTACCAGATCTTCTCCACACCTCCCGCCTCCAGCGGCGGCACCCATATCGTGCAGCTTCTGAATATCATGGAGTACGTCCCCGTGAATACCTGGGTACATAACGGCCCGGAGCATCTCCACTACCTCGGCGAGGCCATGAAGCTCGTCTTTGCGGATCGGCAGAAGTACATGGCAGACACCGCCTTCGTGGATCTCCCCCTTCAGGGGCTCACCGACAAGGACTACGCCCTCCGGCTCTTCCGGAAGATTCAGCCCTACAACGTAATGACCGAAGTATGGCCCGACGATCCCTGGATGTACCAGCCCCGGGAGCAGAAGACCAGCTATCTCGGTGGCACCGATGATATGCATCTCTCCACCAGCCACTTCTCCGTGGTGGATGCCCAGGGGAATATCGTAGCCTCCACCAACACGGTGAACTACTTCTTCGGCTCCGGCGTGGTGGTTCCCGAGTACGGCATCGTGCTGAACAACGAGATGGATGACTTCTCCTCCGATCCTTCCAGCGTAAATGCCCCCGAGCCTGGGAAGCGCCCTCTCTCCTCCATGAGCCCCAGCATCGTGCTCGATCCCGAAGGCAAGCCCTTCATGACCATCGGCGCTGCTGGAGCCTGGAGAATCATCACCGCTGTCACCCAGATCATCATGAACGTGGTGGATTTCGGCATGACCATGGATGAAGCCATCGAGCAGCCCCGAATCTTCACCTATGCTATGAACGGCAAGGCTGGCCCCTTCCTCATCGAGGATACCATGTCCGAAGAGACCGTAGAGTTCCTAACCATGCGGGGCCACAACGTGGAAGTCCGCCCCCGGGGAGGCTACTTTGGCACCGCTCAGGGGATCCTCCTGAAGGGAAACCAGATGAATGGCGGCGCAGACAGCCGGCGTCTGGGAGTTCCTGTAGGGTATTAATACCTCTTTCGGTTTTTTCCGGCTCCAGAACGTTACAACATCTCTACAAACTACAGCGAAACTAAAGCGACAGAAGCTGCACAGACCGCCCCTTTCAGGGGCGGTTTTTTTCGTCTCTGCGAAAAAAACCTTTTCCCCTTTCTCCTGCTGAAAGCATGCTAGAATAACCGTATCTTCAAAATATTTGCATTCCTGATGATGGGAGGGACAATGCATGATACACCGCATCGCCTATACATCCCCGCAGAGCACTCGCACACCGCCCCGCTACTTCCGGACAGCAGATGCTCTCCGTCTTGTGGTCATACTCTTTCTGGGGGCTACCTTTCTCGGGAGCCTCGGGGCCCTCCCCTCGGAGAGCCTTGCGTTGGATTCCATTCTTCAGGTTCAGGGAGACAATCACTACCCCCCCTACGAATATCTGGAAGACGGCATCCCCAAAGGCTTTAACGTGGACATTATGCAGGCCCTGGCGAAGGAGCTGAACCTTTCCATAGAGATCCGGCTGGACGACTGGGACACGGTACGCCAACGGCTGGAGATGGGTGAGATCGATCTCCTCATGGGGATGTTCTTCTCCGAGGAGCGGGCGAAACTGGTCGATTTCAGCACCCCCCACATCATGGTGACCAACGCCATCTTCGCACGAAAAGACTCCCCCATTGACACCCTGGAGGATCTTTACGGCAAGGAGATCCTGGTGCAGAAGGGGGATATCATGCACGACTACGTGTTGCAGGAACGTCTTTCCTCTCGCATTGTTCCCGTAGAGAACCCCATTCTCGCTCTTCGCAAGCTTGCCGCAGGGGAGCATGACGTGGCTCTTCTCGCCCGCCTCCAGGGGCTGCAGATTATTCGCGACGAGAAGCTCCTTAATCTGCGGGATATCCCCATCGATGTACAGCCTCGAAAATACTGCATAGCCCTCCCCAAGGGACGAGAGGAGCTGCTGGGAAAGATCGACGACGGCTTGCGGATTCTCAAGGAAAACGGCACCTACGATGTTATCTATGACAGATGGTTTGGGCTGTATACAAAATCTACCGTGACCTTTCACGATGTGCTGGGCTCTATCCTCTGGTTTCTAGCTCCTCTTCTTCTGCTCATCGGGGGGATTCTCCTCTGGAATCGAACTCTGCAGCGGCGGGTACAGCTTCGTACGGGGCAGCTCCGACAGGAACTCGCCTCCCGGCAGAAGGCGGAGGACTCTCTGCGCACCCTTCTGAATACCCTGCCGGATATCGTCTGTTTCCGGGATGGGGAGGGGCGATGGATGGAGACAAACGAATACACCCTTCGGCTCTTCGGGCTGGAGCATGTGGACTATCGGGGCAAGACGGGGCCGGAACTTATGGCCTACAGCCCCGCACACTTTCGCACCTTTTTTACCTGCTCCGAAACAGACGAAACAACCTGGAAAAAAGGCGCCCTCCACCGCGAAGATCAACACATCAATCTTCCAGAGGAAGCGACAGCGGTCTTCGATGTTATCAAGACCCCGGTCTTTTCCGAGGAGGGAGACCGAAAGTATCTTGTGGTGGTAGGGCGGGATATTACGGAGCGGAAAAACATGGAAATTACCCTTCGGGAGAAGGAGGAGCACTACCGTGCCCTCATAGAGAATGTCCCGGGAGTAGTCTTTCTCTGTGATGTCAACCGCCCCTGGAGGATGTTCTACATCAGCGAAGAGGTGCTCTCCCTGACAGGGTACCCTCAGGAAGATTTCCTGGGGGATCTCACATGGGGAGATATTGTGCACCCTGAGGATCTTTCCCTGGTAGAGGAGACGATAAACCGCGGAGTTCTTCAGAAGAAAAGCTACCATGCGGAGTACCGTATCCGCTCCAGAGATGGCACCATCCGACACATCTTTGAGAAAGCCCGGGGGATCTACACCGAAGAGGAGACCCCTCTTTACATTGAGGGAGTTATCCTCGACATCACCCACCGAAAGGCCGAAGAAGAGCGGGTGCAGCAACTTAACAGGGAGCTGGAGGAACGGGTACGGGAACGAACAATGCAGCTCGAACATGTTCACCGGGAGATGGAAGCCCTTTTTCACGCCATATCCCGGGATCTTCGCCCTCCCTTGCAAACGGTAAAGGGGTTCAGCCAGGCCCTGGAGGAAGACTATGCCCGCCTTCTGAATGATCCGGGGAGGAAGGTGCTTTCAAAAGTACGCCAGGGAGCCCTTGATCTGGATAGCCGGATACAGGATCTTCTGCGATTCTTCCGGATCATCCGGCGCCCCGTGGAGGTACAGAAGCTCGACATCACCACCATGGCTGTACACATCATGGAAGATCTGCGGCGGGAAACACCGGACCGCCTGGCAGATGTCTCCATAGCTCCGGGGATGACCTCCTGGGGGGATCCCGAGCTTATCCGAACGGCTCTGGAACATCTTCTGCACAATGCCTGGAAGTTCACCAGCCGTCGGGAGCGAGCCATTCTTACCCTGGGATGCGCCAAACAGGGGGCTCAGAAGGTCTATTTTCTGGGAGATAACGGCGAAGGGTTTGATATGGCCCAGGAGGAGAGGCTTTTCGGCATCTTCGAAAAACTTCACGGGGAGGCCTTTCCCGGAAACGGCATGGGACTCGCCATAACCGAGCGCATCATCCAGCGTCACGGCGGGCGCATATGGGTAGAGGCAGCTCCCGGCAAGGGAGCCACGTTCTTCTTTACCCTTCCGGAGCGGGAAGAGCCTTCCTCCGAAGTTTTAGAAGAGTAGCCCTAAGAGAGCCGAAGAGAACAACGACAATCCGGCTTCCCCTCACAGGAGAGGAAGCCGGATTGTTATGTGTACCTGGTATACTTTCGATCAGCTCTTCTACTGCTTTGTGCCTCCGCTGCTTCAGGCTGCCTTTGCTACTTGATCAGATCTCCCCGCTCCGCCGAGACGGTGATCTCCCCCGTCTGAAGCTTGGCAAAGATTTCGTCGGCGATCTGCTGCACATCCTCCCGAAGATTGGGGTTCTTTTCGGGGATTCCCACACCTTCGTTGGTGGCGTTGAAGACGAGGGTCTGTCCCCCCGGGAAGGCTCCTTCCTGCTCCGCCTTGATCATATCGAAGGCAGCGTGGTCGATCCGCTTCACCGCCGAGGTAAGGATAATGGATTTCTCTCCCTGGTAGATGCCGTCGGCGTACTGATCCACATCAACCCCAACTACCCAGACCTCTTTCCCCGCTGCAGCCCGGGTCTTGGCCTCGTTGATGACCCCTACGCCCACGCCTCCCGCAGCGGCAAAGACAGCCTTTACACCCCGGTCATACATGGAAGCGGTAATCTGCTGCCCCGCCGCTACGTCGCTGAAGGTTCCCTGATAGAGCACGTTCTCGGGGCTCATCACGATCTCGGTACCGTAGTTCTCGTTCGCAAAGGCGACCCCCTGCTGGAATCCCCAGTTGAACTTCTGCACCGGAGGAATCTCCATCCCCCCCACGAAGCCCACGGAACCTTCCTTAAGCTGTAGCGCTGTGGCAAGCCCCGCCATGAAGCCCGCCTCATGCTCCGCAAAGAAGATGGCCACGGTGTTCTCGTTTACCTCCGGGGTATAGTCTCCCTTATGGGGAGCCCCATCGAGAATAACGAACTTGCCCTTGGTGTATCTGTTCTGGGCCTTGAAGATGGTGGTTTCGAACTTAAAGCCCGGGGTGATGATAAAGCGGTACCCCGCATCATAGAGGTTACCGATCTCCTTGAGATAGTCCGCCTCGGTGGTGCCGCCGGGCTTGAGATACTTGATCTGCACCCCCAGCTCCTTCTCCGCCTGAAGCACCCCTTCCCAGGTTCCCTGGTTGAAGGATTTGTCATCGATGGTACCCGCATCGGTGACCATCCCCACCTTGAGTGCCCCCCAGGCCATACCGCCGAAGCTGAGAGTTGCCAGAGCCACCACACAGAGAATCCCCGCCATACGCTTTCCGAACCGCTTCATACACATTCCTCCTTTTTTGTCTTCACAATACACCATACGTCTCCTACACCATACACCTACTCCTCGCTGCTCTATACCACTTCTTCCACCACCAGAGGAAGCACCTCGGGAGGCTCCTCCCCCAGAGTGAGGGCATCCAGAAAGAGACGTACCGCCGCCTCTTCATTTTTTCTGTGGTTCACATGAAACTCCGCCAAGGGTTCTCCCTTCTCTACGAAATCCCCCAGGCGTTTGCACATCCAGAACCCTACGGCGGGATCCACCGCATCCTCTTTGCGTTCCCGCCCCGCTCCGAGCATCACCGAGGCGATGCCCAGAGATTCCGCATTCATCCCCACCAGATACCCCGAGGCTTCCGCCTTCACGGGAAGGATTTTGGCCGCCCGGGGAAGCAGGGAGAGATCCTCACAGACCCGGGGATTTCCTCCATGCAGGGTTATCATCTCCTGAAACTTCTCGAGGGCCGCACCGCTTTCGAGAGCCCGTAACACCGCCCCTTGGGCCTTTTCAAAATTCGGGAAAATCTCTCCCATCACCAGCATCTCCGAGGCAAGAAGAACGATGAGTTCCCGCAGCGCTCCGCTGGTACGTTCATTCCGTAGAATCTCCAGAGCCTCCTGAATCTCCAGGGCGTTTCCCACGGCGTTGCCCAGAGGCTGGTTCATATCGGTGACGTAGGCTTTGGTGCTCTTTCCCGCATGTTTGCCGATATCCACCATAATCCGTGCCAGCTCTGCTGCCCCCTGGGAGGTGGACATGAAGGCCCCGGAGCCCCACTTTACATCCAGAAGAATGCAGTCACTTCCGGCGGCGAGTTTTTTACTCATAATGCTGGAGGCGAGGAGGGGCATGGTATCCATGGTGGCGGTAACGTCCCGAAGGGCGTAAAGCTTGCGGTCCGCGGGAGCCAGGGAGGCGGTCTGACCGATCACCGAGGCCCCGCAGCTATTCACGATACGGACAAAATCCTCCATGCTCTGATGCACGTTGTAGCCGGGAATGGATTCGAGCTTATCCAGGGTGCCCCCGGTATGCCCCAATCCCCGGCCGGACATCTTGGCCACCTTGCCGCCGCAGGCCGCCACCAGAGGAGCCAGGGCGATGGTGGTGGTATCCGCCACACCTCCGGAGCTGTGTTTATCCACCTTGATTCCGGCGATGGAGCTGAGATCCACGGTCTCTCCCGAGGCCGCCATGGCGAGGGTGAGATCCCCGGTCTCCCGGTTCGTCATGCCGTTGAACCAGATCGCCATGCAGAAGGCCGCCGCCTGGTCATCCCCTACCTTTCCCGAGGTATAACCGGAGACGAAAAAGGCGATCTCCTCCTGGGAAAGCTCCTCCCCTAGCTGTTTCTTACGAATAATATCGGGCATACGCATGGGCTTTTCTCCTTCCCTTAGTAGCCGGATTCTCCCGCATCTCCCCCCAGGATGGCCACCCCGGAGCTTGCGCCGATTCGAGAGGCCCCCGCCTCAATCATGGCAAGGGCATCTTTGCGGGAGCGCACCCCCCCCGAGGCCTTTACCCCCATGGCAGATCCCACGGTACGCCGCATGAGGGCCACGTCTTCTACGGTGGCTCCTCCCTTAGAGAAGCCGGTAGATGTCTTGACGTAATCCGCCCCGGCCCGCCGGGCAATTTCGCAGGCTCGAACAATCTCTTCTTTCGAGAGCAGGCAGGTTTCGAGAATCACCTTGAGCACCAAGGAACCGCACTCCTGCTTGACCTTTCGGATGTCCTCCTCCACCAGATCATACGCTTCATCCTTGAGGGCTCCTATATTGATAACCATGTCGATCTCCCGAGCCCCGGCTTCCACGGCCTTTTTTGCCTCGAAGGCCTTGGCATCGGAATCCATGGCCCCCAGAGGAAAGCCCACCACCGCACAGACCACCACAGAAGAGCCCCTAAGCTCCGCCGCCGCCAGGGGCACCCGGCAGGAGTTCACGCAGACCGAGGCAAACCCATGTTCCCGAGCCTCGTGGCAGAGCTGCCGCACCGCCTCGGCTGATGCCTCGGGCTTGAGCAGCGTATGATCTATATAGGATGCCAGATTTTCCAAGGAGTATCGCCTCTCTTCGAGTAGTTTTTCTTTCGACTCTATGTGTACATTTCGGTTAAAAAAAGAACTTTGCAAAGCCAAAAAAGATGGTATACAACAGCTGCCTGAGCCCTTGGGAGCCCCCTTCTCTTCTTCCGCTATGGCATATATCATAACACTCCGGGGAGAGGATTCAAACCTTCCACAGAGGCAAAAAAGGGGTTCGCATATTTTCCACTTCCCCTTTTTTCGAAAAAACCTGTATATTTAGGAGGCGGCAGAATATGTAAAGGGGGTACTGACCCATGGACTACGTGGTTGAGATGCTGCAGATCCGCAAAGAGTTTCCCGGAGTGGTGGCCAACGACGGCATCACCCTCCAGGTGCGGCCCCAGGAGATCCACGCCCTGCTGGGTGAGAACGGGGCGGGAAAGTCCACCCTCATGAGCATTCTCTTCGGGCTGTATCATCCCGACAGGGGCTCTATCCGCATTCGGGGTAAGGAGGTTCGCATCACAGACCCTAACGTGGCGAACCGCCTGGGAATTGGCATGGTGCACCAGCACTTTCAACTGGTGCATAACTTTACGGTGACGGAAAATATCATTCTCGGTAGCGAAGGGAGCTTTGTGCTGGAACGTTCCAAGGCAGCCCGAAAGATCAAGGAGCTTTCAAAGCGCTACGGCCTGAATATCGACGAAAACGCCAAGATCGAGGATATCTCCGTGGGGATGCAGCAGCGGGTGGAGATTTTAAAGATGCTCTACCGAAATGCGGAACTGCTCATCTTCGACGAGCCCACGGCGGTGCTTACTCCCCAGGAAATCGAAGAACTTATGGAGATCATGCGCAACCTGGTGCGGGAGGGAAAATCCATCATCCTCATCACCCACAAGCTCCGGGAGATCAAGGCGGTGGCGGATCGCTGCACCGTCATCCGCCGGGGGAAGTACATCGGCACGGTGGATGTGAAGGAGACGAGCCAGCAGGAGATGGCCTCCATGATGGTGGGACGGGAGGTCTCCTTCAAGGTGGATAAAAAGCTCTCGGAGCCCGGAGAGGTGGTGCTGGAGGTTCATGATCTCTCGGTGCTGGATGCCCGAAAGTACAAGGCCCTGAAAAACCTCTCCCTCTCGGTACGTAGCGGTGAAATCCTGGGGCTTGCGGGGGTGGACGGCAACGGCCAGAGAGAGCTGGTGGAGACCATCACGGGGTTGCGAACCCCCCTTTCGGGAACCATGACCCTCCGGGGAAAGCCGCTGAACCCCCTCTCGAGACGGGAGCGAAGCGAATCTGGCATCGCCCATATTCCCGAGGATCGGCAGAAACATGGCCTGGTGCTGGAATTTACCGTGGGGGAGAACCTTATTCTCAAGAGCTACTACCGCCCTCCCTTCTCCTACAGAGGATTTCTCAACTTCCAGAACATCCGGGAGCAGGGAAGACGCATTATGGAACTTTTCGACGTGCGTTCCGGCGAAGGGATAGACTCCCCCGCGGGGGGGCTTTCGGGGGGGAACCAGCAGAAGGCCATCGTGGGGCGGGAGATCGACAGCAATCCGGATCTGCTCCTCGCGGTGCAACCCACCCGAGGGCTCGACGTGGGGGCCATCGAGTACATTCACAAACGTCTGGTGGAGCAGCGGGATTCCGGCAAGGCGGTGCTTCTCATCTCTCTGGAGCTTGAGGAAATTTTTAATCTTGCGGACCGTATCGCCGTTATCAACAGCGGGGAGATCGTGGATATCGTAAAGACCGAGGAGACCAACGAACAGGAAGTGGGGCTCATGATGGCAGGAGTGCAGAGGGGGGAATCCCGATGAGGAACAATAAAAACGTATTTTTCATGTCCCTTTCGGCGGTCTTTCTGGGGCTTGTGGCGGGGGCCCTCCTCATGGCTGCCATAGGAAGCGATCCTCTGGAGGGGTATACCTACCTTTTTAAGGGGGGGCTCATGAACATCGAGCGGGTGGGGAACACCCTGGCCACCGCCACCACCCTCACCCTCACGGGGCTCTCCGTGGCCTTCGCCTTCAAGACAGGGCTCTTCAACATCGGTGCGGCGGGGCAGATGCTTATGGGAGGGCTCTGTGCCACTGCGGTGGCGCTTCTCGTTCCCGTCCCCCGGCTGATTCTCCTTCTCCTCACCATAGGAGCGGGCTTTCTCGGAGGGGCTCTCTGGGGGTTTCTTCCGGGATATCTCAAAGCGCGCTTTAACGTGCACGAGGTGGTGGCCACCATCATGATGAACTGGATCGCCTACTGGGTGGTCTACTACACCGTCCCCGCATGGCTCAAGGGGGCCTATCTGGAGACGGAGTCCCGACTTATTCCCGAGGTGGCCTCCCTGAGAACCCCCTGGTTGGATAGTCTCTTCGAGGGCTCCTATCTCAACCTCGGCATCTTCATCGCTCTTGGGGCTGTCATCGTCATCTCGGTGATTCTCAGAAAATCCACCCTGGGGTACGAACTTAAGGCGGTGGGATACAACCGCAGCGCCGCGGAGTATGGGGGAATCCGGGTAGAGCGAAACGTAATCCTCTCCATGATGATCGCCGGAGGGCTTGCGGGGCTTGCGGGGGCTACCTTCTACACGGGGTACGCCTCGAACATGCAGATCGGCATTCTTCCCAACCAGGGGTTCGACGGCATCGCCGTGGCGCTACTGGGAGCCACAGAGCCCTGGGGGGTCTTCGCCTCGGCGCTCTTCTTCGGGCTGCTCCACTCGGGGAAGGGGTTCATGAACGCCATGACCAGCATCCCCCCGGAGATCTCCGACACCATCATCGCCACCATCATCTACTTCACCGCCACCAGCGTCCTTCTGGGCCGCTTCTGGAGCCGCTGGAAACGACGCAAAAAAGAGGCCAGAGATGCAGCACAGCAGATAAAGGATATGAAGGACAAGGAGGAAGCCTGACATGGATATCTGGCACATTCTGATACAGATCTTTCCCTACGCCGTTGCCCTGACTATTCCCCTTCTCATCACCTCCCTGGGGGGGCTCTTCAGCGAACGCAGCGGGGTGGTGAATATCGGCCTGGAGGGGCTCATGGTGATGGGATTTTTCGCCGCCGCCATCACTGTGCAGAGACTGGAAGTTCTTGTTCCCGCTCAGGCTATTCCCCTGGGGCTTCTTGCAGCGGCAGTTGCGGGGGTGCTCTTCTCCCTGCTGCACGCCTTCGCCTCCATTAATCTGAATGCGGATCAGATCATCAGCGGCACCGCCATCAACATGATGGCCACCGCCCTGACGGTCTATCTCGCCCGCACCATCACCGGCAGCGGGAATATCCGCATCCGCAGCGGCATCCTGCGCCAGAACATACCGGGATTGGCGGATCTTCCCGGCATCGGCCCTCTGCTCTTCACCCAGACCTACTGGACCACCTGGGTGGTGCTGGCCCTTCTGGCAATCTCCTGGTTTCTGCTCTACAAAACCTCCTTCGGCCTGCGCCTCCGGGCCTGCGGAGAGCACCCCTCCTCGGCGGCCTCGGCGGGAATCAACGTCTACCGCATGCGCTATCTCGGGGTGATGATCTCCGGAGCCTTTGCGGGGCTGGGAGGTGGAATTATTCTGGTGACCTACTCCGGAGAGTTCAACGGCACCGTGGCGGGGCTAGGCTTTCTCGCCCTGGCGGCGCTGATCTTCGGGCAGTGGAAACCCCTGGGAGTGCTGGGAGCCACCCTCTTCTTCGGCTTCGCCTCCACCGTGGCGAACGTCTCCCAGGTGATCCCCCAGCTGGCGGTGATCCCTCCCCTGCTGCTCAAGAGCTTTCCCTATGTGGTCACCCTCATAGCCCTGGTGCTCTTCTCCAAAACCTCCCAGGCTCCTAAGGCGGCGGGACAGCCCTACTATCCCGGGCAGGGGTAGGGAAAGGATTTTCCTCGCATGGAGACCATACATACGGAGTATCTGGAGAAGTGCATACAAACCCTGGAGCGGTCCTATACGTTGTTACAGGCAGCGGAGGAAAATTCCATCGAGTACGAAATGTACCGAAACTCTTTAGTTAAAGGATTTGAAATGACCATCGAGCAAAGCGGTAAACTCCTGCGAAAAAAGCTTGCCCCCTATTTTTCGAGCAAACGAGAGTTGGATAAGGTGACCTACAAAGATTTATACCGACATGCCTTACGGCACGGCTTACTGGAAGCCCAGGAAGTTGAGCGATGGTTCGCATACAGGGATAACCGAAACAGCACCACCCATGACTACGGGCAGGCCTTTGCAGAAGAGACCCTGACACTCATCGAGCCGTTTATAAAGGACGCGTATAGACTCAAGGAAATGATCGATCATGACTGAAATTTTCATCGAGAAGAGGCATCTTACGGAGCTTACAGGGATTTTTGAAAGACTCTCCCCCAAAGCCCTCGTCTGGGCTTTCGGAAGCAGGACCGACGGCTCTGCTCACCCCGGCAGCGATCTGGATCTGGCCATTGTGGAGTACGGAGGGGAAGACGCTAATTACATGGAGCTGAAAGAAGCCCTCACGGAGAGCAACATCCCTTTTCTGATCGATATTTTTGAGCTGCACAAGCTGCCCGAAAGCTTTCAGCGAGAGATCAGGCGCAATTTTGTTGTTCTGTACGATGGCAGGGAGAAGAAGAATCCGGAGATACACGGAGATACTTTTTAAAAATTTTTTCACCGAAAGAAAGACTGCAAAAACAACCTGAGGGGGGCGAAAAAAATCGATTTCTGTCGATCTTCTCGCCTCCCTCGGGTTATCTTAAAAACGGACCGATCAGTACAGAGTGCGGCTATTGCTCAATCTCCGTAAAAGCTTCTTCGTAAGGCTCGGGATCTATATTCAAAACCAGGCACGCGGTGCGCCAAACGCTAAGATCCTTCCGCCAGTCGTAGAAATTATTCATCTGCTGGGCAAAGCTTTCCGGAGTCCAGGAGGAAAGGTCGTATCCCAAGGCCTGGAAAAAATCCACCAAAAACCCGCCCATCTCGATCCGCTCTTCGTCGGTGGTATCCCCGTACCATTCGGGTTCTCCGGAATGTATCAACCAGGCGAACTGCTCCGGATAGTCTTCGAGAAGCTCCGTGATCTTTGCCTCGTCGCTCTGGGAAACAGTAAATTCCCCGGGAGCGGAGCGAACCGCCTCCATCCACTCTCGTGCCTCCTCAGTCTCCCGAGGGAAGACGGTGAGAGACGAGGCCTGGCGATTCCACGCATCTCCCAGAGAGGGGATGTCTCCTTCCAAAACCAGACTGTCTCCAAGAAGTTCCGCATGCTTGTGGAGGGTTACAGTATAGCTCGGGCATACTCGAAGGGAGGCGATGCTGTCGTTGGGAATATCGAAAATCTTCCGAGGATGAGGATCCTCCCGGCGGATTTTCCACCAGAGATCGTACTCCCCAACCTCATATATTTCCCAGGAAATACCCTGATAGTTCTCCTGGGTATAGGCAACGGCAATGCAGTTTTTACAGTCGTTGCCAGAAGCTCTGGAGGTTACCGGGGCAAGACTTGAAGCTATGAGGTAACAAAATAATAGGATTTTGGCGCACTTTTTCCCATAATGCATGATTTGCGTAGCCCCCTCTTCTATCTACCGAAACTCAGTGCTCATGTTCAGCAAAACGTAGGTCTGCTTTTGATTCCAGAGGGCCTCTTTGATGGTAGCCTGAAAGTCCCCGAGTATCTCTTCGGGATCATCGGCGTTGTAGACCTCTCCGGAGAGTTCCCAAAGTCCCTTTTCAGGGTTCAACGCCTCTTTGACCCGGGCGTACCAGGCAGCTTCTCCATCGGCACCCCAAAAATAGAAGTACCCCTTTTCATAGAGATAGGGGGGATCCGATTGATCCACGGATGTATTAGCCTCAATCTTCAGGCCGAAATATTTTCGTACCGATTCCTCCACCCACGCCGCCTTGATGCGAAGATCCCCCTTTTCCCGAGAGCCTTCCGGGGCATTCTCGATGCGGCTCTTGAAGTTGTTGATGTAGTTGTGCCAGACCCCGAACCGGATGATATTTGGGTAGTTTTCGGGATCTGCCATCTCTTGGGTGCTCACGTTCATAAAGCCCAGCTCGGTGAAGTTACTCAAAAAGAGTCCCATGGCCTTGAGCTGTTTGTCACTCGGGGCTCCCCAGGCACTCCCCCCCAAAAGTAAGGCTGCCACACAAAAGATCCCTACGCCGCACTTCATTCTGTTTTTCCTACTTTTTATATTATTCATTTTTTCGCCTCTTTTTTATGATCGTACTGCTCTGCTGTTCTAGCCCGCCGCAGGAATGGGAACTGTCATTTCCCTGTCTTGGATACATTCCTCGTGGTCCCAATTTTCAGGATCATCCACGAAGCGTTCCAGGATTCGTAGAGTCTCATCTTCGGTCTCCACTCCAATGAGCATATAATCCTGGGTCTCTGTAGCCTCCGCCAGGGGGAGCAGCTCCTCCATGAGAACATCATAGAATACCACCGAGAGCCATCCCTCCTGCTGGTCCAGAGCCTTCCCTCGGGATCCCTTTGCGGCATCGTCCTGGGTAAAGGCAAATCGGGCGAAGTCCACCCACACGGGAGATGCGAGTCCTCGGAAAGAAGATTTTTGCTCCAGATTCTCCAGGGTGTAGAGAAGGAAATCCTGGGAGACATCGGTGCCACAGCTTAGAATAAATCTCTCCCCGTCGGGGCTGAAAATCACGCTGCAGTACGCTGCTCCCTCAAGAGGAAGAAAACCCCGGGGATTTTCCTGCTCATCGAAGAAGTAAATACCGCTTTCCGATCCCTGCATGGCATCGGAAAATTCGGGATCCACCACAATCCAGGAGTAAATCCCCTTTTCCGTAGCCCAGAACTCCGGAGTTTCCTCCTCCAGGAAGTCTTCTGTTTCGTCGGGATGCACCCGGTAAATTCTTTGGTCCCTGAGAAAATACCTTTCTTCATCCGCAAAAGCTGCGGATTCCATGAGGAAGACCAAGCCAAAGAGGCATACGCACAAACTGCATAAAGCTTTTTTCATATTTACCATGGAATATCACTCCTACCGTAGATTGTAAAAATCGTTTCCAACACTATTCTTGGTCTCCTTGAGACTCCCCCGAAGACCAGGCAATATCCGCACTCTTTTTGGAAAAAGAGAGATCTCTTTTCCCCATGGGATCTCGAAAGGTCACCACCAAGGCCTCCCCTTCCCCTCGCACCGCCTCCAGATGCTGCAGGCTTTCCACGGGAAGGGGGAGGAACCCGGAAAAATCTCCGTCGTTGTCGAAGAAACAAACCCCCGTAGGTTCTTCTTTCACCGCGTCGGGAGAGGAAAGAATTCCCCAACTGTAGAAGCGGGGGAACCCTCCCTCCATACCCCGGATCTCCATATGCTCCACCCGGGATGATTGGAAGATGCCCTGAATCCGCCAAACCTCAGAGCCCTCACGAATTGCATAAAGAAAGCCCGATTCAGGAATGGGGGGCTGCCAAAGCCGCCATAACAAGGCTCCTCCCAGAAGCAGGGCACCCCCCCAGGTTGCACTCACAGGGACCTCACTTTATATCCAGCTCCCAGGAATCACCGGTAACCTTCTGACTGCAATTGAAATAGACGGATTGATAGTTCTTTCCACTAGGACATCCATCATGCTCATAGTATTTAAAGACGTTGCTGATCACATCCCATCGAGCCCACCCCTCGCTGCGCTTGTGGACCACCTCGCCCTTGGACTCTATGTAATAATATATTCTTTTGCGGGGGTCGTGGGGTACGTTAATGGTTCGTTTGTCCCGTGCAGCTACCCCCCACCACCCTTGACAACACCAGGAATTTTCATTGATGTCGTAATAAACCAACGCTGCGCTTATTTTTTCATCCCTATGATTATCCAGGATGATCTTCACGGCTTCTGCCTTGGGGGAAAGAGCAAAGAGCGTCCCTCCCAAAATCATGAGGGCCACAAAAAAATGCCACCCTCGGGAGAACCTTTTTCTGTTGCTGCTGTTTTCTCCGGTTTTCATACTTTATTACGCCTCCTTGCACTCTATGTCGGTAGATCTTTGCAACACCATGGGCTCATCTGTGATGCAGATCCACAAAAACCGTCTCCATAAGCTCCCGCACGGTAATGGTTATCCTGCCATGCCCCCAGGAAATAACATCCCCGTCCGTGGTAACCGAACGAAAGAGGGTTTCATCCCGCAAATCCCCGTACCGAGCGGTATCCAATTTCCGACTCATGTCCACCAGCATCACGCTTCCCGTCTCCATTTCCACGAAGAGGCGCCAGTCGTTCAGCGGCATGATTGTTTTGATAAAGGTCATTTTTTGCCCCCCCTCCGCCTCAATCTTGGGGAACTCCCTTTTGCTCCCTATTCCTCCAGCCGCTCTCCCAGGGTGATCCCTTTTCCAAAGTTAATCAGGAAAGTTCCGTTGTCACCCCCCTTATTGAGGTAGAGGGCGGTATCGCCATCAGAAACTTCGAAGCAGATTATCTCTCCGTTTTCCAAATCCACAAGCCATGCGGTGATATGCTTTCCCTCGGGGGAGACGTATTCCCCGTGATACCTCGGTTCTCCGGATATCGTGGTGCCGAGTATCGCCTCGGAAGCTGCCTTCATGAGGCTGTGAGTTTTTTCGTTCACCCCCGAGTCGCCTTGCAGATACCGATCTAGCTCTTCCTCCGAGAAGGAACGCTCAAGGTCGATTCTCAGAGTTCCGTCCCCCTTCAGGCTTTCCTCGGTGATTACAAATCGCCCCGAATCTTCCGCATAACTCTGGGTTTTTCGCCAGAGCAGGGTAAGTGTTCCGTTCCGCCAAGTGTAGAGGGCTTCCACGTTATCCGTGGCGGTACCGTGGCAAAAGCTGAAAATTTCTTTCGTATCCTCCTGGAATTGGGGGCTCGCAATCTCCTCCAGGGCTTCGTTTTTCTCGAAGAGGCTCTTTTCTGGATTCCAGAGATAGCATGCATAATAGGCATTTATAGAACCCAGACTTTCCGGAATTTGAAGATCCAAAAATCCGTCGAAATTCATATCCACGAGGGATACAAGTTCCATGGACATCTCTTCCACCGCCCTCACCACATCTTCATCACAGGGGATACGCTGCATCGTTTTTGTGCCGTCCATAACATGCAGGGCATCCTCGACAAAGATTACCGTCAGTGTGGGGAATCCCTCTCCCACCTTGAAGGTCAAGGGTTCCATCACCTCTGCGCCACCCGGCATGGCTAAAGCCGCTGTGATAAGAGACATCATGAGCACTCTCTTTATTAGGACCATGTCTTTCTCAACCCCTCTCGTATCTTCTTCGCCCTATAAACCGGACGATGGCATTTTTCTTCACGTCTCTTCAAAAGGCCGGACTCCTCCTTCCACATAGAATAGGGAGTCCGGCCTTGTAAGAGTACCCTCGTTTCGGGTAGTTTTACGGGTGGTTTTTAGATTCTGCGGAAGGTTGTGCCAAAAAATCTACGAGAGAATCTTTTTCACATCGTGCCGGGAGCGGATCTCCAGCTTTTGAAAGACAGATTTCAGATAAAATTTCACGGTGTTTTCCGAAAGGAAAAGTTCCTCCCCGATCTCCCGATTGGTTCTTCCCTCTGCCACGAGCCGGGCTACCTCGTATTCCCGCTGGGTGAGCCCCTGGGGAATCTCTTCTTCCGGGGAGCCCCGGAGAATTTTCTCTCTTCCTCCGCAGTAACCCTCCTGGAACTCCAAAATTTTCTCCCCCTCGGAAATGTCCCTTTGAAGAAGAGCATCCTTCAGGGAGGGTCCCAAAAGATCCGCATTCTCTGCAAAGGGGAGAATCAGGCCATCGGGAAGTGCCAGATGTAGCGCCCCCTCCAGAGAGAGGGATCCCTCGGAGTTCCTCCCCAAACGGGATTGCGCAATGGCAATATACAGGGTCATATAGATCTCCGCCAGCACATTCTTGTGCTTCCGGGTAATCGCAAGAAACTCCTCGGACCGCAGAATCAGCTCTCGTTCTCCTCCGGCAAGCAGTAAGAGACGCCCGTAGATCATGCAGGCAAAGGGGACCGCCGGGGAGAGGGTATTCAGAAAGTTGCCATCTCGAATCCATGAAGGAATACTCCCAGGGTCGTTCAGCAGAACCGCCAGAAATCCTCCCGCCATGTCGGCGATGCGTCTTGAGAGGGCGTAGACAGAGTTGGAAACACAGTGATTCAGAAGGGAGGTACTCTCTTCGAGCCCTTCCGTATCGCCCCGCCCCAGGGATATGCGCTGGAGCAGAAAGGTGGTACAGAGATAGAGGCTGTCCTGGTTCCAACGTCGGGTTACATCCAGGGCCTTGAGTGCCAGAGCTTCCGCTTCATTAAAAAATCCCCGGTGGAGCAGGGCATCCGCACGAAAAAGCAGATCCGCTCCGCTGCCGTTCCCCGAAGTCAGCCGATTGTAACGGGGGAGCCAGTAATCCATCTGCTCCATCTTTCTCTCCAGGGTGCCGCATTCGCTGTGATACATGCCCAGCACCGAGGGCCAGCCGAAAGTCCAGGGAGAACCGGGTTGAAAAAGGCGGCTTTTGGTTCCCAGAAGCTCATAGGCTCGTTCATGCCTCTTCCCCATGCCTTCAATGTCGTTGTAAAACCCGAAGGAGGTGGTTAGTTCAAGTTCCCCCAGGAGGGAGCAACGGCGATCTTCCAACATTTCACAGCTTTCCAGAAGTTCCCTCATCTCCCTGCAGAGCCCCCCGTAGAGTTTCATATCCCCCAGGGTAAAGGCTTCGAACGCCATGGATATGAAGGTAAAGGCGTAATCCCGACGCATCTCCGGGGTAGCGTTCTGAACAACATCTCGTAGAATCTGAAGCATCTCTCGGGGGCTCGAATCGAGAATGGCCCGAGAGAGATCTGCACAGTCGAGATGGAGAGAAAGTATGGCCGTATAGTCTTGCAGAGCGTAGAAGAAGTTCAGCGCCCGGGTCTTTTCGCCCTGTTGGGCACACCACTTTCCGGCTCGATAGAGGATCTCCCGCCTCAGCGATTCGGGCTCCTCCTGCAGGGCGGAACGCACAAAATCGAGCAGAATGGCGTGAGGAAAATAGCGGCGGCTCTCCAGGTCGTAGCGGAAGAACATCCAGCGACTTAAAGCCTCCCCCAAAAACCCCGGAAGAGTCTCCAGATCCAGAAGAAAGCAGGCCTGAGGCACCGTGAAGGTATCGAAGGGGGAGAGCCGGAAGAGTCTCTCTCGCTCCTCTCGGGGGAGGCCTTCCCAAAAAAGTTCGTTCACAAGTTCGTAAATACTGGACCTTCTCTCAAAGGAACCGGTACGGATAAAGCTGATAAGCTGGAGATAGAGGGCAGCCATCCATCCCTCGGAGTAACGGTACAGGTTCTGCCTCTGCTCTTTGTTCAGCTCCACCCCCGCCAGACGGTAATACTCTTCTATCTCCTCCTCCCGAAGGCAGAGATCCTCGTTTTCAATCCGCAGAACCTCTGCATTGCTCAACACTACCACTCCCCGAGAGGAGAGCTGCTGGGTAAGAAAAAGGATTCGAAGCCCCTTTCCGCCGTGATCCACCAGGGCCCTCCATACCGCCCCGGGAAGATTTTTCTGAAGGAACTGAAAGTTATCGCATATGAGATAGGTCTCATGATGACAGCGAAGATCCCTCAGGGCCTGGGCAACTTCTCCCTGGTTCTCCTCCCCCGGCAACCCGAGAGCAAGCAATCGCGACCCTGCGGAGGGATCCATATCGTTAAAAACTCCACAAAGGCGCATCCACCCCGATGTGGGGGGCTCTTCGCTGGCGATGAACCATCGAACCGTAACCCCAGCCATTTCGGGATCTGCAAAAAAATCCTGAATCGCCGTGGTCTTTCCGGCCCCCGAAGGGGCTTCGATGAAGGTGGTGCGAAATTGCCGGATCATTTCCAATCTTTTTTTCAGGCGGCTTGAATAGTAGTGCACCTGAGGACGGTATTCCTGCACCCGGTATTCCAACGTCACCCCTCCTTAAAGCTCATTTTCCTAAAGAAACATACCACAAAAACCAGCCATCGCCTTGTAGTTCAACGCAGCATCCGCTGTTGACAAGAACCACCAGGAGGAGTAGAATCCTCTTTCTTAGTGACCGATGGTCATGATAAAAACCACATAGTCATTTCTGGAACTCATAGTCATTTCCAAAGCACCTACGAGAGGAGGAGTATCATGGCACGGCTTTCGGCTAAAAAAAAGGCTGTCCTGGAGACCTTAATGAGAGAATCTCTCTTCTCTGCGGCGGAAAAACTCATCCAGAAGGAGGGATGGAAGGGAACCACCGTGGAGCGAATCGCCCAGGAGGCGGGGGTTTCCAAAGGAACAGTCTACAACTATTTTCGTGACAAAAGAGAGATTCTCTGCTCTCTTCTGGAGAAAAATACCGAGGATATTCGGCTTTTCGTGCGCTCCCTAGATTTGGAGAGAGAAAACCCTCAACATCTTCTGGAGAAGATTCTGGGCAGAATTTTAGAGGATCTCCACGAGAAAAGCGGGCTCATCGCCGCTACGGTACAAGCCTACTACGAGGACATAAATCTACGGAACGAGTTTGAATCGCATCATACCATGCAGGAACGACATCCCCTCTGGGAAGTCCGAATTTTCATACGCGAGGTTATCGCCAAGGGGGTGGATACGGGGGTTTTTCGCTCCCTGGACCCCCTCATGGCAGAAACCGTCCTCAATGCCATGATCATGGGAGTGGCTAGGCAGTTCGCCATGAATATGGCGGAGTTCCCTAAAGAGGCCTACATGTCCACCATTCGAAAAATTGTGCTTCAAGGGTTTTGTTCTTGTGAGACAAACACATGATTTTTCAAAAAGTTTTTTCGATATCAAGGGTTTCACATCACGAAAGGCAGGTGTTTCGACATATGAAAAATAATGGCAGAAAGGGATCCGCAAAGGGGATCCTCCTCGTACTGATACTCCTCGCGGGGGGCTTCGCTGGAAAGTACTACCTCCTGGACAGACCGGCACAGACAAAGCAACAGCAGGCTCAGGCCCAGGAACAGCGTAAGCCCCAGGCCCCCGGAGTGGTGCTCCACAGGGTGGAAAAAGCGGATCTTGCGGTTTCTCGGGAGTACCTAGGAAGGGTAGAACCCCTTCAGACGGTGGATCTCCGCCCCCAAATCAGTGGAACCATCCATACCGTTCACTTCAAAGAAGGATCTCTCATCGCAGAGGGAGATCTTCTTTTTACCCTGGATGATCGGGAGTTCAAAACCAGCGTGGCTCTCCGGAAGGCGGAACTTGCCAAAGCCGAGGCCAATTTCGATCGGGCTTCGAAGTATAAAAACCGTCTTCAGGCTGCAGATTCCCGGAGCGTCTCCGCTTCGGACATGGATATGGCAGAAAGCGATGTGCTCCAGGCCAAAGCAGAAGTGCAGCAGGCCAAAGCAGCGCTGCAACTGGCTCAGATAAACCTGGGGTACACCAAAATAACTGCCCCCATTTCAGGACGGGCGGGAAAGGCCTTTTTCACCAAGGGGAATTACGTCACCCCCTCAAACACCATGCCTTTGACCACCATTGTTCAGACGGATCCCATAAGAGTTACCTTCGCCCTTCCGGATCGGGAATATCTGAATCAGCTTGAAGCCTTCCGCAATCCCGAGAGTACCGTATACGATGCCAGCATAACACTGGCAAACGGAAAGGCATACTCCAAAAAAGGGGCCCGGGATTTCGAAAATAACGAAATGGATAAGAAAACCGGCAGCATTACCGTAAGCCTCCGCTTCGAGAATGATCAGGGAGCCCTAGTTCCGGAATCCATGGTCCGGGTTCAGGTGCGGCCCGCCAAATCAGCCATCGTGCCGGTGATTCCGCAGGAGGCAATTATGGCAGATAGAGAGGGAGATTTCGTGTATGTGGTGGACGACGAAAACCGGGCAAATCCGGTTCGTATCGTTCTGGGAGAGTCGGTAGGCAAGGTGTGCGAAGTGGTCTCCGGCCTGGAGGGGGGGGAGAAGATTGTACTTCTCGGGCTTCAGGCTCTTCACCCCGGCATGGTGGTAGCTCCTCTTCCGGAGAAAAAGGACGAAACAAAATCTCCTGCGGAGCTGGCCCAGGTTTCGGATTACGATCTCCCCATCCTTTCACCTGATAATACCGGGAAAGACGAGTAAATCATGTTCTCAACGTTTTTTATTGAACGTCCCCGATTCGCCATGGTGGTCTCGGTGGTTCTGGCGCTGGCGGGAATCATCGCAGCTTTGAATCTGCCCGTAAAGCAGTATCCCGACGTTGCCCCTCCTCAAATCAGCGTGGAGGCCAGCTATCCCGGGGCGGACGCGGAAACCCTGGCCAATACCGTGGGGGTACCCCTGGAGGAGGCTATCAACGGGGTGGACGACATGATTTACATGAACTCCACCTCCAGCAACACCGGACGCTATTCTCTCACCATAACCTTTAAGACAGGTACCGATACGGATATGGCTCTGGTGAAGGTTCAAAACCGGGTTCAACAGGCAGAGCCTCTGCTTCCGAGTGAAGTTACCGCCCGGGGGATCACCACGGAGGCCCGGTTTTCCGACGTGCTGGGCTTCGTGGCCCTGATTTCCCCCAACGGCACCCGGGATGCGGCCTTCATGACAGACTACGCCAAAAACAATGTGAGCAACGCCCTGAAACGGGTCCCCGGACTTGGGGACGTTCAGGTTATGGGAGCCAAGTACAGCATACGGGTCTGGCTGGCCCCGGATCGGCTGGCCTCTTTGGGCTTGAGCACTTCGGATATAGCAAACGCCATCGCCAGCCAGAACCGACAGGCCTCTCTGGGATCCATAGGAGCGGCTCCTAACAACGGCGAAACCCCTCTGGTCTACACCCTCACCACCAAGGGACGCCTGGGCAATGTGAAAGACTTCGAGAATATCGTTATCCGAACCACCGAAGACGGGGGGTTGGTGAAGCTTAAGGACATCTCCCGAATAGAACTGGGCTCCGAGGACTACACCTTCCATGCGGGGCTCAATGGTGCTCCCGCGGCCATGATGCTTCTTTCCCAGGCCTCGGATTCCAACGCCCTGGATGCCATGAGGGCCACGGAAAAAGCTTTGGAAGAACTCTCCAAAACGTTGCCTTCGGATACGAAGTTCGTCATCGGCTATGACTCCACGGAATATGTGAGGGAGACCATCCACGAGATCCTCCTGACCCTGGGACTCACCTTCTCTCTGGTAGTGTTGGTATGCTACGTCTTTCTCCAGGACTGGAGGGTTACCCTGGTACCGGTTATGGCCATTCCCATCTCCCTACTGGCGACGTTTATCGGGCTCATCGTTCTGAATTTCAGCATTAACATCCTTACCCTCTTCGCTTTTGTTCTGGTTATTGGAACCGTAGTGGACGATGCCATCATCGTGGTGGAACGGGTACTTTACATAATGCACCGCGATAATGAAGGTTCTGTGAAAGCAACCATCCAAGCCATGAAGGACGTTACGGGCCCCATGACCGCTACTACCCTGGTCTTTCTTGCTATTTTCGTCCCCGTAGCCTTTATGGGGGGCATGACCGGAGTCATCTACCGCCAGTTCGCCGTCACTGTCTCCTTCTCGGTGGTATTCTCCCTGGTCGTGGCCCTTACCCTGAGTCCCGCCATGTGTGCCCATATGCTCCACGGCATTCAACCCAAGACGAGAGGCCCCCTGGCGTGGTTCAATACTCTCGTCACCAAGGCTTCCAAGGGCTATGTGGCGGGATCCATGTGGATCGCCCGCAGAACCTTGGTCACTCTGGGATTACTGGCTCTGTTGATAGGGGTTTCCGGAGGAATTCTCAAGATGACTCCCACCTCCTTCGTTCCCGATGAGGATCAGGGAGCGGCCTACGCAGTGGTTCAGCTTCCCGAAGGGGCGTCTCAGAAACGTACCGAGGAAGTTACCGCCAAGCTGGTGCCGCAACTGGAGGAAATCCCCGGGGTCGAATTTGTGATCAATATCATCGGCTACAGTATTCTGGGGGATTCGGGAGAGAATGTGGCATCGCTGATCATCGTTCTGGATGCATGGTCCGAAAGAAATACCCCTGAAACCAGTCAGGGGAGTATTGTGGGCAAAGTACGCGCCATGACCGCATCCATGCCGGAGGCAAAAGTAAATATTTTCACTCCCCCCGCCATTCAGGGACTCGGCATCTCGGGGGGGCTGGACGTACGGCTTCAGTCCACCATCGACAACGATCCCCAGAAGCTAGCCCAGGTGATGGGAGGATTTTTGATGAAGCTTAACCAGGCTCCCGAATTCATGTACGCCTTCAGCACCTACACCGCCAATACGCCTCACCTCTTTCTGGACATAGACCGAGAGAAGGCGGAGATGCTCGGAATACCCCTGAGTAACGCCTTCAGCACCCTGCAAACCTACTTCGGCACGGCCTATGTGAACGACATCAACATAGGCACCACCGTGAACAAAGTTATCCTTCAATCCGATTGGCCCTACCGGGGAGAGGTGTCGAACGTGGGAAACATCTTCGTGGAAAACAAGGGGGGAAACCGGGTTCCCGTGGATAGCTTCCTGAAAGTGAAGAAAACTGTGGCCCCCAGAGCGGTAAGCCGTTATAACCTTTTCCCCACCGCCTCCATCATGGCCTTTATGGCTCCGGGCTTCTCCTCCGGAAAGGGCATGGCCGCGGTGGAACAGATCGCTTCGGAACTTCCCGAAGGATATAAGGTGGAGTTCTCCGGCATGACCTATCAGGAAAAGGAATCCAGCGGCCAAACCGGCATCATTGTCGGACTGGCGGTGCTCTTCGGTTACCTCTTCCTGGTAGCTCAGTACGAGAGCTGGTCCGTTCCCCTGGGAGTCATCCTTTCCCTTCCGGTGGCGCTACTGGGAGCACTCATGGGAATCTTCGTAATGAAACTGTCGTTGAGTATCTACGCCCAGTTGGGTATACTGCTTCTGGTGGGGCTCTCCGCCAAGAACGCCATTCTGATTATCGAGTTTGCCAAGGAGCAGCACGACGGAAAGGGGCTCTCCATTCTTGATGCTGCAGGAATCGCTGCATCGGAACGGTTCCGATCGGTGATGATGACCGCTTTCACCTGCGTTATAGGGGTGCTCCCCATGCTCTTCGCCAGCGGCGCCGGAGCGGGAAGCCGTACCCACGTAGGAACCACCATGTTTTTCGGCATGAGCATCGCCACCACCTTCGGCATATTCCTGATTCCCGGGCTCTATGTACTCCTTCAGACCTATCGGGAAAAAATCAAGGCCACCATAGGCCGGATGGTGCTTGGCAAAAAACCGGATACCCAGGAAGAGGGATAATAACATGAAAAAACGCACCATCGCCATTCTGATCTCTCTGGCCTTGACTGCGGGCTTTCCCCTTTCGGAAATCGCCCCAGAGGCTTCGGCTGCGGAGGAGCTACCACTCGAACACTACAAATGGACCGACATGGCCAAGCGCTATCCCATGCCCTACTTCGCTTCGCCCGAGGTGCCGGATGCTCCGGCTCCGGAGGTATTGGCCCGCTGGTGGGATTTCCTGGGAGATCCCACCCTGACGGAACTCATTCTGACTTCTCTGGAGAATAACCGGGATATCCGCTCCGCCCGATCCCGATTCGCCGAAGCTCGGGCAGCCCTTGGGATCAGCAAGTCTGCAATACTTCCCTGGATCGACGGGAGCGGCTCCTTCACCAATCTTAAAAACGGAGAGAACGCCAGCCTCAGCGGGCAGCAGGTGGGACCTGTGGATCTGTACAAACTCGGCATTGACGCCTCCTGGGAGATTGATTTTTCCGGAGCCCAGGCCCTTAAGATTAAGGCCAGCGCCGCAGATCTGCAAGCCCAGTACGGCGCTCTGCACAGCGCCTGGGTAAGCCTTTCCTCCGAGGTGGCTCTCAACTATCTATCCCTCCGAACCCTTCAGAAAAGGCTTCTGGTGGCGGAGAAAAATCTGAGTCTCCAGCTGGAGACGGTGGAGCTGCTCCAATCCAGGTACGATTCGGGACTGGCGGATGAACTGGATCTCAGCCAGGCCAAGTACACCATGGAGCAGACCAACTCCACCATTCCTCCCATCAAGACGGGCATTGAGGAGGCCTTGAACCGTTTGGCCATTCTGGTAGGGGGAGTTCCGGGAAGCCTCGCAAAGGATCTTTTCGAATTCCGGCCTCTACCCAATCCGAAGAAAATCAATCTGGTGGGAATTCCTGCGGATTACCTGCGCCAGCGGCCGGATATCTTTATGGCGGAACGGCAGCTGGCGGCCCAGATGGCCCGGAAGGATGCGGCCAAAAAAGATTTTATTCCCAAGCTGACCCTCTTCGGCTCCATCGGCCTGGAATCCTACGGCTCCGCCAGCGGTCTTTCCATCTCTGACGGAGGGGTTTACTCCATAGGCCCCCAGATCTCCTGGCCCATCTTCCACGGAGGGGCCATACGAAAGAATATCGAGGTTCAAACGGAAAAACAGGAACAGGCCTTGGCTACCTACGAGCAAACCGTACTCGACGCCGTGGGGGAGGTACGAAACGCCCTCACCGCGGAAACCCAGGAGAGAGAACGAAACCAATCCCTCCAGCGAGGAGTAACCGCTGCTACCACAGCCATGGAGGTGGCGGAGGATCAGTATAAGCACGGTCTCAAGGACTTCAACAACGTTATCATCGCTCAGAGCGCCCTGCTCAATCTGGAAGAACAGCTTGCTTTGAGCGATGGACAGATGCTTTCCAACCTTATCCAGATCTTCAAGTCCCTCGGAGGAGGTTGGGCCCCCATGGAGGAATACGCCCCCCTTCAGGCGAGAATCCTCAAGAAGGAGGAGTTCCCCAAGGGAGGCATTGAACTTTCCGACGAGAGCCAAGCCTATCTGGAGAGCCTGCGAGAGGAACTTAAAGCTTCAGAATAGATGGATTACCCCATGAGAGAAGCGGAATAGCTTTTCTTTACAAACCGTCAGATGCAAGCCGGAACCCTTAAAAAATCGGGGTTCCGGCTTTTTTTCCTTGACATTACCACTGTGTCAAGGTGTATTGTCTGGAGAGATCGTGCAGCGATACTTTAAGTGGTAGAAAGGAGAATGTTCCATGACACCGAAAGCATCACAGCTGCGTGCCTTTGATGAATTTCCCCCAGGAAGAAGGCCTTTTCTGATAACCGCCTTGCTGGTTCTGGTGATTTGGCCAGCTCTTCTGGCTTTCCAAAACCCCGCAGAGGCTGCGGCATGGACCGTTACGAGTACTGAGGACAACGCCACCAACCCTGCCGAGGGAACCCTGCGCCATGCGCTGCAGAACGCCTCGGATTACGACGTCATCGTCTTCGCAAGCCCCGGCATGGAAATTCAACTTGTGGAGGAGCTGCCCATCAGCAAGAGCGTTACCATCTGGGGAAGCTCCACCACGGTTCGCCAGACCGCCCCGCATCACCGGGTCTTTTCGGTGGCTTCCGGGGCCTCCGTGCGGATAGAGGGTTTCACCATCACCGGAGGCGAGGGATACAGCGGCAGTGGTGGAGGCGGAGGCATTCTGAACAGGGGACGTCTCACCCTCGGTAAGTCCACTCTTCGGGATAACTACGCCTCCATCTACGGAGGGGGCATCGAGAACTATGGAGATCTCACCCTGGACACCGTCACCCTGGAAAACAATACCGCCAAGCACCAGGGGGGAGGAATCTTCAACCGGATAGGAAGCACCCTGAAGACCTTAACCTCTACCATACGGGACAATACTTCCGAGGGGTACGGAGGGGGATTGGCAAACTATGGTACCGCAACCCTGACTCTCCAAACTGCCCTTTCGGGCAATACCGCCCTTCTGGGAGGAGGATTAGCCAATTTCGGCTACGTTCACATAGGTCTCCTCACCGCCGTTTCGGGCAATACCGCCCTTCGGGGGGGAGGCATCTACAACGATGGAACGCTCTATACCACCGTGTGCACCATAAGCTCCAATCAGGCCAACACTAGCTCCGCCGGAGGGGGCGTGGAAAACCACGGCTCTGCCAACATCACGCAATACTCCAGCATAACCGATAACACCCCTCTGGAAATCGTCGGAACCTACACCACTGACGGCACATGTACCATCGGCACCGCTCCGGGAAGAAGCTCCGTGGCCCTGGGAGGAGTTGCTTCGGGCTCCTCTCCCCAACCCCGCTCCACCGCGGGAGATTCCGACGTACGACGTGCGGAGGAGGATCTGGGGAATTCCGGAAGCCTCCTGTATGGAGAGGTGAAAGATGCCCTTTCCGGAGATCTTCATGGCATTTCGGGAAACCTTTCTGTTTCTCTGGAAGGCATGAACGCCACCTTGTACAACGCCTTCACCTACGAGAACGTTCCTCTGGAAGATACTTCCGGCAGCGGGGAGCTGGAGATCGAGTTCACCGCCTCCTGGCCGCAATACGTGCGCTACTACGCCGCCTTTGCCCTGGCGGAGGAGGACGCTGTATCAAACGGTGAGAACCCAAGAACCCTCACGCCGGGAAGCTATGTGCTCCCGGAACAGGGAATCCAGTTCGAGATTCAGCCGGGGCAGGCTCTCCCCGAAGGGGTTACCCCCCCAGACTTTTACGAGACAGGGGAAGGGCTGCGGACCTGGCGGAATGTGGTAACCGATAACGGCTCCTTTGACCTTAATCCCGAGGTTGGAGCGGTAACCTTCCGGGTCTGTTCCGTTCGAGCGGAGGCAGAGAGACAACCTCCCGCATCGGGGGGCGGCTCCGGAGGGTGCAGCGCAGGAGCAGGAGCAGGAACAGCATCGCCACTCTCTCTTCTCCTGCTTCTGGGAGTGCCCTTGGCAATCGCTCGGCTCAAAAAGAAGTAATTCCGGAATTTGGAAAAAAGGGGAAATTTCTTCTTGCCCCTTAACTTTAACACCGTGTCAAGATGTATGCTTAATCCATGAAAGAGACACCTTGTACGAAAATCCATGAAATTGAAGGAGGAAGGTTCCGTGAAAGACAAAGGTACGAAACATCCCAAGGAGATGGAAAAAGAGGCTCTGCTGAAGGACAAAAAGGACCGGAAACCCGGCGAGCTGAAGGATGAGGAACTGGAAAAACTCTCCGGAGGCGAAGGAATGAACACGGGAAATATCATCAACCCCTAAGAAATGTTTCTCGAACCCCGGGAGGACGAAGGCGAAGCCCATGCCCTTCGTCCTCCTTACTATAGGGGTTGTAGAGGCCTCCTCATCTGAGCCATGGCTACCACTGAAATAATCACCACCGCCTCGGAATCCCCACAACATCCGAAAGGAAAGGTGATACCCATGCAAAGAAATCGCCTTCACCATCATGAAAAAAAGAAGCTGTTCCGGTTTTTTTCTTGACATTACCACTGTGTCAGGGTGTATTGTCTGGAGAGATCGGGCAACAATACTTCAGCAGCAGAAAGGAGAAATGCTCCATGACACCGAAAGCATCACAGCTGCGTGCCTTCGAGGAATTCCCTCCCGGGAAACGATCTCCTCTGATGGTAGCTTTGTTTCTATTGATTTTTTCCGCTCTTCTGGCTTTCCAAAGCCTCGCAGAGGCCACCGTATGGACCGTCACGAGTACCGCAGACAAGGCCTACAATCCTCCCGAGGGAACCTTACGCCATGCGGTGCAGAACGCCTGGAATAACGACATCATCACCTTCGCAAACCCCGGCATGGAAATTCAGCTTACGGAGGAGCTGCCCATCAGCAAAAACATCACCATCATGGGAAGCTCCACCACGGTTCGCCAGACTGCCAGGTATCACCGGGTTTTTTCCGTGGCTTCCGGGGTCTTCGTGCGAATGGAGTATCTTACCATCACCGGAGGGAAGGGCTACAGCGGCAACTCTGGAGGCGGGGGCATCCTGAACAAAGGATACCTCACCCTCTACCGCTGCACCCTCCGGGATAACTACGCCTCCACCTACGGAGGGGGGATCGAAAACTACAAAGACCTCA
Source organism: uncultured Synergistaceae bacterium (assembly GCA_964539095.1). Taxonomy (GTDB): domain Bacteria; phylum Synergistota; class Synergistia; order Synergistales; family Aminiphilaceae; genus DAIPKP01. The sequence goes on from CAZIFL010000008.1 coordinate 86,300, forward strand.
CCCTGAATATCGTGGTTCTGGAAAATAACACCGCGGCTCACCAGGGAGGGGGGGTCTGCAATCGTATGGGGGGCACCCTGAACGCTTACACCTCTACCATACGGAACAATATCTCCGAGGGATACGGAGGAGGATTGACAAATTTCGGCACCGCCAATCTGCTCTCCCACACCGCCTTTTCGGGAAATAGCGCCAATCGAGGAGGGGGAATTTACAACGACGGAAGCATCACCACCTCCTGGTGTACCGTAAGCTCGAATCACGCCTCGGAATCCTCCGCCGGAGGAGGCATAGAGAGCTACGCCTCCGTGGCCCTTGCAGAAAACTCAGAGGTCAAAGGCAATACTCCCCTGGAAATTCTCGGAGAGTACACCGCCGATGGCACCTGTACCATCGGCACCGCTCCGGGAAGAAGCTCCGTGGCCCTGGGAGGAGTTGCTTCGGGCTCCTCTCCCCAACCCCGCTCCACCGCGGGAGATTCCGACGTACGACGTGCGGAGGAGGATCTGGGGAATTCCGGAAGCCTCCTGTATGGAGAGGTGAAAGATGCCCTTTCCGGAGATCTTCATGGCATTTCGGGAAACCTTTCTGTTTCTCTGGAAGGCATGAACGCCACCTTGTACAACGCCTTCACCTACGAGAACGTTCCTCTGGAAGATACTTCCGGCAGCGGGGAGCTGGAGATCGAGTTCACCGCCTCCTGGCCGCAATACGTGCGCTACTACGCCGCCTTTGCCCTGGCGGAGGAGGACGCTGTATCAAACGGTGAGAACCCAAGAACCCTCACGCCGGGAAGCTATGTGCTCCCGGAACAGGGAATCCAGTTCGAGATTCAGCCGGGGCAGGCTCTCCCCGAAGGGGTTACCCCCCCAGACTTTTACGAGACAGGGGAAGGGCTGCGGACCTGGCGGAATGTGGTAACCGATAACGGCTCCTTTGACCTTAATCCCGAGGTTGGAGCGGTAACCTTCCGGGTCTGTTCCGTTCGAGCGGAGGCAGAGAGACAACCTCCCGCATCGGGGGGCGGCTCCGGAGGGTGCAGCGCAGGAGCAGGAGCAGGAACAGCATCGCCACTCTCTCTTCTCCTGCTTCTGGGAGTGCCCGTCTTCGCAAAATTTCAGAGACTCCGGGGAGAGAGATAAACGGAAATTCTCGAAAAAGACAGAAAAATATTTTCTCAGCCCTTGACTTTGACATAGTGTCAAGGTATATGCTTGATCCAGCGAAGGAAGGTTCACCGTCACAGACCAACATCCATAAACATCACAAGGAGGAATCTGCCATGAAGAAGAAGGGAACCGAACAGATCGAAAAGGAAACAAAGGAAGCTCTCGCAAAGGAAAAAATAGAACGTAAACCCGATGAGCTGGATGACGCGGATCTGGAGAACCTCGCGGGAGGCGAGGGAATGACCACGGGAAACATCATCAATCCCTAAAACATACACCCTTGCTTTGCCCGCGAAGGACCAAGGCGGCCCGGTTCCCTTCCTCCTTCACGTATAGGTACAAACGTCATTCCTTATGGAGCGGCTTTACACAATGATGTGCCGCAAAATATGTCATCGAAATCTCCGCCGTTCCGTATTTTCTCTCCACCTGCAGGGACATGCCCATAAGAACCGGGAACTCGAAGGGGGATTCGTCTTTCTGAATTCAGGCAAAAGACGAAAACGAGGAGATTTTAGAAAGGAAAGGGAACACCCATGCAAAAAGACCACGGTTATTGCGACCACGATTCTTCCGGAGAAAGAGAAAGCAAAAAACCTTTCTTTTGCGGGAAAAGAGCTTGTTTTTACCTGACCTTATGCACCTTGATGCTCCTGGGGCTTTCTCTCTTCCAGGGCCCAGCACACGCCACCACCTGGATCGTCACCAGCGGAGCAGACGATGGAGCCCGAGAGACCCTGCGTCATGCGGTGGAAAACGCCGCTGCGGGGGATACCGTTTCCATTCGCGTGCCTGTGGTGAACCTTAGGGGATACCTTTTCGTCAACAGGAATCTCACCATAAGCGGATATCCCTCCGCCACCCTCCGCCAGACCGTAACAGGGGAACGGGTAGTCTACTTCATTCCCGGCATCACCTGCACCCTCAAGGGCCTCACCATCACCGGAGGAGATCTCTCGGGAAGCTCCGCCTGCGGAGCAGGGCTCATCAACCATGGCACGCTTACCATGGAAAACTGCACCGTCACGAACAACACCGTGGGAGGGGGCATTCTGAATGCGGGAAACCTCACCATGTACAGTTGCACCGTGAGCGACAACACCGCCAACTGGCCCCGCAGGGCCGCAGGAATCAATAACGAGGCCAGCGGGTACAGCACCCCGGTTCTCACCATGCACAACTGCGTGGTAGAGGGAAACGAGAATTACGACACCGCCGGAGGGGGCATTCTGAACGGGGAAATTCTCTACATGTACTGCTGCGTCGTGGATAACAATAAGAGCAAGGGATCCGGAGGAGGATTGCTCCTGAATCTCTACACCGAAACATATCTGGCCCAGGGGACCAAAATCAAGAACAACACTCCGGACCAGATCGCAGGCTCCGGAACCTACACCACCGACGGTAACTGCTATATCGGCGGCAACCCCGGCAGAAGCTCCGTGGCCCTGGCAGGGGTGGCTTCGGGGGCCTCCCCGGAAGCTCGCTCCACCGCGGGAGATTCCGACGTACGACATGCGGAGGAGGATCTGGGGAATTCCGGAAGCCTCCTGTATGGAGAGGTGAAAGATGCCCTTTCCGGAGATCTTCATGGCATTTCGGGAAACCTTTCTGTTTCTCTTGAAGGCATGAACGCCACTCTCTACAACGCCTTCACCTACGAAAACGTACCCCTGGAAGATGTCTCGGGCAACGGAGATTTGGAGATCGAGTTCACCGCCTCCTGGCCTCGCTACGTGCGGTACTATGCCGCCTTCGCTCTGGCGGGGGAGGATGCGGCGCATGGGGGGAACACAAAAACCCTGGTTCCCGGAAGCTACGTTCTTCCCGAACGGGGGATTCAGTTCGAGATCGAGCCCGGGCAGGACCTCCCCGATGGAGTGACTCCTCCGGAGTTCTACGAAACCGGGGAGGGATTGCGAACCTGGCGGAATGTAGTGACAGATAACGGCTCCTTCGACCTCAACCCCGAGGCAGGGGTGGTAACCTTCCGGGTCTGCTCCGTCCGGGCGGAGGCAGAAGCTCCTGCTCCTGCATCGGGGGGTAGCTCTGGGGGATGCAGCACCGGGACCACAGGCGTTTCAGGGCTCTCTCTGCTGCTTCTTTTGGGACTTCCAGGAACTTTATTTTTTAATAAATAAGAGGAAACGTCTGTTGCAGGAGGCGACTCCCGGTCATACGGGAGTCGCCTCCTTGTCCAGAAGAAGAAAGAGGCTTGATCCATCCACTTTTTGATAGAGAAAACCGTAAATTCCAGTTTCGATGAGAGGAGAATTTATTGTGAAAAAAGAATTTTTACGCTTCCGAAGATATCAAATAAATGGAGTGATTTTATCGGCAATATTCCTGCTGCTTTTGCACAACCCCGCAGAAGCCACCATATGGACCGTCACGAACACCGGAGACGACCCTGCCAATCCTGCAGCCGGCACCTTGCGCCACGCCATACAGAACGCCTGGGCCAACGATACCATTACCTTTCAAAATGCCGACATGGAAATTCAGCTTCAGGGGGAACTCCCTCTTTCCAAGGCTGTCACCATCATGGGAAGCTCCACCATCATCCGACAGACCGCAGCAAACCAACGGGTTTTTTCGATAGGCTCAGACCGCTTCGTGAAGCTCTCGTATCTTACCATCACGGGAGGAAATGCTTCGGACGGTTCGGGGGGTGGAGCCATTTTGAACAGGGGCCATCTCACTCTCTACCGCTGTACCCTCAAGAACAACACCTCCAACACCAACGGGGGAGCAGTGGATAACTGTAAGGACGTGGTCCTTAACATTACCACTTTAGAGAACAACATCGCCGATAAGAGCAGCGGAGGAGGATTCTACAACCGAAGCGGGGCCACGCTGACCACCTTCACATCCACCTTCCGGAACAACACTTCCGCCGGAGGAAACGGGGGAGGACTGGCAAACTATGGTAACGCAAGCCTGACGTCCCACACCTCCTTCTCGGGTAACAGCGCAAGTCGAGGTGGGGGCATCTACAACAGCGGTAACCTGAGTACCGCCTCAAGCACCATAAGCTCCAATCAGGCCAACGCCAGCTCCGCCGGAGGGGGCATAGAAAACCACGGCCTTGCCAACATCACGCAATCCTCCAGTATAACCGGCAATACCCCTCTGGAAATCGTCGGAACCTACACCACCGACGGATCCTGCACCATCGGCACCGCTCCGGGGAAAAGCTCCGTGGCTCTGGCTGGAATGGCTTCCGGAGCCTCTCCTCAGCCCCGCTCCACCGCGGGAGAATCCGACGTCACCGCTGCGGAGAGAGATCTTGGAAACTCCCAAAGCACCCTCTACGAAGAGATACAGACCGCCCTTTCGGGAGATCTTCGGGGTATTCCAGGAAACCTTTCCGCCTCTCTGCAGGGGATGAATGCTACTCTCTACAATGCCTTCGCCTACGAGAACATTCCCCTGGAAGATACTTCCGGCAGCGGGGAGCTGGAGGTTGAGTTCACCGCCTCCTGGCCGAAATACGTACGCTACTACGCCGCCTTCGCCCTGGCGGAGGAGGATGCAGCATCAAGAGGCGGATATGCGAGAATGCTGGCTCCCGGAAGCTACGTTCTCCCCGAAGGGGGCATTCAGTTTGAAATTCAGCCCGGGCAGAACCTCCCCGACGGCGTAACTCCTCCGGATTTCTACGAGACCGGGGAAGGGCTGCGTACCTGGCGGAATACCGTAACGGATAACGGCTCCTTCGACCTGAATCCCGAGGCGGGGGTGGTAACTTTCCGGGTCTGTTCCGTCCGGGCGGAGGCAGAAGCTCCCGCATCGGGGGGCGGCTCCGGAGGATGCAACGCAGGAGCCCCAGGGGCTTCGGGGCTTTCTCTGCTGCTTCTGGGACTGCCCCTGGCAATCTTTCGGCTCAAAAAGAAGTAATTCTGGAATTCTGAAAAAAAGAAAATTTTTTCTTGCCCCTTGACTTTGACACTGTGTCAAGGTGTATGCTGATCCCATGAAAGAAGCACCGCGTGCAAAAACCCATGAGATTGAAGGAGGAGAGTTCCGTGAAAGACAAAGCTACGAAGCATTCCGAAGAGATGGAAAAAGAGGCTCTGCTGAAGGAAAAAAAGAACCGGAAACCCGGCGAACTGGAGGATGGAGAGCTGGAAAATCTCTCCGGAGGCGAGGGAATGAACACGGGAAACGTGATTCTCCCCAAATAAAAATTTCCCCCGGCGCCGCAAGGACGAGGATGTATTGACATTCCTCGTCCTTTTTATGTACGAAGAACCCCCCCGGTTCACTACTATCCAAAAAGAGAAGGAGCCAAGAATAATGGGATACGAATGGAAAAATCCCGGCAAAGAAAGCACATATCAGCAGATTTTTCCCAAAAGAAGGTTTTTCTTGTATTGTCTGCTTCCATGCACCATCTTTTTGCTCTTCCTGAGCTTCCGGGAGGCTTCGGGAGTCGCCATGCGATGCGTTACAAGCGGTGCGGACGATGGCTCTCCGGGCACCCTGCGTTATGTGCTCGCAAGAGCCAACCCTGGAGACACCATAAGGTTTGACGGAGCGGGTACCGATATTCGTCTGACTACGGAACTTGTAATCAGAAACGGCCTCACCTTCACAGGCCCTGCCACCATCACTCAAACCGGAAACTGCCGGGTCCTTTCGGTAAATGATGTTACCTGCACCATGCGGTATCTTACAATTCAGGGAGGAAGAGCCCCTTTTCCCAATTCCGGGGGAGGAATATTCTGTACGGGTACAGTAATTATGGAACGCTGCACTCTACGAGAGAATACCGCTTTTCTCCTGGGGGGGGGATTGATGCTTGGAGAAGGAGCTTCCGCCATCCTTCGTGGATGCACCATTCAACATAACCGCGCTTATAAGGGAGGGGGCATCTACAAACCTGGAGGATCGCACAACGCCGCATCTCTTCGCCTGGAAGAGGGGTGCGTTATTACAGGTAACTCCGAAGACAATATCAATGCCACCTATACCACCGACGGTAGCTGCACCATAGGCGACACCCCCAATCACAGCGCCACCGCCTTTGGAGGATATACGGGAGATACGGCACCACAACCTCGTTCCATTGTGGAGGATGCGGACGTGAGTACGGTTTCACGGGATCTGGCGAATACGGAAAGCCATCTCTTTCAATCAGTGGCGGAGGCCCTTTCAGCAGATCTGGGAGAGCTTTCCGGAGAAACCTCTGCCTCTTTCTCGGAACTGAACGCCTGCCTCTATTACGCCAACGCTTTTGAGAACGTGGCTCTGGAGAGCACAGATCTTTCCGTGGAATACACCGCTTCCTGGCCTGACCGGGTGCGCTATTATTCACTCTTCTCCAGAGCCGACGGCTCGGGATACGAAATTCCCGAACGGGGCATACAGTTCGAGATTCGGCCGGGGCAGGATCTCCCCCAGGGCGTAACGCCTCCGGATTTCTACGAACCGGGAGAGGGACTCATGACGTGGCGTAACCTGGTGACGGATAACGGCCCCTTCGACCTCAATCCCGAGGCGGGGGTGGTAACCTTTCGGGTCTGCTCCATCCGGGCTGAAACGAAAGCTTCCGCATCGGGAGGCGGCGGTTCCGGAGGGTGCAACGCCGGAGCCGGGACGGCTTCGGGGCTTTCTTTACTGTTTCTTCTGGGGTTGCCTCTCGGGTTGTCTCTTAGAGCGGTTCTCGTTGCCATGTGACACTATATTAACGGGAGAGCCGGAGCTT
>CAZIFL010000009.1:0-79844 GCA_964539095.1 uncultured Synergistaceae bacterium
CAATCTGGGAGGGACGCCGCTTGAGCCCTCATACACCAGATTTGACAATAACTCTGTTTAGCCTCACCCTCACTTCTTGCTAAATTATACCATACCCCCCAAGCACCCCTGTTTCATCCCTCCAAAACTGTTATCATTTTAACTTTCTCAATTATAAACCCCATCTCAAGCACCCCCGTGAACGCTCCCTGGCGCAGATGGCAAAAAATCCCCCCTATAAGGTATTATATATAGGGCTTGTATCCTAGGGGTTTTTCTTAGAACCTAAAACCAAGTCAAAACCAAAAGCAAAGTCAAAAACAAAACCCCTCGCTACGCTCGGTTTTTTATGGCTTGCCTTTTGACTTTGGTTTTTTCAACCCGTAAGACTTGTTGCTAGACAGCCTAACGTAAGATATACCCCCCCCCACTCTTAATCTCTCCCCCCCCCATGACCGCCGTTTTCCCCGTTGGGGAACTTGCCAGGGTGAAAACGTGGGTAAGCCTGCACCCCCCATATCCACGTGAAGGCCACTCAGAGCCTCTCTAAGGGGTCATCTTTATCTGAGAGGCATGTTGGTTGTGCCTAAGATCAAAGCACACCCCTTAGAGACGATCTGACGGGTTTGAAGCTCAGGCAAGGGGTTTTGCATGAGCATCTCAAAAACACTTACAGAAATTGGAATGATTTTGATCTTCCTGCATAATTGCAAACCATAAGCAATCTGTGCTATACTCCCACCAGGACGTGGTAGGTCATTTCAAATGACCACCCTGAAGATTGTTCATGGTGGTTCTAATGCCAATAGTATTGGGGAAAGAGGGGGGATCACATGAGGGTACGAACACGAATAGTATTCGTGTCCATGGAGGAAGCCAATAGAAAAACCGCCTACCCTGGCACGGATAGACGGCTGTTAAAAGTTTGAAATGTAAGGTATGGGAAAAGGGGTTACCTGCCTACTTTTTCCCTATCGAAACCGAGAAAGTGAGTGTTTGCAAGGGGTTGCGCCGATAATTCATCGTTTGTCAATCCAAAGTCCCCTGCCTTGCCGCTTGGCTACACCCCAATACATCGCATGTCATTATAGACGGGAAATGGTGCTTTTGCAAGAGCGGGTTTAGCTTAACAAAAAGGCAAAAATCCCCCACAGCAAGGAAAAACCACGGGAAGTCCCCTGCCTCTGGAGGGTTAAGAAATCCCACTGTAAACACTCATTATTGAACCGCAAAAGAGGGAATTTTTATGAGCATCGCCCCGATTCTACAAGAGCAACACCACCCATTCGTTCGGAGTTTCAAGAGTTACAAGCCGGGGATGCCCTCAGGCTTGTAACTCTTGCGACATGCGCCACCGGGCAAGGCAGAGGAATGCTTGCACATATGTCCTCTAATGGTGGTCATCATCCATTCTGGCATAATGCCTTCCGGATCCCATAAGGACGGCAAAACCCCGAACAAGACGAACATTCTCAAAGACGATTTTTATTGCAGAAGTAATAGGAATTGAAAGAAGCCCTCCCGGAATCCCCCAAAGCCATCCCCAGAAGAGAAGCGAAAAGAGAATCAGGGCTGGGCTCAAATTTAACCGATCTCCCAAAACACGTGGGGCCAGAACGTTTCCCATGAGCTGCTGGATAATAAGGAGCGCAAGGGCAGTGGTAAGCACCTCGTTATAGCTGGGGTAAAACTGTACCGCCGCGAGAAGGATAGGCGGTATTGTTGCCGCCACAGATCCCAGGGTGGGGATAAAATTCAAAAGAAACGTAAGCACCCCCCAGGTAAGAGCGAACTTCACCCCGATATACTCCAGAACCCCCCAGGCAAGAAGCCCGGTAGCCGCACTTATAAGGCTTTGCAAGCCGAGATAGTGCCCAATCTGCACCGTAATCGTCTCCATAATGTGCTGCACCTTCTGGGCGTTCCGCCTCGCCAGAGCCTTGCGGAGCTTTCCCTCAAAATAAGGGGCCTCCACCAGAAGGAAGACGAGAAAGATTACTACCAGGAGCATCTTTGAGGCAATGGAGAGAAACGAGCGAGAGAACGCCACAATCTGGGCAGTCATCTTATTTCCCACATCAAAATACTCCGCTAAATTTCGCCACAAAAACCGAACTGCCTCACTCGATTCGGAGATCTCCTTACCCATGGCGAAAAATTTTTGTTGCAGCTCCGGCAGCTCTTTGGAAAAAGAGACAAGACTCATATTAAGATAGATAATACCCAAAAAGACGACTCCCGAAAGAAGTCCCAACATGATTACCACGATAAGGGATGTGGGGACCCCAAATTTATGTAAAAACCGCACAGGGGGAGCCAGGATATACGATATCAGCAGGGCAATAACGAAGGGGATAAAAACACCCTGGGCCGATTTGAGAAAAGCCCCCACCACAATAACCGCAATAACGCCGAGAAAAAATATGGCCACCCTCTCAGAAATAACTCTCCCCCCGAAGGATCGCACCTCCCGATTTCGCGAATCCTCCCCCTTTTCTTCCATATCCCGCTCTTCCCATTCCGTATCACGCATAGAAGCACCATCTCCCCTCTGACACAGCCAAAGAATCTATAACGCGAGGCATCACTCGCCCGCTTTCCCAATTGAAGGTAAGCAAAGAGCGCCCCAAGAGAGAACAGCATCTTTTGTTTTCCAGGAGATCTTCGTCTCAGTAATCCCCCCCTTGACTCTCCCCATCTTTCAGGAAAACCGGAAAACTCTTTCGGTACAAAAAGTTCCGGGGCATATCGCCCCACACTTCTTTAACTAAAACTCTTCCGTCAGGTAGAGAACAAAGATCCCTTTGCAGGATTGCAAAAAATGCCCTTTCCCCTTATACTCTCTCTAGTTTGATCAAAATGACTTTAAGCAGAGAAGTATTTTAAATTCCCTTCAGAACTCCCGGCTACGAAACAGATTCAAAGAACTCTCTTCAAGGAGGACTTTTCATGTGGAACGTTGATGACGGTGTACATATTCTTCGGAACAAAGGCTTTAAGATAACAGCCCAAAGAATCAGCATTCTTAAACTGCTTCACGGACGCAAAGATCACCCCTCGGCGGAGATGATTTATCAAGAGCTGAAAAACGACTTTCCCACCATCTCTTATGCCACTATCTACGGCACCGCTCAGGTTCTGGCGGATGCGGGGCTTGTGCAGATTCTTTCCATCGATGAAAAGAAGATTCTCATCGATTCCAACCCCACTCCCCATGCGCACTTCCGCTGCTCCTGCTGCGGCAAGGTGGAGGATGTCTTTGTTACATCTTCGGTGTTCCAGAACCTCCAACAGGGAACATCTTCCCAGAATACCATACATTCCACCCAAATCTACTTTCACGGACTCTGTGCCTCCTGCTCCATGAAAGCCGGCACAGCATAATCGAACACGGCATGAAGGATCTTTCTTTTACCCTCTCTTCCTGGCAGTACGGCATTCTTGTTCTCCTTTTCCTGTTTTCCGCCGCTTCGGGTCTGCTGGGCCTGAGTTACCGCCGACACCCCCGCCCCTTCTGGGCTTGCTGGGGTGTTTTTATGTTTGGCACGTTTTTTTTCCTTCTCGCTCTCAGGCTTTGGTGGATAGCAGCGGCCCTTCTCCTTCCTCTGGGGCTTCTCTATGGTATAGTGTACTGCGCCCTTCGAGAACCCCTTCGATATCGCCACCTTCCCGAAGAGATTTCTTCCAAGAGAGGCCACGATACGCTATGACCCAGACCTTTACCGCCATTCTTATGCTCTACGGTCCCTTTGCCTGGTGCTATCTCCGGAAAGAGCCCTACGAGTCCTACGGACTCTCCCTCCGCTGGAACCGGGAAATGAGCCTCAAACTTCTCCTCTACTGCGCCACCACGCTGATACCCCTCACGGTGCTGGCCATGCACTGGCCCGGTGAGGATCTCCCCCGAAAGGTAACCGTTCTACAGTTTTTCACTTACGCCGCCGCAGGGACTACCGCAGCAATCATCGAGGAGGTCTTCTTCCGGGGCTTTCTGCAGACTCTTTTGCGGCGACGGTTTTCACCACTTCCGGGGGTTGTTCTGAGTGCCGCCATCTTTGCGGCTTCCCACATGCTCTTCCGCACCTCTCCAATCTTTCTGGCCACCTTTTTCCCGGGGCTCTTCATGGCGCAGCTTCGAGAGGAGTTCGACAATATTACACCCTCCATAGCATACCATTTTATCGGGAACCTATGGGCCATTTGGTTTTTCCCAGGAGTATGAAAAAAACCCCCGAGGATCTTTTCGGGGGTTTTTTAGCATCTGAAGACTTTTCTATTCTGCAGAAAAACGAAACTTACTCCACGGTAACGCTCTTGGCAAGGTTCCGGGGCTGATCAATGGCGCATCCCCGTTCGAGGGCCACATAGTAGGCGAAGAGCTGAAGAGGGAGCACTGTGAGAAAAGGCGTAAGCTCGCTATGGGTCCAGGGAACGTAGAAGACCTGTTCCGCATGTTGTTTGAGAAGTTCGTCTCCCTCGGTTCCCACCGCAAGGATGGGGGCCTTGCGCGCCCGGGCCTCCTCAATATTCGAGAGGGTTTTTTCATAGAGATTATCCCGGGGAATCACCGTCATGACTGGCACCTTTTCATCGAGAAGCGCTATGGGGCCGTGCTTCATCTCCCCTGCGGCATAGGCCTCCGCATGGATGTAGGAGATCTCTTTCAGCTTCAGAGCCCCCTCAAGTGCCACAGGATAGGACATCCCTCGGCCAAGATAGAGAAAATCCGCATAGGAGCTATATTTTTTGGCGATTTCCGCCATCTCATCCCCCTGGGCGAGCACCTTCTCCACCCGGTAGGGGAGCTGGATAAGCTCCTCCACCAGAGAGCGCTCCTCGTGCTCCGGCAAGGTTCCCCGGCGGGCCCCCAGATAGAGGGCCAGCAGATAGAGCACTCCAAGCTGCCCCATGAAGGTCTTGGTGGCGGCCACACCGATCTCCGGCCCAGCTTTAAGCAGAAGGGTGCTGTGCACCTCCCGGGAGAGCGTGGCTCCCCGAACGTTGGTAATTCCCAGACAGTGCGCTCCGCACTCCCGGGCCTTTCGCTGGGCCGCTAAGGTATCCGCAGTCTCTCCGGACTGGGAAACGAAAACCCCCAGGGTTTTTCGATCCGGCTGAATGGAGCGATACCGGTACTCCGAGGCAACATCCACCAGCACCCGCATATTGGTCCATTTTTCGAAGTTCCGGGCCGCGGCGAGGGCAGCATAGTAGGAGGTGCCGCAGGCCACAATGTGGATCTGATCCCAGCTCTGCAGAAGGTCGCTATCCCATTCGAGTTCAGCATCCAGAGAGACATGCCCCTCCTGAATACGATCCTTCAGCGTAGCCCGGAGCACCCCCCCCTGCTCGTGAATCTCCTTGAGCATAAAGTGAGGGTATCCGTCCTTTTCCACCATGGAGAGATCCCATTCGATGGTGTGCAACTTCCGGGTGATCTCCTCTCCCCCGCTGTCGTAGAGGGTCACTCCCTCCCGGCGTATGCAGGCCATATCGCCGTCTTCGAGATAGAACACCTTTCGGGTATAGCTCAGCAGGGCAGGAACATCCGAAGCACAGAAAGCCTCTCCCTCCCCAAACCCCAGCACGAGAGGAGATCCCCGGCGAACCGCATAGAGGGCCTCCGGGTTCTGGGCATCCAGCACCGCCAGGGCATAGGAGCCCACAAGATTTTGCTGCAGGAGCACCAGAGCCTCCAGAAGTGAGCGTCCCTCCTGAAGGAGCTGGGAGAGAAGCTTTGCCACTACCTCGGTATCCGTTTCGGTGGTAAAAAGAACTCCCAGAGCCTGAAGTTTTTCCCGAAGATCTCCGTAGTTTTCGATGATTCCGTTATGCACCAGGGTAATGCGGTCCTCACCATCCGTGTGAGGGTGGGCGTTTGCCTGGGTAACGCCGCCATGGGTAGCCCAACGGGTATGCCCTATCCCCTGATGCCCTTCGATCTGCTCTTCCTTCACCCGGGCAGCAAGCTCCGCAACCTTGCCCACTTCTTTAACCACCCGCACCAGATTTCCCTGGCGCACCGCAATACCTGCGGAGTCGTACCCCCGATACTCCAGTCTCTGCAACCCCTGGAGAATAACATCCACAGCACCACGGTAACCAATGTACCCTACGATACCGCACATAGGCTTATAAATCCCCTTTCACTCTCTCCACGAAAGAAGGGCAAAGGATTTGTCCTTCCGGTTACCCGGAAGTTTTGTCTTTGCCTTGCCAGGGCCTCTTCCAAGCCCTCAGGAGCATCCGCCGATGTCTCGATACTCTCCTGTCCTCGTCATCCCCTGCGGGGGGATCAGGCGCTTAATTTTTGGGCGCAGGGTTGCACGAAGTATTTTCTTCCGCCGCATTCCTCCCCTCTTCGAGAGCGATTCTGCGAATCATCTCCCGCATCTCAGGATCTTTGGAGGCCAGCCGTATGGTGGCTTCGAGCCAGCTCTCCTTGGTACCGCAATCCAGCCGCTCCCCCTTGTAGACCACCCCCCAGAGGGGCTCCTTTTCCATAAGGCCTCGGAGAGCGTCCGTAAGCTGATATTCCCCTCCTGCTCCGGGGGAGAGAGCGTGCAGCTCGTCGAAGATTCCCGGAGAGAGCACATAACGCCCCATGATGGCGAGGTTCGAAGGAGCCTTACCGGGGGCAGGTTTTTCCACAAGATCCGTAATTTTCCAGATATCTTCTCCGAGCTTCTCCCCCTGCACAATGCCGTACCGGGAGGTATGCTCCTCGGGAACCTCCTCAAGAGCCACCACGGAGCCCCCGAATCGGGCCTGCACATCCATGAGCTGCCGCAGCACCGGGGGATCCCCCAGCATAACATCATCCGGCAGAATGACCCCAAAGGGGGCGCTCCGGCAGATGGCCTCCCCGCAAAGCACCGCATGCCCCAGCCCGAGGGGTTCGTTCTGACGCACGTAAGCAAAGCGCGCCATCTGAGATATGGTTCGCACCATCTCGCAGAGATCATCTTTTCCCCGTCTTTCGAGAAGCTCCTCAAGTTCTGGAGAGCGATCGAAATAATCCTCAATGGATCGCTTGGCCCGACCGGTGACGAAGACCACATCGGTACACCCCGACTGCACCGCCTCCTCCACGCCGTAATGGATGATGGGGCGATCCAGAAGGGGCATCATCTCCTTGGGGGTTTCTTTGGTGGCGGGGAGAAAACGGGTTCCGAGACCCGCCACGGGAAACAGACACATGCTGAGCTTACGCATGGAAAAACGCCTCCTTTTATGTATAACACATCCCGTTCCGGGGGAAATGCTCCCGGAGCTAGTGGGCTGTTCCGCATTATATTGTGCCTTGAAGTCGGAGCCTCCGCTTGTGTGCCCCCTCTGCTCCCGAGTGGTCGCTGCCGGGAACACACAAGCTCCGGCTCCTGTGGAGTTCACGCAAAGACACAATATAAGCAGGAATCACGCACTGGCTGCTGGTATGGTTTCTATGCTTTGCCTCCTCCGGAACGAAGGATACAGGCTTTCAGATCCTCCACCACCTCAGGGATGATTTTCTCATCCTTGCACTCCACCAGAATCCGGATAAGGGGCTCCGTTCCGGAGGGGCGGATAAAGACTCTTCCGTGAGGGGCAAGCCTTTTTTCGTGATACTGCCTCTTCTCTTCCAGATCCGGTGATTGAAGCGCTCCCTCCTTATCCGTCACCCGGATATTTTCGAGATGCTGGGGATAGGAGGCAAAGCGATCTACAAGGGTATCCAGATCCTCTTCAAGTTCCGCACAGGCCCGGAGAAAGAGAAATCCCCCCCGGGGGCCGTCTCCGGAGACAAAATGCGGCAGGGCTATAAGATGCCCCGACTGCTCTCCTCCCAGGGAAGCCCCGGTCTCCTTCATCTTGGCCAGTACGTATCGATCTCCCACGGGGCAGCGATGCACAGGTATCCCCGCCTCTTCCAGATGCTCCTCCAGGGAGAGATTGCTCATCACCGTGGCCACCACCCCCGCTCCGGTGGGATTGTTCTTTCCCATCCAGCGTCCGAGCACCCAGAGCATGATATCCCCGTTGATCTGGCGCCCCCGGGAATCGAGAAAGAGCACCCGGTCCGCATCTCCATCGAAGGCCACCCCACAGCAACCCCCAAGCTCCCGCACCTTCCGGGCCAGGGGAGCCATATCCATAACTCCCGCCTTTTCGTTGATGTTTGCCCCTCCGGGCTCTGCACCGATGCATATGATGTCCTTCCGCCCGACGTCAGCAAGACTCTCTTTGAGAAGAGCGCTCGCCGCCCCGTGGGCACAGTCCACCACCAAAGGTCTTTCAAAGGGGGGGAGTTCCCGCAGGGAGGCTTGAAAAACCTGAAAGTAGGAGCTATTCCGAAGATCCAGGGCTTTTCTGGTGCCGATCTCTTCCCGGTATACCAGAAGAGAGGAGTCTTCCGACATGGTCTCCTCCACCCCAAGCTCATCCACATCGCTGAGCTTCTCTCCGGTGGCGGAAAAGAGCTTGATACCGTTGTACTCCCAGGAGTTATGGGAAGCACTCACCATGATCCCTCCGGAGGTTCCCAGAGAACGGATCATGTGGCTCACCCCGGGGCTGGGGATAACTCCCAGAGAGAGCACCTTCGCCCCCGCAGACATGGCTCCTGCAGCACAGGCAGAGGCCAGCATGTTGCTGGATCGTCGCGTGTCCTCCCCTATACAGAGGGTAAGGCCCTCGGAGGAAGGATGTTTTTTTCGAAGAAAAGCCACATACCCCTGGGCAAGCCTAAGGGCCAGTTCAGGGGTCATATTCCCCCGGTTCGCCTCATCCCGAACGCCATCGGTTCCGAAAAGCTTTCGTCTCTTTTCGGAGTCGGATGTTTTTTTCATACCAAACATTCATCCCTTCCTCATAAAGCGACCCTCAACTACGGGGATGCCGCTTTACTCGTCTATTTTTGCGTACAGCGTGGCGTTCTCGGGATCCGTACGGAGTACCGAAACTGCCGCAACACCGACGTTTACCCGAATGGGGACGCTGATTTTCCGGGAGACCAAATTCGTGACATCCACAAAGGCATCCAGAGTTTCCGGAGTAACGAGATCCAGAGCGCTCCGGGGCCCCTCGAGATAGACCGTAATGTGAGGGGGGAGAATTTCCCATTGAGGATAGATGCTCCGCCCCCGCACCTCCACCGGAATATGGTGCAGCACCTTCTCGTGCATCCGGGGAAGCACCTTAAGAGAGACCGTTACCTCACTCGGCTCCACCGTAAGCTTTTCTCCCGGAGGCGGCACCACACGGGAAATGTAGGTCATATCCCCTTGGGCCCCCTGAAGATTCACAGGCTCCGTATGGACGGAAAGAATGTCCTCCATAGATCCTGGAGGCCCGAGGAGAAGAACTCTTTCCGGAGAGATGCGCATTTCTTCTATCCGGTAATCTTCGGAAATCTCCCCCTCAAAGACAGGAGAGACGGAGAGGAGCTTTCTCTCAATCTTCCGGGAGAGCGTGAAGGAGAGCGACACCTGAGAGGGCTCTATCTGAAGAAGCTCCGGAGGGCGGAGGAAATCTCCACGCGGTTTGAGAGAGAGTGGATAGAGCACACTCCCCTCTCGAGCCTCCAAATTGCGGGAGTAGACCTCCACGACCACCTCAGAAAGGCCCTCAAGGACTCCCTTCGGGGCAGTCACAACAACCTCTCCGGGCTCAATCTCCGCCCGAAGAAGGGAAACCCCCTCAGAAAAATCTCCCATCACGCGAAGCTGGGGAACAACGGTTCGGCTCTCCATAGCCACAAGCCGCAGAGAAACCTCGGAAGGCTTGATCTCCCGAAGCTCAAAGGTAGGGGGCAGCTCTGCCCGCACCGGCAAGGTATAGTCTCCGGGATGGAGATTCTGGAGGTTCACAAAGGCATGCACATTTTTGGGAGCCAACCGGCTCAGCTGCGCCGCAGATCCTGCGATGCGCACCTCCACCGTTTCCGGAGCCCCGATAATCACGAGATCCCGAGGAAGATTATGCAGCTCAAGAGAGACCGCAAGATCACGCGAGATTCCCCGATCCTTTCCGCTGCTCACAAAAAACCAGAGGAGCACCGAAACTCCCAGAGAGATACAGAGCAGAAAGGGACGGGAGCGGAAATAGTCAGGATTAATCTTTTTCATCTTCTTTTTTCTCCCCCTCGCTTCCGGGCCAGAGCGTACGGAACTCCTCTCGCAGGCGATCCGTAAGAGACTTTTCGTCATCACTCTGGAAATAGTGGAGAAGAAGCTTCTTGACCTGCCCATCGTTGAGATCCCGGGATATATAGCCGTTTACCGCCATGGAGATCTCCCGGGTCTCTTCGGAGACCACCAAGGATATGGCGTCAGACTCCTCGCTTATGCCGAGAGCCGCCCTGTGGCGGGTACCGAGCCAGCGGGAGAGTTCGATATTTTCCGTAAGGGGGAGATAGCACGCCGCCGCAAGAATGTGCTCCCTATCAAGGATGACAGCTCCGTCATGAAGTGGATTCCCCTTCCAGAAAAGAGATACCAGCAGCTCTTGAGAGACTTCGGCATTCACGGGGACTCCCGAGCGCAAGGCATTTTTCAGTCCTGTCTGGCGCTGGAAGACGAAAAGTCCCCCAATGCCCCGGGAACGGAGATCCATAAGAGCCCGGGAAACCCTGTCGGCAAAAAGCTCCGCTCTCTCTACTCCTCGCTCACGTTTGAGTGTTTTTTCTCTCCCCATGCTCTCCATAAGACGCCGGAGTTCGGGCTGGAAAATAATAGGTATGGAAAAGATAGAGATGGTTACCATCTTCGCCAGAAGCCAGGATAAGGTAGCGAGCTGAAAAAAACGAGAGATCATCACCACCGCACCCAGGGCGAGAAGCCACTTGAGAAGGCCCATCAC
Organism: uncultured Synergistaceae bacterium; assembly: GCA_964539095.1. Taxonomy (GTDB): domain Bacteria; phylum Synergistota; class Synergistia; order Synergistales; family Aminiphilaceae; genus DAIPKP01. Next base: position 10,819 of record CAZIFL010000009.1, read on the forward strand.
CCGGGTATCCACAAAAAGAAGGAAAAGCTTGTACAGGATAACCGTTACCACCAGAATGTCGATGATATCCTGCCATCCCAAGGAAAAGGAAAAGAGAGTGATCACGGCACCTCCGCCCTAACATACGTTCCTACAGATCGGAAGACTCTTCCCAAACAGCCTTCTCCACGTAGGCCGACGTGGCCCCCTGAAGCATGGCCCCGTAATTGGGGCGGAAGGAGATCACATCTCCCACCTTCAGGGGGTCCGCATCCTCTACATCAAGAATCATGTGGTCGCTGGAAGCTCCGAGGATACACATCCGGGAATCTTCAGGAGTAAGCCCCTCGAGGCGTATATCCTGACGCCCTGCCGCCACGATGGCCCGCAGTCGGCATCCCCGATCCTCGAACTCCGGTACATTGCCGAAGGCATCTGCCCCTCGCTCCCCCAGAGGGACACTCGGTTTTCTACGAAGCTCCACAACCTCCGCCTGAAACTGCATCGTATCCTGCCGAAGCCAGGAGAAAGAACGCATATTGGTAACGTCCGTTCCCAAGAGAATTGCCTCCCCCACCCGAAGATGGTTAATCCGGGAGGGAACCTCTCCTTTTTCCAAAAGGGAAAGGGCCGAGGAGTTGCCTCCGGAGAAGTATGTGAGGGGCTGCCCCAGGCGCCCTTCGAGAAGACGCCCCACGGAGAGAAGTTTTTTTTCGTTCTCCTCTGTGGGGAGAACCCCGCCGTAGCACCCCCAGTTCGCCCCTACTCCTATGCAGCGAACTCTCGGGGAGGCGCTGAAGGCATCTGCCAGAGAATCCACCTCATCGGGCCAGATTCCCTCCCGAAGATCGCCGATATCCACCATAAGCATCACCTCAAAGGGGTGGCGCCTCTCTGCACAGGCCTCGTGCAGAAGATGTACCGTCTCCGCCATAGAAACTACCGTGCCATCCGCATACTGCACAAGCTCCGGAATCTCCGAAGGCATGGGTATACGCAGAAGCCAGAGCGGAACCCCGAGATTCTGTTCCCGCAGCGCCCTGATGTTGCGCATCCTGCTGTCCATAAGGGCTCGACAGCCGTTTTGCACCATAATCTTTGCGATCTCCGGTTGAGCACAGACTCCCTTTGTAACACCCCAAAGAGTTATCCCCTCCCGGGAGCATCGAGAGGCCACATGCTGCACATTTTCCGCAAGCGCTTCTGCATGGTATACAAGACGAGGATACACGTCACTCCACCTTTCTGGTTTTCTCTCCGGGGCCTATCTATCCCCGGCTCTTTCGAAGAAGCGCCATGTTCGCGGCATCCCCTGGGGGGGTTTTGGGCGTTTCAAGAATGCAGGGAATCTCTTCCCACAGGGGGTCATTGAGGACGTACCCGAAAACACCAAGGCCGAGCCTCCCCTCTCCCAAATGAGCATGACGATCCTTACGGCTTCCCAGGGGCTCCTTGCTGTCGTTGCAGTGCCAGCACCAGACCCGATCAGCACCGATCTTTTTGTTCAGGGAGTTCACAAAAGAGGAGTATCCCCGAAAAGAGGTTATATCATACCCCGCCGCAAAGAGATGGCACGTATCAAGACAGAGCCCCACTCGGGAATCCCATTGAAGCCCTTCTAATATATCAGAAAAATGTTCAAGTTTGTACCCCAAGAGGCTCCCCTGCCCCGACATGGTCTCCAGAAGAATCCGAACACTCATGCCATGAGTGGCGGAAAGCACCTCTTCAAGCCCCTCCACAACTCTATCCAACCCCTCGGTCTCTCCGCTCTCCCGATGGCTCCCCGGATGAAGCACCAGATCCTGAATACCCAAGGCATCACACCGGTTGATCTCATCTTCCAGAGCTTCGAGACTCTGGCGACGAAGATTCTCTTCCGGGGCAGCGAGATTGATGAGGTAGGCGGCGTGAGCCACCACCTTGCGGACGGAACTCCTCCCCCAGGCTTCGATAAAGCGCATCTCCCTCCCCGCTCCTAGGGGAGCCGATTTCCACTGAAGCTGGTTTTTCGTAAATATCTGTATGGCCTCGCAGCCAAGGTCCTCTGCTCGTTCGAAAGCCCTGTGGAGCCCCCCCGCAACGGAAACATGCACACCGATCAACGACATAGATGGGGTTCTCCCTTTCCTGTAGCTACAACACCGCGGCCAAGAGCCGCCAATACATCAATGGAGCTTCACCTTACCGCCGTAGACCACACCCCGCGTGCCGTCTACCGTAACGAGAGCGCCATTTTCAAGCTCTGTCATGGCTCCCCGGGTGCTGACGATGCAGGGGATACCCAGATTGAGGGCCACAATGGCCGCATGACTGGTGAGTCCCCCCTCTTCCGCAATCACAGCTCCAGCCTTGCGCATGGCGGGGACAAAGTTTTTATCCGTCTCCCGCACCACCAGGATATCCCCATCCCGAATCTTAGCCTCTGCCTCCTGGGCGGTGAGGGCCTTGCAGACCTTCCCTGTAGCCTCCCTCTTGCTCAGGGAGAGCCCCTTCACGAGGATACTCCCCACGGTATGCACCTGCACCATGTTGGTGGTTCCCGGCATGCCTACAGGAACCCCGGCGGTGGAGATCACCAGATCCCCTTCCTCGAGAATGCCCTCTTCCAGGGATGCCATGATGGCAGCGTTCAGGGCCTGCTCAATGGAGGGAGCCTCTCGACTGAGGAGAGGACGAACCCCCCATACCAGAGAGAGCTGCCGCCAGGTGCGCAGGCTGGGGGTGGCCCCGATGATGGGGCATGAGGGGCGGTATTTGCTCACCATGGAGCTTGTGCTGCCGCTCTTTGTAAGGGAAATCACCGCCTTGGCGTGCAGCTCCCCCGCAATATGCGTGGCGGCATGGCTCACCGAATCGGGGACAGTGCTGGCGTAGACGGGAAGAGAGATATGCCGTCCCCACCGAAGAGACTCCTGCTCGGTTCTGCAGACGATCTTCCGCATGGTTCGTACCGACTCCAGGGGATACTTCCCCTTGGCGGTCTCCCCGGAGAGCATCACCGCATCCGCCCCATCCAGCACCGCATTAGCCACGTCGTTCGCCTCCGCCCGGGTGGGGCGGGGATTCCGGATCATGGAGTCCAGCATCTGGGTAGCCACAATAACGGGCTTCCCCTGGGAACGGCAGATATCAATGATCCGCTTCTGCTGTAGCGGCACATCCTCGGTGGGAATCTCCACCCCCAGATCGCCCCGGGCCACCATCATGCCGTCCACCACCTCGGCAATCTCTTCCAAAGCCTCAATGGACTGTTTGGTTTCAATCTTGGCGATAATCTTCATGGGGGGACGTCCCTCGCTAAGTTCCTCCATAACCCGGAGAACCTCCAACACATCATCCCGGCTCCGCACAAAGGAGACCGCAATGTACTCCATTTCGTGCTCCAGCCCCCAGCGGATATCCTCCCGATCCTTCTCGGTAAGGGTAGGCACCGAAAGGGATGCATCGGGGACGTTGATCCCCTTACGTTCTCCCAGCTCTCCTCCCACAAGAACCTTACAGATAATATCCTCTCCCCGAATTTCCTCCACCACAAGCTGCAGAGTACCGTCGTCGATGAAGATATGCATCCCCGGAGCTACCTCTCTAGGAAGTGCATCGTAGCTGATGGAGACCTCCCGGCTGGAGCCTTCTAACGTTCGGGTGGTAAGGCTGAAGGTCTGGCCATTTTCGAGAAATACCGGCTCGTGCCCCTGAAGAAGCCCCGTGCGGATCTCCGGCCCCTTGGTATCCAGAAGAGCTGCCAGAGGGCGGTTCCGCTCCTTCTCCACCCGCCGGACAAGTTCCAGATTTTTTTCGTGCCCCTCGTACTCTCCGTGACTGAAATTGAAACGGGCTACATCCATCCCCTCTTCTGCCATGGCGAGCATGGTCTCGAAGGAACTACAGGCAGGACCAAGGGTACAGACTATTTTTGCTTTTCGCATGATTCTCTTCCTCCACTCTCTACAACTCCATGTTTCGAATAAATTTTGGCTCTCCCCCGGATCTTCACCGCCGAGGTATGCTCGGTAAACTGAGAGATCCAGACCTCTCCCGCATCAAGCTTTTCGGTATGGGAAAAACGGGTCTCCTGTCCCCGGGTAAGGCCAATGACAGTAACCCCATCCTCCAGAGCGTGCACCATGAGAAAATCACTAAGCACCGAGGACATTCCCTCGGTATTTTTTTCACGAAAATCTCTGCTTCCCATGGAGTGACTCTCCCTTCCTCCTTCGTTTCTGTATGTCACCATATTCCTCCTCGCTCCGTCTTTTAAGCCACTTCCACTGTGCCCCCTCCTCCGAGATGGGCCTCACAAAGAGCTTCAAGGGCTTGGGCATCGGGCCGGAGACGCAGGTCCGAAAGCCGTATGAGCACCTGCCGCTCTCCCTCTTTCATCTCGAAAAGCACCGGGCTCTCTCCCCGATATCCCTTGAGTTCCCGGAGGAAGGTGAGGAGGTTCTTGCGGGGAAGACCTGTGCTGGAGATAACGATCTTTACAAGGGGAGGGAGATTCTCCTCCGCCTCTTCCAGAGAGAGAATCCGATCTACCAGAATAACCCGATCCATCCGCTCCTGTACCTTTCCCTCTACCAGAAGAAGATCCCCGTTTATCACAGAGGCTTTACACTCCTCCCAGGTTCGGGGGAAACAGACCACCTCCACCTTTCCCGTCTGATCCTCAAGATCGAAAATCCCCATGGGATCTCCCTTTTTGGTGTATTTCTCCTTGCGCCCCGACACCATGCCTCCCAGAATAATCCGGGTCTCCTCGCCGCCCTTCCAGAAGGCGAGATCCTCCACGGCACAGTAGGAGTATCGATGAATCCTCGAAGAGGCCTCCTCCACAGGATGCCCCGAAAGGTAGAGCCCCAGAGTGTCCTTCTCCATGGCGAGAATCTCCATCTTTTCGGGCTCCGGAAGCTGGGGAAGCTCCGGCCCTTCATCTTTGGCGGTATCTTCCTCGAAGAGCCCCAGCTGCTGGGTATCTTCGGAATAGCGCCCCGCCAGCTCCAGCCATCGGGGGAGCACCTCCAAAAGCTGATTGCGGTTGGCTCTAAGCCCATCGAAGGCCCCCGCCCGGATGAGATTTTCCAGAACCCCCTTGTTGATCACCCGAAGATCCACCCGAAGCAGAAAATCCCAGAAAGAGAGAAAGGGGCCGCTCTTACGGGCCTCAAGCATGGCTTCCACCGCAGCGTTTCCAGCCTTAGCCACCGCACTAAGGCCAAAACGGACATCCCCTCCCGAGACGGAAAAATCCCGACCCGATTCGTTGATATGCGGAGGAAGCACCTGAACCCCGGATTTACGTACCGCATAGACATACCGTCCCAGCACATCCATTTTACTGCCTATCTGGCTCGTCAGAAAGGCAGCGAGGAATTCCGCCCGGTAGTGCGCCTTGAGATAGGCGGTCTGGTAGCTGATAAGGGCATAGGCGGCGCTGTGGGATTTGTTGAAGCCGTACCCCGCAAACTTTTCTATGATGTTGAAAATCTCTTCTGCTCGCGAGGCATCCACACCATTGGCGACGCACCCCTGAACGAACTTTTCCCGCTGCTCCGCCATGACCTCCACTTTTTTCTTGCCCATGGCCCGACGCAGCAGATCCGCCTCTCCCAGAGAGTATCCTCCCAGGGCAGAAGCGATCTGCATAACCTGCTCCTGATAGAGGATCACCCCGTAGGTTTCGGCGAGACACTCCGTAATTTTGGGGTGGAGACAAGAGACCTCCTGCCGTCCGTGCTTGCACTCCACATACTGATCCACCATGCCACTCTCAAGAGGCCCCGGACGGTAGAGGGCCAGCACCGCCACCACATCCCCAAAGGCATCGGGGCGCATGCGCTTCAAAAGCCGCCGCATCCCCTCGGATTCCAACTGAAAAACCCCCAGGGTATCTCCCTCCTGAAGCAACCGGAAGGTAGCCGTATCATCCATGGGGATGGTGTTGAGATCCGGCGCCTCCCCATCTCCCCCCTTAATATTGTTCAGGGTATCTTCGATGAGCGAGAGGGTACGAAGACCAAGAAAATCCATCTTCACAAGCCCCAGCTTCTCCACGGGCTCCATGGCAAACTGGGTCACCACCTGGTTATCCGCAATGCGCCGCACCGGTACGATATCCGTAATGGGACAGGGGGCGATCACCACCCCCGCCGCATGCTGGGAGCAGTGCCGGGCAAGTCCCTCAATATGGCAGGCGGTATCGATCACCTGCCGGGCCCGTTGATCCCGAGTATAGATCTGCTTAAGATCCGGAGCCATCTCCAGGGCCTCCCGAAGATTTTTCACCTTATCCGGCACAAGCTTGGCGATCACATCCGCCTCTGCCACGGAGACTTCCAGAGCCCGAGCCACGTCCCGCACCGCCCCTTTACTCATCATACGTCCAAAGGTGATAATCTGAGAGACGTTCTCCCTACCGTATTTCTCCACCACGTAGTCGATCACCTCATCCCGGCGCTTGTCCGATATATCCGTGTCGATATCGGGCATGCTAATCCGTTCGGGATTGAGGAAACGTTCGAAAAGAAGCTTATGGAAGATGGGATCCAGCTCGGTGATCCGAAGTGCCCAGGCCACCAGAGATCCCGCGGCGGAGCCTCGGCCGGGCCCCACGGGAATCCCTCTTTCCTTGGCGGCCTTGATGAAGTCTGACACGATAAGAAAGTATCCCGGGAATCCCATCTGCTTGATGATCCGGATCTCGTACTCCAGACGTTCTTTGTACTCCTGAGAAGGCTCTCCCCCAAGACGCCAGCGCAGCCCCTCCCAACACTGCCCCTCCAGATGCGAATCCAGGGTCTCTCCCTCGGGAAGCTCGAAATTTGGCAGAAGATACTCCCCAAAGGTAAACGCCACGTCGCAACGCTCCGCAATTTCCAGAGTATTCGTCAGAGCCTCGGGAAGCTCTGCTCCGAAGAGCCGCCACATCTCCTCGGGGGAGCGAAGGTAAAAATCCTGGGCTCCGAAGCTGAAACGGCTGGGATCGTTGATGGTTTTCTGGGTCTGCACGCAGAGAAGCACCTCGTGCCAGGAGGCATCTTCCTTGCGAAGATAGTGGGCATCGTTGGTGGCAATAAGAGGAATTCCCGTCTCCCGGGAGACGCGAACAAGCCCCTTGTTCGCCCGAGCCTGTTCGGGGAGGGAGTTGTGCATCACCTCAAGGTAGAAGTTACCTTTTCCCAGGATACTCTCGTAAAAACAAGCCTTTTCAGCGGCGGCCTTTTCCTCCCCCTGAAGAATCAGAGAGGCCACCTCTCCCGCAAGGCAGGCGGAGGAGCCGATAAGCCCCTCTCCATAGGTGGTCAAAAGATCGTAATCAATGCGGGGCTTGTAGAAAAAGCCGTCGGTATTGGCTTTGGAGACAAGCTTTACCAAATTCTTATAACCCTTGTTATCCTTCGCCAGAAGTACCAGATGATAGTTCTGGCTTCGCTTATCCCTAAGCTGATGCCCCCGGGGATCGAGATAGACTTCGCACCCTATAAGGGGTTTCACTCCCTGGGCCTTGCACTTCTCGTAAAAATCCACCGCCCCGTACATGGCCCCGTGATCCGTAAGCGCCACCGCAGGAGACCCCCACTCCGCTACCTGCCGGGCAAGATCCCCACAGCGGATGGCTCCATCGAGAAGGCTGTATTCGCTATGCACATGCAGATGCACAAAATCATGACTCATAATATATCCTTTCCTTTAAGCATCTAAGTACCCTTGAGGAGTATATTAGAGCAGCATATTACTCTTCGTGTTCCGGGAGGTCTCCCTCCATCTCGTCGAGCATCACGTGCTCCGCCCCCTCGCGTTTCTCCAGGAGAATCTCCCCCCCCACACAGGAGAGAAGGGTTCCCACAAAGCTATCCTCCTCCAAGGCATCTTCCGAAGCACCCTCCGAAGCTTTTTCCGCACCTTCCGGTATTCCGGATTTTCCTGAGGGGGTTCTCTCCCGGGAAAGCTCCTCAAAGAAGGGAAATTCCTCAAAGAGAGATTCCGAGAATTCTGAAGGCGTTGCGGGCTTCGAAAGCGTCGAAAGTTTTGACGGCTCCGGGGGTTCCTCTCTCTTCGGAGATCTCTCGGGAGAAGGTCTTTGTTCCCCTCCTGGGGAAAAGAGGGTCTCTCTCCTCTCCCCTCGAAGGAGAATCAAGGGGATGTCGCCGTAACACTCTCGAAAGGAAGGGGCAAGCAACTCCTCCCCCTGCGAAGAGGTGAGAAGCACAAAACGATGGTTTCCCTTCTGTGAAGAAAAATCAAGGTAGATACCGCTGTCGCTTCCGGTACGAGGAGCCACATCTAACAGGGCTGCACTCAGCCAGGGAGCCCGAGGGTAGAGATGACGCAAAAACTTCTCCCAGGAAGGATCTCTCGAAGAGGAACTTTCCCCTGCCTCTTCCGGGGGGAAAGGATCTTCCGGGACTGAAGGGGGAGAGACGGAAGAAGAGGGTTTGGGAGCATCTTCTTTCGGGATGTCTCTTTGCTGAATGTCTCTTTGCGGAGCGTCCCCTTTTGGAGTTTCCTGAGTTTTCCGAAGGTCAGGAGCTTCCGAGAGGGACCTTTTCTCCTCCCCCGGAAGAGCTTCCCCTAACTCCCGAAGCCTTGAGGAGATATCGCCGTGCGAAGCGGCAGATGTGTTTCGGGAAGGTTCCCGGGAAGAGGAGGGAGCCTCTTTTCGAAAATCCCCGGGAGGAGCTGCGTCTCTCCGCCTCTCCCCTGCCTCTTGAGAGAGCGAGGGGGAAACCTCTGTAAGCTCTCCCCAGAGAAGGGCCCCCAAAAGTTCCCCGTCAATTCCCATACGGAGCCGGGGAAGCCAATGGCTGAGAAAGTCCATCCCCCGCCAGAGCTTACGGAGATCCCACAGAGGGGCCTCAAGAGCAAGGTACTCCTTTTCCTTCTCCGAAAGATCCAGAGAGCGGAGCACCCCCTCTCCCCATTTTCCCACAGTCCAGAGGTCGCCGAAAAGCCGAAACATGCCTTCGTAGAGGCGTATTACCGAGCCCCCTCGCCCCAGCAGCTCATGAAATCTTCCGTAGGCATCTCCAGGGGATTCTCTCAGAAGGGTTACCAGATCTTCGATCTCCTTGCGCCCGCTCCCCCCTAAAAGGCGCTGCACTCCCTGAAGGGTAAGGTTTTTCTCCTCCATCACCAGAGCCTGCTCCAGCAGGGAGAGAGCATCCCGAAGGGCCCCGTCTCCGGAACGAGCAATCTCCCAGAGGGCCTCGGAAGAAGGTTCCACCCCTTCCCCCCGGGCTACCTCCTCCAGAAGGGGGATCATGATCTCCCCGGGAATACGGTGAAAGGGGAGGTGCTGGCAGCGGGATCGGATGGTAACAGGCACCTTATGCGGCTCCGTGGTGGCGAGAATGAAAAGGGCGTACTCCGGAGGTTCCTCCAACGTCTTAAGAAGGGCATTGAAGGCATGCTCCGTGAGCATATGCACCTCGTCTATAATATAGATTTTCCAACGCTCCCCGTAGGGGGCGAGGGCCACCTGCTCCTTGAGTTCGCGAATCTCGTCAATTCCCCGGTTCGAAGCGGCGTCAATCTCCACCACATCCAGATTGTCCCCCAGGCGGATACTCTCGCAGCTCGAACAGACCCCACAGGGTTCGGGGCCCTCCTGTAGATTGTTGCAGTTCAGGGCTTTGGCAAAGATACGGGCCATGCTGGTTTTACCGCACCCCCGGGGACCCGAAAAAAGGTACGCATGGGAGACCCTATCCTCCCGAAGGGCTCGCTGGATAATCCGTACCGCTCCGGCCTGGCCGAGAAGCTCCCCAAAGTTCTGGGGTCTGTATTTTCGATAGAGGGAAAGACTTTTTTTCATTCCAATCTCCTTTACAAAACCGTAGAAAATGGGTTATGCCGGGAAAGAATCCGGGGCCTTGCGAAGGACTCCCGCTGTGGCTACACTGCGTGTCTCTGTCACGCATTTCTATCGAAGATAGCTTCCCACGGGATGCTTCCGTTTCGCTCCATCCAAAGCCTGCACCAATGCCTGCCGAAGGGCGGGAAAAGCCCGTTGCAGTTCCGGAGTTCGAGCCACACAGAGAATCTGGTTCCCCACCCGGAGTACCGAAACCGAAGGGGTCTCTTCCAGGGCAATCTCGTAGGGGAGCATCTCCATCTCCAGAGACTCCCGAAGCCCCGAAAGCATTTCCTCTATCTGAGAATCCTCAATATCTTTCAGGGGTATCCTCCAGAGGGGGATCCCATCTATGAAGAGCACCCCCTCTCCCTTTTCTTCGGCCCAGGAGGGGCGGAGAAGAGCCAGGGTTTTTTTGCGCCTTAAAGGCCACCCCCGATCCTGCATGGTGCGGACAAGATAGGCCACGCGGTCTTTGGTCTCGGGATGATCCATATAGACTCCGGGATCCACATAGGGGCGCTTCCACCCCTCTTCGTGGAGCCGTTCCATGGCTGTCACCAGCCCTGTGGGCTCGTATCCCGCTCTTTGAAGGAGCATAAGCCCCTCCCGATCCGCCTGCTCTTCGTACTCCCTACTGTAGCTGCTCGAAACGGCCGCCTGGGCGACGCTGGAGAGAATGATAGCCGCCCCCTGCCCCCCCGTGGCAGCGATAACCGCCAGAGAGAGGATGTTCAGCCGCTGATTCCGGGCAGCCTGCTTGATACCGTGGCTCTGCTCCACATGAATAACTTCATGGGCGAGAATCCCTGCAAGCTCGTGATCGGTACGCACAAAATCCACCATCCCCCGAGTTACGTAGAGGAGCCCACCGGGCAGAGCGAAGGCGTTGGGGCTTTTCTCCTCGAGAAGACGCACCTCGTAGTCGTACTCCGTATCAAGTTCGAAGACAAGCCTGTCAAGAATCATATGCAGCCGGGCCTCCACACGCAGATCCCTCCCCCTGGGGAGGGTCTGTTCGATCTGTTCCCCCACTTTCCGACCAAGTCGGATCTCCTTCTCGGGATCCGAAGCGGCCTCTCCGGGAAGGATGGTAGAGAAAAGGGAAAGGGATAAAAAGAGAACGAAAAAAATGCTTCTCAAAGCTATATTCCTTTTGCCATGCTGCATGCTACTCACCAACCTTTTCAAAACCTGTAAAAACCCTCGAAGAGCCCAAGGCTCTCTGTCGCTCTTCGCCATAGCACATTCTCTCCCCATTGTACTGCACCTTCCGGGAGTTCTCCAAATTACCCGGATCATTCCGAACCATCCTGAAAAACGAGAAAATATCGGTTGCGAAGATGAAGGAGAACCGGGTATAGTGTTTCGGTGTATTTGGACAAAAATCTCATGGCTACACAAAGGAGGAATGCGGCGTGGCCAAATCGCCTCTCAAACCCCTGGTCTCCAAAGAGGAGGTTTTCGATCTCCTGGATATTCGCCTCGGCAAAGTAGTCTCCCTGGAACTTGATCCGGACTCCCCTAAAAAAGCCTACCGGATGCAGGTCGACTTCGGCAAGTACGGCATGAAGACCAGCGTAGGACGCTTTACCCAGCACACTCCCGAGGAGCTTCAGGGAGCCTTGGTGCTGGGAGTGCTGAACTTCGAACCCCGCAAGGTGGGAGAAACCCTTTCGGAGGTGCTTATTCTAGGTGTACAATATCCCAAGGCCGAGAGCGGTGAAGCCACCCCTCTCACCTGCATGGAGGAGGCCAAGCTGGGAAGCAAAGTCTTCTAGGAAAGTCTCCCAGCTTCGGGAGAGACATGCGTTGCACTAACATTTTTCTAACAAAAGAATAAAGCGAGGGAATACACAGATGATACGCACAAACCGTGACCGCGTGGTGGAGTTTGCTCTGCAGTGCCAGCCCGGACAGCCCCGAACCCTGGGAAACTGGGGGGTGGATAAAGATGGAAAGCCCTTCCTGCTCCCCGGCATCGGGGGGATCACCCTGAACGTTCAGGTGGGAGATTCTGCCTTTGGCTGGGCGGGGGATCACGTGGAGCCTGGCGTGAGCTGCACCGCGGACACCAAAAAGTACATGGAGCACCCCAACATCTCCCTGCAGATCTACGCATGTGTGGGAAACCGTGCCCGGGTAACCTCGGGAGATGCCAAGGATGCGGAAGGGGTGGTGATAGGGCACCACGGGGGTTCCGAGCACGTGATCGTGGACTTTCCCCGGGAAGCCAAGGAGAAAATGACCTACGGAGACACCATCATGATCAACGGCCAGGGGCAGGGGCTCCAGCTTCTGGACTACCCCGAGATCAGCGTCTTTAATCTCGACCCGGATCTTCTCGAAAAGATGAACATTCGGCAAACCGACAGAGGAACCCTTGAGGTTCCTGTAACCACAATGGTTCCTGCGGTCTGCATGGGCTCCGGAGTAGGAGCCGCCCACGTGGCCAAGGGAGATTACGACATCATGACAAGCGACCCCGAAACGGTGAGGGAGTACAACCTGGATAAGATCCGCTTCGGGGATTTCGTGGCCCTTCTGGATCACGACAACCGCTACGGCCGAGCCTACCGGAAGGGCTCCATCAGCATCGGGGTGGTGGTCCACAGCGACTGCCTCCGGGCGGGACACGGCCCAGGCGTGAGCACCCTCTTCACCTGCGAGACCCGAAAGATCGAACCCGTGCTCGATCCCAAGGCCAATCTGGCGGATCTGTTGGGAATCGGCACCCGCCTGTAGATCCGTAGAATCGGAATCGCAAAGATCAAAAATCGCTCAAAGCGCCTCTCCGGACTTCTCCGGGAGGGCGCTTTTATTTTCTGAAGGCCCTCCGATAGGCTCCCGGGGAGATGCCAAGAATTCTGCGGAAATAGCGATGAAGGTGGCTCTGGTCCGAAAACCCCGTGGCCTGGGCAGCTTCCGCGGGAGACGCTCCTTCTTCGAGCATTGTCCGGGCGCGCCCTACCCTAACCTGGAGGAGATAGGCATGAGGTGGCATACCGAAGGTCTGAGAGAAGCTCCGGATCATGTGATAAGGGCTCAAATCTGCAAGGGCTGCAAGATCTTCCGTGGAGGGCGCTTCGTCACAGCAACTACGAAGATACTCCGCCACCCTTACAATTTTGGGGGATCCCCGGGCGGACCGGGGAATCTCCCGTTTTTTTCCGTAGCGACGGAAAAGCCGTACCAGGAACGATACAAGTCCTTCCTGTTTCTCCAGAAGAAGGGCGTCTCCCGCAAGGGATCTTTGGTGGACATTCCGGAGAAGTCGCAGAAGATCCACATCCGTCACGGGCTCTTCCGGCAGCGAAGGGAGCCCTACTCCCCGAATTCCCGCCTCCTCCGCAGCATGGCAGACCAGGGAAATCGGCAGATAGAACATGCGGTAGCTCCATCCCTCCCGGGGAGAAACCCCATGCCCCGTGTGAGGCTCTCCGGGCATGGCATGGCTGATACATCCCCGAGGAAAGACCCATCGCCTTCCCCGGTAGAGGCATTCCAAAGCACCTCCCTCGATAACCCCTAGGGCGTAAGAGCTATGAAAGTGCTTGGAAAATCTCTGAGTACGGTAGGTGGCGTGGAGGACCTGCACATCCTCTCCTCGGAAAATCCCCCCGAGGGTTGTCAGAGATACTCGCTCCGGCACATCCGCAGCAGCGGTGATAACCATTCCGCACTCCTCTCACAGGGCCAATTTCCAGAACACCCCATTTTCTCGAAACACCGCAATTCTGTTCAAGAAACATCTCCCTTTTTCCCGCACAATGAGAGGACGTTCGCACAAAGGAGGCTTTTACATGACCCGTTCCATATCTATCAGCTACAGCCCTTCCTGGAAGGCAGCCTTTCCGGGAGCCGTCATGGGGATGCTTTTCGTGGAAAACGCCCCAAACAGATTCCCCATTCCCTCGGAGATGGAATCTCTGCGGCTCGAAAAAGAGCAGAGCCTCAAAGAGCGTTACGGATCTCTTTCCCGAAAAGATCTTGCGACCCTTCCCGCTCTTGCCCCTTACGTAGCATACTACAAGGAGGGAAAAAGCACCTATCACGTACTCCAGCAGATTGAGAGTATCGCCCAGGGAAAAAGAGCCATTCCAGCCCCTTCCTGCCACGTGCTGAACATGTTCATGGCGGAATTGGAATCCGGGCTTCTCACGGCGGGACACGATGTTTACGCTCTGGGAGAGGAGATAACGGTAGACATAACCCAAGAGGGGGATTCCTATACCATGCTTTCTGAAAAGAAGGCAAATCTCTCTCCGGGGGATATGTGCATCCGGGATGAAAGGGGCATTCTCTCATCCATTCTCCGGGGACCAAACCGGGAGAGCCGTATAGGGGAAGAGACAAAGAATCTGCTCTTTACGGTCTATGCTCCCCGGGGAATATCCCTCGCCAGAGTAGAGGAACACCTTCAGAATATCGAAAACACCTTCCGCCGCTACGCCCCGGAAAGAGTGATTCGTTTTCTGGAGGTCTTCGAAAACGGCCCTGCCTAAAGGAAGCTCCTCTACGAGAGCAGGACTTCCACATCTCGAAGAAGGGGGAGAATATCCTCGTGAAAAACCCCGTCCGCTAAAGAATCCATAGGAGTGCCTTCTCGGTTCACGATCCCCAGCCATGCCCCGGAATCTTTGGCCATCTGGGGGTACCAGTTAGCGGGGGAGACGAGAAGGGAGGATCCCAGCACGAGAAAGAACGAAGCCTCTTTGGCAAGCTTTTCCGCCTTCTTCATGGCCTCAAAGGGGAGGGACTCCCCGAAAAGCACCACCCCGGGGCGCAACCGTCCTTTACAGGAGGAGCAGAGGGTATCTTCCAGAAGCCGCTCCCCGGGGAACTCTCCGCCGCACCCCATGCAGCGACAGCGGCGAAGGGTACCATGGAGTTCTGCGATCTCCGAAGACCCCCCCAAAGCGTGGTATCCATCCACGTTCTGGGTAACAATCCCCCTGAGCAAACCGAGGCGCTCCCACTTCCCCAAAATACGGTGTCCCTCGTTGGGAGCCGCCTCATAACATGCCCGGATACGCTCTCGGTAAAAATCAATGCAGGTTTCGTACGACCCCCTCAGAGCCTCCACCGAGGCGAGCCGGGCCGGGTCGACCTGCTTCCAGAGCCCTCGAGAGGAACGAAAATCCGGCAATCCCGAGGCGGTGCTCATCCCCGCACCGGAGAAGATCACTCCGCCACCGCCTCGAAGAGCCTCCACCAGGGGAGCAAGCTCTTTGCTTCGTGCTTCTTCCAGAATCATCACAGGTCCTCCTCTCCCGGGGGAGATTCCCCTTCGAGAACCACCACCGCCACCGCCAGATTCTCCTCGTGGGTAATGCTCACAAAAACACGCCGCACCCCCCTGTTTCGGAGAAACTCTTTATTCTCTTCGGAAAAACGTAGTCGTGGGCCCTGGGGGGTGCGCTCCACCCAGCATCCGTGGAGCCCCATCTTTGCGAGCCCCAGCCCCGTGGCCTTGGCAAAGGCCTCCCGGGCGGCAAAGGCTCCCGCAAAGTGTCGGGAGGGACACCCCCGAGATCGGGCATATTCCCGCTCCTCAGGCATAAAGACCCGTTTTTCGAAGTGCGGGGATGCCACATAGTGCTTCATGCGCTCTATGGAACAGGCATCCACCCCCAATCCAAGGATCATAGGCTCTGCGCAAGCCCATGGTGATCCGAAAAAAACCAGAGACTCTCTCCATCCACTCGGACCTCCCTAATCTTCTGGGAGGGAAAAAAGGAGTGCACCGAAAGCACCGGAGCGATCTTTTCCACCTCCAGCGCAATGTCTCGGGTGGAGATAAAGGGATTATCGCTGGAAGAATCTACGAAATGCAGCACCGCCGTACCATTCTCCTGAGGAAGGTACACCCCCTGAAGCCCTACGGTAGCTTTGAGAGGAATGGTGGTATTGCGTACGTACACCCCCTTGAAGTCAAGGGCATTATGATCCGCCGCAAGCTCCCCGATCTGAAAAGCCGGATAGAGACCCTGCAGAGCTTCCGAGAGATCTTCCAGAAGCACCGCCCCCGAAACCTTGCCCTCCTTAAAGTGCCGGAGCACTACCCGATGCTCCTCCACCCGAAAAGAGACCGCCTCAACATAGATGGTGATGGAGTCATACCGTAGCCCTTCGAGAGAAGCTCCCCGCACAAAACAGAACATCTCCTTGGCCCGGTGAATGCCCCCCGACGAAGAGAGCCCCTTCAGAACCACCGAAACCTTTTCCGCCTCAAGCTGCCCCTGGAGATTCGCCGCAATACGATCTTCGTAAGAGATGATCTTTTCTTCGGCGTATACTGCAGACGCCGCATACGCCACGGAGCCACCGAAAAGAGGCAGCATGAAAATCCAGAAGAGCAACCATATTCCGGAAACCAACCATACTTTTTGTTTTTTTCTCATCTTTTTTTCCATATCATGCACTCCCCCGTTTTTTCAGCTTGCAGAGAACAGTATACCGAAAAAACCACCTCCGTGTCAGGGCAGGAATGCCGAAAAAAAGCGGAGGAACCTTCGAATCCTCGAAAGTTCCTCCGCAAAGTCTCTATCATTCCCTCTCATAAGTGCATACAACCAGATATTCGTATCTACGAAAGAACGCCGGAATGGTTCAGCAACGCTCATGAGCATCTTCCCTGCTCAAAGGATGGAAGTCAGGTATTTCAAGAGGCTGCCGCAGCAAATCATCAATAAAAGTGTCTCCTGCCTCCGGCGTCTCCATCAACACGAGAACACGCACTTCATCTCTGAGATGCTTCTGATAGGGAGCAGGAATTTGGATTGCCCCATCCTTAATCTTAGCCTTAAACTCTACGGCGTACATGAAAAACGCCTCCCTTCATGTCCAACACATCTCGGAAGGGCTTTTCTTTCGAAGAGAAAGCCCTGAGGGAAATAATACCATAAAATTCAAATTTTCAGAGTCCTCTCCTTGAGGCTTTTCTATTCTGCTACAATGGCATCACAAGGATGGGTGATGCAAAACTATGTCGAATCCGGAACGCATGGGCAAAGGCTCCATACCGTTGCTGCTGCTTCATTTCTCCCTTCCCGCCATTGCGGGATTGGTGGCAAATGCTCTTTACAATAAGGAGAAAGAAAAGTACGGACTCCCCTTATTAAGCGAAATCTCCCTTTTGTTTAATAGTACCGTTGCTTACTTAGAGATCGTTGCATAAGGAGCTGCCAGAATATGATACGTGGTATGACAGGACGCTATGAAACAACAACTGTAGCGGGAGAGGAGATCCACGCATTTCTCCCGAATCCGTTGCCACCTGCGCCGTCTCTTGAAATGAGCGACCAAAGGCAGCGGCTCTTGGAGCGTGCCACACTAGCCTTAGGGCGGCTGGATAGTATCACTCTTCTTCTACCAAATGCCGAGCTTTTCCTCTATGCTTACGTTCGCCGAGAAGCGGTGCTCTCTTCTCAGATTGAGGGAACACAATCTTCCCTTGTTCAGCTCATGCTTTTCGAACTGCATGAGGCTCCGGGAGTGCCTCTAGATGATGTAGTAGAGGTCTCCAATTACGTGGCTGCACTCAATCACGGGCTCAAAAGGCTGCAAGAAGGATTCCCCCTTTCTAATCGCCTGATTCGGGAAATGCACGCTATTCTTCTCTCACGGGGTAGAGGGAGTGAGAGAACCCCGGGCGAATTCCGGCATTCTCAGAACTGGATCGGCGGAACCCGTCCAGGCAATGCTCATTTTGTCCCACCACCACCGCACTCTGTAGAGAAATGCATGTCTACCCTTGAAGGTTTTCTTCATAACCAGGGGAACCCCTATCCCTCGGTAATCAAGGCGGCACTCGTGCATTTTCAATTCGAAACGATTCACCCCTTTCTAGATGGAAACGGGCGTGTTGGACGATTACTGATCGCATTCATTCTTCACTGCGATAAGGTTCTCGCACAACCCCTACTCTATCTGAGCTTATATTTCAAGCAACATCGATCCGAGTATTATCGATTGCTTGATCAAGTACGCATCCACGGGGACTGGGAAGCCTGGATAGACTTCTTTTTGGAAGGAGTGGAACAGACCGCCTCGAATGCGGTTGAAACCGCAAAAAAACTTGTCGATCTTTTTGAAGAGGACGCAGAGAGAATCCAATCCCTTGGGCGAACTGCCTCTACGGTTCTTCGTGTTTTTCGCATTCTCCGCCAGCGTCCTGTGGTGACGTTGAACGAAATTTGTGAACAAACCTCCCTCTCTTTCCCCTCTGCCGCTAAGGGGATGCAGGCATTGGAAACACTGGAAATTGCCCAGGAAATCACCGGAAATCGTCGCAACCGGGTATTTTCCTACAGAGAGCATCTTGCCATTCTAAGCGAGGGGGCAGAACCGCTGTAAAGCGACAGTTCTATGATACTGCCAAACCCAACTTTACCATACCAAGGGATCCCCCTTTCAGCATTCATTATAAATCTTCCTGGCTACTCGAGAATACAGTCCGTGGATTGGGCCTATCCTCGGGGTCTTTTTCTTCTGCTACAATAGCACCACAAGGACGGGTGATCAAAACTATGTCGAATCCGGAACGTATGGGGAAAGGCTCCATACCGCTGTTGTTGCTCCATTTTTCCCTTCCCGCCATTGCGGGATTGGTGGCAAACGCTCTCTACAATATTGTGGATCGTATCTTCGTGGGACACTACGTGGGCCCCGAGGGTATCGGGGCTCTTTCGGTGGCCTTTCCCTTCATGGTGGCCATCAGTGCGGTGACTGCCCTGGTAGGCACCGGGGGGGCATCGCTTCTCTCCCGGCTTCTGGGGGAAAACCGACGCCGCCGGGCGGAGCGGGGGCTTGCCAACGCTCTGCTGCTTCTCCTGATAGGCGGGGGGATTCTCTGCCTCTTGGGAAGCCTCTTTCCGGAGCAGCTTCTGCGGCTCTCGGGCTCCACCGAAAGCCTTCTTCCTTTGTCCATGGAATATTTCTCCGTCATTCTCTGGGGGGTCCCCTTCTGGGTCACCAGCATGGGGATGAACCATCTGATCCGCTCCGAAGGAGCCCCCCGGTATGCCATGATGACACTCTTTCTCGGAGCGGGGGGGAATGTGATTCTCGACTGGATATTTATTGCCAAACTCGGCATGGGGATCACCGGGGCCGCCTTGGGAACCGTGCTGGCCCAGGGGCTCGCCTTTATCTGGGTCTTTCTCTTCTATCTTGGCCCCTGGAAGGTGAGCGTCTTTCGCCTCTATCTCCGGAATTTTCTTCCCAAGTGGATTCTGGTGCGCCAGATCCTTGCGGTGGGTCTTTCTCCCTTTTTTCTGGAGCTTGCCTTCACCCTCCTCATGGGGATCTTCAACACCCTTCTCGGCACGTACGGGGGGGATCTCGCCATCGCCTCCATGGGGATCTTTTTCAGCCTGGATGCCCTGCTCTATCTCCCTCCCATCGGCATCGGGGAGGGGCTTCTTCCCATCATCGGCTACAACTTCGGAGCCAAGAATTATCCCCGGGTTCGCCGGGCGGTGGGGCTCGCCCTGGCAGGGTGCGTGGGGCTCTTTACCTGCAACTTTCTGGCGGTGATGTTTTTCGCCCCCCAGATGGCGGCCCTCTTCAGCAGCTCCAGCCCGGAGCTTATCGCCCTCACCGCCCGAAGCCTCCGAATCGGCTACGCCGCAGTGCCGGGAGCAGCGGTGGGAATTATCACCACCTTCACCCTTCAGGCTCTGGGAAAGGCCCGGCTCAGCATTCTCATCAGCCTCAGCAGGATGGCCCTCTTTCTCGTCCCCGCCGCCCTCATTCTCCCGCGCTTTTTCGGAGTGGACGGGGTGTGGATGTCCTTTCCCCTGGCGGATTTCGTTCAGGTGATCTTCTCCGGTGGCTTCCTTCTCCGGGAGATGCGGCGCCTGGGGAGGGAGATTTCCTGAAAAAGGCTTTGGAAGCGCAAAAAAGCAGCCTCCAGGAAAAGCCTGAGGGCTGCTTGATATGACACAGAATTGGTCTATTTTTCGAACAGCTCGCTCTGAGAACCGAGACGAACCAAGTCAACCGTCGTTTCAGATATCCAGCAAATCAGCAGAACATCTGGTAAAAGGTGACACACTCTATGGTCCTTCCAATTCCCCTCTTGAAGCTGTTTGTGGAGCCCAAGTGGGTCCCTTTTATATCACCAAATACAAAAGCGATAAAAGCCGACAAATGATAACCGAAAAGGTTACAAAAACATCTGCAAGGAGGGAGCAGGACGATGAATCTCGAAAAAACTATGGCTTCACTGACGGATAAGGGATACGAAGTTTCATGTTTCGATACCCCCCAGGAAGCCGCTGCCTACCTGGACGGGAAGGTGGACGGCAAGACCGTGGGCTTCGGCGATTCGGAGACACTCATGACTCTAAATCTGTATGACATGCTTTCAAAGCACAACGAAGTCCATGATCCTATGCATCGTCCTCCGGGATTAAATTTTTGGTCCACCGCAAAGCTCTGCCTAACTACGGATATCTTTTTCACCTCTGTGAACGCCCTGGCGGAGACCGGGGAGATGGTTAATATCGATGGAACGGGTAATCGCGTGGCGGGCTCTTTGTTTGGGCACGAAAAGGTGTATTTTGTTATTGGAGAAAATAAAGTGGTTCCGACTTTAGAGGAAGCCATATGGCGTGCCCGCAACATAGCAGCTCCCCGAAACGCAGCCCGTCACGGCTACAGCACCCCCTGTGCCGTTCATCAGGATAGATGTTACGACTGTAGCAGTGAGCAGAGAATATGCTGTGGCCAGATAATACATTACAAAAAAATGAACCGGATGGAGATGGAGGTTGTTCTGATAAAGGAAACCCTGGGACTTTAGCCGTTAGGGTGCAAAAAGGGGGGGGCAAATCCCCTCCCCGGAAAAATCTTGGGCTCTCCGGGGAGGGGTAAGGAGGTTGTGCAAGCTAAAAGCTCTACAGACCTTCTTTGCGGAAGGAGTATGCGGCGGTGTAGGCGTAGGTATAACCCGAGGTGGTGAAGTTGCCCTGCTCTTCCACTCTTGCCTGGGTTTGGGAGAAAATCGTTATGATGAGCTGAGAACCCCCGGGAAAGACGTAGCGGTAGCGGTTGGTTTCCACCTTACTTGCGGTGGCCTCCCCTGCATTGTCGATGCGGATGGAAACACTCTCTTCGGAGATATGCACTGCCCGGCAGAGTACGCCGTAATCTACCTGCACCATGGCGGAAGAGGCGGCCTCTTCCAGAAGCATTCCGTTACCTCTCCTTCGGCAGCCACTTCTCCAGGGCCGCCGCCAGAGCCTGGGGGGAGACTGGTTTGGTGACGTAGTCGTTCATCCCCGCTTCGAAGCACTTATCTTTGTAACTCTGCACGGCGTGGGCCGTCATGGCGATGACGGGGATATCCCGATTCAGCACTATGGACTGAGAATCCCGGATACGCCTCGTGGCTTCCAATCCATCCATCTCGGGCATCTGTACATCCATAAAGACCAGGTCATAGGGAAGAGTTCTGAGCGCCTCCAGAGCCTCGCCTCCGCTGGCCACGGCATCCGCCGTGAGGCCGAGCTTCTTGAGAATGCCGAGGGCTACCTTCTGATTGGTCATATTATCTTCCGCCACCAGGATGCGTGCCTTGCGATGAGCGAAGTTGGGGAGAGCCCTCCGGGCAGTCTGGGGGGTAATCATGGACTGAGTCGTACCCTCTGGAACCCCCGCCAGAACCTGGGAGAGCACCCTCCGAAGTTCGTCGTGCTTGATGGGCTTCACCGCATAGGCGGAAAAACCGATATCCTGCAAGCGCTTGAGATCTCCCCGGGCACCGAGCGACGTGAGCATTACCAAACGGGTTTCTGCAAGCCCTGCATCGGCCTTTACCACCCGGGCCACGGCTTCACCATCCATGCCGGGCATCTGCATATCCACGATGGCAAGCCGGAAGGGGTCTTTTGCATCCAGGGCCCTAGAGAGAGCCTGAACTCCCGAGGGGCCATCCGTGGCCTCTTGGGGGCGCATTCCCCAGGAGGCCAGACGCTTGAGGAGTATCTCCCGGTTGGTAGCGTTATCGTCCACTACGAGCACACGCACCCCTGCCAGAATAGCAGGGGGGAGAGGGGCCTTTTCCCCTGCACTTTTTCCCAGGTCGAAGCGGGCTGTGAAAAAGAACTCCGAGCCCTCCCCCTCCACACTTGCCACGCCGATCTCTCCCCCCATCATGGTCACAAGCTCTTTGGAAATAGCCAAACCAAGCCCGGTACCGCCGTAGTAGCGGGTAGTGGAAGCATCTACCTGACTGAATTTCTCGAAGAGAACTCCTATCTTATCCTCAGGAATGCCAATCCCCGTATCCCGTACGGAAAAGCGCAGCAGGCAGGAAGGTTTCTCTGCATCCCCCGCCTTCCCGGCCTCCTCCCGCTCCTCTACTCTGCTGACCATCACTGCAACTTCCCCTTTGGGGGTAAACTTCACCGCATTTCCTGCAAGGTTTGTGAGGATCTGGCGTAGACGGCTGGGGTCGCCTACAAGTGAGGTGGGGACATCAAGATCCGTGGCACAGATCAGCTCCAGCCCCCTATCGTAGGCTCTAAGTGCCATGGCTGCGGCAAAATCGTCCAGCAAACTTTGGAGGTCGAACTCCAGAATCTCCAGCTCGAACTTTCCCGCCTCAATCTTGGAAAAGTCCAGGATATCGTTGATGATCCCCAGCAGAAACTCCCCGCTGGACTTGATAGTCTGGGCATATCGTCGCTGATCCTCGGTAAGCTCCGTGTCCAGGAGAAAGCCCGTCATGCCAATGACCCCATTCATGGGGGTTCGGATCTCGTGGCTCATATTGGCGAGAAATTCGCTTTTGGCGATGTTGGCAGCCTTTGCTTCCGTGGCCATGCAATTCGCCCGGGCGGTGGCCTCTTTTAGCTGGCGATTCGTCTCCCACAATTCAGCGGTGCGGGAACGCACGAGCCCTTCAAGAGATTGGTGACGTCGCAGCAATAACGACACCACCACTGCCAGGGCAGCGGTGAGCATGATTCCGGCTACTCCCACTCCCCATGCCGCTCTTGCCGTCGGGTGGGTGTGCAGAAGCGCCGGCCCCGCATAGGCTGCCACCATGAAGGTCTTCCCAAAAGCGAGAACGGGACGGCAAAGAATGGGTTTTTCTCTTGGGAAACTTGCTTCCTTTTGAGAGGAGGTACGAACCTCTTCTTTTTTGTTCCAGAAGCCGTGGGAGAGAGGGTTTTCTTCCCCCCGGGAGGAAGCAAGCAGCTTGAGGGATCCATTTTCACTAACAAGAAGCAGCTCCATATCGATGAAGGAATCGTCTCTCTCGTCAAGCAGGATGTCCCCAAGAGAGAGGGCCCCCAGGACAAGCCCTCGGGGGTTGGGATGCAAAGAGTCGCCGAAGACTGGCCGAAAGACGAGCATTCCTTTCCGGCCAGGGGCTTCCTGTACCAGGGTTACCGGATCGGTGGCAGAGACAAAACCCGTACTCAGAGCCGTTTCGATGGCCTTTCGCCGGATGGGTTCGGAACCGAGGTCAAAACCGAGGGCTATACGGTGCTGCTCCTCGGGCATGAGCCGAAAGGCCGGGTAATAGATCCCCCGATCAGAAGCGGGGACACGCTGACCTGCCGCATCCTGTTGCCAGATCTCAAAGCCTTTCATGCCTTGTCTCCGGGCGGCTTCTTCGAAAGACTCCCTCTCGCCCTCAGGCACCGCAGGAGCCCACCCCCAGGCCAGCACAGATCGGTGGCGATTCAGATACTCCGCATACTGTATAAACTCTTCGGGGGTATTATGGGGGTTACTTTCACAGTACCGGGCAAGCCCTTCGAGTTCTCTCTCCCGCATGTCGTAGAATCCCCTGGCAAGCACGGCGGTTCGGCTCTCCCCCAAATGCCACAGGGAGTCTCTCTGATTGCGGAGAGCGTCGCTCCAGGCAAGCCAGGCGGCAAAGAGGGTGAGAACAAGACCCACGGCAATCACCATAAGGGTCTCTAACTGCACCATCCATCCCGGCGGCACTCCCTCATACCGGGCACGCCGAAGGAACACAAAGGTGCCTCCCGAGAGGAGAAGGAGCAGCGCAAGAGTGGTGAGCCCCACGGGGAGAAGAGACTGGAGAAGGACGGCTGTTTCCCAGTTCCGGGCATCAATATCAATCCCTAACACCGCTATGAGTTCTTTGGTATGCGGGTCTATTAGCGGCACCAGGGCAGAAACCCAGGTTCCCCAGCGGTCAGTAACGGGGCCTTCCACAAGAGATTTCTGCGTATCGAAGGAATGGCGGTAACCCTCGGAGACTTCGGTGTAGACCTGCCCCGGGGGGCTGGCATCTTCCGACCCCTCCGGCTCGCTGTCCAGAAAGAAAAAGACGGTTCCGTCCGCCTTGCGCCCCATGAGATAGATCCATCGGTAGTTTGGGCTAGCCGCACGAAGTGTCACAAACTGCTCCTTGAGCCGCACGTAAGCGGGGGAATGCAGATCCTCCTCGGTACCGCTCAGGGTTTGCACATGCTGGAGGTTCATCGCCTCCGCCACCAGGCGAGCCTCTCCGAGAAGCTCCCTGCGCATCTCCTGATCTGCCCGAGCTGCCAGCCACCAGCCACAAAACACCGCAACAAAAAGAACAACCCCAAAAGAAAACCGCCCCAAGCGGTGTGTGCTGCGGATCATCTCACGAAATATCCTATTTATCATTGCTCCAGTGCCCCCTGGTAACATTAGAATAACCTTCAGATTGCAGATGCCCATAGATGTTACTCAGAAAATTCCCTCAAAAACCGGCGGCGACGCATTTGGAGCAAATGCTGCCTGTCGTAACGGAAAAACCCTATGAGCTTCGGTTTATCTTACCGCAAAATTGCAAGAAAAGATATTCTCCCGATAGCGTAACGCTTCTCACGTCTCTAATCCGTAATTTTCCCGATCTCCCCTTCGGGGGTTTTTACGGAGGAACTCTTACGTCAGGGAGGGTATAGTATCAGCGGGGTTTATTTACTCGATTTATTGCAGCGACGGAGATAATTCCTAGGGGAAAAGCTCTGGGCAGTAGAGGTATTTTTTACCGAGGAGGAATAACGGATGCAGCAGCAACAACAGATAATGGAACAGGTGCAGGAGCGGCAGCCCCTGATTGCCAAGGTGCGCAGCGAAATTGGCCGGGTGATCGTAGGGCAGGAAACCCTGGTGGATAGGCTTCTTCTGGGAATTCTCTCGGGGGGGCATATTCTTTTGGAGGGGGTGCCGGGGCTGGCGAAGACCACCGCTGTAAAGACTCTCGCCGCCACCGTTCAGGCATCGTTTCAGCGCATTCAGTTTACTCCGGATCTTCTTCCGGCGGATATCGTGGGCACCGAGGTGTACGAGCCCAAAACGGGAGAGTTCCGGGTACGCAAGGGGCCGATCTTCCACAACATCATTCTGGCAGATGAGGTAAACCGGGCCCCTTCAAAGGTGCAGTCCGCCCTGCTGGAGGCCATGCAGGAGAAGCAGGTATCTCTCGGGGGAGAGACCTTTCCCCTGGAGGAGCCCTTTTTCGTTCTCGCCACCCAGAACCCCATCGAGCAGGAGGGGACCTATCCTCTTCCGGAGGCCCAGGTGGATCGGTTTATGCTGAAGCTTCAGGTGGGATATCCCTCCAGAGAAGAGGAGATTGAGATGGTCTCCCGGATGCACCGGGAGGAGCATCTCCCCACTCCCAGGGGGGTGCTGGAGAAGGAGGAGCTTCGGGCTCTTCAGGATCTGGTACGGCAGATTCATGTGGATCCCCGGGTGGTGGCCTATGCGGTTCATCTGGTGCAGGCAAGCCGGAATCTTGAGAAGTGTCTCCCCGACCTGGCACGGTATGTGCAGTACGGGGCATCTCCCCGAGGGAGCATCTACCTTGTGGCGGCGGCGAAGGCGGCGGCCTTTCTGGGGTGTCGGAGCTACGTCACCCCTCAGGATGTTAAGAGCGTGGGAGAGGATATACTGCGCCACCGCATTCTTATGAGCTACGAGGGGGAGGCGGAGCAGATCACCTCTTCCCAGATCATTCAGGCTCTTTTCGACGCGGTGGAGGTACCGTAGATTATGGTGCTCCGGCATATTCCCCGGGAGGAGTTGGAAAAGATCCGGCGGATCCATATCCGGAGCCGCATGGTGGTGGATTCTCTTCTGGGGGGAGAGTACCGCTCCGCCTTCCGGGGGCAGGGGATGGAATTTGAAGAGGTGCGGGAGTACTCTCCGGGGGACGAGGTGAAGCATATCGACTGGAACGTTACCGCCCGGGAGGGGCGCCCCTACGTGAAGCTCTATCGAGAGGAGCGGGAGCTTACCATGATGATGCTCCTGGATATGAGCGCCTCGGGGCTTTTTGGCTCCGGAGGCAAGGCGAAGCGCCAGAAGATTTTGGAGTGCGCCGGAGCCCTGGGGTTTGCCGCCATCTCTGCCAGAGACTGTGTTGGTGCGCTGCTCTTTTCAGATCAGGTGGAGCGGTATCTCCCCCCTCGTCGAGGGGCGAGTGCGGTGTGGAACCTTCTGCGAAATATCACCGCCTTCGAGCCCTCCCAAAGAGGAACGGATCTCGCGGGGGCCCTCACCTATCTGGGGCGGGTACACCCCCGGCGCTCTGTGGTCTTTCTGATTTCGGACTTTCTCTCTTCGGGCTGCGAACAGGCTCTCAAGGTGGCGGCCAAGCGGCATGACCTGGTGGGTATTCATATTACGGATCCTGCGGATGGGAGGCTTCCCCCCCGGGGGGTTGTCTCGCTTCGGGATTTGGAGAGCGAGGAGTTTTTGGAGATAGATGCGGGGGATTCCGGGGTGCGCCGATGGTACGAAGAACGCTTTCAGGAACGGGAGGAACATATCTGCCAGGTGCTGCGCCGCTCTGGGGTGGATCGGCTGGAGATGAGCACCACGGACTCCGTGGGGGATGTGCTGCTTCGTTTTTTCAACCTTCGGGAGAGGAGGCGTGCTTCATGAGATTACGACCATGGAGGAAGATTCCCCTTCTGGGGGGGATATCACTGGATCTTTCCCCAGATCTTTCTCAGGAAGTTTTTCCCGGGCAGCTTTCCCAGGGGTTTCCGGGGGGGATTTTCCAGGAACCCCCCATGTTTCAAGAGCCCCCCATGACGGATATTCTGGATATCAAGCCCTCCATCCTTCTCCATTCAGAACCCTCTCTTCTCCCTTGGATTCTCGGGGGGGCGGGGGTGTTTCTTATGGGCTCTCTGCTTCTCTGGTGGCTACTTCGCAGAAGATCCCGCCCCTCTCCGGAAGAAGACCTCCGAGAAGAGGCTCTGCAGCGGCTGAAGCTTCTGGGAGAAGAGAGCGAGATCTCTCTTCGGGAGCGGTACTTTGAGCTGGCCCTGGCGCTGCGTCTCGCTCTGGAGGACTCTCTCTTTCCAAAAGCCCGGGAGAAGACCCTGGAGGAACTCCGCCTTCTTCTTGAGGATCTTCCAGAGACCCTGCCGCTGAAGAGGGATCTGCAGCTTCTTTTGCAACGCCTGGGAGAGATTCAGTTCGGCGCCGCCCCCTCGTCGTCGGAGGAGTTCTTCCGGCATCGGCTTTTAGTGGAGCAGCTGGTGGAGCGCAACTTCTTTCAGGAGAGCGCTTCTGGGGGAGAGCCCTCTCGGGAATTCCTGGAAAGGGGGCGGTGATCATGCTTTCGCTCTCCTTTGCCTCACCTCTCTTTTTGCCTCTTCTTCTGCTTCCTTTGGGGCTCTGGTGGTTTTTCCGAAAAATGCCCCAGGCTTCTGTGGGAATTTCCTCTCTGGAGCCTCTCGGAGCGGTGAAACCCCGCGGGGGGGTGCGGATGGCCCGGATTGTAGCACTGCTTCCGTTGCTTGCCCTGGGGCTTCTGCTGCTGGCTCTCGCCCGCCCCCAGTGGCACGAGGGGGAACACTTCCTTGAAACCCAGGGGGTGAGCATTATGCTGGCGGTGGATATCTCGCAGAGTATGGAGGCTCTTGACTTTGTCGTGGGAAATCAGCGGGTGGACCGTCTGGAGGCCCTTCGGGGAGTGGTACAGGACTTTCTCGCCACACGCCGGGGGGATCGGGTGGGGCTGGTGGTCTTCGGTAGCTACGCCTTTACCCAGCTTCCTCTTACGGGGGATCTCGCCTCGGTGGAAGAGGTGCTCCGGCGGGTGCATATCGGCGCCGCAGGCCCCCAGACCGCCCTGGGGGATGCTTTGGGGATCGCTCTGAAGCGTCTGGAGGAGGATACCAACCCCTCCAAGGTGATTATTCTGCTTACGGACGGTCAGAACAATGCGGGGGAAATCTCTCCCGAGGCCGCCGCCGCCATTGCGGCATCCCGGGGGATACGGATCTACGCCATCGGCATGGGCACCCGGGGGAAGGCCCCCTATGTGGTGAACGATCCCTTCTTCGGAAAACAGGTGGTCTATCGGCAGGTGGATATCGACGATGAGGCGCTGCAGAGAATCGCCGAAAAGACCGGGGGGCTCTCCTTCCGAGGCACCGATACCGAGGGGCTGCAAGAGATCTACCACACCATCTCTACTCTGGAACAGCTCCCCCGCAAGGATCCCCAGCGACGCCCCGGCAAGGATCTCTACCCCTGGCTTCTGGGGGCCGCCCTTCTTCTTCTGGGGCTCCACCTACTGGGAACAAATACACGATACGTGAGGATACCATGATGAATCTGAGCTTTAGCCGACCTCTTATGCTTTATCTTCTCTGGCTCCTTCCTCTGGTGCCGCTGCTTTGCCGTAGTGGAGACCTGGTTCGGCGTACGGGTTTGCGGCATTTTGGGCTTTCCGAGAAGGGGCTAGGAGGGAGAAGGCGCTTTTTTCTTCGGGAACTCCCTCTTCTCGCCTCTTTGGCCTGCCTGATTATCGCCCTCTCGGGGCCCCTGTACGGCCACCGATGGGAGGAGACTCCGGGGCGGGGGCGGGATCTTTTGATCGCCCTGGACTGCTCCAAGAGCATGTACGCTCCTGACGTACCCCCCTCACGAATGGTAGCGGCCAAGCGAGAGATTAAGGATCTGCTCCCCTTTCTGAAGGGGGAACGGGTGGGGCTGGTGGCCTTCAGCGGCAGCGCCTTTCTTCAGTGTCCTCTTACGGCGGATTTTTCCGGGCTCACCCTCTTTCTGGATGCTCTCGATCCCTCCCGGATGCCCCGGGGAGGGACCAACCTTGCGGAGGCTCTTCGGGTAGCTCTGGAGGCCCTGCCGGAGAGGACAGGGCGCTCCCAGGCCATTCTTCTGGTGACGGATGCGGAGGATACCGAGGGCGATGTGGCCCCGCTTCTTGAAGAGGCACGGCGGCGAAATATTCCGCTCTTCGCTCTGGGGGTGGGGACAGCCCAGGGGAGCACCATTCCGGATCCGGCCCGAAGAGGGGCCCCGGTGCGGGATGCCTCGGGAAACCCGGTAATCTCCCGGGTGAATCTCCCCCTGCTTCAGGAGATGGCGAGCCTTACCGGAGGCAGGGCAGTGCCCTCCGTGCCGGGGGATGAGGATATCAAGGCTCTGATCCGAGGTATCCGGGGAACCCTGGAGACCGCGGAGTTCAGCCTGGCCCCCCGAAAGGTTCCCATAGACCGATATCAGTGGTTTCTGGGGGGGAGCCTTCTCTTTTTGGTGATCTATCTTGTCTTTCAGAGACTTTTTGGAGATCCCCGAGGGCCTGTGAAGATAGGGAAGATGCTGGGGGGCTCGCTTCTTCTTGCGGCGTGCCTTGGAGGGATGCTCCTCTCGGGGGATGCGGAAGCCCGGCAGAGGACAGCTCCGGAGATCTCCCCTGAACGGGAGCTTGCGCATCTTTTGGAGGAGCAGATTGAAAACCCCAAAGACCCCCGGCTGGCGTACAACATAGGCAATGCCTACTACAGGATGGAACGTTTCGAGGAGGCCGCTGCAAGCTACGAGAGCCTCTTTGACGGTGAGACCCCCTGGGGGGAGATCCCTGCAGAGTTTGCAGGGGCGGGGTGGTACAACCGGGGAAACGCCCTCTATCGCCTGGGGGAGCTTGAGGAGTCTGCGGCAAGCTACCGGAAGGCTCTGGAGCTGAACCCCCAGGACGAAGAGGCCCGGAAAAATCTGGAATTTGTACTCCGGAAGCTGGAAGAGCAGCAGAAACAGGAGCAGGAGCAGGAACAGCAGGAACAGTCCGAAGGAAACTCCCGGGAGGAGCAAAACGAGGAGGAGAAGGAGGAGGAGGAAAAAGAAGAGAAAGAGAACTCTTCCGAAGAGAGCAAAACCAGGGAAGGAAATGAAGCATCAGAAGAACAGGAACAGAGTCAGGAGCAGAATCAGGAACGTAAAGAAAACCGGGGACAAGGAGAACCGAGGAACTCCGGATCTCAAAAGGAGTCTGGTGAATCTTCCCAGGGGGAAAACCCCCGGGATACAGGATCTTCTCGGGGAGAACGTGGCGAGCAAGACGAGCACGAAAAGCATGAGGAACCTGAGGAGCCTGGCAGCCAGAGCAAAGAGAAGAGAGAGGATATCTCCGAGGAGATCCCAGAGGAACCCAGGGAATCTGGCAAATCTCAGGAATTTAACAAATCTCAGGAATCCAGGGAACCTCAGGAGACACCCCAAGAGCCTTCCCCTGCGGAAGCCGGAGCCGAAAATGCCGAGGCAGAAAGGGAAGCCCAGGCTCAAGAGGAGGATGCAGCGGAGAGCGACAAAGAATCTTCCCTGGCTCCTAAGGCGGTTCCCGGAGAGGATACAGACCCCGAAAGCGGGGATGCCCTCCCCCTCCCCCCTCCTCTGGAGCGGGAGGTATCTCGAAAGGAGGACCCTCTGAATCTGAAGGATCTTCGAGCCGCTTCGGAGGAAGAGGGGGCTTCATCCCAAAACCCCACCTCTTCGGAAGAGGCGGGGGCACCGGATATGATGGAGCGGCTGCTTCATCGCCTCCGGGACCTTCCCGGAGAGGCCCTGATCCCCCGGGGAAGATATGAAGCTGTGGAAAAGGATTGGTAGAAAGGCGAAGGAGACGAGGTCGTGGAGACGATGGATAGAACCGCAACCATGAAACGGCATCTCTTAAATAGTGTGCAAAGGGCTCTGGGGGGGGCGTTCCTTCTGCTGCTTCTCTTGGGAGGAATCGCCCTGGGAAGCTCCCCCGCCGTAACGGTACGGCTGCATAGGGAGCGCACCACTCTGGAAGAGCCCGTAACCCTGATGATCCGCATTGAAGGAAGTCAGGAGACTCCCGAGGTGGTGCCGGAGGAATCCTCGGAGGTTCTTCTTACCCCCCGGGGACAGAGCACCTCCGTACAGATCATCAACGGGGTGCAGTCCATACAGCAGGATCTCTATTATGCGGTGCTCCCCCAGCGGGAGGGGGATCTCACCGTTCCTTCTCTGGAGCTGCGCTTTTCCTCGGGGGCCCGGATTCGGACGGAGCCCCTTTCGCTGGAGGTACTCCCGGCTCAGGGAGGCTCTTCTCACCCGGGGGCATCCTCCGGAGGCGAGGCATCCCCAAACAGCGCAACTCCCGGAAAAGCTTCCCGAAAGGCCTTTGTCGCCGCCTCGCTCTCCAAAGAGCAGGTCTATGCGGGGGAGCCCGTGACGTACCGGTTTTCCTTCTTCCGGGCTCTTCCCGTAGGAGAGAGCCGCCTCACCCCTCCGGATTTCGGAAGCATCCCCTGGGAAGCTCTGGAGCGAGAGGTGTACCATACCGAGATTGAGGGCACTCCTTACGTGGTGACGGAGATCCCCTTTCTGCTCTCTCCGGTAGTGCCGGGAGAACACTCCATCTCCCCCGCCGCTCTGGATGTTATTCTTGGGGAGGAGAACCCTCGGCAGCGTGCTTTTTCCGGGGGGATTCCGGGGGGATTCCCCGGGGGGCTCTTTCCCTCCTCGCTGGAGGATTTCTTTCAGTTCGCCCCTGCCTTAGGGCGCCCCTACCATCTCCAGACGGAACCCCTCTCGCTGGAGGTGCTCCCCCTTCCGGCCTGGAAGGAGGTGCCCCCCTTCTCCGGGCTGGTGGGGAGCGCAGATATGCGCTGCCTTATTCATCCCCAGGAGGGAAAGACCGGGGAACCCCGAAAGCTGACGCTCCTCCTCCGGGGAAGGGGGAATATGAGGGATATTCAGCCTCCGGAGCTGCTTCTTCCGGGGGAGATCAAGGTCTATGAGGAGCCTGTCGAAGAGAGCCTTCGCCCCGGCGTGGAGGGATACGAAGGAATCCGGGCCTTTTCCTGGTCTCTAATCCCCCTGCGGGAGGGGTCGTGGGATCTGCCGCCGTTACAGCTCGCTCTTTTCGATCCCCAAGCCGGGAGATACGAGGTTATAGAGGCTCCCGTCCCCTCCTTTTCTGCCCGGGGGGCAACGCTTTCTCAGGAGACGGGAATCGTTACCCCGGAGGAGTCCTCTCCTCTTCCGGAGAAGCCCTCCCTAGAGAAGGATGAGACGATCCGAGAGATCCCTCTTCGGGATCCCGAAAGAAAACAGCTGGGAGATCTCCTCCCCCCTCCTTCGCCGAAGCTTACTCTTGTGCTCTTTCTGCTTCCTCCCCTTCTTGCAGGATGCGGATGGGGAATACGGCAGTTCCTCCGGGGGCGAAAAACGCCACAGTACCAAATGATCCGCCGATCCCGGAAGGCTCTTCGAGAGGCCCGCAAGGCCAGAAATCGGGAAGATAGCCTGGCATGGCTGCATAAGGCTCTCACCTGGGGAGTTTTTGCCCGGTTGCAACAGCAGGGGGAGCTGCTTACCCTGGAGCTGCTGCACTCTCTGGAGGGAAGCGAGCTTTCTTCTCAGGAAGTGCAGGAGGCCACAGCATTTCTGACCCGGCTGGAGGAGATGCTCTACGGAGAATGCGGAAAACAGCGGGGAGAGGAGCAGCAAGAACCCGCCCGAAAAGGCACTTCGGCGGAATCTTCGCAAACCTCAGCATGGCCATCACTGCAATCCTTTGGAAGGGATCTGACATCCTTTGTAAGGGGGCTTTGGAGATGAAAGGCAGAATAGTTTCTCTGGCGGGGTTGTTTCTGGGGGTGCTCCTTCTTCTCCCCCTCATCCCGGGAGCCTTGGGGGGAGAGGGGCGGCAGGACACCGAAACTTCGGAGCTTCTGCAAGAGATGCACTCCCGAAAGAATCTCTCCCAAAGCGCTCTCTATTACAACCTGGGAGCCTCTCAAGAGGCCCAGGGAAAGCCCGGGGATGCCCTTCTCTGGTATCTTCGCTCCGCTCGGCTGCATCCGGGAGATCCTCTTCTGCGACAGGGGATAACACGTACCCTGCCGGAGCAGAACACCTTTCCCCTCCCCTGGCGGATGGCTCTCTGGAATCGGTATCTGGGATTTCCTGTGATTGCCTGGGGGGGACTCATAAGCTGGTGGGGTTTCTGGATCTCTCTGGGGCTCGGTACGCTATGGGGGGGCAAAAAAAGCCACATTTTCCGCTCCTGGGCAAGAAGGCTTGCCATACCCGCCCTGCTTCTGGGGGGGATGACGCTCTGGAATCTCGCTCTGGAGACCCTGGTACCTCTCGGGGTGGTGACGGAAAAGGAGTGTGTGCTACGATCGGGGTACTCCTCCAACGCCACCCCTCTCTACTCCCTCCCCGAGGGGAGCGTACTCCGGATTCTGAAAAAGGAGGAGAATTTCTCGCTGGTGCAAACTCCGGGGGGACACCGGGGATGGGTTCCCCAGCAATGGATATCTCCCGCGAAAGAACTTTAATCTTTTCCGAAAGTACAATTTTCTACAAAAGCCCCCTCCTCTTCCGAAGGGGGCTTTTTTTAATTTACACACGCCCACGAAAACTATGAGAGAATGTTCTCGTGACCTTTTAAAATGTTATAATGAAACATGACGAGGTTTCTTTCAAAGGAATTCCGCTGCTGAATATGGGGAAGCTTCCGTGGCATATCCTTTGTTACTCCTTCCACAGATCCTTTCCTCAGTCCTCATCCTTCGAATTCGATAGAATCGGCCCATAAGGAGGTCCGTTCCCAATGCCTTCAAAAACTCCGAGAATTGACGAACTCGTGGACATCCCTCTGATTCAGAGATGGCTGGATAATTTCCACGTTCTTACGGGAGCCTCTTCGGCCCTCATCGACAATGACGGCACCATCCATACCCGAAGCGGCTGGCAGGATATCTGCACGTGCTTTCACCGGAAGCATCCGGAAACGCTATGTCAATGCGTGGAGAGCGACAACTATATCAAGGCACATCTCGACCAAGAAGTAGTGGGATATCATTGTAAAAACGGATTGGTGGACTACGCCGCCCCTATTTTTATTCTAGGAGAGCACCTCGCTACTCTTTTTGCGGGACAGTTCTTCCACGAACCTCCGGATCGACGTTTTTTCGAGAACCAAGCCCGAAAGTACGGATTCCCCGAAAAGGAGTATCTTCAGGCTTTAGATAAGGTTCCCTTGGTGCCGGTGGAACAGGCAAAACGCCACGTCACCTTCATAGCACGCACTACTGAGATTATTGCGGAACTCGGGAATAGGGGGTTGCAAAAGATCCGAGAAGAGGAAGAGAAAACCCGACGTTACAAGAGGGCCTATGAGACCCTTACGGAAAACATCCCCGGCATGACCTACCAAGCCCGATGGTCTTCCGAGGGACGGCAGATTCTTTTTGCCAGCGACTACGGAAAAACCTTCTTCGGCATCTCCTCCGAAGGGGAGGAGGCTAAACCTCCTTCCCTGGAATCTTTTATTCTTCCAGAGGATCTGGAAAGAGTCTTCAGAGAGCTTCGCGCCGCCCTGGAGAAGGAATCCTCCTTTATCCTGGACTACCGGATCCGCCATTCTTCAGGAAATATCCTCTGGGTTACCGACCGAGGAACGGCCTTTCTCCGGAATGGGATATCCCAGATTGAGGGAATCATCCTGGACTCCACCAAACAAAAGGAAACCGAAGAGGATCTGAAAAAAAGCGAAATGCGCTTTCACCGAGCCATCCGGAATTCCGCCATTCCCTCGATTCTCTTCGATTCTTCCATGAAAATTTTTGAAGTAAGCCGGGGCGCCGAGGAAGCCACAGGATATTCCCGAGAGGATATACCCCAGCTCAGGGAATGGATTTCTCGGATAGCTCCCGAGGGGATATCGGTTTTTGACAAGCTTTTCTCCGCCCTCAAGGAGAATCCAGCTTCAGTGGCATCGGAGATGATGGAAATCCGCTCCCGAGACGGGGAGAAACACTTCTGGGAGCTACACTGCGTGGATCTGGGTGCTTTTTCGGGCGAGTCTCGGCTGTACAAGCTCCTTGCTCAGGATGTAACGCAGCGGGAGGAGTTTCAGAAGACTCTTCTGGAAATCATGGGAAAGCTTGAGGACTCCAACCGGGATCTTCAGCAGTTTGCCTACGTTACATCCCACGATCTTCAGGAACCTCTCAGGATGGTCTCCAGCTATCTTCAGCTTCTCCAGAAACGTTACCAGGGGAAGCTGGGGGAAGATGCGGACGACTTCATTTATTACGCTGTGGACGGGGCAAATCGGATGAAACAGCTCATTCAGGATATTCTCTCCTACTCCCGCATTAATACCCACGGCAGGAGCTTCGGCCCCGTTTCGGGAGATCAGATTCTGCAAAGAGTTCTTCACTCCCTGGACATGAAAATTCGGGAAAAGAACGCTCATCTTACATGTTCTCCCCTCCCCGTCTTCTGGGGAGATCCCACCCAACTGGAGCAGCTTTTTCAGAATCTCATTGATAACGCTCTCAAGTTTTCTTCCAAGGAAGATCCTCGGGTGGATGTTTTTGCTGAATTTCAAGAGGAGATGTGGAATGTTCACGTTCGAGACAACGGCATAGGCATCAAATCCGACTATTTCGAAAGGATCTTCCTCATGTTCCAGCGGCTGAACCGCTCCGAGGAGTATCCTGGAACCGGTCTCGGACTAGCCCTCTGTAAACGCATCGTCGAGCGACATGGGGGGTGTCTCTGGGTTTCCTCAGAGGAGGGAAAGGGCTCCACCTTCTCCTTCACCCTCCGGGGAGCCCCGGAAAACGCTTCTGCAAGGGGGGAATCCCCATGACAACCAAGGGAAAAATGATTGAAATTCTCCTCGTGGAAGACAACCCGGGGGATGTGCGGCTCACACGGGAGGCCCTGATGGAGGGGAAGATCCGTAATGCTCTCACCGTGGCCCGGGACGGCCAGGAAGCCCTGGATTATCTTCTCAAAAAAGAGGATCATCCCCGGCCGGACGTGATCTTGCTAGATCTTAATCTCCCCCGTAAAAACGGCCTGGAAGTGCTCTCCATCATCAAGAATGATGAAAACCTCAAGAAAATCCCCGTGGTAATACTCACTACTTCAGAGGATGAAAGAGATATCCTCCAGAGTTATGAGCTTCATGCAAACTGCTACATCACAAAACCTGTGGAGCTTCACAATTTTCTGGAAGTCATGCGATGCCTTCAGAACTTCTGGCTCGAAATCGTGAAACTTCCCGGAACGGAATAGAAGCGCAGAGGGGAGGAGAACCGTGAAAATACTGCTCGTGGAAGATAATCCGGGAGATCGACGACTTATTCGAGAATATCTTCAGTCCACCTCCCTTCGGGACGCCTCGCTCCACGAGGCAGCCTCGGGGGAAGAGGCTCTGGAGATCCTGAAGAAGCAAGGGTTCCACGTGCTCCTTTTGGATCTGGGGCTCCCCACCTCCCAGGGACTTGAAACACTCCAGCTTTTCCGAATCTTCGCGGAAAAGCTCTCTCTCGTGGTGCTTACAGGGCTGGATGATCAGGAGATGGCCGCCCGGGCTCTCAAAATGGGGGCCCAGGACTACCTCTGCAAGGAGCAGTGCTCTTCGAATATCCTGGAAAAAACTCTGCGATACTCCCTGGAACGAAAATCTTCTCAGGATAAAATCATGGAGGCCGAGCATAAATACCGCATGCTTTTCGAAAACATGATGGAAGGATGCTTTTTTTTCCAGATTTCCCAAGAAAGCCGGGGGGATCTGCATCTAAACCTTTTAGAGGCCAACGCCGCAGCAGAAAAAATGCTGGACTTTTCTCTCCTCC
Organism: uncultured Synergistaceae bacterium; assembly: GCA_964539095.1. Lineage (GTDB taxonomy): Bacteria > Synergistota > Synergistia > Synergistales > Aminiphilaceae > DAIPKP01. Next base: position 47,569 of record CAZIFL010000009.1, read on the forward strand.
AGGAGCCAAAAGCCTCCCTAGAGAGAGTCTTTTCCTGTTTTCCCCGGGAGTACCTCCAGAGGATTTATAAAGTTGCCCAGGAGAAGAGCACAGATAACTTCGAGGTTTTCTGTCCTTCCCGACAGAGGATATTCCACATGGCTCTTTTTTGTGTGAACTCCTTTCTTACCGGTGTCCTTCAGGACATCACCAAGGAGTACACCTACAAGGATCACCTGGAGAAACAGAGCGCCCGGCTTCACCAGCTTTTCCAGCATGCCCCTGTGGGAATCGTGGAGAGCGGGAGTAGCGGGGAGATTGAGAAGATGAACCTTGCCTTTCAGAGAATCTTCGATCTGCCCTCCGAAAATCCGCATCAGAAAGTACAGGATTTCATGCCCTCCCCGACCAAGGATATTTGCCCTTCCAAAGAGAACATAAGCTTTATCGAAGGATATTCCGCCTACGGATCGAACCGGGATCTTTACGTACGGTACAGTACCATCCCCATCCATATACACGAGGAAACCACGGGGTATTACAACATGTTTGAGGATATCTCTCTGGGAAAAAAGGCAAAGGATCTTCTGGAGCAGAGCCATCGGGAGCTTAAACAGCAATACCGCAAACTACAGCACTCATGGGTTCAAACCATAGAGATACTGAATCGGATCTCCGAAGAGACCGACCCCTATACGGCGGGACATCAGCAGCGGGTGGCAAAGATAGCCCACCTCTTGGCAAAGGCGCTGAAGTTTTCTCCGGAGGAACAGGAATGGATACGCATGGCTGCATCTATCCATGATATCGGCAAGATCAAGGTTCCAAAAGATATTTTAAGTAAACCTGGCCAGCTCAGTGAGCTGGAACTCCAGTTCATCCAGCTTCACAGTCGCTGCGGCTACGATATGCTGAAAGATCTCGACTTTCCCCTCCCCTTGGGAGAAATCATCTATCAGCATCACGAGCGGCTCGACGGAAGCGGCTATCCCCGAGGGCTCAAAGGGGAATCCATTCTTATGCACGCCCGAATCATCTCTGTGGCGGATGTACTGGAAGCCATGAGTTCTCACAGGCCCTATCGGCCAAAGCTCGGAGCCCATGCGGCTTTAGAAGAGCTGCAGAAGAACAGCGGCATCCTCTACGATCCTGAAGTGGTACGGACCTGCGTATCTCTCATAGAAAGGCACGTTCTCCCGGAAAATCTGGAAGACCTTGAGTAGCCTTCACATCTGGATATAAAAAGGGGGCACCCTTTGGCACCCCCTTACAAACGCAAAGATGCAGACGCTGCTGCGGTAGATCAGATATGGCGGTAGATCTCCCCTTGATACTCCTCAAACTCCGGCACATAGGGCTGGGGGCTTCTGCCGAAACAGACATCCATGGCCTCGTAGAACGAGACCATCTGCAGATCGACACTGCGTTGCACGATAGCATCCTTGGTAGGAATGTAGCGGATCCTGGGGCCCTCCACATCCATCACCGTGATTCCGGTCTTCCCCTCCAGCAGGAGCATTACCGCCGCTCCTCCGATCTGCTTGCCGAAGTTTACATCAAAGGCGGAGGTGCTTCCTGAGCGCACCAGATGCCCCGGTACTACCTCCCGAACCTCCGGAAGCTCGTAGAGCCCCGAGACGAACATGCCGTGCCGTTTCAAAAACTGGGGGAAGTCCCCATCCTTCTTGAGCCGCCCTTCCAGCTCTCGGCGCACGTACTTTCCCGCCCCTCCGAGCCGGATATGCCCGAAGGAATCCTTGGTGTCCTCCTGAGAGATGAGGTCCCCTCCGGCACTTTTAATTCCCTCCGCCACCACGATGGTGTAGGTTCCCGCCCGGACATCACTGTTGAGAATGCGCCGCATGTAGGTGCGCTTCATGTGGGCGTAGACGATATCGAAATCCACATCAATTTCGGGGATCAGCACCGCATCCGCATCGGCCCCCACCCCTCCCCGGAAGGCGGTGTGTCCTGTATAACGGCCAAAGACCTCCACCACCATGATGCGGTTGTGGGTACGCCCGGTGGTCTTCACCTCTTCTACAAAGTGAGCGATCTTATTGATGGCAGAATCACCCCCCACAGAGTAGGTCTGAAGGTCAAGATCCATGGTCTTGGGAGCGTGTACGCAGGCGATGCCGTTCTCTGCAAGATCTACCATAACGCCGCCGGTATCGTCCCCTCCGGAGATCACCAGGCCATCGATGGAAAATTTGCGAAGTCCGTCGAGGATGCGCTCGTACTTGTGCGGGCTCTCTATCTTGGCGATCTTCACCCGGGAGTGCCCCGCCTCGGATCCCGCAAAGGAGGAGTTTACGTTATCCGCGCGGTTTTCGTCGAGATGCACTATCTTGTCGAGATCCACCAAATTATAGAGCCCCGCATAGCCGTGGGGGATGATGTAAGCCCCCATGCCGTGGCGGTGAGCAAAGTTTGCGGCTCCCCGCACCACTCCGTTAAGCCCGCCACAGTCGCCTCCGGCGGTGATAATGCCAATGTTTCTCATGGTAGCTTTTGCCATAACAGTACCCCCTTTTATGATTTTCCCCATGCTTCCCGAGTCTTTCGGACAAGTGAAAAGAGAAGCTTTACCCCCGGAAGGAGTACCGCCTCATCGGGATCGAAGGTGTCTTCATGATGCCCTGCGGCGATATCTGCCCCGAGAACACCGTAGCACGCCAGCCCTCCCCGCTTCTGTACCTCCCGCATAAGCCAGGTACAGTCTTCGCTCCCCCCAAAGCTATGAGGGAAGTTCTGCAGGGGGGTAAACCAGGAACTCTCCTCTCCTGCCTTTCGAATCATCTCCATGAGAAGCGGATCTGACGAAGCGTTGAGACTCTCTCCCATAACCCGAAGGGAGCAGCGAACGCCATGCATGGCCGCCGCATGTTCGATAATCTCCTGCGCCCGCAGGTAGACTTGATGGTTAATTTTTTCGGTCTCTCCCCGGCACTCCGCTTCAAAAATTGCGGAGGGAGGAATCACGTTACGATCCTCTCCGGCCCGAAGAGTACCCACATTGAGCCGTACCCGCCCCTCTCCGTGCTGGAGCAGGGCATAGAGATTCTGAATGGCTGTAATGGAGGCCAGAAGAGCGTTGGCTCCATCCTGAGGGGCTGCCGCCGCATGCGCTCGCCGGCCTTTGAAAAGAGCATCAAACTTCGTGGTAGCAAGGAAGTTGTGCACCCCCGGCACGAGAACCCCCGAGGGATATCCCAGCCCCACGTGAAAGGCGAAAAACATATCCACATCATCAAGGATGCCGCTCTCCGCCACAGCCCGCCCTCCCCGAACCCCCTCTTCGGCGGGCTGGAAGACGAGCTTGATAATGCCATCCATTTCGTCTCTGTGTCGGTGTAGCAGATGAGCCAGCCCTATTCCCAGAGCCACGTGGAAGTCATGGGCGCAGGCGTGCATAAGCCCCACATTCTCCGAGGCAAACCCCTCCTGAAAGGGCTTGTGCTCGTGGCTCTCGGATTCCGAGACGTGTACCGCATCGATGTCGAAGCGAAAGGCCCGCACCGGACCAGGACGCCCCGTATTAAGCACTCCGGTCACTCCAGTACATTCTCTAAGCATCCCCAGCCATTCCGGGTGCGCCCCCTGAGCCTGGGCACGATGGCGGTGCCACTCAATGCGCTTCTTTTCGGGGCCGCCGTAGATAAAATCCCGGTGTACCATCTCCTCTCCTACGTGAAGGGAAAATCCAAGACGGTGCAGCTCCTCCGCAATCTTGGCGGTAGTTCGGAACTCGCACCATCCCCCTTCGGGGAAACGGTGAATATCCCGACGCCACCGGATAAGTAGTTTTTCCAGCTCCTGCTCTTCCTGCATCTCCATAATGTGCATTCCTGTGTAGACTCCTTACGTTAAAAATAATCGGCTCATCGGCATGGGGGGGAAACTATTCCGGGGAGGGGGAGAGAAACTCCTCCATAGCCTGATCTCTTCGAGAGGGATCTTCCTGCTCCAGGAGTAGGGGGATAAGTACCGGAAGGGATTTTTCCGGGATAGCCCCCACCGCTACCCAGTTATTGATATGCTCCAGCATCTGTTCGGAGATCTCCGTTCCCCGGGCGAGAAGCTTTACCCCCTGACGGCTCAGCATATCCTGCACAAGAATCATCCCTTTCCGGAGCATCTGGGGCTCCACATCTTCGCTCTTTCCTTTGGCCTCAGCGGTAACGATCTCTTCCAGAGATTCGAGAAGCTCTTTATTGTACCCCTCGGGGGTCTCCTGCATAAAGCGAAGTGCCTCGAAGATGGAGCCGAAGTGCTGGGCGAGAAGATCGAAATCGTTGGCAAGCTTGAGGATCTGCCCTCCCAGAACGGGCTCGCTCCACCCTATCCAAGAGGTATGCCATTCGGAAAAGTAGCGTTGCTCCAGGATCATTTCGGGGACATCTTCCAACCGGGGGATGCAACGCACAATCCGGGCTGCAAGTAGCAGGCTTTCCCCGCACTGTTCCGAGGGAGTCCGATCAAGGATATCCTGAAGCCGCGCCTTCCATGCCGTCTCTCCGAGAGAGACGTATCCGAGATTGGAGAGAAGAGCCGCAATCTCATATTTCCAGGGCTTGGGAAGCTTGCGATGCCGCACTATGCCACGAACATAACGAGCCACCCGAAGAGTGCGGCCGAACTCAAGAGGGGAGGTTATGGCAAGCAGCTCCGCCATGGCTCGAACGCTGCCGATAACGGTGGAATTGAGAAGTTCCTTCAGCTCTTTCCGGGCATCCCGAAGGGCCAGATGGGTTTGGATACGGGCGATGACCTCTTCGAACTGGAAGGGCTTTGTGATATAGTCCACCCCTCCGGAAGAGAAGGCCTTAACCTTATCTTCTGTTTCGTTCAGAGCGCTGAGGAAGATCACCGGGATCTCCCGAAGCACGAGATCTTCTTGAAGCTTTTCGCAGACCTCATATCCGTTCATACCGGGCATATTGATATCCAGAAGGATAAGATCCGGGGTGTTTCTCTCCGCCGCCTTAAGGGCAAACTCCCCCTTGGGGAAGGAATAGACGTGATACCCCTCTTCTCGAAGCATATTCCCCAGAAGTTTCAGGTTCTGGGGGGTATCGTCCACGATCATGATTTTTTGTTGTCTCTCCATCTCCGTCATATATCTTCCTCCTCCCGCAGTACCCGGAGAATACCCTCGTAATCAAAAGTATCCACCATCCGAAGAAGCCTCTCTCCCAGGGGTGGATGCTCCTCCAGTACCCTCTGTAACAGCTCCCGCAAACATATCTCATCGCCAATCTCTGTAGCATCTCTCAGATCTGCCCGCATGGTTTCTGAGAGTACCTTCCCCGAAAGAGTTCCCTCGCCAGACGCTTTTTCCCGCAAAGTTTCTTCGGAAAGATTTTCGGAGCATTCTTCGCACATCACCTTGAGAGGGAGATGCTTGAGTATCTCCTCAAAGAGTTCCTCCTCACGAAAGGATTTGCGCAGGAAACCGTTGATCCCCCGGGCCAGAGCCTCCTGGCGCTTTTCTTCGAGGACACTGGCAGTGACCATGATAACGGGGGCCACATCTCCCCCGGCAATCTGTCGAATCCTATCCGTGGCCTCGTAGCCGTCCATATCCTCCATACGGTAATCCATGAGCGTGAGGTGGGGATTCCAGGATTCGAAGAGTCTCGCCGCCTCGGCTCCCCCTTCGGCCTGGGCGGTGGCAAACCCCACATTCTCCAGCATGTGCACCAGGACATCCCGGTTTGTAGCGTTGTCGTCCACCACGAGAACCCGAAATTCCCGCCCCTCGAAATCGAACCCCAAAATTTTCTTTCGCCCCTCCTGCCGATCCACCGGAATGGCAGGAGAGCCCGTAAAGAGAAAGCGGAAAAGGCTCCCCCTCCCCTCCTCGCTCTCCACGGTAACATCCCCCTTCATGAGCTGGGCATACCGCCGGCTGATAGCCATTCCAAGGCCTGTTCCCCCGCCGTGGCGGATACCGCTGGAGGTCTGCTCAAAGGAGGAGAAAACCTTCTCCAGCTCCTCAGGAGCGATACCGCACCCCGTATCCTCCACCTCTGCCAGAAGGACTATTCCGGAATCTTCGCCGGGCTCTTCCTTCTGGGAAAGCCGCACCACAATCCCCCCGGTTTGCGTGAACTTGAGAGCATTGCTCAGGAGATTTATCAGCACCTGCCGTATTTTGTCATGATCTCCGAGAATCCACTCGGGCACATCCTCCCGTATATCAAAGGAAAGGGCAAGCCCCTTTTCCTGGGCCCGGATGCGGAACATGCGCTCAAGATCCGCAAAAAGCGCACGGAGATTCCCCGGCTCGGGGTGCAGGGTAATCCGCCCCGCTTCAATCTTGGACATCTCAAGGATGTCGTTGATGAGGGCCAGAAGGTACTCCCCACTCCGGCCGATGATGTCGAGAAACTCCTTCTGTTTTGGGGAAAAACCTTCTTCCCGCTGTAGTAGCTGAGAATATCCCAGGATGGCGTTCATGGGGGTACGGATTTCGTGGCTCATATTGGCAAGAAACATGCTCTTGGAACCGCTGGCAGATTCCGCCGCTTCTCGAGCCTCCACCAGTGCACGCTCCATATGCTTCTGCTCCGTCACGTCCTCCCCCATGAAGGCTATGCCGAGAAGTTCCTCTCCCGAAGGATCCCGAAGAGGGAGAAGACGCACATGATCTACCGCCTCCTCTCCGACAATCATCCGCCGCATTTCGCCGCTCCAGTACGTTCCGGATTCCAGCATTACTGCAATGCGATCTATCTTTTCATGCTCAAGGAGATCGTGCTCCCGCAGATAGGCATAGAGACTTTTTCCCTGAACCTCTTCGGGAGAAAGTCCGGATTTTCTCTCGAAAAAGGCGTTTACATACAGTATCTCCCCCTCGGGGCTACAGACCGCAATAGAGAGGGGGCTCTGGTGGATAACTTCCGAGAGAATCCGCCGTTGTTCCTCCTGCTTTTTGCGCTCCGTTACATCCCGGATCATCCCCTCATAGGCCTGGACGGCTCCTTCGGAATCACGCACGAGGTGGCAGTTCAGTGAGACATGGCGTATCTCTCCATACCTGGTTTTGAGTGCAAGCTCGAAATCCGACACATCCCCATCCTGAAAGAGGCTGGAAACCAGGATCTTTCGCTCCTCGGGATCCTGAAAAAAGACATCCATGCCAAGACCCACGAGTTCTTCCGGGTTGTACCCCCAGAGTTTCTCTATGGAGGGGCTTATCTCAAGGAAAAACCCTCCGTAGCTACAGCGGAAGTAAACATCCTGAAGGGTTTCAAAGATTCCGCGGTACTTTTTCTCACTCTCCCGAAGGGTTTTTTCCATCAGCCGAAGCTCCGTTATATCCTGCATGGTTATGAATATACGCGGATCGCCACCCTCCTCCATACGCGCCCGGAGAAGAAACCACCCCATCCCCTGATAGGGGCGCTTCAGGCGAAGCTCGCAGGAGTAGGCCTTTTTACGGTTGTGACGAGAGTAATCCTCCTTCATGCCCTCTAAGAGGGCAAGAACCCTCTCCCGATCCTCGGGATAGACAAACCCCAGAATATCATCAAAGTTCTGGATTCCTCCGGAGGAAAACCCCAGCATACGGTGCATCTCCCCGGCAGCAAAAATATCCCAGGAAAAGAGATCTATCTCAAAACTTCCCAGATGGGCAAGGGCGTTGGCCTCTGCCAAGGCCTTCCGGCTTTTCCGTAGAGCCTCCTCGGCCTTTTTTCGTTCTCCGATATCAATAAAGCTCTCCAGTCGGAGCACCTGCCCTCGATAACGGATATGCTCACAGTTGCGAAGCATGGGGAGAAGCCCTCCATTTTTCACCTTGAGAAGAGATTCCCCCAGGGGGGAGGCCGTGTGAAATTTTGAAGAGTTTTTTTCGAAAATGGAGACCTGTTCAATAACATCGTCGTAAGGGCGCTCGGAAAAAAGTTTTTCCCCTCTCCCCAGGAAACGCATAATATATTCGTTGGCCCGGCAGATGACGTTTGTGGATTCATCTACGAAAAGGATCCCTACGGGGAGAAAGTTGATCACCATATTCAGAAAATCTTCGCTCTCTTCAAGATCGCGCCGCATGCGGAATTCTCGGGTAAGATCCTCAAGAATACAGCAGATCTCTTTTTGGGGACGATCTGACTCTATCCGGATAAAGCTGCAGCGCAGGTAAACACTTTTTCTCCCTCGCTCCTCGGGAATTTCCCCCTGGAACTCCCCCGTGCCGGACTCCTGGGCCTTGGAAAAGGCATCTTTAAAGTAAGCGTTATTTCCCAGATCCGCAATCTGAGAGAGGAAGAGGTCCTTTCCGGGAAAGCCGAGAATCTCCTTCGCCCGGGGGTTGTACTCCCGAATAATGCCTCGGGGGCTGAGAAAGAGAATCCCCAGATCCGCCCGGTTAAAAAGAGAGGTGAAACGTTTGCGAAAAAGCTCTTCATCGCTGTATCGTTTGCAGAGAAGCTTTCTCTCCTCTTCGAGGCGGATGTTTTTACTCCGCTCCCGCTGTAGAGATCGCCATAACATAAACTCCCTCCCCCCCCAGAGGAGCAGGGAGAACAACAGAAAGATTTTCCAGGTCTCTTTTTCATGAAAATCTCCCGAAGCGAAGGGAATGCTGAGATGCTCTGCAAAAAACGAGAGAAGCAACGCCACAAGAAGAACAAAAATTCCCGCAAGGAGAAGGGGGCGTTTTCCCCACTCCCGAAGACCTCTCGCCGCGTTATGCAACAGTCTCCCTCCCTTCTCGAACCGGACACTCGTAAGCCACGGGAAATCCCTCATGAGAACCATTATACCGTAGCTCCGCACATGCTGTCCGATAAAAGATTGATTTCCAGGGCACTTTTCTTTAAAAGAAAAGGGAATCCTTTCGAGATGTAAAAAAATACCGTATTTTCCACCTTCGTCGGGCCTTTTTGAACCGCTCGGTCTTTTCTCAGAAATTTCTTTGTTATACAATAAGGATCTTCCTGTGCAGTCTTTCTATGTTCGGAATCTAGGTCCGCAAAAAACACATCAGACCGCCCCAAAAAGAAAGAGAGCCTTCTCGAGAGGAGATCCCCTATGGAACGTCGAAAGTTTTTGTCCGCCCTGCTTCTGTTTTTCTTCTGTATCGCTTCTCCTCTTTTCGCGAAAGCGACCAACGACGCAGCCGCCGGAGAGATTGCCTCTCCCACGCGAGTCTTCTTCCTGGACTCCTATAGCAGATCCTATGAATGGAGCCGAGATGTCCAGCGTGGGCTTCTGGAGGGGCTTCTGGCAGGTTCCAAAAATCTGGAACTCTCGGTGGAGCACCTGGACCATCGACGCTTTGCGGGGAGAGAGTACACGGAGACCATGGTATCCTATCTGGAGGCAAAGTATGCGGGGTACCCTCATGACCTGGTGCTTCTCTCGGATAACCCTGCCTTCGATTTTGTGATGGCCCACCGGGAGAGGCTCTTTCCGGGAGTTCCTGTGGCTTTCTGCGGCTATAACAATCTCTCTCCCGAGGAGATCACCCCCTTTCAGGACGTCACAGGCATCAACGAAGAGACTAACCTCCCGGAAACGGTACGCATCATCCGGCTCCTCCAGCCCTCACTGAGACATCTGGTAGCGATCACTTCCACAGGAAACGAGACGGACCGGCGCAATGCCCGGCTGGTACAGACGCTTCCGGAGATTCTTGGAGAGGAAATAACACTTCAGGAGCTTCGGGATGTAACCCGAGAGGAGCTTGAGAAGACACTCGCCTCGCTCCCCCGCGAGACGGCGGTGGTTATAACAGGGCAGCTCCGGGACGAGCCACGCCCCGAGGTGAGTGCCAGACGGATTGCCGAGGCCTCTCCTTTTCCGGTGTACTCCCAATGGGATTTCAGCATGGGAACCGGAGTGGTGGGGGGGGATATCATCCGGGGGTACGATCAAGGATACGCCCTCGCTCAGATCGCTCTTCGGATGCTTCAAGGAGAATCCCCCGATGATATCCCTCTGGTGATGGAGACCCCCACTACCCCGATGTTCGACTGGAAGGCCCTGAAAAGGCACAACATTCCTCGAAAGCGCCTCCCCGAGGAGAGTCTTCTTCTGAATCCCCCCATGGACATGCACCAGATCTGGAAAATGCATAAAAGGGAGGTTCTTCTTCTCCTCAGCTTTATGGGCCTTCTCGGGGGAATCATTATTCTTCTTTTGGTGAACATACAGAGACGCACACGAGCGGAGGAATCGCTCCGGAAAAGGGAGATCCAGCTCCGGCATATCAGCGACAGTCTGGGGACGGGGTTTCTCTATCAGATGGACTTCGGCCCCGCCGGAATATCCCGGAATGTTCTCTACGTAAGTGCGGGGATTCAGGATGTGCTGGGAGTCTCTCCAGAGGAAATTTACGAGGATCCGGGGCTCCTCTACCGCTGTCTGCACCCCGAGGATCGTACAGACTTTATGGAAAAAGAGTTCACCACCCTAGAGAACCTGGCACCCTTCGATATGGAAGCACGGTTTCTTCTACCCGAGGGCTCCGTAAAGTGGGCACACATGGTCTCCGTGGCATATCGTGAGAAAAACGGGCATATTCTGCGGAACGGTCTGGTGGTGGACATCTCTTCCTTCAAGGAAATTCAATCTGACAAGGAACTACTGGAGAACCTGGTACGCGAGCGTACCGCCGCCCTCGAATCCTCCACCCTTGAGGCAGTTCGGGCAAACCGAGCCAAGAGCGTTTTTCTGGCGAACATGAGCCATGAGATTCGCACCCCTTTGAATGCGATTCTCGGATTTGCCACCATTCTGGAACGGGATCCCTCTCTCTCCCCCAAACAGAGGGATGCATGCCGCACCATATCTCGGAGCGGCATGCATCTGCTGGAGATCATCAACGACATCCTGAGCATGTCCAAGATAGAGGCTGGAAAACTTTCACTCCATACCGCTCCCTTTTCCCTGGACCAGCTTCTGGAAGATCTTGCCTCGATCTTTCAAAGCCAGGCGGGAAGCAAAGGACTGGCCTTTCGGATGCACCGGCAAGGGACTCTCCCGCAGCGAGTTCTGGGGGACGAGGCAAAAATACGGCAGATATGCGTGAACCTCCTGGGAAATGCGGTGAAGTTCACACAGACGGGAAGCATCATCCTGAGGGTGTACGAGGAGAAAGATGAGAGGGAAGAGAGACTTCGCGAGGACCTTCAAGAGAATGTGCACGATAATCCGCACGAGGAAAGATCGTTATATCTGGTGGTAGCAGTGGAAGATACAGGGCCGGGGATTCCTCAGGGAGACCTATCCAGGATTTTTGAGGCTTTTCGTCAGATCGAGGAGGGGCACCACGCCGGAGGAACCGGTTTGGGACTCTCCATCAGTAAAAGTCTGGCAGAGTTTATGGGAGGCAACATCACTGTGGAAAGTAGCCCCGGGAGGGGAAGCTCTTTTCAGCTTCGGGTTCCCCTGAAAGAGAGCCCCTCCGAAGAGGGAACTCTCCCCCCCACATCCCAGCTTATGGCAAAGCTCCGGGATCGGGAACCTTTACGTATTCTTATCGTGGACGATGCGAAGGAAAACAGGGAGTTGCTACGGGCCCTTCTGGAACCTCTGGGTTTTTTGCTCATGGAGGGGACAAACGGCGTAGAGGCCTTGGAAATGCTGGGATCCTGGAATCCGCATCTTGTTTTAATGGATATCCGTATGCCGCTCATGGATGGATGCGAAGCGATCCGAAAGATTCGTGACGATCCTGCCCATAAGGAGCTTCCGGTTATCGCCGTCACCGCCCGAAGCTTCGAAGAGGATGCTCAGGCCATTCGGCTTGCGGGAGCCACGGACTACCTCACCAAACCCTTTATCCCAGAGAACCTTTTTGCTCTGCTGGAAAAGCATCTCAACCTTGAAGAGAGACCCCTCCGGGAGGAGAGCAAAGCTTTTTCCTCCGAAAATCTGAAAGAGAAACTGCTCTCTCGGGGGGATCTTGCGGGTATCCCCGAGGAGCTTCTCGCCCCCATGAGAAAAGCCCTCCGCGATGGAGATATGGGGACTCTGGAGGAGCTTGTTCAGGAAGCACAGCAGTTCGATAGCCTCAGGGGAGCACAGCTTCAAGAGCTGGTGGAGCAGTACGACTACGAAAAACTTCAGACTCTTCTGGAGTAGCAGGGTTTTTCTCTGCGAGAGAGTCTCAGCGAGAACCACCAGGGGAGCCCCCGCCGGCATCGCCTGACTCTTCTATCCGTACGCTCAGCCGAGACGTTCGCAGAGAAGAGCAAAGAGATTTGCAAGAGAACGAAAAGCCTCCACAACAAGAGGATCGAAGTGGGTTCCCTCCCCTGCCAGAATGATGGCACAGCTCTCCTTATGTGAGAAGGGTTTTTTGTAGGGGCGCTGGTGACGGAGGGCATCGTAGACATCGGCCACCGCCATGATCCTGGCCTCCAGAGGGATACTCTCCCCCTTCAGACCTTCGGGGTATCCCGTGCCATCCCACTTTTCGTGATGGTATCTGGTGAGGGCGATTCCCATGGTGAGAAAGCCGTTGTGGGGATATTTGGCGTACGCTTTCTCCAGAGTTCGAGCCCCCCGAAGAGTATGGGTTTTGATGATTTCAAACTCTTCCGGGGTAAGCTTCCCCGGCTTCAGAAGGATGCTGTCGGGGATACCTACCTTGCCTATATCGTGCAGGGATGCAGCGTGAAAGATGTTGTCGATAAAACTTTCTGAGATCATCCCGCTGTACCGGGAGTTCGCCTTGAGTTCTTTTGCCAGAAGCCGGCAAAAGACCCGGGTGCGGTCGATATGGCGCCCTGTGCCGTAGTCTCTCTCTTCCGTAAGGGCAGATATGGCAAGGATGGTGGCGAGCCGGGAGTCTCCAATCTCCTTCATTTTCTGGCGCACCAGATCCTCAAGGTGGTGGTTGTGCGCTTCAAGCTCGAGCTGCATCTGCCGTAGCCGCATGTGGGTTCGTACCCGGGCCTGAATCTCCTCCATTTGAAAAGGATTAACAACATAGTCCACAGCCCCCGCTGCAAAGGCCTTCTCCTTGCTCTCCCGATCAAGAAGAGCACTGATCACCAAAACAGGAATATCTCGAAGCTTTTCTGAGGCCTTCAGCCGCCGGCAGACTTCGAAGCCATCCATGCCGGGCATTTTGATATCCAACAAGATAATATCCGGAAGGGTATGCTCTGCAGCTTCCAGAGCGGCTTCCCCCCGAAGAAAGGTTCGCACCCGGTATCCTTCTTTTCGAAGCATCTGATCAAGAAGCTTCAGGTTTTCTGGAGTATCGTCAATTATCATTACCGTTGCAGGTGTCACCGCATTATCCAAGGCTTATATCCTTCCTTTCCCAGAAAGCAATTCCCCCGTTCCGAGAGATGCCCTTTCCTGCGATCCCCTCGGAAAGAAGAACGTGTAGGCAAAGATCCCCTGCTTACAGAAATCATCCTGAGATGATGATACCTCAAAAGCAGGAGCTTCCAAAGCAGGGATATCAAAATTTAACTTCTATCCGACATCCCGCATTAACTCTGTGAGCCCTTGCAATTACTGGTGCGACTTTAGCCCTTTCTCCAAGTAATAGGGATGATTTGCCAAGCAATTTCAAAGTCTTGCAAAATTTAATGCGGAAAGTCAATTCTATTCTTTTTCAGGAATGATCGCCGAAGGCTCCAACCTTTCGATCCAGCCAAAATCTCCGAGAATCATGTACATGCAGGGAAGAGCTAACAGAACCAAAAGAGTGGAAGCCATGAGACCAAAGGCGGTACTGATAACCAAGGGCTTTAAGACCTGAGCCTGAAGACTGGGTTCAGAAAGAAGAGGAATGAGCCCCGCCACAGTGGTGCTCGAGGTAAGCATCACCGCCCGAAAACGCTCCCGACTTGCAGCGGCGGCAGCATGCAGCAGGGAGGGATGTTTTGTTCGGGCATTTTTGAGAAAGAGCACCAGTAAAATGGAGTCGTTCACCACCACCCCCGCCAGGGCAGCAAAACCCAAAAAGCTCGGCATGCTGATGGGAACCCCCATGAACAGATGCCCCCAGACAACCCCAATGAGAGCGAAGGGAATAGCCACCATGACGATCAGAGGTTCTGTGTAGCTGCGAAATTGGAGACTCAGCAGAAAAAAAATGCCCAGAAGACCTATTCCCAGAGCAAAGAAGATGGAATTGCGTACATGTCCCGTCTCCGCAAGCTCTCCCGCAATGGAAACCTTCACTGCGGGATATTTTTTTGAAAACTGTGGAAGATAGCTACTACGAAAGGTTTTCATGAGTTCTAAAGTGCTCAGAAAGCGGGAATCCACATCTCCGAAAAGGGTAACCGTTCTGATGTGATTGTACCGCCCTATGCGGGACCATCCCCGAACTTCTTCCCAGGAAGCCACACTTCGAAGAGGAACCTCGGCTCCGTCCTTGAGCAATGTCGTGAAATTTTCAAAATTTTGGAGATTTTGCCCCTTCTCCGGATCCAGTTGCACTTGCAGCTCATAATCTTCGCCTCCCCTTCGGAAGGTATACGCCGTAACGCCCTGAAAAGCTCCCCGAAGCTGGTTTGCTACCTCTGCCCCTGTAACGCCCATACCGTAAGCGGAAGGGCGCATCCGCAACCGCAATTCTGGTTTTCCCTGCCGCAGGTCATCCATAAGGTTTGTAACCCCTTTATATTGGTTGAACCATGTATGCAGATCCAGAGCAGCCTCTTTCAGCTCTTGAAGACTTTCTCCCCGAAGACGGATTTCAATGGGACGACCTCCGGGGCCGAAACCAGGCTCTCCCAAGGTAAGCCCGAGAACGTCCGGCAGGGGGCCTATCTGGCGGCGCCACTCCGCAAGGTAGGCCTCTATAGTACCCCCCCGCTCCTCCGGCGGGAGAAGATCCACCGTAATGGTAGCCACATGAGGCCCCTTTTCAAAGGCTTCGGTATTCTGGTTAAACTGAACGTAGGCGTTCTGCACAAGATCCCTCCCCGGAGGCTGATCCGCTGAAAAAGCCTGATTGGTCCTCTTGAGAGCTTCCAAGATCTGATCAACCCGCTCCTCCGTCCGAGCAAGGGGAGTTCCTCCGGGGAAAAGCAGCCGGGCAAGCACCACCTGACCTTCAAGCTCGGGGAATCCCTGAATTTTCACCTTCCCCGAAAGCACCATACCAAGAGAAAGAATAAAAAGCCCCATGATGGTACCGAGAACAAAGTAACGCCTGGGGAGCAAAAAATCCACGGTCTTCCCCACCACTTTTTCTCGAAAATTCTCAAGAAAAACCTCCAAAGTGCGGCGCAGGGGGTTATCCTTTTTGGAGGAAGAAACCTGCTGCATGGCATGATAGAGATGTGCGGGAAGAATGGCAAAAGCCTCTATAAGACTTATGGCGAGAACGAGTAACAAGATAATGGGAACCACCCGAAGCACCCGGCCGATCTGACCACTGATGAATCCCAGAGGACCCAGCACACAGAGGGTGGTGATAAAAGAAGAGATCACCCCCGCAGCAACGTCCCGGGTTCCCTCTACAGCAGCGGTAAAGGGATCCTCCCCCCGCTCCCTATGAGCAGCAATATTTTCCGCAATCACGATGGCATCATCCATGAGAAGCCCCAGGGCGAGAAGAAGCCCCACCAGAGTGAACATGTTGATGGTCATGCCCAGGTATGGAGCCACGAGAAAGGCTCCGAGAAAGGAGACCGGAAGCCCCATGGTCACCCAGAAGCTTATGCGGATGTGAAAGAAGAGCCACATGGCTAGAAAGACCAACACCAACCCCTGTACGCCGTTGCGAAGGAGAAGATTCAGCCGATCACCCAGAGCAAGAGATTCATCTCTACTGACAGTAAAGTTCATCTGAGGATGCCGCTGTTTTTCCAGAGCGAGAAAAGCCTTGGCCCGCTGAGCCACCTCAAGCGTATCTTCCCCCTTGGTCTTGCGGATATTAAGCCGGGCACAGCGCTCTCCCTCTAGAAGGATCTTTTCTTCCTCTAGTTCGAAAAGATTTTCCAGAGTTGCCACATCCCCCAAGCGCAGAATTCCCCCCCCCACATCTCCCCAAATAACGAGGTCTTCAAGCTCTTGGGGGCTACGTCCCTGATCATCGAAACGCATCAGAATATCCTGGTTTGGGGTTTCCAGCATTCCCAAGGGTTTGTTCTGACTTTGGGCAAGAATCGCTTCGGTTACCATGGGCACCGTGAGCCCCTTCTGACGCAATGCAGATTCTGAGAGAGTCACCCGAAGATGCCGCTGGGAAAAACCTTCAATATCCACCAGAGGAAGCCCCGCCTCTCTCATGCGATCCTTGAGATCTTCCGCATAGATCTTCAGATCTCCCGGGCTCAAGGGCCCCGAAACGAGAAGGCTCAGCACCAGATTCGTACGTCCCAGCTCCTGGATAACTGGAAACTCCGCATCCTCGGGGAAATCATCTACTCTCTGGATGCTTCTTTCGATATCATTGAAGAAGGTTTGGAAGTTTCCCCCCTCGCTCATCTCCGCCAAAGTAATCGAAAGCCCTTCCCGAGAATCACTCCGAAGCTCTTGAAGATACTCAATATCCTCAAGAGCATCCTCCACACGCCGGGACACAGTGTCTTCCACGTCCTCCGCAGTCGCCCCGGGATAGGGAATCCGTATTTCCACCTCCCGGGGAGCATACTCCGGCATGGTTTCCCGTATCATTCGGGGCCATGAAAGAAGCCCCGCTATCATGAAAAGACTCATCAATAAATTTGCCGCCGTGGGATGCCCCGTAAAAAAGCGTATCATGAGGATGCTCCGTCTCCTCGAGCCTTCTCCAGAATGGTTTTCTGAAGAGTTTCATCCCATAGAGGAAGGATTTTCATGCCTTCTATGGCGGGAAAGGGGTCGGAAACAATAATTCTCTGGCCTTCCCCCACTCCGGAGGTAAGAACCACAAAATCCTCCTGGACAAAGGCTACCTGAACTGGCAGAATCCGCAATCTATCCTCTTCATCCAGAGCATAGACACGATCTCCCCATAGGGCGTTGCGAGGGATAATCAAGGCCTTTTCCCTGGGGGAACCGCATAGCTCGACTTCACAGTACATGCCCTGTATAAGAGGGGGGCGTACCCCCGGAACAGCTTTTCCATAAGGATCCTCCACGATAACCACCACGTTCACGGCCCGGGATCGAGGATCTACAGACTCCCGAAGGCCGTAAAACTCTGCGGGCCAGGAGGACTCCCAGCTTCCATGGCGTAACCGCACCGTGGCGGTGAGCTGAAGAATTTTAGGTAAGCCAGATATGGTAATGCCGGGCTCCAAAGCATCCCCCTTTTCCGAAGGCAGAAGAGTGCGCAGTTGTTCCAGATGGAACTGGGCCTCAATTTCCACTGCCTGGGTGCCGTGCATCTCGAAGAGGAATTCTCCCCCCTGCAGCACCTGCCCCTTTTCCAGGTTCACCTTTCCAAAACGCCCCTCAAAGGGAGCGCGTATAAAGGTTTTATCCAATTCTCTTGAGGCTTGCTTGAGATGGGCTTGATTTACTCGAAGAGCAGCGTTCAAGGTCTCAGCTCGGGCGGGAATCAGGGCAAGAAGGTTCTCAAGTTGTTGTATGGCTTGTTTTTGTTGCAGTATGCTGCGTTCCTCCCGATCCAATTGATCCGAAGGAACCACATCTTTCTTCTGCAAAGCCCGGAGCCGTTCCAAGGACTTTCTGGCCAGCTCCAGGGATTGCTTCTCAATCTTCAAAGAAGCCTTGGTGCTTTCTTCCTCTACCTTTAATTCTCGAAGCTTGGCATGATTTTCACTTATGGTGGCCTCGAGCCGGGCTATCACAAGTTCGTATTCTGCAGGGTCAATTTGCAGAAGGAGTTCATCTTTCTCCACCATTACTCCAGCTTCCAGGCGGGGATGTACAAAGACAAGAGCCCCTCGCACCTCTGCCATAGCCCGCCATATCTGCCGAGGCTCCACCAGGCCGTACCCTCGAACTCTTGGAAACACTGTAACCTCAGGAATATGAATAATCCGCAAGGTTCGAGAAAATTCTTCCTCTACCTTTTCTTCCAGCCCGGGACGAGTATGCAGAAAAAAAAGCACCGTCGCCACCGCAAGCAGTATGGGAAGAAGGGGAAAGATCATGCCAAGTACTCTTCGAAGAAGAGATTTTTTCCCGGGCTCTCTCATGTTCATCGTAACTCCTCCATTTCACCGTGCACCATCACAACGCTCTCTGGAAAATTTCACATAGAAAAAGCCCGGAGTTCCTCTTCCCTGAAAAAGCGAAGAGGAAAACCCCAGGCTCGCCTTTGGCGAAACGCAAGGACAGCCTTTCCGAGAAAAGAGTCCCCTATTTTACGTTTTCGTCTTTCCTATGAGCTTGAGCCACTGCTCTGGCTAAATCGTCAAGCTGGGCAAAAGCCTCTTGGGTGGGAATCCCTTTGTGCAGCACCGTACCAAGAACCTCCACCTTGAGATTTGGAATGAGTCCGGAAATCTGCTCCACCACCTTGGTCCCCCATCCATAGGATCCTACAATGGCTGCGTAGCGAAGCTTAGGCCGCAGGAGGTTCGCAAGGTATGTGGCGTAGTATGCCGCCGGGTGGGATCCCGCATGTACCGTAGGAGTTCCCACAATGACAGTAGCAGCATCCACCAAAGCCATGGCAAGTTTGCCGATATCCGTTACGGCCAAGTCGAAGGCATGTACCCGAACACCTTGCTTTGCCAAAGCATCTATAAGATATTTCACCATTACTCCGGTACTGCCGTGCATGCTAATGTAGGGAAGTACCACTTCGTTTTTCATGGCGGGAGAAATCCACTCTTCGTAAGCCTTCACAATAAAGGCTGGGTCATCGTAAACCGGGCCGTGGCTAGGGGCGATCATGTTGAAATCGAGGGGGGCAAGCTTTTGGAGATTTTTTGTAATAACTCCTCGGAAGGGCATCATGATCTCTGCGTAATACCGTTTAGCTGCCTCGTAAACCTGGGCTTTATCAGTAACGAAAATATCCGTAGTAGCCAGGTGGGAACCGAAGAAATCACAGCTGAAAAGACAGCGATCTTCGGGAATATAGGTACACATGGTTTCAGGCCAGTGTACCCAGGGGGTGTAGATGAACTGGAGAGTTTTATCTCCCAAGGAAATTTTTTCGCCATCTTCCACCACTCGAAGGCGGCCTTTGGGAATGTCCAAATGGCTGGTAAGCAACTCTTCTGCTTTGGCACTGCAAAGGAGAATCGCCTCAGGATACCGGCGGAGAAGCTCCGGAATCGTTCCGGAGTGATCCTGCTCGGCATGCTGGGAGACGATGTAGTCCACCCGTTTCACCTCTTTGAGGGGCTCCATCAATTCCTGACACAGTTCCGGATCGGTGCTGTCCAGCAGAGCAATTTTTTCGCTTCCCGTAACGAGATAGGCGTTATAGCTCGTGCCATCAGGCAAAGGGATGAGAGAGTCAAAAAGCCGCCGTTCCCAGTGTACCGATGCGATAAGCTGAATACCCCCACGAATTTCCCGAAGATGCATAGCAATACCTCCTTATGGCTTTCATGGGCAGGCAAAATTCCCTACTCTTTGAATCAAAAATAAGAATTATGAGAGATTCCGAAAAACTCCCCTGCAAATGAATATCATCATGAATCACATCACACCGCTTCTGCCCCCGAGAATATCACAAAGGAGGGGCAGCACACCTTGATCCATGTTAAGGAAAAAACTTGGCTTTTTCAGGCCTTGAGAATGTTTTTCCCGTAAAGCCCCCGAACTTCCTCCACCGAGGCGTAGCCGTGGGCATCCAGCCACTCCCCCATCTCCCGGGCCACCCGGCCGTAGATTTCCGGCCCCTCCTTGATGGCACCGCTACAGATTTGCACCAGGGAGGCTCCCGCCATGATGAATTTGATGGCATCCACTCCGGTTTCAATCCCTCCCACACCGCAGACGGGCTTCTCCTGGGCCTGGGCGATCTGGAAGACCGTCCAGAGGGCCAGAGGAAGAATGGGGGGCCCCGAGAGCCATCCCTGGCCGAACTCCGAACCCAGGGCGGGAACCGGACGTTCTACATCGAAATCCAACGTGGGCCCCAGGGAGTTGATGGCCACGAAACCATCTACCAGAGGGGCCATCTGGGAAGCCATATCCCCCACATCCGGGAACCCCGGAGAGACCTTCATCCAGATGGGGCAGGAGAGCACATCCCGAAGGGCCCGGGCCACATCCTTGATGGGCTCCACGCTACGGCCCACATAGTGCACGGAAAACTCCACCACATGGGGCTGCACTTCTCGCTCAAGAAGCTCCCCGAGATAACGCACATCCTCCGGAGAGTACCCCAGGGAGCAGACCAGAGGAACTCCTTTTCCTTCGGCCTTGATCTTGCGGTAGGCTTCGAGCATGGACTCCACGGGAAGCTCCGACCAGGTTTCGCTGTTCTGCAACCCCCCGCAGACGGATTTGCGGATGGTGGGGCGGGGGTCCTCCGCGGGCTTTCGAGAGACCGTTTTGGTAACGATCCCCCCCGCTCCCCCCCGGAGGGCTCGGAAGAGCATCTCTTCATTGCGCACATTGGGACCCGCCGCAGGGAGTACGGGGTTGGGAAAGACGAGATCATGCAAGGTAACGGAAAGATCAGCCATAGAATCGCCTCCTTAGGAATGCCGCAGCCTTTAGGGCCTCGCTGCGGATCTCCGGTTCGTCAAGATAGGGAAATTTTCCTTCGTGATAGAGCACCTTGCCGTCCCCCAGAGTCATCCAGGCCCGACCGCACCGGGCCCCGAAGAGGAGGTGCCCCATAAGATTTTCGAGAGTTATGGGGGTGGAGGGAGCATAGTCCAGCACCGCCAGATCGGCGGGAGATCCCGGTGCAAGGCTCCCTGCTCCGGGGAACCACATCTGAAGGGCATCGTACCGATTATCGAAAAAGGCTCGCTGCAGAGCCCCAAAATCTTCCGGGGTTCCCGAAGCCTGTCCGAGAAGATACTGGCTCCGGAGCGTCTGGATCATATCGCAGCTCATGCCGTCGGTGCCAAAGACGTAGCGGGGTATTTTCTGCCGATCCATGGCCCCCACCCGGTTATTGGCGTTGGATTCGGGGTTCGTCACCACCAGAGGGCGGTACTCTTGGAGAAGGGGATACTCCCGGTCGTCGAGATGGACGCAGTGGGCAAGAAGGGTTCCGGGAACCAGAAGGCCGTTTCGCAGAAGCCGATCCACCGGCCCCGCATACCCCTTTTCACGGCAGTATGCCAGATCGGAAAAGTCTTCGCCGCAGTGAATATGAACAGGAAGGGTTTCGGGTTTTTCCTGAGCTATAAAGCGCAACCCTTCGTCGCTCAAGGTAAAGTTGGCGTGCATGCCGAAGACCCCGTGCATCCCCGGATCTTCGAGAACCTGAGCGGCAAATTCGATATTCTCCTCCACATGCTCCAGAAAGGCTTCCCATCCATGCCGTTCTGAGGCTTCGAAACAGAGCACCCCTTTGAGCCCTCCGTGCTCCAGAGCATTTGCCACGATGGAGAGGCTTCCTCGAACAAAGCTCATGGAGGCATGGTGGTCCACCAGGGTGGTTATGCCATGACGAAGGCAGTCGAGCACCCCCGTAAGCCCGGAGAGGTAGACCCCCTCCTCCCCCAGGGCTTCATCGAGAGGCCACCACATCTGTTCCAGGATGCTCAAAAAGTTCGGCGTGGGCCCCAGAGGAACCATCCCCGTAGCAAGGGCAGAGTACAGATGATGATGCATGTTGGTAAGTCCCGGAAGAAGCAGACGCCCTCCGCCGTAGTAGGTGAGCATCTCCTTGGGGGTCCATTCGGATCGGGGGCCGCAGTAGCGAATGATGCCATCCGTTATCTCCACAACCCCGTCGGTACAGAGGAAGCTGCGGCCGTCGGTAATCACCACATCCCGGATACAGAGAGATTCTTGAGGCTCCCGGTTTTCTTCGGATGCCATAAACATCACCTCCAAAGCAAGACACGATTTTTAATCTGCGGCATTCTCTCCACCGGCGAGTGAAAAAACCGCCCCTCAAACTCCCGGACGGAGAAAGCGGCCATATCCAGGCTCCGCACAGATCCCCTTTGTCTCGTCATACACCACTCGCCCCCGGAGCATGGTACGCACAATCCGCCCCTGGAAGGTCATCCCTTCGAAGGGGGTAATCTTTCCCCGGGAGAGAAATTCTTTGCCCTTCACGGTCCAGGTGCGGCGGAGATCCACAAAGGCGATATCCGCGTCCTTTCCCGGTGCTAAAGCCCCCTTGGAGAGAAGATTGTACCGCGCAGCCGCCCGGGAAGAGGTGACTTCTATCAGACGCCGCAGGGAGAGACGCCCTTCGAGATAGCCCTCGGAGATCATGAAGGGGAGGAGGGTCCCCGTACCGGGAATTCCGGAGTAATCCGTCCAGATAGAGCCGGTTTTCTTTTCCTTCTCCGTGCAGGGAGCATGATCCGAGGCCACAAAGGCAAGGGTTCCCCCCGCTAGGAGCTTCCAGAGATCTTCCCGGTTCCCCGGGGATTTTATCGAAGGCGCCACTTTGAGGGGGGAGCCCATGCGCTCAAAGTCCTTAAGATCGAAAGCCAGGTAGTGAGGGGCAGTCTCCCCGGTAATTCTTCCGGGAGTTCCCATGTAAGAAAGGTATGTGGCGGCCCGGGCAGTGCCGATATGCACCACGTGGGCAGGAGCTTCCGCCATCTCCGCCAGAGCGACGGCAGGAGCAACTCCGAGCACCTCCGCCTCTTCCGGGCGGGAAGCGTAGTAATGATAGGGGGAATCTCCGCTGCGACCGGCAATGGCGGTGGCTATCCTGGTATATTCGTAATCCTCTGCATGCACGAGCACGGGGCGCTGGAAAAGGCGAGTCTTTTCGAGGAGCATCCGGTACTGCCAGAGAGTAACTCTTTCGAAGCTTTTCATGCCAGAGATAAAGTAGACTTTAAATCCGCAGACGTGAGGCGCCAGATCTTCCAGGGAGTTACTGAGAGCGAGATCAAAAGATTGGGCAGAGACCCCCCCGAAAAGGCCAAAATCCACCAGGGATTTTTTTTCGATCACTCCGAGCTTCTCTCGGAGGTTGCTCTTCTCCGTCACCGGGGGGCGCGATGTGCAGGGCATGTCAATCACCGTGGTAACCCCCCCGGAGAGGGCCGCAGCAGAGCCGCAGTAAAAATCCTCCCGGGAGGTATAGCCGGGATCGTCAAAATGCACATGGGGATCAATCCCTCCGGGGAGGAGCAGAAGCCCCTCCACGGAGAGAATCTCTTCGTCTGGATAATCCAGATGTTCCCCGATTTCCGCTATGGTATCTCCCGCAATCCGCAGATCCCCCCGGAAAGGCGTGTTTTCTCCGGGGAGGGCGAGCATTCCTCCCCGAAGAATCATGAGGGAGTTCCCCGCTTCTCTTTTGTGAGGGCCCCCAGTACTTTTTCCGGAGTCAGGGGGAGGTGGAAGATCCGCACCCCCGCGGCGTCGAAGAGAGCGTTGGCGATGGCGGGACCGGGACCGTTCATGGGAACTTCCGAGACGGACTTGGCGCCGTAGGGCCCCGTCTTTTCATAAGAATCCACCAGAATGGTGGTTATCTTCGGCGTATCTTCGGGGCCTGGAACTTTGTAATCCCAGAAGGATGCGTTGGTAACCCGTCCCTTCTCGTCGAAGCGGTACTCCTCGTAGAGGGCATATCCTAGAGCGTTCAGTACTGCCCCCTCTACCTGCCCCTCTGCGAGAGTGGGATTAATTGCCTGACCGCAGTCGATGGCGGTGACGAGATGATGCACCTTGATTCTTCCGGTACGGCAATCCACGGAGATATCCGCAAACTGCGCCGTGAAGGGGGGGGGCGAAACCTCCCCGGTAAAGCTCTCGGTAGCCCCAATCTGCCGCAGGGTGCCACCGTAGAGGGTATACTGGGCCACCTGGGCAAAGGTGACAGTCTTCCCCTTTCCGGGGTGGCGAATCTCTCCGCACTCCCCGAAGATCAGCTCATCTTGAGGAACGTCAAGAATCTCTCCCGCCGCCTGGGCAATCTGTTGCCGCACCGCCTCGGCGCAGCGCTTTACCGCCCCTCCGGAGACGTAGGTGGTGGAGGAGGCGTAGGCCCCTACGTCAAAGGGGGTTACATCGGTATCCGAGGAGGTGACAATGATATCTTCGCTATCAATGCCGAGAACTTCCGCGGCGATCTGGGCAAGAATGGTGTCGGAGCCGGTGCCGATATCCGTGGCCCCCACAAGAAGGTTAAAGGAGCCGTCTTCGTTCATCTTCATGGTGGCAGAGCCGAGGTCGATCTTGGGGAGCCCCGTCCCCTGCATGCAGAT
Organism: uncultured Synergistaceae bacterium; assembly: GCA_964539095.1. GTDB lineage: Bacteria > Synergistota > Synergistia > Synergistales > Aminiphilaceae > DAIPKP01. The sequence goes on from CAZIFL010000009.1 coordinate 71,760, forward strand.
GGCCATACCAACCCCTCGGACCCAATCCCCTTCCCGGAGCTTTTTATCCCTCTTTTCGTACCACCCGATGGCCTGGGCACCCCGATCAATACACTCGCTGAGCTTACAGGAGTTGAGAATCTGGGTTACCCCGCCCTTCCCCTCTCCGAGGGCTTCGAAGACCGGGGAGGTCTCCCCCTCTTTGATATGGAGAGATTTGGCGAGTTCCAGCAGATCCACCCCGCAGGTGCGGGCCACGATATCAAGCTGCTGGTTGGTAGCGAAGTGGGACTGGGTGGCTCCGTACCCTCGGTAGGCTCCTCCCACGGGGGTGTTGGTGTAGACCGTATGCCCCGTAAAGCGGAGGTGCTCCACCTTGTTGTAGAGGGGGAGACACTTCCAGGCGGAGACGGTAAGCACCGTCATGGCGTGGGGGCCGTAGGCTCCGGAGGTCATCAGATTTTCCATATCCATGGCCTTGATGGTGCCGTCTTTGAGAAATCCCGTTTTGAGACGTACCCGCATGGGATGCCGGGTGCGGGCTGAGGTAAAGACCTCTTTCCGGCTGAGGGTGAGGCGGCAGGGGCGTTTTGTTCTCCAGGTGGCCAATCCTACGAGAGGCTCGAGAAGCACCTCCTGTTTTCCTCCGAAACCTCCGCCGACGCGGGGTTTGACGACCCGGATTTTACCCACGGGGATATCCAGAACCTTGGCGGTGATCCGCCGGGCGTGGAAGGGAACCTGGGTGGAGGTATGAATCACGAGACGCCCCTGGGGATCAAGCCGGGCGTGTGCTGTATGCGGCTCCAGCGCCGCATGGGATGCGTAGTGCACCGAATAGGTGTGCTCCACCACAAAGTCGGATTCTTCGAAGGCCTTATCAGGATCGCCGATGGTGAGAAGCACCTCGGAGGCTACATTCTCTTCGGGGCGGTAGGTAAGCTCCTCGATGGGCATGAAGGCCTCGTCTCCGTGGAGCTTCGGGGTATCGGGATGCCGGGCCCGCTCAGCCCGGAAGTTCGCCGGAAGCTCTTTGTACTCCACCTGGATTTTCGCACATGCTTCCCGGGCAATATCTTCGGTCTCTGCCACCACGAGGGCTACCCGGTCTCCCACGAAACGAACCCGGTTGTCGAAGAGCACCATGTCGTAGGGAGAGGGCTCAGGGTTCCCCTGCCCCGCACTGGTATAGAGAATCCGGGGGACGTTCCCTGCATGAAAGACCGCCACAACCCCCGGCAGAGCCTCCGCCTGGGAGGCATCAAACGAGAGAATCTCTGCGTGGGCGTGGGGGGATTCCAGAATACGGCAGAAGAGTTCATCCCCCTCCAGAAGATCGTCCGTAAATTTCGCCCGTCCCAGGGCAAGCCCCTGGGCGTCGGTTTTCGTAACCGAACGTCCTACCTGCCGGAACTCCTTCATTCCCGCACCTCCTTTTCCCGCATCTTCCGGCCCCCCCGCTGGACCGCATCGATAATCTTTACGTACCCCGTGCAACGGCAGTAGTTGCCGTCCAGCGCACGTTTAATCTCCTCCTCCGAGGGATCGGGATTTTCCTTGAGAAGGCAGTAGGCCGCAAGAACCATGCCGGGGGTACAGAAACCGCACTGCACCGCTCCTGCCTCTGCAAAGGCCGTTATAAGAGGATGAGGCTCCTCCCCCTCGGAGAGCGCCTCCACGGTACGGATGTCCCTTTCCATCACTGTGGCCGCCAGGATCTGGCAGGAGTTGACAATTTTCTCTTCCAGGAGGACGCAACAAGAGCCACACATCCCCTCCCGGCAACCGCATTTAACTTCCGCATACCCCTCTCGCCGCAGCAGGTCGAGAAGACGCATATCCTCGGGGAACTCCCACTCCCGAACGACACCGTTTACAATAAAGGATCCTCTCATCCGGCATCACCTCCCATGAGTTTGCGCAACCCCCGCTCCAGGGCTACTGTGGCCATAGAGCGCAGGTAGGATGCGGATCCGTGAGGGCGATCCACAAAGGTCTCCGGCACAAATTCTTCCAGGTTCTGAAAATCGCGCTCTTCCACATCACGCCCCTGGAAACGCTCCTCCACTTTCAGGAGACGCTCCACCTTTTTGGAGGTTCCCGTGAGCACCACCCGAAGATCTTTCACGCGCCCCCCCTCCTGGTTGCAGAGCATGGAAAAGGTAAAGGCGGGATAGTCAAAACTAGTCCGGGTCTCACGATGGTACCAGGTTCTCCAGGAGGCCGAGGGGAAGCGAAGAGAGTGCACGAGATTTCCCGAACGCAGCTCCGGGGAGCGCATAAACTCCGCCATCTCACAGAATCCGGAGTTCTTTCCCTCCAGCCGAAGCTCCGCCCCCAGAGCCGTAAGGGGCCCCAGAAGGTCCGACCAGAAGGGCTGGGCCATCACACTGCCTCCCAAGGTAATCCGGTTGCGCAGAGGCGTGGCGGCAGCCCTTCCCAGAGCCTGAGCAAGAATATGCTCAGGGTCACTCTCTGCGAGACGCCGGGCCGCTTCGGCGTAGGTTACGCCTCCTCCGAGAGAGATCACCCCTCCCTCCATTACGATCTGTTGCAACGACTCTATCCCTGAAAGATCCACCATGGTGGTATTCTCCCGAAGTTTTCCTCGAAGGAGCATGGTGCCTCCTCCGGAGAGCACCACATTCTCTTTCCCGAGCACTCCCACCACTTCATCCACGGTTTTCGGGAACAACCACTCCATGAGACATTCCCCCTTTACGTCATGGCATTGTTATACAAAGCAGAAAGCGGAGAATCCCGCATGAGAGATACCAAAAGATTCTCCGCTTTCCATCAGATGTTTTTGGTACCTACCTGCCCCCCATAGTGAGAGCCATCACCGCCTTGGCGGTATGGAGACGATTTTCGGCCTCGTCGAAGATAACCGACTTGGGGCCGTCAATAACCGCATCCTCCACCTCGTTCCCCCGGTCTGCGGGGAGGGCGTGCATGTAGATACATCTGGGATCTGTCAGAGCCATTCTCTTTTCGGTGCACTTCCAGTCCCTGGCAGCTTCGAGGGCGCTGTCAACAACATCGGTGCTCTCGTTGCGCACCCAGCTTCCCCAGTTTTTGGGAATCACCACATCCGCTCCCCGGTAGGCTTCTTCCTGATCGTGGGTGATGGTAAAGGTGCCTCCCGAGGCCTCGGCGCTCTTCCGGGCCTGTTCAATAACCCAATCCGGCAGATCCCACCCCTCGGGGTAGGCCAGGGTGACATCCATGCCAAACCGGGGGAAGAGCAGCGCCTGGCTGAGAGGAACCGAGATGGGTTTTTTATGCGATGTAGCATAGGCCCAGATCACCGAGACCTTAAGGTTTTTCAGATTACTGCCGCGCTTTTCCCGAATGGTCATGAGATCCGCAATGGCCTGAAGGGGGTGGTAGAGGTCATCCTGCATATTGATGATGGGAACCCGGGAGTGCTCCGCCATGCTCCGCAGATAGGCATTTCCCTGCTTCCAGAAACAGTTGCGGCAGGCGATGGCATGGCCGAACCGAGAGAGAATCACCGCGGTATCCTTGGGCACCTCGCCGTGGGAGATCTGCATGGTGCTGGTATCCAGGTAGTGGGCATGCCCTCCAAGCTGGGTGATCCCCGCCTCCATGGAGTTTCTGGTACGGGTGGACTGCTCGAAGAACATGAGAAACACCGTCTTATAGGGGAGCAGCGGAGAGGGCTCATCCATGGCAAAGCGCCGCTTCAGATCCCAGGATACGTGAAGCAGGGTCTCAATCTCTTCGTTACTCCACTCCTGAAGCGTAATGAAATGCTTTCCTCTAAACAATGACTGCATAACCTTTCACTCTCCTTTATGAATTGTTGCTGTCAAGATTGTCTTTTTAACGTTTTAACAAGGTCCAACAGACAGGCCTTGGGTTCCCACTACTTTTTGCAGTAACTGCGGGGGATCGCCGCGTAGAGGGCGGCACACTGCAGCAGCTCTTCCTTCCAGGTTTTTTCGTTGGGGGCGTGGGCCTGATCTTCATGTCCCGGACCGAAGCCGATGCAGGGGATGCCAAAACGCCCCATGATGGCCACGCCGTTGGTGGAGAAGGTCCACTTATCCACCAACGGCTCCTTCTGGAAGAGATTCTTGTAGGCCCCGGTAAGGGCCTGGGTTACGGGATGCCCCTCTTCAATGAGCCAGGTGGGGAAGTACGCTTCTGTGGGGTAGACCAGCCCCCGCCAGGAGGGACGGGCATAATCGTACATGGTCACTTCCGCCTTGGCGGCCTGCACCGAGGGAAGGTTCCGGATCTCTCCCAGAGCGGATTCGGCGGTCTCTCCAAAGGTGAGGCGCCGGTCGATGGAGATGCTGCAGCCATCCGCCACGGCGCAGCGGGAGGGGGAGGAGAAGAAGATCTCCGACACCGCCAAGCTCCCCTTGCCGAGGAAGTCATGATCCTTGAGCCTTTCGTGAAGCTTCTGGAGATCCAGCAGAATGGGGGCCATTTTGTAGATGGCGTTATCGCCACGCTCCGGAGCGGAGCCGTGGCAGGAGATCCCCGATACGGAGACCTTGATCTCCATGCGCCCCCGCTGCCCCCGGTAGATGTTGCAGGAGGTGGGTTCCGTGCTCACCACAAACTCTGGCCGGATGTTCATCTCCTTCACGAGATACTGCCAGCAGAGGCCGTCGCAGTCCTCTTCCTGAACGGTGCCAGTGAAGAGGATCCGGGTTCCTTCGGGGATGAGTCCCAGCTCTTTCATGATCTTGGCACCGTAGACCATGGAGGCCATGCCTCCCTCTTGATCCGAGGCTCCCCGGCCGCCGATGCACTCGTCATCCTCAAAACCTTCGTAGGGGTCAAAGTTCCAGTTATCCCGGTTCCCCACCCCCACGGTGTCGATGTGGGCGTCGAAGGCGATGATCTTCTCCCCCGAACCGATCCACCCCAGGATATTTCCCATGGGATCGATGGTAACTTCATCGAACCCCACCGCACGCATCTCCTGTTCGATGCGGCGGATCACTCCCTCTTCTTCGCAGCTTTCACTCTTTATGGCGATCATATCCCGAAGAAACCGGGTCATATCAGGAAGATACTCCCGGGCCTTCTCAAGAATCCGTGTAGCCTCTGCTGACTGCATATCTGCCCCTCCCTTTATCTTTGAACTAGTGGGTTGTTCCACATTATATTGTGCCTTGGAATGGGAGCCTCCGCTCATTCAGGATCATAATATAAGCAGGAATGATCCACTAGTCTTTAACTCGTTTGTTAAACTCCCGAATGAGTGCATCAATCTTGGGGGCCATGCGGTGGATCTCTCCCCAGTAGCTCTCCCAATCGTACCACTGAGCGTTCAATTCTTCGAGAGAGCGCCCCTGCTGTTCGATCCAGGTATAGTACTTGAGGTCGTGAATACGTTTTTTATCGTAGAAGCGCAGTTCCTCCATCCAATCCAGGGTGAGCTTCTGCAGGGAACCCCGGAAATCCACGGCACTCTGAACTTCGGTGTAGGGGCCGTGCTCCCCCTGAAGCTCCTCTATGCGAGAGCTGTAAAGCTCCATGGAGTCGGTAAAGACTGTAAAGACCACGTCATTTTCGGTGAGCTGGTAGTACTTGGCAAACTTAATGGCTCCGATAAGATTGCCGATGCCGGAGATACCGAGAAGATCCAGCTGATCCACCAGGGCGGGGGAGACACCCTGTTTTTTGAGGTACTCCCGCCCTGCGGGCTCGTTGAAGAGCCGCAAAAGCCGCATGCAGTCATCATCATCAATGGCGACGATCATATCGGTGTTGCGTACGTTATGAATCCAGGGAACGTGCTTGTCTCCAATGCCTTCGATACGGTGAGCACCGTAGCCGTTGGAGAGGAGGGTGGGACACTGCAGAGCCTCCCCCACCGCGAGCTTCGCTCCGGGGTAGCGCTCCTTAACGTAGTCTGCGGAGGCAAGGGTTCCTCCGGAGCCCGAGGTGAGCACCACTCCGGCAAAACGGTCTTTCTTCCCCCGAAGGGACTGGAAGGCCTCCTCCATGGCGGAGCCGGTAACCTCGTAATGCCAGAGATGGTTGCCGAACTCCTCGAACTGGTTAAAGATTACCACGTCATCCCGCTCACGGCGAAGCTCCCAGGTCTTGTCGAAGATCTCCTTCACGTTGCTCTCGCTCCCCGGGGTGGGGATGACCTCTCCCGCCACGGTGGCGAGCCAGTCGAAACGCTCCCGGCTCATGCCTTCGGGAAGGATGGCCACGGATTCGCAGCCCAGAAGGGCCGCATCGTAAGCGCCGCCCCGGCAGTAGTTCCCCGTGGAGGGCCATACCGCCTTATTTGCGGTGGGGTCGAACTGCCCGGTGATGAGCCGGGGAACCAGGCAGGCGTAGGAGGCCCCTACTTTATGGGCCCCGGTGGGAAACCACTTTCCCACAAGCCCTACGATACGGGCGGGGACACCGGTGAGTTCCGAAGGAATTTCCAGGGCATTTACCCCTCCGAAAGCCCCTCCCGAGGAGGTGGGCTCGTTCTTCCAGGTCACCCGAAAGAGATTTACCGGATTGATATCCCACAATCCCGCATCTCCAAGACGCTCTTTAACTTCTTCCGGAAGGGTTTCAGGGTGTTTCATTTCCGCAAAGGTAGGGAGCAGGATATTCCGCTCTTTTGCCCGTTCTACGGTTCGGGCAAGGGCTTCTTCGTGAATCGTGAGATCGATCATTGTGTTCCTCCTTGAGCATATAATGGGAAGCCTCCGCTGATACAGCGCAAGGCTCCGGAAAGCTTTTCGCTTTTCAAGCTACCATATTCGACTGATTTGCCATGCAGGATATCAGGGGGAAAGCTCCGAAAGCTTTCGCTGCAGATCCTTGAGATCTGGAGCTACCCGAAGAGGTTCTCCCACGGATTTGCGGGCACTTTCGATATCCTTGAGACCGTTTCCGGTGATCACCACCGCCACCCGCTCCCCAGAATCGAGCAAACCCCGGTTCGCCATTTCAAGAAGCCCTGCAAAGGCGGCAGACCCCGCAGGCTCCGCAAAGACCCCACTCTTGCGAGCCAGGGAGGGGATGGCCTGGATAATGGCTTCGTCCGATACGGTGATCATGGAACCCTGGCTCTCCCGCACCGCCCGGAGGGCCTTGGCCCAGTTTCGGGGGGCCCCCACATCTATGCTGTCTGCCACGGTTCCCCCCTCAACGAAAGTTACGCTGGAAGATCCTTCGCGGATGGCCTTCGCCAGAGGAGCGCAGTTCTCCGACTGTACTCCGGTGATTTTCGGCATTCTCTCGGTGAGCCCCAGATCCAAAAGATCCCGGAAGGCCTTGTAGATACCGCCGATGCAGCACCCATCCCCCACAGAGATGATTACCCGATCCGGCACGTTCCAGGAGAGTTCTTCAGCGATCTCCAGACCGCAGGTCTTCTTTCCCTCCACCAGATAGGGATTGATGGCACAGTTGCGGTTGTACCATCCATAGTGATTGATGGCCTCTGTAGCGAGGTGAAAGGCGGCTTCGTAGTTTCCCTCCACCAGCACCACCCGAGCCCCATAGACGAGAAGCTGGGCTACCTTGGCAGCGGGGGCCTTCTGGGGGACGAAGATATAGGCAGGAAGCCCTGCCACGGCGGCGAATCCCGCAAGGGAGCTTGCGGCGTTCCCCGTGGAGGCACAGGCAATGGCGGTCTGTTTGAAATCCAGAGCCTTGGCCACCCCCACAGCGCTGGCCCGATCCTTGAGGGAGGCAGTGGGATTTCTGCCATCATCTTTGACCCAGAGTTCGCGAATTCCCAGCTCCGAGGCGAGGGCGGGGAGGCTGTAGAGAGGGGTGTTCCCCGCCGAAAGAGAAAGATAGGATTCTTCTCGCTCCACAGGAAGAATCTCCCTATACCGCCAGAGGTTGGGCGGTCCCGAAGCAAAGGATTCGGGGGAGATCTTTTTACGGAGCTTCTCCATATCGTAAAGGACATCAAGGGTTCCGTCTATACCGCAGGAGGGGCAGGTGTACTGCACTTCCCGGGGAGAATATTCCTTGCCGCAGAGCACACAGCGCAACGCCTGGGGGACCGCCATGGTATTCCTCCTTTGTGCCGGAAAGAGTCTTTCGGAACTCTTATTTCCGGGCGAACATTTACTTGATGATAGTATACCTCAAGAG